>NZ_JAMYFE010000158.1 GCF_024129865.1 Stieleria tagensis | reverse complement strand
CTATTGAACGCCGTTGGCGTAAAGATGGGATTGAGGGCGTACGATTCTTCAATCGGACTGAAACGAGCCAGTCACAGATCACTAATGATTGCGTCGAACTTCTTCGCTGTAGTGCAGGAATGCCGGCAGCCGTCCGTAGGGATTCGGGTTGGCATCATAGAAGTCCGGACGCGGTGGCAATGCCAACGATTCCTCGGTGGTGCCGGTCCAATAGCCATTGGTATCCAATCGAATCGATTCGGTGTCCAGGAACAAATCGATTCGGCTGAGAATGAATGAGATGTGTTCGCTGGCCACCGCACTCAACGCCGACGTGTAGGCCTGCTGGGCCTCCAAAAAGTCACGTGCGACGACATTGCCGACCGCCAATTGCAATTGCAACCGCGTGCTGACTACTCGCTCATACGCCAATGCAGCGGAAGCCACCGCGATCTCGTATTGGTTTCGCCGTAAACGCAACTGACGCAGGTCGTTACGGACTCCGAACTTGATCGTGTCTTCCTGTTCGATCAATGCCCGCCGAGACGCATTGTAGTTGATCAGTGCCGAACGATAGTTGTTCCGCTCACGACGCCGGTTCAGCGGCGTGTCGAGTGCCAGACTGAGTTGCGTGGTGCTGTCATCAAACGTGAAGTCAAAGGGCTGATTCGCCCCACTGTCGGTTCGCAGCACATGAGCAGCGCGAATGTCCAGAATTGCACGCAAGTCGTCCGCCCGCAACTTGATCTGACGGCGTGCGTCAGCCAATTCGCCGCGAACGTTCATTAAATCCAGGCGTTGATAGAGTGCCAACAACATTGCCTCATCACCGTCGATCTCGGCATCGTCCAGACCACCGACTTGACTGGATTCCACCCGGTCGACCAATTCGATCGCATCGTTGACCGTCTGCAGGATTAACGCTTCCAATTCGGTGGCATCGGCCGGCAACAATTCGCCGACACTTTCACCCGCCAATGCAACGGTTCGCTCGAGCAGGTTGTTTGCTAGGCCAACCAGAACTGGCAATCGATCTAATTCACGTGTTTCAATGGTTTGCTCCCATTGCTGCCGCAAGTCTGCCAACTCGTCTTGATAGTCCTGCAGTGTTCGCTCGAGATCCGCTGTGGAACCTACGGGAGTTTGAGTTTGCAGGGCCCGCTGAGACTGCAGCAACCGTGCTTCGATCAAATCCAGCGTCCGGGCAAATTGGATCAGCGGCCTCGGCGGCAGATCCGATTGCAGTTCCCGATCCCGAATCGCTTCCAGTTGGTCCCCCTGAAGCCGAGCTTCTAAGAGCGCTAATCGACGGCCAATCTGCTCGGTCATCAACTCGTCCTCGGTGGCTTGTCGATTGCCTTCGATTTCCCGTCGAATCCGCAATGAATCAGCCAGCCGATTGATCAACACTGTCGCACCGTTGACGGCTGCATCTCGATCGTCCAATCGGTTCTCAGACGCATCCAGCAAGGTTTGCTTCGTTCGACTGACCAGCTGACGTGTGACCGTCAGTTCATCGCTATTGGTCAACGACTCCAATTCATCCAAATTGATGTTCAATGGCATTTCAGGTTGCAAACCGATCATCAACTTCAACCCATCCAGGTCGGACTCCAGATCATTACAGTTCCGGACCAACGAGCTGCGGCTGCGCAGGGCATTCTGTTCGAACTGGTCCACCTGCAGCCGCGGGATCCGCCCCGCCTGCAGATATTCCGCGCGTCCTTGAAGAAATGCCCTCAGGTTACTGAAATAGTCTTGCGTACTGATCTCGATACTTCGGTAGGTTTGCAATAGCCGGTAGTAGCGACTGGCCAAATCAACAAACATCCCACGGCGATAACGCACTAAATCACGCGCCGCATAGATCACATCTCGCTCGGCTTGGGTCAGGTTCTCGAAGACCACGTCGCGCTGAAAAATCGATTGCTGAAATTCAAAGAACAGATCCGAAGCCACATTGGCGGAGAATCCCTGTGGCCCGTTGAACGTCAACACCACCTCGTTGGCGAAACGAGCCAAGAATTGGCCCGCAGTGGCCGTGGTTTTTCGTACCGCAACTTCCGTGGGAATGCCTAATCCATTGATAGTCGTCCCGCCCACACGGACGTGAGAGTAGTTGAGATCGGTTCCGTTGCCGCGAGCGGTCGGACGCAACACGTATTGGTAGCGTTCTAACGTCAACGACAATGCGACGCGGTACAGACGCTCTTTCTGAGTCTGGTATTCGCGGCTGTTGAGAGTCGCCAATTCCACAATATTGGGCAGCGTCAAACGCGGCGCGTCACTTTGAAAGCTCGCTGCTAACTCCGATCCGTCCTTGGGGAAGGAACGGTAGAATTCTTGCTGTACCGAATCAAACTCCAACATCCGCGGAACGCAGGATTCGGGCAATCGTCCCCAATACTCTTGTGGAATCGGCACGATCCGCAACCCGTTTTGTGTGGCGGGTCCGTCGGCTGCGGTTCCATCGGCATCGGAGGATTCCTGATCCTCCGATGCCGCAGTGCTCCCGGACGTTTCATCGGACTCCAGAATGCCGCCTGCCTGATCGGCCTGGAACCGAATCAGTTCGGCCAACTGCGCGGGCTCGTTGGCCTCAGTTTGTAGCTTTTCAGGAGACAGTTCGAGATCCGTGTGAACCGGTGGCAATCGCTCGATCCCCGATACCGGCTGAATCTGTGGCAGCTCTTGCTGTGCCTGCGGCAGTGGTTCAATCGGCGCTGGTTCGGCCGGATTGAGTTCCAACATCTGGGGATCATCCGGGATGCCTTCGGTCGCCGGGATTAATTCCATGTCCGAATCGCCGGCGGGCATCTCGATGGTCGGCATTTCAGCAGCTGGCGAATCGGCAGAGGGTGCAGCCGCAATTGACGCACTCGGATCACCCGTTGCCAGCGGGGGCAACTGGTAATCATTCAATTGTGGCACCGGGACCGGCAACGCTGGACAGTCTGGCGGCGAGGGATCATAGAGCCGTGATCGAGGATCCACCTGAATTCCAGGCAGCGGTGGCAGCGTGTAGTTTTCTTCGCATCGCTTCTGCTGATAGATTGCCGCGACGTCTTGATCCGCTTGCACACGGTAGTACTTGCGGCTACACCCCGGCACCAGTGCGATCGTACCGACGGCCAGTAACGACGACACACGCAGTACAAGTCGACGATCCAATCCGAAAAAAACTGAAATCCGATTCAATTTGCTGTCGCTTCCGCTGGAGTGATGGCATGACCTATCGGAACAGATCGGACAGCACACTGCGCAATGTGACGTTTTCCCGGACTGTGCGAGTCTGGTAACTCAGGTCGACTTTGCAGCCTACGGGAAATGGCTCAGCTGATCGGCAATGGATAGGTGTAATCCGCCGCGTGAGTTTTGAAGCCAGCGCTAAACTGCCGTTTCAACTCAAATGGATCGACAAATTGCGACGTCGAACTCTTCACTCTCCCTGGAGAGAATCATGCAGCTTCGCTCAACGCAACTTCATAACCCTGTCGCTGGGATCTGTGGCGCCAGGTTGCACCTGGCCTACTGGGTTGGTGGCGCCGGGTTGCGCCTGGCCTACTGGGTTGGCGCCAGGTTGCTGGACTACTGGGCTACTTTGGCGAGTTGATTTGCGGCTTGACGGTGGGAGGATGCCAATTCGGTATCACCGACTTTGTCGTAACAGTCTGCTAGCATTCTGTGGGATTTTCCAGCCAAGCTCGGTTCGACGAGCGTGCGTTCCAAATCGGGGATCGCTTCTCGCAGTCGCCCCATCCGAAACAAGATCTGCCCACGGGTTTCATAGAAATGTGGTGTCGGCTCGCCGACCTGCTCGATCGCAGCACTCGAAACCTGCAACGCTTTCTCAAAATCTGGATTCTCGCGCATTGCCAAGGCGACGGCCAGATTGTTTAGGATCGCGCCGCTACGCGGCATCAATTCGGCAGCCAATCCCAAATGCAGCTCTGCCAACTTTTGGTCTTCTTTCATCAGCGCGGCGGTGCCGCGAATGAAATGTGCGATGCCTTCTCCCGCGCCGTTGATCAATGCTTCACGAACGCTAACCAACTCTTGATCCGTTTCCTGCAGGCTGTTCAAGACGTGATCGGCGACCATGCTGATCACGCTAGAGTTGTTGGGCGCAATCTTGACCGCCACATTCAACATTTCGAAAATCCGAAGCCGCTGCTTGATGGTGTTCGACGGCGACACATTGATTTTGTTGATGTACTGAACGATCGCTTCACCGATCGCCTGAGTCAACATATTCCGGTCTTCTTTCGTCTTGGCTACACCGGCACTGGTTTTGAGCGTGTGAATAGCCTGCAAGTGTTCGTCCAGGAACAATTGATTGCGCGCTACCGCCATCGCCAACCTGGCATTGGTCGGATCGTCTTTTGCCATTTCAACGACCGTCCCCATGGCATTGCGGGCATATTTCTTTGCGGCATCAAATTCTCCGATTTGGCGTGCCACACGAGCGGCTTCCAGCCCTAACATCGGCTCGTACTTGGAGAGCTGCAGCAGCAATGGAATGGCCGATGCGTAGCGTTGGTTGGCCAACAAGTACTCTGCATACATTCTGACCACCGGAAGATTGTCCGGTTCTTTCTCATGTAGCAATTGCAGGCACAACCCATAATCTTGTCGCTGTTCTTCATCCAGCGCCGTCCATTGCTTGCCTTTGAATTCGTAGCTCAACAACCACTTCGCTGCGGGCACGTGACGACGACGCATCAACTGCTTCATCAACACCGTCGCTTCTTCGGTAAACGCTTGAGCCTCTCGGATGCCAGCGAACCGATAAATTAGATCTGGGTTATTGGGGTCGGCTTCCAATTGCCGACGAACCACGATTTCTGCTGTCGGATAATCCTCTCTCTCCAACGACACGTCCAACTGTTTTTCCAGCAGTCGATTTCGCCAACCGGCACCGTTATTGAACGCGATGAATCCCGTCGTAAACAACACGATCATCAAGATGATCGCAGGGATCGCTTTGGGCGCGTCTCGCCAAGGGATCCCCAAGAACCAAACTCGGATAAATTCTCCGATCCAGTGAAACCAGGTGAACGGGCTTAAAAAATGCATCTCAGTTCACCTCCTTGGCGGATACGGAAGGATCGTCCACCCGGTCATTCTTCCCGACCAGCTGAAACACAGGTTTGGAATGATTGGATGCTTGCTGTGGAACCAAGCGACCTGCGTTTTCAGCGATTGCGGCGCCGATTCGGCCCCGCACCGCTACAAATTCTTCTTCCAACTTTTGCAGCCGACGGGGATGAATCTTTTCAGCCGATGTAATCCACATTTGCAACATGATGACTTCGTTTTGATCCCAGACGCCTGTTGTATCAATGCGATTCCAAACTCTGTGCGTGAACGCCGCAAAGCTATCTGGGGCATCCACGAATGTTCCATCGCTGCCGATTCCGGCAAATAACAGGTAAGCATGCTGACTGGGCGGTCGTTTAAAACGCGCGACCACATAGGTCGATTTGAGTGCGTCGGAGCTATTCTCTGTGATTTCCAGGTGCTCGAAATCTTCCGGTGACTGAATGTCACGGTCTAGCAACATCCAATCCAATCGTTCATAGCAGTCACACAATTCATGCCAGCCTTGATAGGGCTGGCTGAGTACAAACTGTGCTGTGATTCCGTCCCACTGGCATTCCCAGATGTCCGAATTGGCACCGAGTCGCGGGTTTTCGAATCCCCGATTGGACGAGTGACCGACGACGGTCAATTCGTCTAGCGAATCATCCAGCAGATCCCCGGGTGGATCGTATACCAACGCTTTATCGCTACGGACCATGTCAGCCGGCTTGCGAGACAGAATCACTTGTGCCAGCGACGCCAGGCACAACAACCCCATCACACCGACAAATGCGCCTTGAACGGTGCGGTTTTGAATCAATTTTTGCGTGAACTGAAAAATCATGCTCTGCTTGTCGCGAGCACTCAGTTCAGCCAGATTGCGTTGGCTGCCGCGGTTCCCGTCCATCTCATCTGGTTGCAGCGAAAAATAATTCCAAGTCGCAACGACGGGATTGAACTCTGATTCCTCAGGGACTCGGTGCAGTACGGTGGCGACCAAAAAATCGAACGACAGCAAAAAGGCTGCGGCCACTGCCAGTGCAATGTAGCCCAAAAGGTCGTGCGACCATCCGTGTGCCAGATCGATCTCGTACCAGCTGGCCGCCAGCGCAACAACGGTGACACGTATGACGTTGGCGAACACCGCCAGCATGCAAGCGATCAGCAAATAGATCGGTGTCATCCAAAATCGTCGACGGCGAACGGCGATCACCAGGCACGCCAAAAAACCCAGCGTGAATACAGATTGAATACCGCTACAGGCTTCGGCGACGAACAGCTCGCGATCGGACAGCTGAATGATGTTGTTGGCAACCGCATGTGGCACTGCAAAACCACTCAGAAATGGCAGGCTGTCGAACCAGCCGATTCCATCTAAGAGGACACTGGACATCCAGGTCGTGACGTTCTGGAGCGATCGGACCAGCAATGCATCAAACCGCAACAGTTGCACTACCGTCGCCAGCGGCAATACCAGAATCAGCAGCGAGGCATCGTCCGGTCCTCGCATCGCGTGCAGCATGGCTGCAGCGATCAACACCATCGCGACCGCAGCAAACAGACTGAATTGAAAAATCGTGCCCGCGACAACCAAGAACAACGCCAGCCCGATCGCGGCCCAACTCAGCCAACCGCGTGGGGCATAGAATTGCTGGTCGCTGCGTGTGTAGGCCAACCAGCCGACCGCCGCGATTGCGAACGGAAAATAGCGATAGGTTGGATTGCCCCACAAGTTGACGAAATAGGGAATCAGTAACGGAGCGGTTGCCAAGAACAGCCCTAGCCAAAACCATCGCCACAGCGGATTGGGACCTTGTTCGACGGAACCGGTCAAATCAACTTGCGGTGATTCGGCTGGCATCGACGTCGCTTGGCCGGTCGAATCAACGGTCGCCATTGTCACGTATCATGGGTGTCAGAGAAAGGAAAAAGTCAGTCGAGATCAGTCGTCAAAATCAGGAGTGCCGCCGGACGAATCGGCCGGCCCCTCGGATTTTTGACGGTGATTCGGCGGATCAACCAGCAACGTTCCGGATCCCTTGATTTTAGCCGACTTGGGCTTGGTCGCTTTTGCCGATGCGGTGCCATTCTTGTGTGGTGCTGGCGGTTTCCCATTTGATCCGTTGCGTGAATGTTGCAGCGACGCGCTGCCACTGACCAGCACGCTGGTTCCCGAGGGTTGGCCATTGCGGCGATAGTATTGTCCTCCGTAGCTGCCGTATTTGTAGTAACCGTAGCCGCGGTAGCCATCGCTGTTGCCAGCTTCGTCGGAATTGTTGATCACGATCCCCAGGACGTTGGCTCCTACACCGTTCAAGATGTTCAGTGCTTCGCGTGCATTGGGTTTGCTCTTGCGACGAATACGAAGCGTCAGGATCAACGCGTCCGCCATGCTGGCCGTGATGCTGGGGTCGGTCACCACCAATAACGGCGGCGTGTCCAGAATGATGTAGTCGAAGTGTTCACGCAGGTAGTTCAATAACTCATTCATCAGCGGCAGCGACAGGGCTTCCGCCGGATTGGATGGAATCGGACCACAGGGCATGATCGACAGGTTTGGTAGCGGCGTGGCATGAGCCGCATCAAGCGGGTCGCATTGACCGTTCAGAACGTTGGTCAGCCCCTCTTTGTGGTCACTGTCAAAGTTATCGGTCAGTTGAGGCCGCCGCAGGTCACAATCGATCGCCAATACACGCTTGCCGCTTTGGGCGATTGAGCAGGCCAGATTACAAGCCACAGTACTTTTACCGTCGCCGGGCAACGGGCTGGTAACCTGAATCACCTTGCCGCCGCTGATCGAATTGGTGTCAAAGAATACTGCGGTCCGCAAGGAACGGATGGCTTCGGCAGCGATCGACGACGGCTGGTGAACGACCGCCAAATCGGTCGACAGTGTCTTGTAGGGATCGACTTCGCCCTTCTTGGTCTTGCGTCGCTTACCGCGGAAGAACGGGACGTGAGCCAAGATGGCCACACCCAGTTGTGAACTGATTTCGTTGGGGTCGCGGAAGGTGTTGGCGTTCTTTTCCAACAGCAATGCCAGACCGCTGCCAAGCAACATTCCCAGAAAAGTTCCCAGCCCGGCCATTTTCAAAAGACTCGGTCCAACCAGGTAGGCACGTGTGGGCGCCCACAATTCGACGACCTGGGTCACGCTTTCTTTGTCCGACAGGCTGGCGCGACGCATGTTTTCTTGCAGTTGCTCGACCAGTTCGCGATGCTGGGCGATCTCACGCAGCATGCGGTCATTTTCCTGTTCGAACTTTGCAACTTCAGCCGCCTCGGCTTTCTCGAACCCGATCTGTTCATCGAGTTCTTCGATGTAAGCTTGCAGCATTTTGACTTTAGCTTGGTGAGAATAGATCACCGCATCGACAGTGTCTTTGGCGCGTTTGATCGGATCGCCCAAATCCTGGTACCAATCCTGGCGGAGTTTTGTCACCCGATCGGCCTGCTCACGCACCAATCGCAACAGCTCGGTTCGCATCGTGTCGAGCTCCGCATCCAGCGCTTTGACCGTTGGGTGTTCAGCCCCGAACTGTCGTTCATTGGTATTGCGTTGAATGATCAGCGGCAGCAATTCTTTCTCGAGGTCGATCTCGGCCAACAAACTGTCACCGACGATCGGATCGGGCTCGCGACGGTCTGCGATCGAACTCACTTTTACACCCAACAACTCGCTCATCACGTTCAGCGTGATTCGCGGGTCATCGGTTTGCTTGGCCACAATCTGCATCGACTCAAGTGTCGTTTGTTCGTGCCGCAAAATCTCCCATTGCGACGCGCGTCGTTGGGTCAGGTATTGCTGCTGTTCGCGATGCGGATTGATCGCTTTGCCTTCCGTGTCCCACGACAAGGGCGCCTTGCTGCGGAACGCGCTGTATTCCTCGTCTAACTTCTTCAACTCAGGCCCCACCTTTCCAAGCGCATCACCGATCAGATCAACCAGGTTGCCTTGGTTGCTCTTGTGCCGCTCATTGTAGTATTCCTGAAGTGCGTGGCTGTAGGAAACGATCGCCGCTTCGCACAGTTCTGTGTTGGGGCTGTCGAAATGCATTTGCGTGATCAACGACTGGGCGGATTTCACGTCTGTGACTTCCGGTTCCAGACTCAGCTGTTGCTGGACTTCCGTGATGAAGGTTCGCTTATTGTTTTCATACAGCGCTTGGAACGGCAGCATCTTGGGGTTGTTGTACGCCATCTCTGCAACGGTATCGCTGTAGAGTTGCGCTTCCAACACTTCGATATCCGGGATCCCGCCAACGACTTCGCCGGTCATTGCATCAAAGATCGGCGGTCGGTTCGATTCGACCATCAATCGAGTGCTACTACGAAACGTCTCGTCGGTTTGCAAATAAACGATAAAACCGATCACACCGAACACGATCGAGGGCAGAATCACTGCCCAGCGATATCGCCACAGCGCGCCAAGTACGTCCAATGTCTGCGCGGTCGCCTGGCTCGATGAGGACGAGGAGGCTTGGGAATTTCTACGGCTCGACCGCGGTGTCGAAGTGTGTTCTGCAATCATCGTGCGAGTGGAAGTTATTCGGCAGAGCGTGGGAGGTGATCCGGTGTGCAAGTCTGATCAGCGGCATGCCGCGAGCAGACTGGTTGCAATCATTGCCATCGAAACTAGGTTCGGCTGGAGAATCTTTGCGGCGTAGGTATTTTATGACCTTCGTTTTAACCGCTACCGGCTGATCTTCCGCAACGTTACTGATCTTCCGCAACGTCGGCACAGCAGCGGCGCAAATCACAATCGGCGCGTCAGCAGTGGATTCGGCATGTTGCCCGAATCTCTCGCGGACGCGTCGAGTTCCTGCTAAATCGAGCGCGGGTGCGCGTCGTGTTGGATTGGCCGCCAAAGCCCGGATTGAGAGAACTCTCAATCACTTTCCCTGAACCCGTGTCGTCATAGTTTAACCCTGAACTGGGATTTACCATAGCGATATTGCGTTTTCGAAATTGCAAAAAGTCCCCGTGGTCTGAGAAATCGGCGTCATCAATCCATCCCTGGTTGTTTACAAAACAGTGGATTCTCGGCACCATTCAGACGACACCTAGCCGAATGGTTGTCCTGAACCCGCCCATCTTTTGACACACTCCCACTCAGTTAGTTCCCTATGACCGCCCCAATCATCCTTCCCACGAATGCACGCCCTCTTGGCGGAGCCACTTGCCTGGTCACTGGGGGGGCGGGATTCATCGGATCACACCTGATCGATGCCCTGTTGGCACAGAACGCCAGCGTGCGCGTTCTGGATAATTTCAGCACGGGATTCCAACACAACTTGGACCATGTTCGTGAAAATCCAAGTGTCGAAATCGTCCAGGGCGACGCCTCGGACCCCGCCGTCGTCGACCAGGCCGTTGCCGGTTGCGACACGATTTTCCATCTCGCTGCGATGGCCAGCGTGCCCCGCAGCATGCGTGAACCCGCACTCTGCCATGCCTGGTGTGCCACAAGCACCATTAATTTGTTGGCCGCCGCTGAGGCCGCCGGCGTGCGGCGGATGGTGCTTTCGAGCACCAGTGCCGTCTACGGCGATTCGCCGTTTGTTAGTAAACGCGAATCCGATCCGCCGGCTCCCATGTCGCCCTACGCCGCGTCCAAACTTTCGGCCGAGGCGTACCTTCAATCCTTCTCGCGAACGGCTGAAATCGAAACGGTGATCTTGCGCTATTTCAATGTCTTTGGGCCTCGCCAAGATCCTCAAAGCGAATACAGCGCCGTGATTCCACGATTCGTCTCGATGATTCTAAGCGGTCAACGGCCAACGATTTATGGCGACGGATCTCAATCACGTGACTTTGTCTTTGTTCGTGATGTCGCCAAAGCCAACTTGTTGGCGGCCAGCGTGGCCGACGTCAACGGCGGCATCTTCAACATCGGACAAGGCCAACGGACAACGCTGCTGGATTTGTTGACGATGCTGCGAGAGATCCTGGGGCAAGACATCCAGCCGATCCACGACCCACCGCGATTGGGCGATATCAAAGACTCATTAGGCGATATCACTCAAGCCCGAACACGCTTGCATTTCGAAGCCGATGTCGACATGGCCAGCGGTCTCCAGCAGAGCGTGCAGTACTATCGATCAATCTGTTGAGAATTGAGCGGAACAGTCAGTTTCGTAGCTGGGCCCGCCAGGGTTCAGCCCCGCCAAACGCCGGCCGGCAGGGATACAACACTGCCTGAACCCTGGCGGGATCAGCGACGGGAAACAGCTCGGGGCAATGCAATGCTCAAACGCCGATCACATCGGGCCGGTCATTTCCCAGATCACGCCTCGTGTGGATTCCGGGTCGATAAAGGCGGCCTTGCGGCCCCGTGGAGCGTCGTGCGGAGTCGGCGACTTGGGACTCAAACCGCGTTCGGGCAACTGCGCGACGCTTTCCGCGACGTCGTCCGTTTGAAAACACAGGTGATGCAATCCCTCGCCGTGCTGATCCAGATGCGATTGCAACGGATGATCCGCAGTCAACGGTTGCACCAACTGCAGATGGACGTTGCCCATGTCCAAATGTGTTAGCCGCACATTCCCTGTCGGGATCACTTCGCTGCAGACAACCGGCAACCCGAGCGTGTCACGATAAAACGTCAATGCCTGGTCAGTGTCACGAACAACGATCGCGATGTGATCAAGTTGACGAAAGAGCGGATCTGGCGTCATGCGGTTTCCCTTGGAAGGCCGGTGGAAGGAACAATACAGAGAGGTCTGTTCGCTAAACCGTTCTAGACCATAATGCTGCAGTCGCTTGCAATACGCCCACGGGAAATAATTTGATGATTCGTGCCGAAGTCCACCAACCGTTTTTCCGCAAATTCCTGTGGGTTTTCCTCGGCTGCCTGGCCTTCGCTGGCTGGTGCCTGTATGACGGATTGATCGGCTACCCTCACCAGATGACCATCGCCGACGCGTATGAGAAATTGCCCGAGGAAGGCCGTCGCGAGGCCTGGAAAACACTGGCGGCCGAAAAAGGCTGGCCGACAAGAACACCGGACAAATCCGCCGAAGAAATCGGGCACGATATCGGCGGCCAATTCATGATGGCGATTCTGTGCGGGATCCTGGGAATTCCGGCGTTACTGAAATGGATGTCTGGTCAAGGGACGTGGGTCGAAGGCGACGAGAGCCTGATCCGCAACAGCAGCGGCCAAGAAGTGCCGATCGACAGCATCACTCAAATCGACAAACGCAAGTGGGATGCCAAAGGGATCGCCAAAATCCAGTATCAAGTCGATGGCAAGACCAAGAAGTTTGTGATGGACGATTTTAAGTACGACCGACAAACGATGGGTCGGCTGATGCGTTTCGCCGAAGCCGGGCTGAGCGAAGAACAAGTCGTCGGCGACTTCCTGGAACGAGACAAAGACGCAATCGCAAAAAAGCAAGCCGAAGAAGAACAGCGGACAGAAGCCGCAGAATAGCGGTTGCGATCCGATCGCAAGCCGACGGGTGTCTCCGTAGCTGGGTCCGCCAGGGTTCAGAGAGCCAAGGTTCAGACCGACTGAACCCTGGCGGGCCCAGCTACGACCAACAGCGAGGGACTTCGAGTGTGGTCGAAACCCCTCGCTGACGCGCGTCGTACTGGCCTTCTGCAACCGGAACGTGAAACACACCCCGGCTGCGATGTTGACGATTCTGTGGGTCCTACTTGTTCCACCACCAGGAACTGCTGCGTGTCGATGCAATCTTGTCACTCAGGTTGGTGTCGACCTTTTGATCATGCACGACTTGGAACGCATTGACAGATACGCCGCCTGACGCGGTGACGACCCATCCGCTACGACCTTTGATAAAGCTGCATTCGGGCTCGATCGTCTGCGGTGCGTCAAACGCAATTGGCGCTAACGCGTCTTGATCACGCAACACAGCCAGATCCAAACCCGATCGATTCTCCAATTGTTCTTGAACAATCAACGTCGACGCCACCGTCAAATCCATCAGATTTTGCAGATCGCCAAAGATCGGCATCTGCTTGGCCAGTTCCTCAAACCGCTCGGTCATATTCGTGGCCCATTTTTCAGCCAACTTGTCTTTCGATTGACTTTCCGTGACACGACCATCGGCTTCGATCGCGTCTTGCTCGGTCAACGTTTTCACGCCCTGCCCGGTCAATTTCCAAACCGTACCGGCTTCGTTGCGGGTCAAGCTGTCGTAATTGCATTCCATCCACCAACGCGGATTTTGGTTTCCGGCGTGTGACGCATTGCGCGACAACTGCAGGTAGCTGGGCATGCCTTTGACCGGCGAATCTTCGAGTGCCATCGCCAAACGTTTCATTTGGTAGTCGGCCGCGACCAAGGTGCAGGCGTAGCGGCTGGTGGCTGGAATCCCGGTCAGGCGAATCTGTTGAGCGCCGAACGCTTGCTTCATCCCGGCTTCGAATGCGGCAGGATTTTGACCGGGACGCAATTTCATACGACTCAGAAAGGCGTTCAACCGTTGACGGCCTTCGGCGGTCGGTTCGATCGAGCAACTGATGCTTTGATCGCGAGCGTTTTCGACATTGCGGAGGGCGACAACTAAATCTTCCAGTCGCAGAATCGCTGCGCCGCTGTCTTTACCGACAATGCTGCCGGTGTCCGATAGCGTCCAGGGTTCGGCCGGTCCGGCCAGTACCAGGTCGTTGTTTTCTTTGTCGACCAACACGTATTCAATGCTGGTCAGTCCCGCCAAATAGCGGATTTCGGCTGGCAGGCGAGCGCCGGATTGGCGGACGCTGGTGATCGCGTCCTGCAGGCCGGCCAGCGAAACCATTCGCAGATCGGTTGCGGTCGCCAAATCGCCAGCCGGAGCGGTGACCTCGTTTCGCAACAAGTTCAACAGCTCTTGGTTTTCTTGGACGGTTGCGGAGCGAACAACGCCGGCTGGGTCGATCGAGACACCACCGACATTATTGCCACCACCATTATTAAAGCCTGCAGTGGTCCACGTCGCGACGGCAACGAGACAGCTCATCGCAATCATCAATCGAGCTTGGCTCAGTTTCATCGAGAAAGTACTCCGAATGGAATTTGATTGGTTGACGCCGATCGATCTACAACGCGCGCGGGCGTCAACTAGCGGCGGAAAGTCTGGGATAGAGTGGTCTGAGGCTACCTTAAAGAATAGTTGCCACAGATTCTGGTCGCAAGCTCGACCGCAGCCTCCGCCCAGTTGTGACGACCTGCCCGGCAACCGGTGTGTCTTGGAACAGGTTAAACTGATGGAGGAACGCGGCGACTGACGTGTTGTTAGATTGCTGGTTTCCTATCAGATACTAGTTGCTAATCGGCCGGATGATCCCGATTCGTGGGTGTCGAGGGCGAAATGTTTGCAATCGCCGTCGTCAGACTTCGGGAATCCGCCCCAATCGCACCTCGTCGAGTCATCCTTGGCCCCTGGGAGTACACGCACCTTGAGCGACAGCAGCCTTTCGATGCCATCGCATTCCGATGATTCCGTGTCTAGCGGCGTTCCGCTATCGGGGGATACCCACGGCAGCGGCTCGTTCGAATCGATCGCCAGCGGGATCCCGAGTGGATACTTGGTGCTGCAATCCGCCGGTCGCTGGAGTGACGTTTTTCGTCTTGCCGCCCCCATGCAGGTGATTCTGGGGCGATCCAGTTCCAATGACATCTCGATTCGCAGCGAAAAAGCCAGTCGCCAGCACGCCCGGGTCTGGTCCGCCGAAGAGGGCTGGATGATCGAAGATTTGGGCAGCCGCAACGGGACGCGGGTCGACGGGCAAACGATTCGCGAGCCGATCGTGCTCCGCGAAGGCAACAAAATTGAAATTGCCGGGTTTTCAATCCAATTTGTACACCAAATCCAATCCGCCGACGGACCGATCGCGCCGCCTCGACCGGCTGGCGCGACCGAAGACAATCTGACCCTGGCGATGGACTCGGCATCGATCACCGATCGACGGGCGAAAAGTGACTATTTGCACGGCGATCCCCTGCATTGTGATCCGCTGCGCGGTGAATCAGAGCTGTCTCGGGAGCGGGCGCGCGGCGCGTTGCTGCAACTGGCGTTTGAACTGGCCGGAATCGACACCGCCGCGGCGGCCATCGATTTGGTCCTGGATCGACTGGCAGTCGCTGTCCCATTTCGCAGCGCGGGCGCCTACCTGGTCAGCCCCGCCGACAAAAAGTCCCCTGCCGATGCGGCTATCGATTTAGCCCGGATCAGTCTGGTCGCCACGCGTCAATCGTCCGACGGCAAACCCGGCTCCAACAGTTACCGCCGTCCCGCCGACACCGCCATTGCGACGGTGATCGGTGACGACGGACAAGCCATCTTGGCGAGAAACGTTTCCGGCGATCGCACGCTGGCGACCGAGAACAGCCAAGGCGAAGTCGACGCGGTCAGCATGATCCTGGCACCGGTCAAAGATCGCGAGAAGCGGTTGCTGGGCATGCTGCACCTGTTGACCACCGACCCCGCAGCGGTTTTTTCACCGCGAGATCTGGAGTTCGTGTTGGCCGTTGCGGAAATCTTGGCCGAATCGCTACGCAACCTACGTGTCCGTGGCAAATTAGATCGCTCGTTGCGCCGCTCGCAGCGACAAATCAAAGTGCTGCAGGAACAACTGGGCGGCAAGATCGAAATCGTCGGTCAAAGCGACGCCGTGCGTGACATCGGCGAACAAATTGCGTTGGCCGCGCCGACCGGCGCGACGGTGTTGGTTCGAGGCGAATCCGGCGTCGGCAAAGAACTCGTCGCGTCGGCGATCCATCACGCCAGCCGCCGCGCTTCCGGCCCGCTGGTCTGTTTGAACTGTGCCGCTCTTTCGCCTTCCCTGTTGGAAAGCGAATTGTTCGGTCACGAAAAAGGTGCCTTCACCGGTGCCACCGATCGCAAACAAGGCAAATTTGAAGCCGCCGATGGTGGCACATTGATGCTGGATGAAATCGGCGAGATGGACGCGGAAATCCAAGCCAAGTTCTTGCGGGTTCTCGAAGGCCACCCCTTTGAACGCGTCGGCGGCCAATCACCGATCAAAGTGGATGTGCGAGTCGTCGCGGCAACCAACCGTGACCTGCAAGCGATGGTGGCCGAAGGCAAATTCCGGCAAGATCTGTTCTATCGGCTACACGTGGTCGAAATCCTGGTTCCGCCGCTGCGAAAACGCGGCGCAGATGTGATTCTGTTGGCCGAACATTTTTTGTCGCAGTTCAACTTGCAGATGGGACGGCGGATCACGTCGATCAGTGACGAAGCCCGGGCGATGCTGCTGGACTACCGTTGGCCGGGAAACATTCGCGAATTGCGAAATGTGATCGAACGCGCTGTGGTGTTGAATAGCGGAACATCAATCGAATCCAAGCACTTATTGCTGACACCCGCACAGCATGCCGACACAGACTCGTCGGCCGCTGCGGCATCCACCTCCGCCGTTGACGTGTCTTTGGCGGATTTAGAACGATCACACATCGAACGCGTCTTGCGGCACACCGATGGCAATAAAAGCCGCGCGGCATCGATCCTAGGAATCGAACGCAGCACATTGGATCGCAAGCTAAAACGATTCGTCAAAGACGACGAATCATAGATCAACTCGCTCGATTCTCATTCGGCCAAAACATCTATTCCCCGTAGCTGGACCGGCCACGCCACGGTTCAGATTCCGTCGTTGCAACCGTAGCTGGACCGGCCACGGTTCAGATTCCCTGTACCGCCCAGGCTGACTGAACCCTGGCGGGATCAGCTACGGGATCCCACTGGAGACAGACCCCGTCGTACCTTCGGCCAAAACATCTATTCCCCGTAGCTGGACCGGCCACGGTTCAGATTCCCCGTACCGTCCAGGCTGACTGAACCCTGGCGGGATCAGCTACGGGATCCCACTGGGGACAGACCCCGTCGTACCTTCGGCCAAAACATCTATTCCCCGTAGCTGGACCGGCCACGGTTCAGATTCCCCGTACCGCCCAGGCCGACTGAACCCTGGCGGGATCAGCTACGGGACCCCACTGGGGACAGACCCCGTCGTACCTTCGGCCAAAACATCTATTCCCCGTAGCTGGACCGGCCACGCCACGGATCAGATTCCGTCGTTGCAACCGTAGCTGGACCGGCCACGGTTCAGATTCCCTGTACCGCCCAGGCCGACTGAACCCTGGCGGGATCAGCTACGGGACCCCACTGGGGACAGACCCCGTCGTACCTTCGGCCAAAACATCTATTCCCCGTAGCTGGACCGGCCACGCCACGGTTCAGATTCCGTCGTTGCAACCGTAGCTGGACCGGCCACGGTTCAGATTCCCCGTACCGCCCAGGCCGACTGAACCCTGGCGGGATCAGCTACGGGATCCCACTGGGGACAGACCCCGTCGTACCTTCGGCCAAAACATCTATTCCCCGTAGCTGGACCGGCCACGCCACGGTTCAGATTCCGTCGTTGCAACCGTAGCTGGACCGGCC
>NZ_JAMYFE010000157.1 GCF_024129865.1 Stieleria tagensis | reverse complement strand
CGAGGGATTTAGGGTGTTAACAGGATCCCTTGCTGACGCGTCGGGTTCCCAAAGACCAATGCCACAGGTGAAAACGCAAGTTCAACGGCGTCTGAGCCGATTCAACGTGGCTGGCGAACGGGTTGCCAACCAAAAGTGGGATCGTCTCCCGGTTTGGTGGCGATGCGGGCGGGGAATTGGCGTTCCCGCAGCAAGACGTTTTTGACCGAGGGTGCAAAAAACGGATTGACTTGAATTTCCATCGACGTGGTTTTTCTATCTGGCACAGTGGCTGGCACTGGCAATTCGTCGATTAAATTTCGTTGCGACGGTGGGACCAACCAATCGTCTTCGTCAGCTTCCTGGACGGCTGCGTTGATCCGCCGCGGTGTCGGCACCTGAGTGTCACCCTCGCTGATCACGTCAATGTCTTGTTCAGGTGCGGTTTCCGCCGGTGAATCCACTGCGCCAATGAAATCATCGTAGGCGTCAGTGTCGTCTTGTGAACCGACAAGATCCGAGGGCTGAACGTCGGTCGGTTCGGTCTGCGTTTCAATGGCAAACTCGGCAGGTGGCACTTCAAAAATTGATTTGAACTCGCCCATTCGCTGCGGTTGTGGTTGAACCGGTGGCAAGCGAGTGACGGTTGGTTTGGGCGGTTGTGATTGCGGCGAATCGGGCATCGGGTCGGGTAGCTGCTGGCTTCGCTCCTCCGGCATCGGGGCGGGCGGCATGCTTGGCATCGGCAACGGGTTGCTGTTAATTTCTGGTTGCTCGTCAATCAGCGGCATCTCGGTAGCCGGCTGGGACGGTAGCGGCAATGCCAATTCGGACCGCGGTCGTTCATCCACGACGTCGTCAATCCAATCGGTGCCCGCCAGTTGGCTGCCCAAACCATCACAGTCCGATTGACAGTGGTGATTGCATTGCCCGATCCCGCAGCCCATCGAAGCCGGATAGAGTTCGCCACAACCGTTGGCACAGCCAAGTTGGCAAGATCGATGGGGATGGCTTTTGGGGGGCAGATCGGCGCCCGGACGACATCCACTGTCGCGACAGGTGTGGTATCCGTCGCCCCAACCGAAACCAAAGATTCGGCCGGTACGCTGCAGCGGTTCGACGGCGTGGGCTCGATACGCCGCAGCGGCGGAGACAACTGTCACGGCGGCCGCGACAGTGGCGACGACCTTTCGTGAGCGTTTGGCCATCCCCCCCCAAGTCGAACTGGGCGGAGTGGGGGGATCGACAGAATGAAATCCAAGCATTTTCCGACTCGTCGTCCGTGACAGTGGTCGCAGAATTCGGTAGACACAACTCCGTGAAACGCAGCGAGGTGTGCGCGCATCGTCTACTGACGTGGGTCATCGGCCACATCATTGCCCGTTCTCATCGCCAGACGCGGAGCCGGGGGCCAATTTCCCACAGGTTCGTGCTGACGACGCGGTTATGATGTTTGCAACGGTTAGTGCCGGCCATTGCTGCTGGGCATTCGGCGAGCTGACCGGATGCGTCTGTGCACCGTTTTTCACCGGCACGGGCATGGTGCGATGCCGCAAACACGCGAGATCGCAATATTTTCCCACACCGAGAACCCGTCATCGGCTGAAATTTCGCCAGATCTGGGAATCTGGCCAAGCTCGTCTACGCATCGATTGGCCGGGACGTAATAATGCAAGAGTCAGACTACAACCTCGCACGAGCCTACGCCGATGTTTCGATTGTTTTCAACGCACTTACAACTGATCGCTTTGGTGTGTTTCAGTATTTCCCTAACGACGCTGCCGCGGTTGACCGCGCAAGACGCTGTTGCGGATCCCCCCGCCGAGAACACTGAAAACGCCGCGGGTGACGACCAGCCAGCCAAAGACCTGGATCTGGAGTCCCCGGCGGTCGATCCCGGCCAAGAAGACCTGGACGAAGCCGCGATCTTGCGTTTCGACGCCAAGAGCACGCGAGAATTGCAGGCTGTCGAGCGTTTGTTGCAATCGGCCATCAAAAAAGGATTGAGCGGTGAAAACGCCGCATTCTCCAAGAAGATGCTGGGATCGGTGCTGCTGCAGAAGAGCCAGCAATTGATCGCAGCGATGGGCCAGGCCCGTGGCAACCAGCCGTTGGAGCTGCGTGACGAGGCGTTGCGGACACTCGAGCAAGCACTGGCCAACGATCCGGCTCTGGTCGAAGCCTATTTATTGGTCGCGCGACTGAATTTGTTGCCCGGTGGCGATAAAACGGCGATCAGTGAAGCCACCACCAAAGCAATCGAAATCCTGAAAGACACGCCGGTCGAGCGTAGTGCAGCGCTGATGTTGCGAGCGTTGACCTGGGGACCGGGCGAAGAAAAGAAACGGATGGACGACCTGAACGCCGCCATCAAAGACGACCCCAAAAATCTAGAAGCCCTGCGTGCCCGCGCGGCCCTGCGATTGCAGGACGATGACATCTCGGGTGCGATCGAAGACATGGAACAGGTCTTGGCCGAAGATCCGACCAACCAGCAAGTCGCCCAGGCTGTCGTTGAAAAATTGGCCGAATTGGAACGTGTCGACGATGCACTGAAACTGCTCAGTAAAGCCCTGGAAGCAAAACCGAGCGAAGGGTTGTATCGGTTGCGTGCGATTCTGTATCGCATGCAATTGAAGGAAGACGAGGCGCTGGCAGATTTGAACAAAGCGCTGGCGATGCAGCCCAAGGACCCGATTTCACTGTTGCAACGCGCTGAAATCTCGGTCGCACGCAACGAATTGCAAGCGGCCAAGGACGATTTGCGAGCCGCCGAACGGATTGCACCCGCAGTGGCCGCTGCCGAGCAAGCCATCATCGTTCGCTACATGATCGCGTTCCAAGAAGGCCGGATGGCCGACGCGATCAACGAGATCAAAACCTTGATCGATCGCGACCCATCAAGCGATCGCTACAAGTTGCAGCTGGCCAATTTGTACATTCAAGACGAACGGCCGCGACAAGCAATCGAAGTGCTGTCGACCATGCTGGATCGCGATCCCACCAATGTTTCAGTCCTCCGCTCTCGCGCCGATGCCTATTTGGCTGTCGGAGAACACGACAAAGCCATCGCCGATTATGAACGAGCATTGAAAGTTGCCGGCGATAACGCCGACGAATTTGATCTGTCAGGAATCCTGAACAACCTGGCTTGGGTGCTAGCCACCAGCCCCAAAGACGGTGTCCGTGACGGCAAACGTGCGGTCGAACTCGGGGAACGTGCCGTGGAACTGACCGAGAGTAAAGAGCCCCACATCCTAAGCACCCTGGCCGCCGCTTACGCCGAAACCGGTGACTTTGAAAAAGCTCGCCAGTGGAGCACGAAAGCCGTCGAGTTGGGTAAGGAACAAGACCACAATCAAACCGATCAGTTGGAAGAGGAACTGGAGAGTTACAAAGCCAACAAACCTTGGCGAGAGAAACAGGAGACCGAAGAGAATGCGGTCCCCATTTTGTCACCCGACGATCTGATCGATACCTGATTCCCATCTCTACGCCAACGGC
>NZ_JAMYFE010000156.1 GCF_024129865.1 Stieleria tagensis | reverse complement strand
AAAAGCGCAACTTCAAAACTGACGCGTCGGGTTACCATAAGAGCGCAACTTCAAAACTCACGCGTCGGGTTGTGATGAGACGCGACTTGACCGTACGGGCGAATCAACCTGCGGGCGAATCAACGTCTGTGCGATCAAAGTCTGTGCGATCAAACCTGAATCGCTGTGTATCAATCACGGTGAATAAACGGGCCCGCTTCGGCATCCAAGATGGCTTTGTATTGATCCAAATGTTGGCGATTTCCGATTCGTTTTAGGTTTTCCGCCAAGACAACGTTGTCCGCCGTACGCAAAAAACGCTCGTACTTGACCCGCCGCTTCGCCTCATCCGTTTCAGGTTGTTCCGTCAGTTCACGGTAGCGCTGATAGTCGGCGTGTTGCTGAATCGCATCAATGAATTCTCCGCTACGACTCGTCATCAACTCCACCGCCACCGGGTTCACAACATTGGCCAATTCCGGCCAGCGACGTTCGATGTCATTGGCAATTCGATGCTTCAACCGATCACTCGGCGACTCTTCACGACGACGACGTGAACGTCCACGACCTCGTTCAGGCCGCGCTTCTTTCCCGGCTTCCGTCAAACGGTCTTCACCTTTTAAATCCAATTGTTCGGACAGCCCCTCCAAAACAGCCCGGTCGGTGGCGGAAGCGAGTTCCAGGATCAGAGAGTAGGGTTCTTCGTCGCTCAGCAGCGCCGAGTCCTCCTCGGCGAACTTGCTGTACTCGCTTAAAAATTCTCCGGACGACTTGATGGGCAAATCAATCGTGTCTGCGGTCAACACGGTGTAGGCATGTGCTTCATCCAGACCAATCACGCCATCGCCGTTGTAATCGGGACGTTCGATCGGATCACCGGTGCGACTGCGTCCGGAAAGCGCCGCCCAAAAATAGGTGCTGTATTCGACGTAACTTTTTTCATCGACTTCGGGTGTGCAGCCGGCCGCAGATCGATCATGCACGGTGGCGAAGAATCCACACCGGTTTTGGCTGGACAAGCCTCGATCGGGGTCACCACCATTGAAAATAAACTTCGCGAACCCACCGGCGTGGCATTGCACCATCACCGCAATCACTTGGACTCCGCTGGGAAGCCCATCCAGCAGCTTCACAAACTCGGTCATCTTGATCGACGTGTTGTCCCAGGTCGCGATGGTCGTGTCGTAGGGATTCCGCGAGTCCCGGCTGCGATTTCCGTGGGCAGTCACGAACAGCATCAAACGATCCTCCGCCTTCATCTTGGAACCGGTCTCGCTAAACCACTTCCGGATCTGTTCGGGACGTGTGTTCCCACGCACATTTGGGATCTTGTGGTTGCGGTAGGACAATCCCAGTGAAGATCGACTGCCAAAGAACTCTGCCATCAATTGATTGGCCAACGGAATCGAATCCGGGTCCATCACCTGCAGGTCCTTTCCGCGATCGTTCCCATCGGCAAAGTAGATGTCGTTGTTGCCGTGGTCGGCTCCCTGCTCTCGCAGCACACGCTGAAAAAACAACACGTTATTCTCCAGCGAGGCTTGATTGCCGGACGGTGCATAGCCACCGCCAATCGTTAGAAAGAAGTCTTCCCCAGACGCATGGCGTTCCGCACAAACCGCAAAAATCGCGATCAGCAAATAGGGTCGCAGTGGCATATCGATGGTCCCAAAGGGCTCGGAGAGTGGTTGGGAATTTTCTCGGATTTGTGGCCTGCAACGTCAAAAACGTCGACGGTCTGCCCCGGTTACTGTAAGCTCAGACAATTGCCGCAGGGACGATCTCATCTTATCTCCTCTGTCTCCGGAATACTGCCATGAATTACAAGTTTGTCTTGGTGGATCACCAAAATGCAAGTGACAAGTCCGAATGGGTGCTGTCGCCGCCCGTCACCGTCGGGCGTTGCCCGACCGTCGACATCACGCTGAACGATGGATCGATCAGTCGAAAGCACTGCCAGTTCCTCATTGACCCTTACGACTCGCTGATCGTGCGGGATTTGGGTTCCAAAAACGGAGTCTTTATCGATGAACAACGTGTTGAAAAAGCGATCGTGGTACCGGGAACCAACATCCGCATCGGAATGGTCAATCTGCGTGCGGAACTGACCGATGAAGAACTGGACCAGATTGATGACGATGATCAAGTGTTTGACTTAGACGCAGCGTATGATTTGGGCGAAACCCACCCGGTCAAAATCTATCGCCCCGAAGCAGACGTCTAAGCAAGGATTTCGTGGATCACGTCACCATGCACATCGGTCAATCGGCGATCGAGTCCGTTGTGGTACCACGTCAGTCGCTGGTGATCGAACCCTAACAAGTGCAACACGGTGGCATAGAAATCCCAGACAGTCGTCGGGTTGGATTGTGCACGCCGGCCGAATTCATCAGTCGCCCCATGACTGACGCCTGGTTTGATACCCGCACCCATCATCCAGCATGTGAATCCGTCCGGGTTATGATCCCGACCAGTGGTGCCTTGTTGATGCGTTGGCATGCGTCCAAATTCGGTGGTCCACAACACCAAGGTGTCTTCCAGCAACCCGCTACGTTTTAAATCAGACAGCAATGCTGCGGTCGGTTGATCAAAAACCGGGCAGTGACGTTCGTAATCCGCTTTTAACGTCTTGTGTGCATCCCAATTCAGTAGCCCATCGACTCCGGAGGCGCGCGAAGCACAGTACAGGTTTACATAACGCACATTCCGTTCCAACAATCGACGTGCCAAGATACAGTTGCGTGCATAGGCGGACTTCAATCGATTCGAATCATCGGCTCCGTACATCGCTAGGGTCTGCGCTGATTCGGTCGAGAGATCGGAAACCTCTGGGGCGGACAACTGCATTTTCGCCGCCAATGAATAAGCCGCCACACGAGCTTGCAACTCACTTTGTCCGGGGTGTCGATCGGCAAACCGCTGATTCATTTGATCAAGCAAGGCACGCGTGTCACGCTCCGCACCGACGCCGATCGAACCGGGACGTTCCAGATTTCGAATTGGCATCTGGTTGCTCATCATGATGGCTTGGTGTTCGGCCGGTAGAAAACCATTGGACCAGTTTGCTTTTCCGTTTGGCGGTTCGCCGCGAATATCGGGTATGGCAACGTAAGCTGGCAAATTCTCATTCTCGCTGCCCAGCGCATGGCTGACCCAAGATCCGGCACTCGGAAATCCTTCCGAATCATGCCCGGTATTCATGAACACACATCCGGGACCATGCGTGTTGGTTTTGCTGAGCATTGCGTGCAGAAACGCAATGTCATCGACATGTTTTGAAAGATGCGGCAGCATCGAACTGATCGCTTTCCCGCTGTTTCCCCCGGCAACAAAAGGCCAGGGGCTGCGCATCAAATTACCATTCTTGCCCTGGAACGAGACCAGGTTTTCTTCTCCCGGCATCGGCTGGCCGTGCATCTTGTCCAGCATCGGCTTGTGTTCCCACAAATCCATGTGCGACGCCGCACCAGGGCAAAAGATTTGCAGAACGCGCTTTGCTTTGGCAGGATGGTGGACGGATTCGGGGGCCGATTGTCCGGCGATTCCACGACCGGCGTTGATCAGATCCAGTAAACCGATTCCGGCCAGTCCGGTCGACACCCGACCCAGCATCTGACGCCGTGTTTGATCGATTTGATTGAAATTAAATGTCATTGCACGTAGATCAGCTCGCTGGTGTTGAACAGAGTTCGGCAAAAAGCCACCAAACCATGCTGGAGGATCAGGTCGCGACAGGGTTGAATTTCATCACTTTCGGCAGACCGACCAAAACAAAGCTGAAACGCAAACTGAATTTGCTCGTCCAGCTGATCCGATTCTTGTTTCAACCGGTCCGCGAGCGCCGCTGACATGTCCAATGTGAATTGATGGTTCAACATTGTCAGAGCTTGCAACGGTGTCGTGGTCCTGGCACGTCGCGGTGTACTGAAGGCACAATCCGGCTGGTCAAATTCGGTCATCAGGTCAACGATCGAGGCCCGCGCGTTTTGATGGTAAACCGCACGTCGATACGTTTCTCTGCCGTGTTCATCCAATGGCTTGTACGTTGACACGTTATCCTGCATGTAGTGATACAAACGAAATCCTGGGCCGCCGTCGGGGACCCGGATGTCCGGTTCGATGGATCGATTCCAGCTGCCGCTGACCTGCAACATCGTGTCGCGAACCTCTTCGGCCGACAATCTGCGCGGCGGGAATCGCCACAACAATTGGGATTGCCCATCCACGCTGGCAGCGGCTTCGCGATAGTCGGCGGATTGTTGATAGGTTTTGGACAGCATGATCATTCGATGCAGCGGTTTCAGACGCCAGTCGTGCTGCTGCAGTTGTCTGGCTAAATAATCCAGTAGTTTCGGATGCGATGGTTGGCCACCCATGTAGCCAAAATCACTGGGGGTGCGAACGATTCCAGCGCCAAAATGGTATTGCCAGACTCGATTCGCCAACACACGCGGCGTGAGCGGATTTGCCGGGTTTGTGATCCAGCGAGCGAGCTCTAAACGACGCTGGGACTCTGCCGAATCGGCGGGCAATTGATATGCAAAATCTTGGGCGTGCGAATTTGTATTGGCGACATGGTCAAACACATGCATGCTGTGTGGAACGACAGCGTCACCCGGCTTTTGTGGGCTGCCGCCTAAAAAGACATGAAACGGACCTTTGGCAAGCTCTGGGCTTCTTGTTCCCACCCACGCACTCGGCAGGGTTGGTATCTGTCTGATCGAGTCATTGATTAGACCGAGCTGTTTCTGCAAATCATCGATCGCGGCACGTTCATCGTTTGTTGTTTCCAACTGCGCAAGACGGTGCTCTCGGTGCACTCGACCATCCGGGGAATTCGCAGTCTGTGCAGGCTGGCGGTCATCCCCATTAGCGACCTCTGTCCAGGTTTCGCCGTCCAGCGACGTTTCGATTCGGTAGTCCGCCACAAACACAAACTTATTGTGTCCCGGGTCGGGCTCATCCATCGCGCTCGAAAACACCACGCGGTTGATGGCGGTGGTCTCGCCTAGCTCAATCGTCAGGTCTGAACCGACCGCCATAAACCGAGCTCCAGTTTCCCCGTCGATCGTCAACTGAGGCCCGTAGGCCCCGGGAAAGTCTTCGATCTGTCTCGCTCGGCCACTGGCCTTGCCACCGGCGGATGCCAACGCGACGTTGCGGGGTTTCGGTTCGTCCGACCAAATTTGAAATTCGTCGATGCGAAAACCGGACGCACTTTTGGGATTGATATCTTGAGCCTCACAGATCAAACGCACAAATTTTGCGCTGATTGCTGGAAACGATTCCGTTGTCCCGGATCGGTCGACCGGAGGACGCGTCCAACGGCTTTCATACACATCACGATTGACCTCGGCTCGTTCTAAAACCGCTTGCTTCTGCGCCGCAATTTTGGCTTCGATCTCACGTTTCTGTTTCTCCAGCGGCTGAATTAATGCTGCCCGCTTGGACTGTTGTTCGTCCGAGGCCAACGGAGCAGTGCCGTGCACCATCCCCGCGAACGAAGTGAAAAACGCGTAGTAGTCCTGTTGTTTGATCGGATCGAATTTGTGATCGTGACAGCGGGCGCAACCGACCGTCAATCCCAGAAACGCTTCGCTGGTGGCACGAATCATTTCGTCCAGAGTATTGGCCCGGATTTGGGCCTGTTGGACCGCGTCTTGATTGTTCACGTTGTCGTAGGGACCGGCAACCAGAAAGGCGCTGCCGATGATCGTGTCGGGTTGGTCGGGATCAATCACATCGCCGGCCAAGTGTTCACGAATCAATTGGTCAAACGGTCTGTCTTCATTGATGTTGCGAATCACGTAGTCGCGAAAGGGCCACAAATTGTCGATGATGTTGTTGCGTTCAAAACCAACGCTCTCACCGAACCGCACCACGTCCAACCAATGTCTTCCCCAACGTTCACCATAGTGATTCGAGGCAAGTAATCGATCGATCAGTTTGGCGTAGGCATCAGGTGATGGGTCATTCACAAACGATTGAATTTCCTGCACCGTGGGCGGCAAACCGATCAAGTCATAGGTCGCCCGGCGGATCAAATCCTTGCGATCGGCTGCAGGATTGCGTTGCAGTCCCTGCTTCTTCAGCGACTCGTCAATCAACTGATCGATCGTCTCAGTCGGGTTGGAATCATCGTCAATCGTCGGCAAACTCCGCAGAGGCTGGAAGGCCCACCAGTCGGAACCGCCTTTGGATTCGTGCTGAACAACGAAATCATCCGGCCAGTCGCTGCCCTGATTGATCCAATCACGAACGATGCTGACCTGACCGGTTGACAATGGTTCGCCGTCGGCCGGCATTTGAGGTGGGGCATCGTCGGAGCCCGTGATTAGTTCCAGCAGATGGCTGTTGGCTGCATCACCGTCCAGGATGAAATCGTTTTCTCGCAGCGACTGGATCGTCGCCAACGACAGATCACCCTTCGCATTGCCGGGTCGATGACAGCGCAAACAGTGCTCCCGCAAGATCGGCGCGACCTGCGACACAAAATCAACCTTCGGCCCAGACCCTTCAGCCGCCACTGACTGACTGAATCCACTCCCTGTCGTGAAGCAGTCCCAGCAGACGAGCCAACAAAGCAAGACGATAAAAGGGTAACGCGGCATTGTTCGCAAGTCGAATGTTCGGGTGGAGTCGAAAAGTCGGCCGTGGTTGGACCGTGGGCGACCGTCATGCCAGAATGTCGTGAATGACGTTGCCATGCACATCGGTCAGTCGAAAATCACGCCCGGCATAGCGATAGGTTAAACGTTCGTGGTCAAATCCCATCATGTGTAACAAGGTGGCGTGGAAATCATGCACATGCACCTCGTCTTCGACGACGTCCAATCCGGTTTCCGAAGTCACACCGTGGACATAGCCCGGTTTGGCTCCGCCGCCGGCCAACACATAACTAAAACCACGATGATGGTGATCTCGCCCCACTTGGCTAGTGACCGGCAATTGGACTGTTGGAGTTCGCCCCATTTCACCACCCCAGATGACCAAGGTGTCTTTCAGTAGCCCCAGACGCTTTAGATCGGTCAGCAGGGCAGCCAGTGGTTTGTCGGTTTCATTGCACAGACGTTTGTGAGCGCCCGCGATGTTGGTGTGGCTGTCCCAAGGCTGGCCGGCACCGTGGTAAACCTGGACATAGCGAACACCACGCTCGACCAACCGCCGAGCGATTAACATCTGACGTCCTTGTCGTTCGGTACCATACAGATCCTGGATGTTCTGCGGTTCGCCGGTGGTGTCGAATGCATCCAATGCCTCGCCTTGCATTCGAAACGCAAGCTCCAACGATTCGATACGAGCTTCCAATTGCGGGTCGGCTGAGCGAGTCGATTGGTGCGAACGATTTAGCTGCTGGATCAAACTCAACTGACGGCGTTGTTGACGCGGCACCATTGTGTCGTTTTGAACGTTGTCGACCAATTGCGTCGGGTCGGTAACATTGGTGTCGACATGCATGCCCTGATAGACGCCCGGTAGAAAAGCACTGCGCCAATTTGCCGAGCGTGCCGTTGGTAAACCGCCCGGACACATCACCACATAACCGGGCAGCGATTGGTTCTCGGTCCCCAATCCATACAAGGCCCAAGAGCCCACCGACGGCATGGTGCGAATCATATCGCCACAATTCATCATCATCAGGGCCTGTTCGTGATTGGGCACATCCGTCGTCATCGAGCGGATCAAACACAGGTCGTCAGCGTGTTTGGCCAAGTTCGGCAACAGTTCGCTGATCTCCATGCCGGACTCGCCGTGTTTGGAGAATTTAAAGGGCGAGGCATGGGCGACGCCGGCAATCCGACGGTTCGACTTGTCTAAATCCGGTAGTGTCTTGCCATGCAGTTTCTGCAATGCCGGTTTGGGGTCGAACAGGTCGATCTGCGAGGGGCCACCGTTGGCGAACACATGGATGATGTGTTTTGCACGCGCCGGAAAATGGGGCTCACGCGGTGAAAGCGGGCTGGAAATGGAGTCGGCCTGGGCCTGTTCGGTGAGCAACGCCGACGCCGCCAAGCCACCGATGCCAAACCCACAACGCTGCAACATTTGCCGTCGTGAGGGAAGATAGAGTTGATTCATGTGCGTTTCTCTGTGTAGCGGATCAATCAACGAACAGAAATTCGTTGGTCATCATCAGTGCCTGGGCGGTCTGTTCCCAAGGGCTAAGCGGTGGCGGGGGTGGGCCCGAAAAATCGCGTCCGGAAGACCAAGTTTCCAACACGTTTTTCTTCGTTTCATCGCGATGTTCGATCAGCACCGTCCAGCGGTGGCCATCCGCCGTCGAACTTTGTAGCGGATCGACCACAAAATCAATTGAGTCACCCGTTTTGACCGAATGAATTCCACAGGCGGTTTTTGATTGGCCCGTGACCAGAGTGGTTTCGAAAATCGGTTTGCCGTTGATTCGAATCACCGCACGAACACCGTCACCGCGCTCTGATTTGCGTTCCAATGTTCCAGCGATCCTGATCAGCATGTCTGCCGGTGCGGTCCAACGCCGAATGGTTGCTTGTTCCGAATTCTTTCCCGGATGTCCACCGCTACTCGATAGCATCGCATAGCCCAAAACGGGAGATGGAAACTCACTTTCGTAGCTGTATCGTTTTCCGTCAAAATGGGTCAACGGTTTAAAATCAGCGGTCGCACCACCCACACGCCCGAACCCGTACTGCCAGCGAACCGGCTGGCCACCACGCAAGCGATCGGCGTGATTGACAAATGATTTGATCATCGCGATTTCGTTGGGACGCGCATCGCGTTGCAGAACAGAATCCACCAAAATGCGAATCCGCTGTGCATCGGTTTCAGCGGCCTGGAAATCATCGTGGGCAATCAGCGCCCGGGCCTGTTCGGTGACAAACGGATTGTTCATGGCAAACAGCGCTTGCTGGGGCACCAGAGTCTCGGTGCGCTGTGCCGACGAAACGTCAGCCGAGGGGACGTCGAATGTCGCAAACAACGGATCGGGATCAACGCGATCGACATAGGCGTACAGCGTCCGTCGAGTTGGATGTGGATTGGCGGACAACACCACACTGCGACCACCAATTGAAGAATCCAGTGTGCCCGCCACAGCCAACATCGCGTCTCGCATCGATTCGAAATCGAGACGCCGACGATTCTGGTGCCACAGCAGTTGGTTGATCGCGTCAATCTCCACTGCGCTGGTGCCATCGTCCCGTGTCGGTGGATCCATCGCCGACGAACTTTGGCGGTAGGTGTTGGACAGCATGATGGTTCGGTGCAACCACTTCAGCGACCATTTTTTTTCAACGAGTGATGCGGCCAAGAAATCCATCAACTCTTGCTGGGCCGGCGGTTCACTGCGCAACCCGAAATCGCCAGCATCAGCCACCAGACCGTTGCCGAAATGCATTCGCCAAATCCGATTGACGATCACTCGCGACGTCAACGGATTCTCCGCCTTGACAATTTCTTCTGCCAACTCCAATCGACCGCTACCGTTTTCAAACTTGGTCGGCCCCGATGCGGCTGAGAAGTATTCCGGAAATCGTCGATCGACATTGGGTCCGCGACGTGAGGGATCACCGCGAAACATGACAAACACCGGACGAAATTGATCGGCTTCGGCCAGCGCCATCGCTTTGCTGGGGGCGCCTGGGTGAGTGGCTTGTACGTCCGCGATCGCCTGCTGGAACTTCAACAGTTTTTGACGTCCTTTGCCCAACAATCGAGATGCCGCCGACGCGGCGCGGGGTGTGATTGAAAACGGTCCGTCTGGGTCAGCGATCGCCTGCTGAATCTGTGCGCAATTCGGATCCGATTCAGATCCGGATTGTTCAAACACTTTGCCGAGCTGCTCGACAAGGTCGCTGCGGCTGTTGGATTGCTCCACTGCGACGCGCACCGGCGTGACCAGCGCATCACCATGTTGTGACAGATAAGTCGATTTCTTTTCGGCAAAATTCTTGTCTGGTTGGGCAACAAGATCCACCAAAGGACCAAACACGGGGTGTGATGCATTCGACGCTCGCTTGCGAAATCGATCCAGATTCGTTGCGATCGGCGTCATCGCCATCTCTGATAGATCGTTCTTTGAAATCAGTCCGCGAATCGTTGCCGCCTTGGTGATGTTCAGTTCCAAATAGCCCTGCAGATACTTCGTTGGCGATGCTTTGAACGCCTCCATCGCTGCGTCGGCCAGTCCCGCTTCGTAGTCTCGCAGTTTGGACGTCTCGGCATCCAACGCGGATTGAAACTGATCGGCTAGCTCCGCCGACACTGTACGACCGAGCGGATTCTCGATGGTCGGGAACTCTGAGGGACGCACGCTGTCGCGGAACACACCGTACAACGAGTAGTAATCCTCGATCGACAGCGGGTCATACTTGTGGTCGTGACAGCGAGCGCAGGATCCCGTCAGTCCCATCAACCCACGCGTAACAACATCGACGCGATCCGCGATTCGTTCGTGCAGATTGTTGCGATACAGCGGACCGACTGTCAAAAAACCTAACGCCGCCAAATTGGGATCATCATCGCGTTCGGTCAAAAAGTCGGCTGCCAGTTGCTGGCGGACAAAATCGTCGTATGGCAAATCGCTATTAAAGGCCTGAATCAACCAATCGCGGTAGGTGTAGGCATAGGGATAACGCAAGTCGGCGGCGGCTTGAAAATCCCGCGTGTCTGCGTAGCGTGCCACATCCATCCAACGACGTGCCATGCGTTCGCCGTAGTGATCACTGGCCAATAACCCATCCACGATTTCGACATAGGTCTTGCCGTGTAAGCTTGGCTGGCCGAACACCGACTGAATGATCTGGGGCGTTGGTGGCAATCCGATCAAATCATTGAAGGCACGCCGAATCAACGTGGTCCGTTTGGCCGGTTTCGAATGCGTTAGCCCGTTGGTATCAAGTTTCGCCAAAACGAATTTGTCGATCGGTGTTCGCGCCCAATCCGGATCGGATGTTTCCGGCTGGGGCGGCATCTCGATCGCCGCGAACGCCCAATGGGAATCGGCCACTTTACGGATCGCGTCTTGATCACCTAGCGATGGTTTTGCGATGGCATCCGACTCGGGCCACACAGCACCCTGACGGACCCAACGCACCAATTTAGCGATCTCTTCGGGGGACAGCGGCGCTTCCGGTGGCATTTCCAAACCTTCATAGCGCACCGCTTCGATCAGCAAACTGGATTCTGGCTGTCCGGGCACGATCGCCGCACCACTGTCACCGCCGTCGATCAACGCTTGGCGGAAATCCAGCCGGATGCCACCCTCCTGCTTATCTGCGTTGTGGCACTCGAAACAGTGCTTGGACAGCAGCGGCCGAATTTGGTTTTCGAAGAACGCTTCACTCTTTGCCTGCGTTTCGGCCCTGACAGCCGAACTCAGCACAATGGCAATCAACACAGGGCCGATGATGCAATTCGATCGTTTCATAGGTGGGGCATTCAGGCGGGGGAGGGGTCACCGATAGTGTAACCGATCACGCCGTTGCCAGAGCAATCTGGAGTGTTCCCGGTCCTCACAACCTAGGGTTACGGTCTACACCGTTGGCGTGAACATCCCCCGATCCAGAATCAAGACCTCCTGCCGTCGCTGGGGTGTTGGTAGACGACCGCAGCCTCGATTTCAGACCCCGCACAAAGCGACTTCCATTCCAAGTTCTTGTGCCGCAATTGCTTTGGCGTACATCGCTTGGTCAGCCGCCTCGGCCGAATCCGCGTAGGCAACCTGAATGTGGTTCGCTTTGTGCCGGGCCATCATCTGATTGCGGCTGACTCCGTGCAGAACCGCATGCATGATCGGCCATTGAGGCGTTGTGCTGTCCCAACGACGCTGTGTTTCCGCCGCTGGCAGATCGAGCGCCGAAGCCCGGCCAAGGTCCATTTTTAACCGATTGTCTTCAACGTAAATTCGCGACCAGACCACTTCGCCTGGTTTGCTGATGCCACGAATCGTGCTGCCCCCGGACGGGAAATACATCGGCGGCTGGCGGAAACCCTCCGCAGCGGCCCAGCCGCCGGCAAAATGCGAAGCCGGGACGGCGCCACTGATCTCCAACACCCAGACCTCGTCATCGGTCGTTCCAGAACGATCAGCGTCGGACCAACGCAAATCATGCAAGGTGTTCTCCGTTGGCTGCCCCAGGGCGGCGTGCACACGTTGTGTCAACAATCCATCCAGACCGGCACACTCATCGACTTCGTTGAAATGCGTGATCGCAACACCAGCGTACAGTTCACGTGATCCGTCGCGTGATCGTACCGGTGGTCGAACCGAGTCGTTCAACATGCCTTCGACCAAGTCACTAGCCGGCAGCAGGTCCTTGAGCCCTTGCTGATATTGAATCCCGATGCAGTCACAACCAAAGTCATCCGCAATGCGAACCGCCGCAATGTAGGTTCGGCACTGGTCCAAAATCTGTGCGTCGGTCAAGTCCGTCGCGTGCTCTGGCCCGGTATGGAACTTCATGCCGGCTTGATCCAACCAATCACGCACCGCTTGCGCGTCAGCGTCGCTGACTTGTTTGGTTTCGTGGTACAGAGCTGACTGGCTCAGGCGCTCTTTGAAAACTCCCACGGGATTGAGCAAATGGTCGGGAATGATGGCGTTGAACATCCCCATGCAGCCTTCGTCGAACACACCCATGATGGCTTTGTCGCCACGCAATTTAGCGGCAACCTGCTGGCCGACCTGCTTGGCTTGGTCGCCTGCCGCGGATGAGTCGAATTTGTTGACATGTGATAGGTCGTGGGTGACGCTGCCACTGGATAACCATTGCCCAAGCAGTTCATTGAACCAATCGTCGGCAAAGGTTTCACTCCACAGCGAACTGTAGCGAACGCCCGCTTTGGTCAACGAACCGTTCAAATTCAGCAACCCGACCAATCCCGGCCACTGCCCCGACCAGTTTGCCACGGTCAAGATCGGGCCGCGATGGGTCATCAAACCGGCCAACACGTGATGCGAATACTGCCAGACAGCTTCGGCCACAATCAAGGGCGCATCGGGATCGATTCCCCGAAAAACCTCGATGCCTTGCCGCTGCGAAGCGATGAAACCGTGCCCACAGGTTGCATCAAACGCATGCCCCCGGCTCACGCCCCAACCGTGTTTCCCCAAGGCCGACGACAGAGCGGCTTCCATGGACTGTTGTGCAGGCCAGCAAACTTGGTTGGCCGATTCGCGAAGATCGCCTGACGCGATCAAAGTGACAGATTGATTCATTGTTCGATCAGATGAAGTTTGAGACCGCGGCGTGCGCCAGCGTCGGGCACGTTTTAACCACAGTCAAAAATTTGGAAAACAGCTCCGCCCCCCCTTAGTGGAGATTTATTTTGTCCATTCGAGGGCTAATGGTTGAGTATTGATCTTTATCAAGACATAATGAAACCTTCATATTTGGGTTGAGTTAACGCTCAGGCGTTCACCAACATCGGTCTTCCGGTGGTCAGCGGGTTGATCGGTGTCGCTTTTCTTCTCTTCGAACTCGTCCTACAAGCCAAGGTCACCATGCATTCAATGGCATCGCACGACGCGATTCAGTCAAGCCGCTCGGAGCTGAAATTCACAATCGATGAAGCCCAATCGAAAGCGATTCGCGAATACTTGAGCGGCCGAATGCGCGCCGATCCGAACAGCGCCGCCGGTAGCTACCCGGTCTGCAGCGTCTACTTGGATAGCCCCGATGATTTGTTGTACCAGCAAACGGTCCAGGGAATACGCAATCGCTATAAGTTACGGGTCAGGATCTATGACGGCGACCCGACCCACCCCGCATTTTTGGAAATTAAAAGCCGCGATGGACGGGCGGTGAAGAAAAAGCGAGCCAAGGTCGACCGCAAGGTGGCTACCGCGATGCTGTCCGGTGAAACCGTCGCCATTGATGCATTCGGTACAAACAGCGCATTTCAAACCACGAACAAAGATTGGATCGCCTTTCAAGAGTTCTCGCGGTTGCGTGATCGAGTGGGCGCGCGGGGCACGACCTACGTTTACTACCAGCGCGAGGCGTATGTGTCACCGCAGAATACAGATTGGCGGGCAACCTTCGATCGCCAGTTGCTGGCCAGTCCCTATCAGTCGGGCACGATGATCACCATCCCCAAACAGACGATTCCAACGCGGCATCACGACACCGTGGTGTTCGAGTTGAAATTCACCGATCGATTTCCGCGATGGATGCAAGAATTGGTGCGAGCGTTCAATCTGATTTCAGGCCCGTTTCCCAAGTACCTGACCTGCCGGGATAGCATCGTGCCGACGAGGAACAACCGACAACTGCCGCCGCACATGATGTCCACTACCGGTGCCAACACGTTGGGACGAACCTGATGTCACTGTGGATCGACAGTGTGATGCGAAATGATCGTGCGCCCACGGCTGACTTCCAGTCGATGTTGTTCACGTTCTTCATGGCATTTGTGATGGGGCAAGTGGTGGGATGGGTGTATCAACGCACCCATTCCGGGCTGTCCTATTCACAGTCCTTCACTGCCAGCATGGTGACGCTGCCGATCTTGGTCGCGATGATGATGCTGTTGATGGCCGACAATCTTTCGATCGCCTTTGGATTGCTAGCCGTGTTCGCTGTGGTCCGATTTCGCAATGTCTTGAAAGACACTCGTGACACCGTATTTGTGCTGTGGTCGATTGTCGAAGGCATGGCGGTCGGCACGGGCCGCTCCACGCTGGCTTTGGTCGGATCTGTATTCATCGGTGCGGTGATGTTCTACCTGTACGTCACACAATATGGTGCCCGCCATAACTTTGACACCATCGTCAACCTGATGTTCAACTCTGACTCGGACGAAGTCAGTGCCGCGATCGATCGTGTCCTCAATCGCCACAGTTTGACGTCTCAATTGGCATCGGCCCAGGAAGTCAGCCCGGGCAACGTCGACGTGTCCTATCGATTGACACTACGCAATCCGGCCCGGCGATTGGAACTTGAATCAGAACTCCGTGGGCTGGACCAAGTCCAACGCGTTTCGATTTTTGCGCACGAAGATGAATCGGAGGCATAGAGCGTCGTATGCCGTCTACCGCAAACCGCATTCCCGTCCCACTGCCACATCGCATTCGCTATCTGTTGTCACAACAGTTGCAAGGGGTTCTGTTCCTGCTGAGCTTAGTCGCCGTCGGAGTGTTGTGGATGCGGCGAACTCCACGCGTGATCATTTCTGGCCAAGTTGAAATGATCCAAGTGACCGTACCGGCATCACAAGATGGTGTGCTGCAATGGAGCGAACCGGCCATCACCCGGTTCGACCGCGTGCAGAAAGGAGTCACCGCAATCGCCAAACTTGACGTTTCCGAATCGCTGTTGGAAATGCAGACGCTGACCGCCGAGCGCCGTCAACTGGAAGCCGAATTGGACGCCCAGCGGCAATCTCTCTCGCGTGACCAAATTGAATGGGATCGTCAGACCGACGAAGACCACCGACAACGAAAGCAACAGACGATCGACCTCCAGCGCGCCCAGTTGGATGCTCGTGAACACGTCGATGCACTGCGCCGTGAATGGGGTGACCTGGATCAACGCCACCGATTGTTGTTGATCAAACATCAAGAAACGAAGCAACAAATCACCACTGCCGACGTTGAAATCAAGACTCTCAACGCCCAACTCGCACGCATCAAATCCTTGGTCGAACAACGGATGAGTCCCGCCAGTGAATCGACGTTGATCGAGCAACAGCTGGCGCTCGTCCGCAAGACACAAACCGATGCCGTCGAACTGGAAAAGACCATCGCGAACCATTTGTTGGAACTCAACCGCCAGACTCAGGCCACCGGCGAACGATTGCAGGGTGCATTGGCCGAACAAGAACGCATCACATTGATCGCGGATGCCAAACAGGGCGTTGCCCCAACCGACCGCGCATCACCAGGCCTGTCGTCACTTGATAGCGCAGCCATGTTGGAACCCTACGTCCAAGCGCTGGTGGTGCAGGATGTCAAAATCCAAGCCTTGGCACACAAAATTGCTTCGAATCAAATCCTCGCTCCGGTCTCTGGTGCAATCACAGAAATCCACCAACCGCCTGGTACGTTTGTCCGTGGCGGTGATCCGATTGTGACCATCGCGTCGGACCAAAGCCGCTGGATCGTTGCTTACCTGGATCAAAAAGATCGCCAATCGGTCGCCCCCAATTCCAAAGTCCAAATCACGTTGGTCGGCACCGAATCGCTACAGGTGGAATCAGCGGTGGCCGAAATCGGAAATCATTACGAATCCATCCCTGAAGAACTGTTGCGCAATATGGACGTGCAGCAATGGGGTGTGCCGATCAAAATCCCGCTGCCACCAGGCATCAGCACGACGCCCGGACAACTGGTCCAACTCGTGATCTACTGAATGGATCCCGGTGCGATCGCATGCAGCCGCAACCGTGAACGAATGACGGCAAAGCGGTATTCCAATTCCAGTTGATCGCGTTGCTGGTCCAGAATCGCTTCCTCGATCTGCAATCTTTGTTGGCCGGTCAATTCCTGGTGATTCTGTGCCGCGGCCAGGATTCGTTGCTGGTCGTCCACAAAAGTGTCCTGACGATAGCTCTCTAACTGAGTCGCGATCGATTGCAGTTCACGAAAATCACGGGCAGCTTGAGCCGCGACCGCGTGGCGCACTAGCTGGACCCGATCTTCCATTGACTTCGCACTGACCTCTGCCGCTGTGGTTTCGGCTTGCACGTTACGGTGATTCGGCAGATCGGTTTGAAATCGCAATCCGACTTGGTCGTCGCGGCGCCCCAAGCGATGGTCGTAGCGCGGCCCCGCTTCCATCGCTGGCAATTCGTTGCGAGCCGCTTGATATGTCAGCCATCCGGCCACGGTTGCCGACTGTGCCGCAGCCAATTCCGCCGAGTCTGAGAGTGCGGCGTCGACGACTTCGGCCAATGCAGGAAGTGCTAATGATTCGGTCTGCAAGGAATTATCGATCACCACACTCGGGTGACCTTCTAAACCAGCCGAGCCGTCAATTCCCATCCACTGTGCCACCGTATCCCGCGCGATCGCCAAATCACGTTCGGTCTCGAAAACGCGTCCAACAGCACGTTGAGCTGCGGAATGTGCCGTGGCAAAGTCGACCAAGTTGGCTGCCGCATCACCATCACGCAGCTCTGGATCGGACAGCTGCTTTCGCTCGCGGCTGATTTCATCGGCGCGTCGATCCAATTCTAAACGCTGTTGCAAATAGATCGTTTGCAATGTCACTGACAACACTTCATCGCTCGTCACACGAACCGTCCGCTGATGCTCGGCGATCGCCGTGGCCAGTTCCGCTTGTGCAATTCGAATCTGTGCGTCTTGCTGAGCTCGCTGACCAATCGGAAACGTCAGTCGCGCCGACGCCGATGAAGCCCCCGATTGGTCGTGCACCGGTGTGTCCACATCCAAAACCAGCTCCGGCGGAGTGGCTTGACCGGCAACGGCAATGTTTGCCCGCGACTGCTCGATGGCTCTCCGAGTCGCGATCACCGCGGGATGATTTTGTCGCGCGAGTGCCAGGACTTCGCCGATCGAGTATCCGCCTGACGGCTGTGACGGACGTTCCGGAAATTCCAAGTTTCCATCACTGGGGTCGGGGGCCAATTCATAGGCCACCAACTCCACCGCATCATGTCGAAGTTCCCGATCCGTTTCCGGCAGAGAGTCCGGCGCTGTCGCAATCTCTGCGAATCCTTGCCCCATCGGCGCCACTGCAAGCGGAGCACAGCCACCCATCCAACACAGCAGCAAACAAACCGCGGCATGAGGCGCGGCGGCCGAACGACGGTCAATGGAATGCTCAACAGCCAAGGGATCATTGAATCCAGTGGTGATGGGGACGAGTGGATTGTTAGCAAATAGTCCCGGGCACGGTTCCAAGTCAAGATCGACCCTATTTCCAGATCGCTGACCACTCCTCTCCAGAGGGGCGTTAGGTGAGGGGGCTGGCGACGACCCACAAATGGCAACCCGACGCGAAAGTGCAACTTCTCAACGCGTCAGCGGGTGATCAAACAAAACTTTTGGGTAATCGCCAGCCTCCTCAGCCCCAGCCCTTCTCCCCCCAAAGTTTCAGTCTTTGTCGGCTCTTAGCACCGAGACAAACGCCTTCTGAGGAATATTGACGCTGCCGAACTGCTTCATCTTGGCCTTGCCCTTTTTCTGCTTCTCCAACAGTTTCTTCTTCCGTGACACGTCGCCGCCATACAGTTTTGCGGTCACGTCTTTGCGGAACGGCTGGATGGTGGCCCGGGCGATGATGGTGCCGCCAATCGCGCCTTGGATCGGGATCTTGAACTGGTGACGAGGGATCGCCTCGGCAAGCTGTTCGCAGTAGTGCAGTGCACGCGTCCGAGCCTTGTCGCGGTGCACCAAATACGACAAGGCATCGATCGGTTCCTTGTTGACCAAAATGTCGACCTTCACCACATCGGTCTTGCGATATTCGATCGGTACATAGTCAAACGACCCATAGCCTCGGGTGATCATTTTCAACTTGCCGTAGAAATCGAACAGCACTTCGCCCAATGGCATTTCACTGGTCACTTCCACGCGCCCTGCAGACAAGTAGTTCATCGTCTGACTTTCCGATCGATGGTCGCGGCACAATTCCATCACCGCACCAACGTATTCCTCTGGCGTCAGGATTTGTGCTTTGATGTACGGCTCGCTGGCTGAATCAATGGTCGATGGATCCGGCCAATAGCTGGGGTTGTCGACGTCAATGTTGCTGCCGTCTTTCAACTCAACCTGGTACTTGACCGAAGGTGCGGAGATGACCAGTCCGATGTCAAATTCGCGTTGCAGTCGTTCTTGGACAACGTCCAGGTGCAACAGCCCCAAAAAGCCACAGCGAAACCCAAATCCGAGCGCCGCCGAACTGTCTTTTTCAAATGTTAATGCCGCATCGTTAATCGCCAACTTTTCCAGCGCTTTGGTCAAATCCTGGTACTGATCGGTGCTCATCGGATAGACCGAAGAAAACACCACTTGGCGCGCCGCTTGATAACCGGGGATCGGCTCCGTTGCCGGCCGATCAAGCAACGTGATCGTGTCTCCGATCTCGATGTCTTGCACACTCTTGACGCCAGCGACGATGTACCCGACTTCTCCGGCAGACAGTTGCTTCTTGGGATTCAGTTTGAATTGGTTGTATCCAAGCTCATCGACGGTGAAGTCTCGATCGGCATGCATGAAGTGAATCGTGTCGCGAGGTTTCAACGTGCCGTCCATCACTCGACATTGCAGAATCACACCTCGGTACTTGTCAAAGTATGCGTCAAACACCAACGCTTTCAGCGGCGCCTGCGGGTCGCCTTTGGGGCTCGGCAGGTGTTCGACAATACCGTTCAGGACATCCTCGATACCCTGTCCGGTTTTGGCCGACACGGGAATTGCCGCAAACGGATCGAGTCCCAAATCAGAATCAATTTCCAGTCGCACGCGGTCCACGTCTGCGGCGGGAAGATCGATTTTGTTGATCACCGGCAACAGTTCCAGATCGTATTCCAGCGCCAAGTACAGATTGGCAACCGTCTGGGCCTCGACGCCTTGGGATGCATCGACCACCATCAACGCCCCCTCGCATGCCATCAGCGACCGCCGGACTTCGTGCGAAAAATCCACGTGTCCAGGAGTATCGATCAGGTTCAATTGGTACTCAAGACCATCTGCGGCGGTGTACGACAGCGTCACCGTATTGCTTTTGATCGTGATCCCACGCTCCCGCTCGATGTCCATCGAATCGAGCATCTGGTCATGGAATTCGCGTTGCGTCACCCCACCACAGGCTTGGATCAACCGGTCAGCCAATGTCGACTTGCCATGATCAATGTGGGCAATAATGCAAAAGTTTCGAATTCGTTCCATATACCGTGGCTTTCTCGAAAGGCGGGGGCAGTGGCAGAGCTCCAACCCAGAATCCTAGTGAATCCCGGCAAACTACGACAGAGGCTCCATGCCGGTCCGCTGCTGCGGCCAACGTCGAGAGCTGAAAAATCCGAAATCAGTGATGTCAGGCTGGCCATTGATCCGACGACGGATTTTTTGTGACAGCGACAAGTCCACGTGTCTATCCCTGAAAATCGCTACCACTCCAACCGTGTTGCCCCTTGAGTTTGTCGATTGAAACACATGCGTGACGAGATCAACTTCGGGACAGTCTCCACAGCGGGAAACGACGATGAACTTAAAAGATTTTGGAGTCTTGTCTAATTGACAAAAATAAGCAGAGAACCATGACCAGAACACTCGCTCGACTTGCCTTACTTGTCGTCTTCTCAAATGTGATTGCCTTTTCCACGGCATCCGGCGGAGAAGGTTTTTTGAAAGACTGTGACGACAATGGTTGTGATTCCCACTCATGGGGAAGCTTTGACGGATGGCACTTGGGTCAATGCCTTTCCTCACAGGATCAACCCTGCGAGATTGTTCCCGGAATGTTCGGCGACGGTGGGTTGGTCATTCCCAGAACCTTTTCAAATGTTGGCGGGACGCGAGCTGTATTCCAAAACCACATCTACAAGGTCGCAGAGAACAATTCGGCACTTCCCCAAAATCGCATCGGGTTCAACTTCAATGCATTGGGCGATGTGTACAGTGGATTGTCTGGCGATCAAGTCGAGAAGGACATTTACGAGTACCGACTTTTTGCCGAGAAAACGCTGCTGAACGGTTTGATCTCACTGGATTTCATGTTGCCATTTTATACGACATCGAAATACAGCTATCCGTCGAACCTGGATTTGGTGGTTAATGGCCCCGGTACGGAAAGCACTTTTGGCGACATTGCCTTTGGCTTGAAGGCGCTGTTGCATCGCTCGGAGCACGCGGCATACTCCGCGGGACTCCGTATTGAAGCGCCGACCGCGGAAGAAATCACCGCGCCGCCGGGTCCAGCCCTGTTTTATGAGAGTATTCGTGACGACGTTTGGAATTTCACTCCCTACTTCGCGACCCTCTGGCAGCCATCGGATCGAGTGTTTACGCAATCGTTTGTTTCCTATCGGATGAATACCGGGACACTCAAAGAAGTACCTAGCACTCGTACATTCCGCGAACCGAGCTACTTCATGGCCGATGTGTCGATCGGCTATTGGCTCTACCGCAACGCACACTCGAATTACCTGACCGGGTTGGCTCCCACATTTGAGTTGCACTACACCGGTGCATGGGATAAGGAGCAACCCGACGGAACGGTCAACAATGTGATCTATGGCCATACGGATCGTCTGAACATGACCGCCGGGCTAACCGCAATGTTGGGGCGCCGCGTTTCCGCTGGGCTCGCCATCTCAGCACCACTGAGAGACAAACCAGCGACAGTAGGCTCCACGGATTCCCCGTCGACCGACCGAGCCTATGACTGGGCTGCTATCGCCAATCTGACCTACCACTTTGGTGGCTGAATTTTTGCAAGCAGATAGACCTGCCTGGTTTCGAAGCGACGACATTCGATCGTCGCTCCCCGAGCAATGTCATAACAGCTCGAGTTCCTGGGGACAGTTCCTGAGAGCCCGAGTTCCCGGGGACAGACCTCTTCAGTTCCTCGCTCAGTTCCCGGGGACAGACCTCACGCTCAGTTCCCGGGGACAGACCTCACGCTCAGTTCCCGGGGACAGACCTCAAGCTCAGTTCCCGGGGACAGACCTCAAGCCAGTGGGGTTTGACAGCGATCGCTGCGGGGGTTCTAATGGGGGCCTGTTGGTTGGGGTTGCAGGGTAAGCG
>NZ_JAMYFE010000155.1 GCF_024129865.1 Stieleria tagensis | reverse complement strand
CTGTTTAGCGCAACTTCAAAAAGCGTGAGCGAGGGATCCAATCAACCGGCTAAATCCCTCGCTGACGCGTCGGGTTGCGATAAAAGGGCGACCTCACATCGCTCTCTCGCGGGTAAGCGTCACGGGACTACTTCAGGCCCAGTCCGCTGCCGCGTTTGTCGAGGGCGCCACGGACACCGATTTGGCGTGGGTCGCGGGCGATTTTGTCGCTAAAGACACGGACGTCGTCCAGGATGGGACGGATTTTCGCAGTCGCCTGCTCGACGTTTTCGATCGTGCGACGGACCTGCCAGTAGATGTCTTCGTCTTCCAAAAACCTACGGAAGGTGCCATTGCTGTTGTTCAATGTCGTGCTCAAGGTGTCGACTTGCTGCAGCGTGCGGTCGACGCTGCGCAAACTGGTCAGAATCTGGGCGACAAGTTCGTCACTGTTGGCCGCGATCGGTTTGGTGATTTGTTCGATGTTATCGATGGCACGTTCAGCGGTTGCAAAACTGCGTTGTGCCGATTGAATGGTTTCGCGAATCGTGTCCACGGTCCGGTCGACATTTTCAACCGTCTTTTCGGCTGATGCGCCGACGCCTTCCAATCGCTCGCCGACCCGCTCAAAGCTCTCGAAGGTGCGCTGCGTCGATCGCAGTGCCGACTGGGCTTCGGTCAGGACAGCCGGCATCTCCTCGAACGTCTTGCTCAAACTGGCTTTGATTTTGGGGTTTCCGACCAAGTCGCGGACGTCGCGGATTGCACCTTGAAATTCGATCAGCGCGTTTCGGGCCTCTTGGGCAACGCCATCCAACTGAACGTCGGCTTGACCGACGACACCGCGGGCATCGCCGACCAGCACGTCCATGTTGTCACCGACCTTGTTCAGCGTGCCGCTGGCGGCGCGCACCGATTCCAACGTCATTTTCAATTCCTCTTCCAAATTGAAAATCAGGTTGAACGGATCGCCGGATTTTTTGCCGTAATAGATGTATTGATCGTCGGTGTATTGTTGATTGCGAATCGACGCCAGACGTTCCTCGTGGATTTCCAGCAACTCCTCTTCATCCGCTTTGACGAATTCCAGTTTCGAGTCACCGGTGATAAACGATCCGGTACCGATCCGTGGCACAAATTCGTGATTTAGATTGTCCTGGTATTCGGAGTCGATCCCGAGAGTCAGCAAGACGTCTTTTTCACGCAGTTGTTTGCTGATCACACGTCCGATTTTGACACCGCGTAGCATCACCGGGGTGTCGGTGCTGATGCCATCGGCTGCGGGGAAAGCCACTAGCAATCGGAATTCACTGGTCAGCACACGGGGGATGGCGCCAAACAGGAACGTCAGGATGATGCCGATCCCCATGGCGGCGATCACCAGCACACCGACGCCGAATTTTAGTCTGTTGTCGTCCATGATTAATTTGCCAGCTCCGTGATTCGTTCGCCGGCTTCGCCACGCACGAATTGTTGAACACGTTTGTCGTCGGCGTCGTCCAGTCCAGCTGGCGAACCGTCGTATAGGATTTGCGATTCACCGTCTTTGCGACGTGAAAAGGGATAAAACATCAGCACTCGGTCGGCGACCTTTTTGGCCGTCCGCATGTCGTGGGTGACGATCACACTGGTCACCGGATAACGCCGGCGTACTTCCAGCATCAATTCGTTGATCACGTCACTCATGATCGGGTCCAATCCGGTGGTCGGTTCGTCATAGACAACCAATTCCGGTTCCAAGATGATCGCGCGGGCCAACCCGATTCGTTTTCGCATCCCGCCACTCAATTCGCTCGGGCGTTTGCTCATCACCGTTTCCGGCAACCCGACTTCGCGGACGTGAGCATAGACCCGCTGGCGGATCTGTTCCTCATTTTCATCGGTTGATTGACGCATCGGAAAGGCGACGTTGTCGAACACGCTCATGCTGTCGAACAAGGCCGCGTTTTGAAACACAAACCCGAACCGCCGCCGCACATCACTTAGCTCCGATGCGCTCAAGTGGGCTAAGTCGTCTTGTTTGAAATGCACGCTACCGCGCGTGGGCGGAATCAGGCCGACCAGGGATTTCATAAACACGGTCTTGCCGCAACCGCTCTCACCGATCACCGCCACGGTTTGGCCGGTCGCGATCGACAGGTTGATGTCATTGAGTACGGATTGACCGTTGAAGATCACATCAAGATTGGTGACCTTGATCAAGGTTGGTGGTGTTTCGATTCGAACGCTGGCTGATGTCATAGGAGATTGATCCCCGACGGATAGATCAAAGCGTAGAACTTGTCCAAGATGATGTTCAGGAACAGATCGATCGCCAGGATCATGACGAACGAATACACAAACGCCGCCGTCGCGGCTTTGCCAACTCCCTCGGCACCCGGTTTACAGTGAAAACCTTGGTAACAACTGACCACGGCAATCATCGCGCCAAAGAAACAACTTTTGAAAATCCCGCTAAACAGGTCAAAGCCGACGACGCCGTCACGCGAGTGCGATAGGTACGAAGCATGATCGATATCCAGGACGATCACACAGTAAAAATAGCCGCCGACGATGCCCATGAAGTCGGCCATGATTGTCAGTGCGGGGATCAACAGGATGCATGCCAAAAACCGTGGTACCACCAGATAGTGAATCGGGTCGGCCCCCATGGTCGTCAGCGCATCGATTTGCTCGGTCACACGCATCGTGCCCAGTACGGCTGCCATTGCGCTGCCGACGCGTCCGGCCAACATGGTCGCCGCCAGGACCGGACCGAGTTCACGCACCAGCGAGGTGTTGATCACCACTCCCAAATGGCTTTCCAATCCGATCGCGTGAAATTGGTAATAGCTTTGCACCGCTAACACCATGCCGATGAATGTTCCGGTCAATGCCACCACCGGCAGACTGAGCACGCCGATTTGGTAGAAGTTGATCAGCAGCGTGCCGCGTTGTGGCAACCGTGTGAACATCCATTTCAGCATCTCCCAAGCGAACATCGCGATGTCACCGACAACCGAGATTCCGGCCACCACCGCGGATCCCCACTGAACCACCCAGCCGTACAGCATCTCTTTGATAGATGGTGCCCCCTGCCCGACCGAATGATCGCCGGCCGGCTGTTGGGGCGAATCGTTGTGGGTGGAAACCGACAGTGACATCACAGAGAACTTGGGGGGCGAGTGCAGGCAAGCCGAGCCGTCGAGCGACTCCCAGGTATCCGACATTATCGGCCAGGGGCGACTTTGCGGATGAGGCAAAATTTGACGCCGATCGCCTTTGGCATCGCAAGGGCCGTGAAATCCTCCGCAAAGAATGCCAGCAAACGGCTCAATCCGACGTTCGCTTGGCGGTTCTACTCTGAAAACCGCATCCCCACTACAATTCCGCCACAGCCCTTGGCAATCTGCTTCCCGAACCAGCCTTTTTTACGTCCACGATGTCTGACAACGCAGCTCCCTTCAGCGCCGCCCCTGCAAGTCCCAAGTTTCCCGCGCTCGAAGAGCAGATTTTGGCGTTTTGGAAAGAAAATGACATCTACCAGCAATCGCTCAAGCGCCGCGCCGATGCCCCTCCGTTTGTCTTTTTCGAAGGCCCCCCGACGGCTAACGGGATGCCGCACCCGGGGCACTGTCTGACCCGCGCCATCAAAGACGTCTTCCCTCGCTACAAGACCATGCGTGGGTTTCGTTGCGAGCGGAAAGCCGGCTGGGACACTCACGGTTTGCCGGTCGAAGTCGAAGTCGGCAAAGAACTGGGGATTCACAGCAAAGAAGAAATCGAGGCCTATGGTGTCGAGCCGTTCATCCAAAAATGCCAGCAATCGGTTTGGCGCTACATGCAGCAGTGGCAGCGTCTGACCGAGCGGTTGGGGTTCTGGGTCGATTTGGAACAGGCCTACGTGACCTATCACCAAAGCTACGTGGAGAGTGTTTGGTGGAGTCTGAAGAATCTGTTCGACCGAGGATTGTTGTACCAAGGCCACAAGATTGTTTGGTGGTGGGCCCAGGGCGGCACGGCCCTGTCGGCCGGTGAAGTCGGCCAGGGCTATCGCGAGGTCGCTGACCCTAGCGTCTACGTTCGTTTCCCATTGGTGGATAATCCGGATCGCAGTCTGTTGGTTTGGACCACCACGCCGTGGACGTTGCCGAGCAACATGTACGCCGCGGTGCATCCCGAACTGGAGTACTCGCTGGTCAAACACAGCGAAACCGGTGAGTTGCTGTATTTGGCATCGGCGCTTGTCGACAAGATCGCAGAAAAAGCGAAGTGCGAATTTGAGATTGTCGAAACGTGTTCCGGCAGCGATCTGGTTGGGCTGCGGTACCAGCCCCCGTTTGACGGCTATCAAACGTCGCTGAACGATCCCTCGGGCACCCTGGCACAGCCGGTCGGCGGCCAGACGACGGAGCATTTTTACTGGCGGATCGTCGCAGCAGATTTTGTCACCACCGAGAGCGGTTCGGGCATCGTTCACCAGGCATCGGCGTTTGGTGAAGTCGACTACGAAGTTTATGACCAGCAACGGCGACGATTTGTCGAAGGTGAACAGCCCGAACTGTTGTGCGCCGTCGGACCGGATGGAAAGTTCACCGAAGCGGTGCCAGCAGAACTGATCGGGGTCTGGGTCAAAGATGCCGACAAACCGATCTCACGCGACTTGAAACAGCGTGGGCTGATGTTCTTGCAAGAACAGTACTTGCACGACTATCCGTTCTGTTGGCGTGCCGACCAAGATCCTTTGATCCAGTACCCACGCCGCAGTTGGTTCATTCGCACCACTCGGTTCCGTGAGTTGATGCTGAAAAATAACTCCCAGATCGGCTGGCAACCCGAACACATTCGCGACGGCCGATTCGGAAACTTTTTGGATTCCAACGTCGATTGGGCGCTGTCGCGCGAACGCTACTGGGGAACCCCGTTGCCGATCTGGGTATGCGAGGAAACCGGGCGGATGGAAGCCGTCGGCGACTACGATGAATTGCTGGCCAAGCCAGGCATCACCGGAACCGAGGTCTGGGCCGAGGCCAAGGCCGAGAATCCAGAACTGGTCGATGATCTGCGGGTCCACAAGCCCTACATCGACGCGGTCACTTACGATTCGCCGTTTGCCGATGGAAAACGGATGCGTCGTGTGAGTGAAGTCATCGATTGTTGGTACGACAGCGGCGCGATGCCGTTTGCCCAATGGGGTTGGCCGCATCAGAACGACGACCAGTTCCAGGCCCAGTTTCCCGCCGATTTCATTAGCGAAGCGATCGATCAAACCCGCGGTTGGTTCTACAGTCAACTGGCGATCGCAACGATGCTATTCGGCGAGGGCGCCGGCGTGTCCGAACCCGGATCGGAAGCGCCGTCGCTAGAGATCAAGGACGTGGATTATCCGCTGCCGTTTCGCAACTGCATTGTGCTGGGGTTGATGCTGTCCCAGTGGTGGGAAAGCGAAGGCGAGGGCAGCCAGAAAATAGTCCTGTTGGACGAAGCGGAAACCAAGGACTATCCGGGTAAAAAGTTCACCAAACAAACCGGCAAGATGTCCAAGAGTCTGCGCAACTATCGCAGCCCCGAAGAGATCTTTGACCGTTACGGCGCCGATGCGCTGCGTTGGTACTTGTTTGCCAACCAGGCTCCCTGGAATTCGATTATCTATGCCGAGCAATCGATCAAAGATTCGATTCCGGAATTCTTGTTGCGGCTTTGGAACACGTTCAGTTTCTTTACCATCTATGCCGAGATCGATGGGTTTGACCCTCGCGCGGCGGTGGACGCCGACGATCAATTGACGCCCGCTTCGCTGGCATCGGCGCCGATGTATCGACCGGCTTCCGAGCGCAGCGAGATCGACCGTTGGATCCTTTCAGAACTGAACCAGGCAACGGCGAAAGTGATCGAGCGAATGGATGCGTTGGACAACTACAACGCCTGTCAAGCGATTTCGTCACTGTTGGATGGGCTAAGCAATTGGTATGTCCGTCGCAGTCGCGATCGGTTTTGGTCCAGCGACAAAAACTCACAGGACAAACACGATGCCTATTGGACGCTGTACGAAACGCTGATCGAACTGGTCAAGTTGGCCGCCCCGTTCACACCGTTCTTGGCCGACACGCTCTGGCAACGGCTGACCGAACCCTTCGGAAAACGGACTTTGGCAAGTGTGCATCTGTGTGATTTCCCACAGCCCGATACGTCGCGTGTCGACACCGGACTTTCGGATTCGATGCGATTGTTGCGCGAGATCGCGTCGCTCGGTCGTGCCGCGCGGGCAGCCAAGAAGTTGAAGGTGCGTTTGCCCTTGGCCGAGGTCACCGTGATCCTGGCCGATGATTCGCAAATCGCTTGGCTGCAAAACCACGATGCCTTGATCCGTGAAGAATTGAATGTCAAAGCGGTGCACTACACGACCCAGGGCGACCAGTACGTTCAGTACACCGTTGTGCCGAATTTCAAACGTCTCGGCCCCAAAGTCGGCAAGCAAGTCCCGGCGGTCAAAAAGGCATTGGCCGAAGCCGATGGCAACGATCTGTTGAGCAAACTGCAATCCGACGGTGTGGTCAAACTTTCGATCGGTGCCGACACGATCGAACTGGACAATCAAGACATCGAAATCCGCTTGCAAGCCAAGGCCGGTTGGGCGGCCGCGCAAGGTGTCGGTGCCGTCGTGGTGTTGAACACCGAAGTCACACCGGAACTGCAACGCGAAGGCATCGCCAAGGACTTGATTCGGGTGATCCAAAATCAACGCAAGGCGATCGATTGCCAGTATGTCGATCGGATTCGTGTCAACATTGAACCGACATCCGACGAAGTCATCGAGGCGGTGGACCAATACCGTGAGATGATTTGCCAGGAAACGCTTGCCGATTCCTTGGATGTTGGCAGCGACTCGGAAGCCGAATCGGCTGACTCGGAACACGGCCAATTGTCGGTGAAAAAGGTACAGGCCTAGTCATGTCGTCGGCTCCAACGAAGTTACCGATTGCAGTGTTTCTAAGTGGCGGCGGACGCACGCTTGAGAATCTGTTGCGTCACCGAGACGAGCATGATCTGCCGATCGACGTGCGGTTGGTGATCAGCAGTCGACCTGGCGTCCGCGGATTGGACATCGCCAGTCAGCATGGGATCGAATCACTGGTCATTCGCAAGTCCGACTTTGACGATCCCGATTATCGCGAAGCGATGTTCGAGCCGGTTCGCGAATTTGGTACGCGCTACGTGGTGATGGCTGGGTTTCTGAAACACGTCCTGATCCCCGATGATTTTCACAATCGAGTCATCAACATTCACCCTTCACTGCTGCCGGCCTTCGGCGGCAAAGGCATGTATGGTCACAACGTGCATGCCGCTGCGATCGCCAGAGGTGTAACGATCAGTGGCTGTACCGTGCATTTCGTTGACAACCAATACGATCACGGTCCGATCATCTTGCAACAGTCCTGTGAAGTCCGTCGTGATGACACGCCAGACACCCTGGCCGCACGCGTGTTCGAAAAGGAATGCGAAGCGTTACCCGCAGCTCTGCGGACGCTGCTGTAACAGATCGCGAGATTGAGTTCGGCATGGGTTTTGGATAACCCGAGAGCGTGAGTTTTGAAGCCAGCGTTTTCTTAAGCCCAGCGGGCGGTACAAGGACTGCCGGCGGCGTCAGTCGCCGGATCAAGCGGTTGCGGTTGCCTTATTATGTTTCCCAAGCTTGCATCGATTTTGCGAGCCGCCGCAGTTGGGGTTTGTTCTTTTCGATCATCATCAATCCGCCCAACAAGATCACGCCGGTTGTGATTCCAAACACCCACCAGGGCCAGACCGCATCCATCTGACGCCCGGCATGCCAGACCATGCTGGTCACGCCGACGAAGACAAAGGTTGTGCCCAAGTACAAGAACGGTCGAATGCGAAACGCGACGCCGGCGGCTGTGCCCAGTAGCGCCAGCGTGATCAAAAGGATTGGGCCCATGAGGGTCGACCCCACGCCTTGCAGCAGCATGTCAGCCGTGCTGGTGACATAGATCGTCAGTGTTGCGGCGTAGCGAATATTTTTGGTCAGTTCCAACCCCAGCGATTGACGATGGAAATGCGTCGCGATCAACACACAGATCGCCGGTGGAATCAACCAGGCCTGAGGGTGTGTCAGGAATTCCCAGTTCGGCGTCTGTGCCAGAATCACCCACAGGGCGGCGTTGCCGATTGCGATCGATGCGATGCGTGCGCGCCCGCTTTTCCACAGGAACGAGATGACGCCGTAATACAGCGCTGCGGCCACCAACACGGCTTGATAGCTGACACGGCCCTGGATGAATGTCCAGGGTGGGCTGGTCGAGTTGCCAAAGAACGACGTGACCAGCGATCCGCTCAACCAGAATCCGATCACTGGCACCAGTGGTAAAAATAATGCGGTTCGTTTCAGGGTTTCGGCCAACACGGTATCCCTGCGGCGCCGCGCCCATTCGGTGATCCCCACACTGGCGAATGACAACGCCATCACAACGTAGGGCCAATAGGCTCGCAGTCCCAAGTCGGCCAACGGATTCTTGCATAGGAACAGATGGAACCAGGTCAGCCCGCCAAACAGCTGCGCGGCGATCACCAATCCGCTGCGATGCAGGTCTGTCAGTTTCCAAGCCTCGCGATAGGAGAATCCGGGGCCGCTGAAGATCGCCCCAATCGTACTTAGCAAACTCAGGATCCCAAGTGTCGCTGCCGCTGCCAAAACCAATGGTGTCGACAATGTCTCGGTTTGACCAGCCATCCGCACCATGCCTTCTTGAATCAGCGTGGTGATCAGCGATCCGATCGCCAGTGAAAATGACAACGCCGTGCCGTAGCGAATCGCCGCGTGCCAGCGCTGCAGTATCGGGCGACTGAGTAGTTTGGGCAGCGCAAACACCAACAACGCGGCGATGCAAACCCAGCCGGTGAACCAACGTGTCGAAAGCGTCAGCATGGGGATCGCACTGGATTCAATGTTGGTGCTTGCCAGCATCGCGATCGCCATCAGTCCCGTCGTCATGGCGACGTAGCGGAGACGTCCTCGTCCGCTGCGTTCTGCCAATTCGGCCAAGGCCAGTGCCAACAAGCCCACACCACAGATCGCGACGGGAACGATCTTGTGTGTGTTGTACTGCACCAATAACCAACCCGTCGTACCCAACAACAGTGTCAGCGGAACGATGCTTGTCCAGATCATCACGCTGGCAAAGCTGGGAACTGATAGCGACAGAGGAGGTGTCTGTGGCGTCCGTTTCAGACCTGGCCAATATCGGTTGGTTGCGTTGATCAATTGGCATAGACTGCCGCCGCTGAACACCATCGCGGTGAAGAGCGTGGCGATGGACAGTCCCGCCAACGTGATGTGATCCGGTTGGCTGAGTTCCCGATCGACACCAAAACGCAGGGCAATCAAACCGACCAGCAACAGAGACGAAAGAATCGACACCTCGCTGACACCGCGGCGGGTGAAACGAAAGCAGACGGATCCGACGACCAGGCCGCCGACCAAGATACGGATCCAGAACTGCGACGCAGCGTCAACGGTGTGAATCAATTGGTACGGCGCCTTTGTTAACTGGTTCATGAACTCAGCAGCCAGACAGATTGTGATCGCCAATGCGGCCTCGCCATCGGCCAACAAGCGGCGTTTGGCACCAACGGTTTCCACTGATGTCGCGTCGTCGGGACAAGCCATTCGCCACAGAATCGCCCAAACTCCGGTCCAAGCGAACAACGCGGTGTAAGTGGTCGTGGATGTCACTGCGGTAAATTCCGTTAAACGCAATACAAAGTAGCCGCCGACGCCGAGCGCGAACCAGCACAGTGATCGTGTTGCAAAAATGGTTTGTAGTCGGGTTGCGCCCACGACTGTCAAGTCATCATTCGCTCGCAGACAAAGGGCGGTGGCTAGCACGGCGACGATCACACATCCCAACAGACCGACGGTCCAGTGCGATGGTGTTGTGCCTTGAACGCAGCATAGAACCGAGGATGCAATCGCTAGCCCAGCGGTTTGCGTTCCAAACCAATTCCTCACGGGTTGCTCGGTCCAAACACAACGGCAATCGTTCGCCAGCGAGATGGCGGCGATGACCAACCAAACCGTTGACAACAGCAAGCCAGGCGAAATGCCGGCAGCCATCCAAGGCATCAGCAACAGCGTCAGGTGCCCCGATGTCAGACTCAGCAGAACCGTCCAATTGAACGGATTGTCGTCGCGCTGTTGTGTGCTCACCAACGGTTGTGTGCTGACGATCCGTGGCCAAGTCCATAGCAGCCCGGCCGCTAGCGTTGTCAGCATCCAGCCCACCGGCTGATGCATCGGCAGGGTGTACGCGGCTCCGATCAAGATGCTTGTGATGACTCCAGTGCCGGTTGTGATGCCAAGACTGACGCAGATCGCAAGTGACAATAGGATCGGCTGTTCGAGCACCGGCGTGCCGGCTGGTTCAGTTGGTCTGAACCGCTGAGGAATCGCAAAACGCAACCCCAACGCGACGCCGCCACTGCTGATGGCTGCCAATTGAATCCAGACCCACCATTGTCCCGGTAGCCAAATGGGAGTGACCAAGATCACGATTGCTGGAACCAGTACCACAGCAACATTGGTCAATTGCAGCGATCGTTGTCGAATCCCCACACACAATGCTGTCACCGCAGCCGCACTCCACCAAACCGCGACGGCCCACGTCGCCAAGGGGGCTGGTGAGATGCCGTCGGCAACGGCAGGCACCCAACCACCGGCCAGCAGAGCTGCCGAGGAAAGCCCGATGGTGCCCAACCCAAACGCAGTCAACAGAGTCTTGCCCGCGTGTTGACCGGCCACTGCCAGGTCCGGCGCGGACGAGCGCCGCCGAAACAAGTCCAGGACAAAACATCCGCTGGCGAGGATTGATGTCGCCAGCACCAATTGCTGCGAGGGTTCGTCAAACGATCGAACTGCGGTCTGCCAACCGATCCATGCCAACAGACTGGCAACGAGTAGGTGTTGCATGGAATCTCGCTGCAGTGCCGTTTGCCGCGGCAGACGTGAACCCAGAAAGAGCACGTATCCACCCAACGCGATTGCGACGACCGGCAGTGCGATGCTGGTGTCGATCGCTGCCCCGGTTCCAAATCCGACCGCACACAATCGTTCTGCAAATCCAAGCACTGCCGCAATGCTCAGCATTCCTTGTGAGACCTGGATCAATCGTCCCAGTGATTCGTTATCCCAGGCTTGTTTGTTGCTGTCGTACCATTGGGATCGGCGGTGGACGATGTGCCACTTCGAATTGGATGGGATGCGTTTGAGTTCGCGCAGGCAGCGGTTGGTGATTTGAATCACGATCACCACACTCCATGCGGCCAGTGCCCAGCCCCAAATCGCCAGACCGCTGCGCCATGATTGGGCGGTCAACAGCGTGTCATGGAATTGCCAGCGCCCGATCACCACAACCGCGATCACCAGAAAAATGCGAGCAAGCATCAAGTGGGTGACGTCACGATTACAAAGTCCGATCCAGACCCAACCGGTGATACACACCACCAGAGTCGTCACTGCCAGTGGGCCTGTCGTCAAACTCGCTAACACTCCGGCAAACAAGAACAAGGCCGACGAGTAGGTGCGGAAATGCACTGCCAATTTCGGTTGTCCCGAGATCGATTCGGCGAACACCAAACCGCACAGCGCAGTGGCCACCAAAGTGATCAGCGACGGGCCGATCCCCGGAAAGGGTTGCCCCAGCACGACCGGTTTGGCAATGGATGCCCAACAGGCCAGCGTCACCGCGATGGTGCCCCCGGACCATGCCGCCAACCAAGTGGGACGTGATTCGATCACCGACAGCCCGGGACGCAACCAGACAATTGCGACGACCGCGGACCCCAGTAGCGCCGACAGTGCCCAAGGGTGGATATTTCCCATCAGTTGGATCGGTCCGACGGTCAGGACCGCGGCGTTGATGATTGCAAGCGTGAACCAACCGGTTGCCGCCCAGTGGATGCGTCGGCGATGGGGGCCAACCGGTAACGCCACTGCGATGCCTGCGGTCACCAAACCGACCGCCAAGGCTGCCAGCATCGGTTGGCCGCCGAGGAAGCGTTGCCAGACCGGGATTTCCGACCACAGCACCGGGTTCATCACAGCCGGCGAGCTAAATAGAACGGCGATCCCGATTGGCAATGACGCCAGCAGTGACCAGCAGGGATTGCGAAATGTGTACGTGGCAATCAATGCCGCGGCGGATAGCGAAACAGCCCAGGCCCATAGCCATGCCATCGAAGTCATTGCCGGCACCAACACGCAGCCGCAGGCCAGCAGCCCGATGGCAAAGACGACGCTACCGAGCAACGCCGTCGTGGGACGTTTTTCACTACCAGCGATCGCCAGGGATCCAGCCGCCAGAGCCAGCACACCGGGCAGAGTTGCGATTGCCACGGCTAGCCAAGCTGACGGGGCCAAACGCAGCATGAACACGCAGTAGCCCGCCAGCACCGAGAGTGAAAATCCGGTCACACCCATGATCATCGCTCGACGACCGATCGCATTGCCGCGGGCGATTCGTCGGCGCGATGCCATTGCGGCAATGCAGCCCCAGACGGCTGCCGACCCGGCTAGCATGATCCAACCCGCCGACGTGTCGAAGTTGCGGACCGCGGCGGGGACCAACGGCAACACGGCGGCCGGGCCGGCGATGCCGATCGTCAATGCCGGCGCCATCCGCCGGCCGACCAGCGCGCCACTGGCATGCCAGATCAATGTCAGATAGATCGCACCGGCGCCCAGGATCGTCAACACGGTGACCGGGTCATTCAATGCGACCGATGTGGGATCGATCCCACCGGTGGATAGCCCTGCCAGGATCCCCAGCGGCACCAACAGCGTGGCGATCACCAGCGTCGCCCGACTGGTGTCCTGCAGTCGCCAACGAAACAGGGTGTACAACCCGGCGCCAAAGATCGCCGCATTACCGGTCAAGAAGATCAGCGAGGGGATGATGCGGTGCGCTGCGGTCAACGTCGACCACAAGCTGACCACCAGCCCGATCGAACAAACCACGATCAACAATCCGGCCAACAGTTCACCCCAACGAATGTTATGGTCGGCAAGAAATTCGCTTAGCGATTCCGCAAACGTCGTCCGCGCTGTCACCGGTGGCGCCTGGCTGGGGACCGGTTTGGACGCCGCGTCAGTCGGGGTTGAAACGGGCGCAGGTGTGGCCTGGCTGGGGACGGGGGCTAGTGCCGCGGTCCGCGCGATAGGGCGGGCAATGGGTTTGGGGGCTGGGGGAGGATTTTTTGTCGGCGCACCAGCCTGAGCAGCAGGCAAAGATTGTCGGTTGGTTGTGGTCGCGGGCCTTGTTTGCCCCTGCAAACTGTTGTTCCAGCCACGGATGACAAGTTCGTCGACTAGTTTCAGGAGGTCTTGTTCCAGCTTGGCGGTGATTTTCCGTCGGAACTTGAGCTGCTGCAGAATCCGACGGGTCGCGTCGGCATCGTCGCGGAGTGAGCGAGGGTGCTGAACCTGCGGCGTTTCTTCTGAAAACAGAAATTTTAAGATGCTTGCGGTGACGACCCAAGACAGATGGCCGAGCAACGTGATCACCAGCCACAGGATCACAAAGACAACAAAAATGATCATGCCAACACCCTTCACAAAGCCGCTCGACGGAGTGCCGAGCCCGCTAGGGAAGTGAGAGCCCACCGAAACGCAGATGTTTTGCGCAAGGGGCACGATTCATTCGCCGCTTCCGTCTGCTTTGCTGGTGTGGAGGATTGATCCGACCGATTTGGGACTCGCAGAACCCTGCATGCAGTCGGATCAATCGTCTACACCAGCGCAGTCAGCGGGTTGCGTTAGGCAGCGCGATAGAGGATGCCACTGCGATTGCGACCGATGGGTTGGATCGCGGTGGTGTGTTTCAGCACGTAAGCAATCTTTTGGGCGAACCATCGTGGTCGCCCCGTTGCCTGGGCGATGTCCTCGGTCGTGAACGGCGTGCGGCTGGGATCCAGTCCGATCAATTGGTACAGATCTGCTGCGGTTTGCAGTTCGATCGAGGATTCGATCGATTCCAATTTCACGTCTTCGACGCGGTAGTCTTTTTGCCAGCGGCGTCGACGGCGGGTGCGGTCGGGAACACGCACCTGTTCGACATGCACCAAAGCGATCTCGAGCGTCAGGTTTTCGCTGGGGAAGACCTTGGTGAAATAGATCAGGTCTTCGAACAGATCCAGCACGCATCCCCGTTTGGGGCTCATCCGCCGCGTGTGAATTTTGCCTTTGGCTGTTTTTTTCTTGGCGATCCGTGTTCGCATCACGATCGGTTTGACGACCCGCACGCGATGACGTTTGACCAACGCCTTGATCTTTGGCTTGATGGCCGATAACGAGGCGCATTGAATTTCGATCAATTCGTCGTCGCGGATCGCATCGATTCGATAACGCCCCATGACGACTTCGGTCTGCGACTGGTCGGCGGCGTAGTGCAGTTTCAGCTGCTGGTGAAGCGAGGTTTCCACGGTGACCGAATCACTCCGGTTCGATGCCAAAGTCACGGATCGTGGTCAGCGTTTTCAACGTCAAACCGCGCGCCGCAAACGCTGCTTCACCGCCGGCCAAGCGATCGATGATGCCGATCACTTCGCGGACTTTCAAACCAAATGCCTCGGCGGCGTCGACAGCTTTTAGGGCGCTGCCGCCACTGGTGATGACGTCTTCGACAATCACCACTTCCTGGCCGGGTTCGACGGGGCCTTCGACTTGTTTCCCAGTCCCGTGGCCTTTGGCTTCTTTGCGAACCATGAACCCTTTGAGCGGCAGATCATTTTGACCGGCCAGCATCACGATCGATGCAGTGATCGGATCGGCGCCGATCGCCATGCCACCGACGGCAGCCGGCAGCGTGCCCGATGCCTGGATCACCGAGAGCATGCCCGCGGCGACCAGGTTGGCGCCTTGAGGATGCAGGGTGATTCGACGGCAGTCCAAGTAATACGACGCTTTTTTGCCGCTCGCCAGTGTGAATTCGCCACGTTGCAGGGCTTCGCGGCCCAACAGGTCGATCAGGTCTTGTTTGTTGTAGGTCATCATGGAAACGCCGGTCTAAAACTCGAGTGCGGGCCAGGAAGTTGGTGGAATCAGGGTGTTGGCGATGATTCTACAAATCCTTTCGGCGAATCCTAACCCCAGACCGGTCACCCACCGGATCAACGACGAACGGTGACCGAAGAACCCTGTCCCAAGATGCCATAGACATCGTCGGCATAGTCGCCAGCCACGCTGATGCATCCGAGCGGGCTCGGCTGGACCGTGTTGGGGCTGCCGTGAATACAGATCTGGCCGCCCAGGTCCAACCACATGTTGCCGTAGGGGTTCTCGGGGCTGCCGGCGGGTACCGGTTCACCCGCATGGTCGTAGTAGACGCGCGACGTTTTCTTGTCCTGCACGGTAAACGTTCCCGGTTTGGGGGCCGGATCGTTCCCCACGGCGATGTCAAATCGTCCCGCGTACAGGTCACCTAGGAATAGGGTCAGTTGTTTGTTGGTCAAATCGACATCAGCGCGGAACGGACCACGCAGCATTTTCAGCTCGGTGCCCGGCAGGACGGTGACGGGATCATCGACTTGGTTGATGTTGGCCAACAACTGCCAGGGGACATCGTTCTTCTGTGCGATGTCGTGAAGGGTTTCACTGCCGCCGACGCGGTAGGGTTGTTCCAGCAGGTGTCGTTTGGAATAAATGACTTCGCGAGCCAGTGGGTCCAGTCGGCTGAGCAACTGTGTGCGCTGTGCTTCGCTCAGGTTCGGCATGCTGTAGAACACGCTAAGGGTTGCCAAAGCTTCTTTCAATTGTCCCTTGGCGTACATCGCATCGGCCGAGGCGATCGCATTGATCAAGCCACGGTTTTCGTTTGCCGGTGGGCTGTCGTTGGAGGCACCCAGGTTTTCCAGGGCCGTTGACGCGCCGGCTTGGTCGCTCATCTGGAACTCGGTGCCAGTGGGCTGGTCGTTGGATGGTTCATGTGGGCCACCGGTAAATGCCGTGCCCTTGGAGGGATCAAAGTGCGCGGCGGCGGTCGCCGGATCGGGCAGATTGAAGGTCCCGGGGGTTGATTGGTAGTCGGCGGTTGCACCGGGATGCACCGATGCAGCGTCGGCTGGCGCGCTGACCGCTGGCAATGTCGACGGTTCCGTTGTCGCCGCGGTTTGTTCCACTTGACCCGTCGCTGTGGTGGGTGGCAAATCGGCAAACGATCCGCCAAAACTGGGCGGCGTCGCTGTTGGTTCGGCCGCGGCGTGGTGGTGGTCTGAATCGGCCGGATGGTCCGCGGTGGCCGGTTCGGTGGACGGCATCATTCCGGCGGGCGGTTGCCCGAGTTCCAGTCCAGACGCCAGGCTTTCGCCGGAGGCAAAATCTCCACCAGCGGCTTCCTCAATAACCAGGAATTCTTCGATTCCGTCGGGTAGCGGTTCGGGTGGGGTCGTCAATGAAACATAGCCGCCGTAAAGGACGGTCAGCATCAGGACTACGACAGCGGCGGTTTTTATCGTTTGCACGACAGTCCTCCATGGCGGATTCGTGCGAAAAATCGAGCGGGTATCAGCTAGACCGTCTGTCGTAATGAAAGTTTGCTCTCCATTTCCAGATCAGTTTCGTAGATTTTGGCGATGACGCGTCACTGGGCCCTGTTGTTTCACGACCGCCCTCTCAGAAACGACAGCAGCCGCTGGCATCGGGTGATGCCAGCGGCTGCGGGGTCGCAATGAAACGAGACCGGTTCAGTCGCTCTCTAGAACCGCCACTGGATCTCAGTCCAGAAGAAATCGGCGTCTTGGTTGGTCGGCACGCCAGGGGTCGTGTCGTAGTAGGCCCCGGCATTGAAGTGCGAGTAGCCCACGGCAAGGTTAGTGCGAGGATTAATCGCTCCGGTCAACACCACGTCGATTTCTTGACCGAGTTCCTTGTCACCGGCGGCGTTAGCCGGGTTGAATGGAACCATCGTCACGCCGTAGGGCGTGGTGGCTTGGTCCAAGAAGAAGTGGTGATACCATAGCAATAGGTTCATCTTGCCCACCAACGGTGTGATGAACTGGGCGTTGACGTCGTTGATGTTTCGACGGCCGTACAAGTCCATGAAACCCAGGTACTTGTGCGCCAGCGGGAACAGGTGGTCAAAACCATTGTCGCCACGGGCCGCAGGGACGTCGTCTCCGCCCGATGCCCAGTCATACCACATCCAAACGGTCGGCTTCCATTCGCCACAAGCCGTGCAGATACTCAACTGTCGCCCCAGGCCGCCGGTGAAGAACCCGGCGTAGTGATCACCGTATCCTGGGCTATTGGATCCGAACTGCACGCCGCCTTCGAATTCGTACAGCGTTCCGCCATCGGCTTTACCGCTGACACGGCTGCCGAGCGTTTGGTAGTTGAAATCCAGGATGTCGTTGTTTAGCCCGAGGTAGTAGGCATCAACGGTGCCGAGTGAGGTTCCCGAGTTTGTCGCGTAGACGCCATAAAAATCAACGTCTTCGTTGGCGTCGTCAATCTTGCTCTCGGTGGCCGCGACACGGTTAACCGGATTGACGTAAAAACCATCCACCGTCCAGTCGTCGCCTTTGTAGGTTCCGCGGACCCCTTGGAAGGTTCGTCGCGTGTTGGCCCAGTCCAACGGTGATACCAGCCGTTGGGCGCCGAACAACAGTTCTTGGCGACCGACCCGCAGCATCAGCGAATCTGTCAGGTTGGTGTCCAAAAACAAGTTTTGAATTTCACCGCGATTTTCTTCGATCGGGCGATTGTTGAAATTTTCTCCGCCGGAATCCGCGTACAAGTATTCCCCGTAGACCCGGAAGATATCGTTGATCCGCAAATTGGCGAACATGCGATAACGGGTCAAGTAGAAATCATCGTCGAGCCCGGTCAGCCCCAACCCGCGGAAGTTGTTTTCGCTGTGGTATCGCACGCGTGCTTCACCACCGACATCCAATTTGCCGTCGAGCATGCCTTTGAGCGAATCACCGAAGAATGACGGACCGTCATAGCAGGGATCGTTCAGGTAACTGTAGTCATTGGCATAGAACACGCCTTTGTAGGCGCCCAGCATCGCTGCCGTGGCGGCTTCGGTCTGTTTCTTAGTGCAGCATGCGGTCGAGCAGCAATCGCAGCTGGGCGCTGCTTCGATCGTCGCCGGAGCCGAAGCTGCGTCGGTTTCGATCGGTGGATCGATCACGACCGGTTCGGGCGTGCTGGGAACCGGCGCCAGTGGTTCGTCAGCGGTAGCCAACCGCACGCTTGCGACTGCCGCTGAGGTGGCGTCGTAAACCACTGTTTCTTCGAGTCCATGTGGGGTTTCGGCCAAAGCGGTCGGTGCAGTGGCGATGCCGGCAAGAATGGCCAACGCGAGAGCGCGCCGGCGTGCCTGTTTGATTGGAGGCATTTCGTAGGACTCCTTCCTAACGAATTGAGTGCCGCCGCCGATGTGGCGACGAGAGATGAAAAACAACAGGACCCACGAAATCGAACCGAGGGCGCATCAGAATCGGATCCGGCGAAACCGTTCGTCATGACTGGATGTATCGACGCTGCCGGGGCAGCATCACGCAACGATTTTTCCACCGCCCGCAAAGACGGAACAATCGCTACCACGCGGTCACGGATTACCACTTCACTCGGATCCATCCCCCCGCAAGATGTTTAGGCAGCACCGCGTTGCTGGTGCCTAATTCGGGCGCACCTCAGAGAGGACACAAAATTCATCCGCAGATTCCGGCAAGAAAAAAGCGGTCCTTACGGGCCGTCGATTCACCTTAACCGTCGCCAACGCTTCTGTCTCGCAACATTGGTCGGCCGGTTCCATCTTGACTCGGGCGGTTGGAACGGTGGTTGCTAATCAACCGTGCACCACGCTGCAGGTGACCTGCGACCGTGCTGTTTCTGATTCTTTTCCCCGGAGTCTTTTCACGTGCCTTCCCGAATTTTGTGGATTCACAACTGTCGCCGCACCATCACATTTGCGGCTCTCACGCTGGCCGTCTTGTTGGCCGGGTGTTCCGATTCGAACATCACGCTTGAGGAGCTTGAGGAAGCAGCGGCGAAGCTGGAATTGAAAGACGCTTCACCCGACGCTGGCGGTGACACCGAGGTGGTGGAGATTCTGGACGTCGAAAAACCAAATCTGAAATTCGGTTTCATCAAGCTGACCGACTGCGCTCCTTTGGTGATCGCCAAAGAAAAGGGCTACTTCGAAGCGGAGGGGTTGAATGTCGAAGTCGAATCGCAATCGAACTGGAAAGTGTTGTTAGATCGCGTGATCGATGGGCAATTGGACGGCGCGCATATGTTGGCCGGTCAACCGATTGGGGCGACGATCGGATACGGTACCGCGGCTCACGTGATCACCGCTTACAGCTTGGACTACAACGGCAACGGGATCACCGTCAGTAACGAAATCTGGAAACAGATGCAGGAAAATGACCCTGAACTAGAAGCAGACAAGCCCAAACACCCGATCACAGCGGAATCGCTCAAACCGATCGTTAATTCCTACAAGCAGGAAGGCAAGGATTTCACGATGGGGATGGTGTTCCCCGTCAGCACGCACAACTACGAGATTCGATACTGGTTGGCATCGGCCGGGATTCACCCCGGGATGTACAGCCAGCAGGACACGACCGGAGTGATCGACGCCGACGTCTTATTGACCGTCACACCTCCGCCGCAGATGCCTGGCCAATTGGAAGCGGGTTCGATTCTTGGCTACTGCGTCGGTGAACCGTGGAACCAACAAGCGGTGGCCAAGGGGATCGGTGTTCCGGTCACGACCAACTACGACATCTGGAAGAACAACCCGGAAAAAGTATTTGGAGTCACTAAAGAGTGGGACGAGAAGTACCCCAACACTCATTTGGCAGTGGTCAAGGCGCTGATCCGCGCCGGCAAGTGGCTGGATGAAACCGATGCCGATGGCAATCTCGTCAATCGTCAGGAAGCCGCCGAGATCCTATCCAATAAAGACTATGTCGGTGCGGATGTCGACGTGATCGACAACAGCATGACCGGCACCTTTGAGTTTGAAAAAGGTGACGTCCGGCCGATGCCTGACTTCAACGTGTTTTTCAAACACCACGCCAGTTACCCGCACTACAGCGACTGCATCTGGTTTCTGACTCAGATGCGTCGTTGGGGGCAGATCAGCGACGGCAAGCCGGCTAGCTGGTATGCGGAAACGGCAAAAGACATCTACAAACCCGAGATCTATCGCAAGGCCGCCAAGATGTTGGTCGCTGAAGGAAAGGCCACCGCGGAAGATTTCCCGGCGCTCGACTACGACGGCTATCGCCAGCCCAGCAGCGACTTCATCGATGGCAACCCCTACGACGCCAAAGATCCGGTGGGTTACATCAACAGTTTCGAAATCGGAAACAAAGATCCCAAAGAACTGGCCAAGCAATAGATCGCTTGAGCAGAGAGACGTTCATGCAGTGGTGACCGCCTCACCCTGTGTGTTCGGGAAGCGGCCAATCGGGCCGGATGTTTGGTCCGGTGCCTCATGTCCGGCCCGGCCGTGGACCCGAACGAAATTGCCTTGAAAGACTCGGGCGGAAAACGAGTCTCGCAAGGTGGCGGAAATCAGTTTTAACCCCGAACACACCTACAGAAAGAATCGGTCAGATGAATTGGAGAGGGAAAGCTCTAAAGTTTTGCGACGTCGCGGGGTTGCCTGCGTTGGAGCCCTTTGTGCGTCTGTTGGCAGGCGAGGACGTGAAGGAGCAGTTCAAAGGGATTGCAAAATTCGTCGTGTTGCCGATCGCAGCCATGTTGGTTTTCTTGGCGTTGTGGTCTGCCGCGGCAAAGACTGTGGTGACCGACAGCATGCGATTGCCTAGCCCCACCGATACCTGGGCCGCCGGCAAGGAACTGTTCGCAATGCACACGGCACAGCGTGCCCAAGATCGTGAGCAGAAGAAAGAGATGACGGTCCAGGCCATCACCTACTTGGCCCAAGCCAACCGGGTTACCAAGCAAGCTGCCGCTGCGACCGGTGAAAAGAAAGAAACGTTGCTTGCCAATGCGATGGTGTTGAAAAAGAAGGCGCTTCAAGCGGCGAATTTCAAACCGTCCAGCGCGCCGACCTTCGTCGATCAGATCGTCACCAGTTTGAAAACCGTGTTCGTCGGCTTTCTGATTGCGACGTTAATCGCCGTCCCGATCGGCGTTCTGTGTGGGATGAGTCCGTGGTGCAACGCTGCCCTGACACCGTTCATTCAAATCTTCAAACCGGTCAGCCCGCTGGCTTGGTTGCCATTGGCTTTTTTGGTCATCGTCTGGGCTTATGCCGGGGTCAAACCCGGCGATTCAATGTTTGACAAAGCCTTCTTGATCTCGGCGGTCACCGTATCGCTGTGTTCATTATGGCCGACTTTGGTCAACACCACGCTAGGTGTTGCCAGCGTTGACAAGGATTACATGAACGTCGCCCGGGTGTTGAAGCTGTCCTGGAGTCAGCAGTTGTTCAAGATCATTTTGCCTGCCAGTTTGCCGCTGATGTTCGCGGGTCTGCGAATCAGTTTGGGGGTGGGTTGGATGGTGTTGATCGCCGCCGACATGCTCGCGCAAAACCCGGGATTGGGCAAATTTGTCTGGGACGAATTTCAGAACGGCAGCAGCCAAACGTATGCCCGGATTGCATTCAGCGTGTTGATCATCGGCGTGATCGGATTGTTACTGGATCGCGTCATGATTTGCTTGCGAAACTTGGTCAGCTTTGGGAATCCCCAAGCGGCTTAATCACTCCGTCAACACCCTCGCACCCCTGGTTCAATCATGAGCATCGCTGTCCTCGAGCGGCCCAGACCGAAAGCGGTGGCGCGTCCGGTCGCACCGGAGCCATTGATTTCGATGAAAAACGTTTGCAAGGGCTACGGAAGCGGCGTGACCCGCAACGAAGTCCTGACGAACATCAATCTAAATTTACGGCCTGGCGAATTCCTGGGCGTGGTCGGGTTTTCCGGGAGTGGAAAAACCACGCTGACGAAAATGTTGGCCGGTTTGGAAACGCCGGACTCCGGTGAAATCGTGATGGAAAACCAGGTCATCAAAGGCCCCAGCGAGGAGCGCGGAATCGTGTTCCAAAACTACTCGCTGTTGCCTTGGTTGACCGTGCGTGGAAACGTCGCGCTGTCGGTCGACAGTGTGTTCCGCGATTGGTCGCGCGCCAGACGCAGTGAACACGTCGACAAGTTCATCGAAATGGTCGGCCTGACACATGCCGTGCATCGTCGCCCGCACGAATTGTCCGGTGGCATGCGGCAACGTGTTTCGTTGGCGCGAACACTCGCGATGAAACCCAAAGTGCTGTTGTTGGACGAGCCCCTGTCGGCTCTCGACGCGCTGACCCGTAGCGTGTTGCAAGAAGAGATTTTGAAGATCTGGGAAGAGGAGCGGCAGACCTGTTTGTTGATCACCAACGATGTCGACGAAGCCATCTTGTTGGCCGATCGCATCGTGCCGCTTAATCCCGGTCCGGGGGCTTCGCTGGGGCCAGCGTTCGCGGTGGAACTGGATCGACCCCGAAACACGACGGAATTGAACCACAACGAAACCTTCAAAGGGCTTCGCAATGCGGTCACCAACTACTTAGTCGCAGTGCGGCAAAAATCGCGTGACGAACAGGCGCAGGCGTCTTCGGCGGCACCGGTCGAATTACCCGATCTGAGACCGATGAGCATGGCGCTGCCGAGAAAGGCGATTTTGAATTCAACGATCTAACCACTCCCAAAGGCGGATTTGATGGCTGGCTACGTAGAGATGTATCGTCTCGGCAAAACCTATGACACGCCCAATGGGCCTGCGGTGATTGTCGAAGAATTTAATTTGAACATGCGGCAGGGCGAATACGTCTGTCTGCTCGGTCACTCCGGTTGCGGAAAAAGCACGGTGCTGACCATGGCGGCCGGACTGAATTCGATCACCACCGGTGGAATCGTGGTTGCCAATCACGAGATCGATGGACCGGGGCCGGATCGCGGTGTGGTGTTTCAATCACCCTGCCTGATGCCTTGGATGACTGCGATGGAAAACGTCCTGTTGGGCGTCAACCAGGTCTACCCCCACGGGACCAAGTCGCAGCGTCACGATATCGCCGCTTACTATTTGACGCTGGTCGGACTGGGCAGCAGTCTGGACACCCGCGCCGCATCGCTCAGCCAAGGCATGCAGCAGCGCGTCGGAATCGCACGTGCATTCGCGCTCAAACCCAACATGTTGTTGTTGGACGAACCGTTCGGGATGCTCGATTCGCTGACACGGATGGAGTTGCAGGAAATCCTGTTGGAGATTCTGGTCCGTGACAAAGTCACCACGATGATGATCACGCATGATGTGGACGAAGCTCTGTTCATGAGTGACAAGGTCGTGATGATGACCAATGGGCCGCGAGCACGTGTGGGCAAGGTATTCGAAATACCGTTTGACCGCCCCCGAGTGCGCGCCGAAGTGTTGGATCATCCCGAGTACTACAACTTGCGTGGAGACATGATTCAGTTTCTGGAAGATCAGGACCACAAAAAACTCAAGGCGGATGCGGAAAAGCTAGCAGCGAAAAAGAAGGCCGAAGCGGAACAGTTGGCTGTGGGCGTGTAAACGCGGTTCGTTGACAACAACGTCCTTGCCCCGCATTCCTTTTGATGCCCCTTTGAATCCCGTGCTCTCATGACAACGACTGTTTCTCAATCTCATTCCAAATTTCTCGGCGACGTGTTTGCGATCGACGTCGACCATGAGGGTGTTGCTGGATCGACCAACCATCCCCTCGTCGATCGCGCGGTTGCCGAAACAATGCACACCGGCCTGCCCTGCATCTCTCAGTCGGATGACGGTGATCAGGATGCGGTTGTGATGACCGTTCCTGTCTATCGTGGCGACCACATCATTTCACTTGCTGCGCTGGTAGGTTGTCCTGTCGATGGCGCGGTTGGCGTGATGGAAGTCTGGCAGCCGGTGGGCACCTTCGATGAATTGAGTTTGACCCAAGGCTACTTTGGATCTCTGGAACGATTTCAAAACGTCAGTTCGTTCGTGCGTTTCGAAAAAGGTTCCGGGTTGCCCGGCCAGGTCTGGCGCAATCTCAGTTTCACCGTCCACGATGATTTGCCCGCTCATCCCGGATTTCTGCGTGCCGCCGGGGCATCGGCTGAATCGTTGCAGGTCGCCGTCGGAATGCCGGTTGCCGGGGACGTTTTCCTCGCTTCGGCGCTATTGGTCAGCTCCGATGCCGCGCCGGTTGCCCGTGGGTATGAAGTCTGGCGCTGTGCGGACGATGAATTGCTGCTGGAGTCTCGAGCCTATCAACGGTTGGATCCGGGGTTGCAACTTGAGCCACAGACAGTGGTGCCATTGTCCCATTCGCAGCACCGCTCGTTGGCAGCGCTGGCACTGGAATCCGGTGGCGTGGTGACGTCCGAAGATCCCGCGATCGTTTTCGCCGGTCGATCCCGTGAGGATGGTTTGAATTGTAAAGCGGTTGCGATCCCGTTTTATGAAGCGGAACGCATCACCAATATCCTGACACTGATCTTATAGGGAGGCGAAAGAACAAATGAGCACGACACTGCCCGTTATCAATCGCCAACCCGAATTGGTCGGCCAATTGCTGAGCGAACAACAGGAACTTTCGGCCGTTGACCAGTTCAGTGCTTGGCACGTTGACCACGAACAGGCCGATGTCGTTCCGGCGCCCGCTCAAGAACAATATTATCGCAGTCTGTTGCCAGCGACGGCCCCGGGACCGGGGCAGCAATTTGCTTTCGAAGTGGATTTGAATTCTTGCAGCGGATGCAAGGCTTGTGTGGTGGCCTGTCACACGATGAACGGGTTGGAGGAAGACGAATCATGGCGTCGTGTCGGCACGCTGCTGATCGGTGATCCCGATTTCGCACAACCCGCTGCGATTCAACACGTCACCACAGCCTGTCATCATTGCGAGGATCCCGGTTGCCTGAATGGTTGTCCGGTCAAGGCCTATGACAAAGACCCGGTGACGGGCATTGTTCGCCACTTGGACGATCAATGCATCGGTTGCAAGTACTGCACGATGATGTGTCCCTATGAAGTCCCGCAGTACAGCAAGCGACTGGGGATTGTTCGCAAGTGTGACATGTGTCATCAGCGTCTGAGTGTCGGCGAAGCACCCGCCTGTGTGCAATCTTGTCCCAACGAAGCGATCAAGATCACGATCGTGCCGACCCAGTCGGCGCCGGCCGCCGCGCACGATTCCGTGGTTCCCTCGGCGCCGACATCGTCCATCACGCGGCCGACCACCAAATACGTCAGCCAGTACGCGATCGATCCGACCCAAGCACGACCACAAGACGAGAATGTCGACGAAGTCGCCGAAAGTCATTGGCCGTTGGCGTTGATGTTGGTTGCGACACAGGTCTCCGTTGGCGTCCTGATTTCGGAACTGTTGGCGACGATGGTGTTGTCGGTTGCCGGGTACAACGTTCCAGCCAGTGTTCCCTTGGCCGCTGCATTGGTCGCCTTTGCGATCGGTAATGCCGGGCTAGGAATCGCCCCGCTGCACCTGGGACAACCGCTACGGATGTGGCGGGTTTTTCTGGGATTGCGAACGAGTTGGCTGAGTCGTGAAGCAGTGGTGTTGGCCAAATACATGGGCGCATTGGCGGGGGCGATTGCGCTAATGGCCCTGCCGTTGGTTTGGGATTGGATTCCGACCGCCGTGCAAGCCTGGATCCCGCTGGAATGGATTCCCGATTGGGCCGGCCGGGCGCTGCTGGTTTTGGCCATCCCTGTCGGGCTAACCGGTCTGTACTGCAGCGCCATGATCTACATTGCAACCAAACGCCAGTTGTGGCGTGCCGGGCGGACGTTGCCGCGGTTCTTTGCCACCACGTTGGCCGCCGGACCGGTGATCACTGCGGCCGTGTTTGCATTCAGTGGATTCGCAGCAACCGCCGCGGTGTTGTCGCTTGCCTCCGCCGCCGTGATGGCTTGGAAATGGAATTTAGAGACCGCGGTGTACCTGCGTGACAATCGCAGCGGCGATGCCTACGACCGTCGCTCCAAGCGATTGATTTGGCGGGACCTTGCCGTAGCCGCACGTCTTCGTGCCGCCTGTGCCGCCGCTGCGGTTGCACTGTGTGTCGCCGCTGGCTTGGTTAGTTTTGTCGCGCCGCTGGCCGGCGGGGTGATCGCCGTGTTGGCCGCGTTGGTGTTGGTCGGCGGGGAGAACTTGGAACGCGTGCTGTATTTTCAAAGCGTCGTCTACGATCGCATGCCGGGAACCTTTTAGGGATTTGAAATGAGTCTTGCTTCCCCCCAATCGTTGACCCATCACGACGGCAAAAAGCGACGGATGTTCGAGTTGCCGCAGATTCTGCAGGCGCGCAACGGAAAAATGACGCGTGAGTTGATGCTCAATCCCGGTGCGCACGGATTGGGGATGACACACGATTCGATGCAGGCCGATGCGACAACGGTTGCAACCTGTGGCTACTGTGCGACCGGCTGTGGATTGCGATTGCATGTCCGCGAGGGCGAAGCGGTGGGGTTGACGCCGGAGACGAATTATCCGGTCAACTTGGGCATGGCCTGTCCCAAGGGATGGGAGGCGTTGGAGGTCCTCAACGCGGATGATCGAGCGCTGTATCCCCAGCGTCGTCGCAGCGATGGCCAGATGGAACGCGTCAGTTGGGACGATGCCTTTTCAACCTTCACCGAAAAATTCAAATCCATCCAAGACAAACACGGCAAATCCTCGGTCGCGTTTCTCAGTACAGGGCAAATTCCATGTGAGGAAATGGCATTCCTGGGAGCGCTGGCGAAATTCGGGATGGGGCTGCAACATGGCGACGGCAACACACGTCAATGCATGGCCACCGCGGTGACCGCCTACAAAGAATCGTTTGGATTCGATGCGCCACCGTATACCTACGATGATTTTGAACAAAGCGATTGTCTGGTGTTCGTCGGATCGAATCCCTGCATCGGGCATCCGATCATGTGGGAACGGGTGCTGCGGAATCCCAACCGTCCTGAAATCATCGTGCTCGACCCGCGTCGTACCGAAACCGCGATGGCGGCGACGCAGCATTTACAGCTGCGGCCGAAAAACGACTTGGCGATTCTGTACGCGATCACCCATCACATCATTGCCTGTGATTTAGTGGACCACGAGTTTGTCCAAGCTCATACCAATGGCTATCAGCAACTGGTTGACCATGTGGCCGATTTTTCGCCGGATTCAGTCGCGGAATCGGCCGGACTGTCGGCTGGGGCGATCCGCAAAGCCGCCGAGACGATTGGCAAGGCCGGCGCTGCCTCACTGTGGTGGACGATGGGCGTCAACCAAAGTTACGAGGGAACACGAACCGCTCAAGCGATCATTAACATCGCATTGATCACCGGAAATATCGGCCGGCCTGGCACCGGGGCCAATAGCATCACCGGCCAATGCAACGCGATGGGGTCTCGGTTGTGGAGCAACACGACCAATCTGTTTGGCCACCACAAGTTTGAATCCGCCGAGGATCGTCAGCGGATCGCATCGATCTTGGAGATTGATGTCGATTCCATTCCCGTCGAAGGCAGTTGGTCCTACGATCGGATTGTCGAGGGCATCGACAACGGTGAAATCAAAGGCCTGTGGGTGATCGCGACCAATCCGGCACACAGTTGGATCGATCAAGGCAATTTTCAGCGGCTGATCGAGAAACTGGATTTTTTGGTCGTGCAAGACATGTACGATTCGACGGAAACGGCACAGCATGCCGACCTGCTATTGCCAGCGGCCGGTTGGGGCGAAAAGGAAGGCACGTTCATCAACAGCGAGCGACGTTATGGGCTGCTGAAAAAAGTTCGCAAAGCACCCGGCGAGGCGCTCGCTGATTTTCAAATCTTTCGCGGCATCGCAGCCTATTGGGGTGTCGGCGAGATGTTTGCCGACTGGACGCACCCCGAAGCGGTGTTCAAAAAAATGCAGGCGGCCAGCGAAGGGCGTCCTAACGATATCAGCGGTATCGATGGCTATCGGCAACTCGATGCCTGTGGTGGGATTCAGTGGCCGTGGACCAAGCCGGATGCGGATGCAATGCAGACGCCGCCGCAGCAACGTCGATTGTTTGCCGACGGCCATTTCTGTCACCCGGACCAGCGGGCTCGGTTGATCGTCGATCAGATCACGCCGATGCCAGAACCGGCGGACCAGCAATACCCGATCGTGTTGTTGTCGGGCCGCGGCACGGTCAGCCAATGGCACACGCAAACACGGACTAGCAAAAGCAAGGTCCTGCGGAAGCTGTATCCACAGCGGGCCTATGTTGAAATGAGTCCGGTTGATGCGCGGGAGTTAGGGATTCACAACGGCGATACCGTTGAAGTGCGTTCGCGGCGGGGGGCGATTTCAGTGACCGCGATGGTCACGCCCACCATCCAGCCCGGGCAAGCGTTCATTCCGATGCACTACGGTGTGACCAATCACCTGACCCTCAGCCACTTTGATCCCCATTCTCGGCAACCCAGCTACAAAGACTGCGCGATCACAATCAGCAAAGCGTAGTCCGACACCTGTAGCCCCCGCGACTCAATCACGCATGTTCCCCGCCGGCTCAATCGCGGAGCGATGTCATTCTCTACCGCCCCTCCGGGGCTCGTTGATATTCTTTGACGATCAACGCCTGGGGCTGACGCCACCAGGCTATCGACTGCCGTCGCTCCGCGACTCAATCATGCATGTCCTCCGCCGGCTCTCAATCGCGGAGCGATGTCATTTGTTAGCCAGGGGTGAAACCCCTGGATTGGTCGACAACAAACCGCGCAGTCGCGGAGCGACGACATTCTCTACCGCCCCTCCGGGGCTCGTTGATATTCTTTGACGATCAATGCCTGGGGCTGACGCCCAATACCGCTAAATCGA
>NZ_JAMYFE010000154.1 GCF_024129865.1 Stieleria tagensis | reverse complement strand
GATAGATCGCATTTCGTTCCCCGACTGAACAATGCTGGATTCTCGACGCTACGTCCATTCTGTAGACTTCCGTCATGGATACAGTTTACATCGAAACGTCGATCGTCAGTTTTGCCTCTGCTCGGCCGAGTCGCGACATCCAAACTGCTGCCTTGCAGCAGCAGGCTCGCGATTGGTGGGCGTTTGAACGTCCCAAGTTTAGCCTTGTCACTTCGCAAGTGACCCTCAACGAGGCCTCAGCGGGCGATCCGTCTGCTGCCGCTGATCGCTTGAAGCTGCTCGACGGCCTTCCACTGATTAACGTGGGTGCGGACGCCGAGGCACTCGCCGCACGCCTCATCGCGGCCCACACCATGCCACAGAAGGCGGCGGCGGACGCTTTGCACGTTGCCGCTGCGGCACTTGCCGGTGTAAACTACTTTTTGACACTAAATTGCACGCACATTGCAAACGCCCACGAATTGCCACGCATTTACAAACTGCTGCGAGACGAGGGCTACGATCAATTTCTGATTTGTACTCCATCCGAATTTCTCGGTGGTGATGACGATGAATAATCCGATCCTCGATGAACTCCACGCAATTCGACGGCAAATGCTTGCCGACGCTGGCGGTACACTTGCTGGGCTTGTTGCGAAGATCCAAGCCGATCAGGCGAAATCCGATCGTGTGATAATCAAGAATGCGGGGAACCATCCGATGCAACCGAGCGGCGAAGTCGGGCGTTTTGAAGTGGTCAATCCACCGTCGCCGCCGGTTGATCGGTGACGTTCCCCGACTGATAGTCCGCTCACGGGCGCGACTGTCTTCGCGACGACAACAACATTGAATCCTAACGTAACTCCAAACGACAACGCTGTGATACGCGTTGACGAAGATCAAGGATCTGTTCGTCGTGTCATTTGTGGTTCAATTGCAACGGCGTGCTCGGTTGCTTTGCTCATCCAATTCGCCGACTCGAAGTGGGGCGACTGGCCTTGGTACTTTTCGCCGCGTGAACCCGGGTTTGATCGTATCGAACTGTTTTTGTTCTTCTTCGTTCCTATTGGAATTACGGGCACGATCGCACTGTTTGCTGGCCGAGCAAAATACTGGATTCTCGGCTTGCTGTCGCTTACAATCGTGCTCAGCCTCGTTTGATTGCACCGCCGGCTACACACGACGGGGAACCATGAATTGCATCGAAGTCGGCAATCAGGTCGACTTAGCCATTACAACGTCGTTCGTTCCAACTCGATGAATTCCAACGTTACCCGACTGAAGCGAACTGCCCGACTTGATGTCACGCAATAAGCTCATCTTTGCAGCTGTATCCGCGGTAGCCATTATCGCAGCGTTTCCATTCGCTCGTGACAGGTGGAACCTACGTCAATGGTTTGTGATCTACTCGGAACAGAAAGCGACGATTGAGTTACTCGCGGACCACCCCCCAACCAACGTTGCTCCATCGGAATGGCGAAATGTGGTTGAGATTGTGCCTACGATTTGGGGCAACGTCACGTTTCATCCGGACTATTCTGGATTGAGCAACGAACAGATGCGTGCGCTTCAACTTCGGCTCCAGCGTTTGGTTGACAAGACGACCGGCGATACTGCATACAAGAGCGTAGACAGCATGTTTGAGATGATGCACGAATTCGCCCCCAACACTCGCTTTATCGAGGGATATCGAGAAGAGTTCAGGCGTCACGCTAGAATAGTCATGGACCAAGATTTGAGCCCGAGTGACACTTTCTAGTCGATCGACATTCGGGTAACCATCGGATGCACGACGAGTCGCCGAGTCGTGGTTGTTGAAGTGGAGGATCGCTCGCGGCGACCGCGTGATCCGTAGCGTTCGCCGACTGAATGATTCTGATGCCGATTCGCTCACTGAATATCGAAGAGTTCGCACCGCACCAACGGGAGTACGAACCCGTCCACCTTCTGGCCGAGTTGCGATGCCGGTTTGCACTTGATTCCGACGGCCGTGTTTACCACGTTCTCGCCCCACACAGATTTTCGGATGCAGACGTATCACTATTGTTTGACCTCCCATGTTTGTCGCAATTCTGTGGCTTTTACCACCCGCCGAGGATCGGTGGTTTCACTGCTGCCGGCTTTCATCGGGCAATTAGCCACCCGAACTTGCAGCGGTTTACCTTCGAGGGCAACTTGGCGTTAACGGACGATGCCATTCGTGACGCGTTGACGATCGGATTGGTGCCGTACCTCGGTCTTCCTCGGACGGCAATCACAAACGCTGGCGTGGAACTGCTCACGCGGCATGAGAATCTCCAAGGCCTAAGCCTGAACGGAACCCAAGTATCCGACGAATGCGTTCCCTTCCTGCGCGAGTTTCGCAATCTATCCGAGCTTTACATCAGCGACACGAACATTTCGCCAGGATCAGTCGCTATTCTACGATCATGTCTTCCCGGATGTCGCGTTGTTTCGTAACCAAATCCGCGGCGAACCACCCGATGGACACGGAGCCGCGGAGTCGTGTTTTTTGAAGTGGTTGATCGTTCGCCGCGGCCCGGGCATCGCAATCGTTCGCCATGCTCAAGATGGCATCGGTTTCCTTCTTCAGTCAATGTTCTTCGTCTATGGCCCAAGCTGACATTATCTACGTCGTAAATTCACAGGACCTCTTGACCGTTCTCGAAGAATTGAAGAAGCGCGTGGTGCATTGCTCTCGTGGTGGCCGCGTTCGCATTCCCGATGGAACGGAAATTGAGTTTCCCATCGGGCAAATTGTTGCATTATTAGAGCCAGCTTGGATGACCGTTTGCATGCTGGTTTATGGAGATAGCGGTGACGACGTGACATTTGAAATGGATGACACATACCCCCGCGTCGCAGACCTTGAAGGAACCAACGCCTACTTGGTTAACCTAGAGTTTTCGTTGCAGCTAATTGGCGACGTTGCAATCTTCCAGATATCGGATGATGGCCCGACTATCGCGATTGACTTCATAGAGCAGGGAATGATTGCGAACCGGTTTGAAGAATGCTTTTTTGGGATTCAAAATGTTTCACGAATTGTATTCAGCGAAGGTGAGGTCGACGCAAACTTGACGAGCGATGCTTTCACGGACCTGGACTTAACTCAAGATGACGACGATGGCTTCATCGACTACAACTTGATCGCAAGTGTGTTTTCGCACGCACGTGGAACCATCTTCCCGGTAGCGTCAGCCGCAAATGCAACTCCTGCTCGATTAAGCTCAGCTTATCAGTTCGACAGCATGTCGTTTGAATTGACACATGATGCCCATATAACGACGCCAAATCTGCTGGCTCTCTTTTTTCTAGAAGAGAATCCGAACGCAAAGCCAAAAGAAGTCGCTAGCCACCTTCTAACCAACCACGATGTTGAGATGGGTCTAGAAAAAATTGCCTGGTTAAGGGAACAGTTGCTCAAACGTGAGCCTTCGTGTGGTTGTCCGTGTTGTCCAATCAATCCCTTCTGGAAGGCTCGCCTGCCAGGTGCGTTGAGTAATGGAAAGAAATAGATGGCGAACCAGACGATGCACGTGAGTCGCCGAGTCTAGTTTTTTGAAGTGGTAAGTCGTTCGCGGCGACCACGTGATCGTTCCCGTTCGTCAATTCGAAACTCCTATGCAAGCCGTGAAAGAAGAACCGAATCCATACTCTCCCGTGTCGACTATGGATGTCGCGCCCGCCGGCGGATCACGCTGGCGGGCAGTTCCGTCATTTGCAACAGGCTTTTTCGGAGGGACTGCTCTACAGTGGGTGCTGTTCTGGACGGATACTTTCAGCACGGAGGTTCCACCCTTGGGCGGCGCTTTACTTGGCTTGCTCAGTGTGCTCGCAATTAACTTTCCTGTGGTCCGAAACAGACCGGCTTTTCTTTTCGCCGGTGCCATCGTTGGCAATCTAAACGCGTTTTGGTGCAATAAAGCTCCACTTCTTTACTGGGACATACCTCGCGATGTCGTTACTGCATGGGTACTCGCTTCGATCGCCTTCGCTCTGAGTTTTGCCATTAGTTTTGCCTCTGTCAGCTTGATGAGGCGGACCAAGTTGTTCCACACTTTGTCCGGTACACCGAAGTAGTGAACACGACGAACCATGAAT
>NZ_JAMYFE010000153.1 GCF_024129865.1 Stieleria tagensis | reverse complement strand
CTGATCCCGCCAGGGTTCAGAGGATCTGGGCAGACGCAGGACATCGGAACCGTGGCCGGTCCCGCTTCAGCCCTATAGCACGCCTTTGGTGCTGGGGATGCCGTCAGAGCGTGGATCGGATTCGGCCGCCATGCGGATTGCCCGCGCGGTCGATTTGAAAACGCATTCGGCGATGTGGTGCGCGTTGCGTCCGTGATGCAGCAGCACATGGAGATTGCAATTGGCGTTGGCGGCAAACGATTGCCAGAAGTGTTCGATCAGTTCGCTATCGAACGTTCCAATCTTAAACGCGGCGATCGGGGCGTGATATTCAAACGCATACCGCCCCCCCAAGTCGACGGCGGCAGTGACCAGGCATTCATCCATTGGCAGCGTGAAGTGCCCGTAGCGGCGGATACCGGCGCGGTCACCCAATGCTTGGTCGATGGCTTGACCGAGTGCGATGCCAATGTCCTCGGCGGTGTGGTGGTCATCGACGTGCAAGTCACCCTTGGCGGTCACATCCAAATTGATCAGAGCGTGTTTGGCCAACAGATCGAGCATATGGTCTAAGAAACCGATGCCGGACTGGCGTGTGCCGGAACCGTCGCCGTCCAGGTCGATGGAAAGTTTGATATCGGTTTCGCCGGTGGTGCGATGGACTTGTGCGGTGCGTGGCATATTGGCGCGTCGATTGGGCTAGGGGGGGAAGTCACGGCAAGCGGTTGGTGGTTGATCAAGATGTGGGATCGTTAGCTGAAGTAGCGCTCGATCATCATCAAACAAGCATCGATTTGGTCGTCGGTGCCGACCGAGATGCGCAGTCCATCGCCCCAGTCGGTGAAGTCCATGTAGCGGACCAGGATCTGATTTTTCTTCAGGTACTCGTGAAGTTCTTGATGCCGCCCGCTGGGATGAGTGCACCAAACAAAGTTGGCGTGTGAGGGCGTGACATTGAAACCGATTTCGGTCAACCGTGTCTGCATTCGAGCCCGGGTGGTGTTGATTTTTTCAACGACGTCCGCCAACCAGTCTTGGGAATTGATGGCCGCGGTGGCCGCGATGGTCGCCAGGTAGTCACAATTGTAGCTGTCTTTGATGTTTGACAGTTTGGCGACCAGCGAGGGTTGGGCGACCAGATAGCCGAATCGAACGCCGGCCAGCCCGTACGATTTGCTGAGCGTTCTGGTGACCAAAATGTTGTCGTGTTTCTGGACCAGATCCAGGCAATTGAAATCGGCAAAGTCCGCGTAGGCTTCGTCAACAACCAGCGGGCAGGGCAAGCTCGCCGCCAGTTTTTCGATCTCATCGGGCGAGACCACGGTGCCACTGGGGCTGTTCGGATTGGGCAGCATTACCAGACGCAGGTCCGAGTCGCCTTGACCGAACATCGTTGGCAAATGCCAGCCATCCAGGAACGGGATCTGTTCCCAGTTGGCGCCTTGGATGTCGGCCAGCGTGCGATAGAGGATGTAGCTGGGGAACGGCAGGCGTAACTTTTGGCCTTCACCAACAAAGCCACGCACCAGGATCGTCAAGATTTCGTCGCTGCCGTTACCCGCCAAAATCCAATCGGGACCGGGAAGTCCCAATACATTGGCCGCCGCGCGACGAAAGGAGGTGGCGGTCGGATCGGGATAGCGGTTCAGCGGCCCTGTGGCTGCATCCTGGATGGCGCTGACAACCGTCGGTGGTGGCGGGTAGGGGTTTTCATTGGTGTTCAGTTTGATGAACTTGCCCGGTGGCGGTTGCTCGCCGGGCGTGTAGGGCAGCATCCGCGAAAGGGCAGGGCGGAGGTCGGTTTTGGACATGCGGCTGAAAAATCGAGAAGGAAACAGTGCTGAACGGATTCGGGAGAGACGTGTTGACGTTGACGTTGTGCCTAAGGGATGGTTTTTCAGAATCCGACGCGTCAGCGAGGGATCCAATGAATCGACTGGTATCCATCGCTAGCCGGCGTGCTGATCGAAAAAGGCTGGCACAACTTGAAATCTCAGGTTGTTGTTCCCGTTTCGCGGCGAATCGAAACGCTGCGTGCGTGCGCAGTCAGACCTTCTTTTTCGGCCAATCGTTCGACATCGACCGCGATCTGGTTCATCGCGTCCTGGCTGAACTCGCTGATGCTGCCGCTGCGCAAAAAACTGTTGCTCGACAGCCCGGCGGCCCAGGCACAGGTGCCGCCGGTGGGCAGCACGTGACTGGGGCCAGCAGCGTAATCGCCCAAAGCCACTGGCGTGTAGTGGCCTAGGAATGCGGCGCCGCTGTTTCGGATGTTGGCGATCAACTCGCTGGGGTGTTCGGTTTGAATGTGTAGGTGTTCCGGTGCGAACGAATCCGTCAATTCACAAGCGTGTTGCGAGTCACGCACCAAAATCAGCGCGCCGAATGCTTCCAAGCTCTCCAGCGTCAGTTCGCTGCGCTGCAGTTGAGTCAGTTGTCGGTTCAATTCTTCGCTGACTGCCTCGATCAGCGCTTCGTCCCATGTGATTAAGAGGGCGCTGCCGGGCGAATGTTCGGCCTGGGCCAACAAGTCGGCGGCAATAAAATCGGCTCGCGCGGTGTGGTCAGCGATCACGATGACTTCGCTCGGCCCGGCAAAGGAATCGATATCCACGGTTCCAAAGACGTGTTTTTTCGCCAATGCGACGAATAGATTTCCTGGGCCAACGATCTTGTCCACTGCCGGCACGTGATCAGTCCCATAGGCCAACGAGGCGACCGCTTGGGCGCCGCCCATGCGATAGACTTCGGTCACGCCCAGTTCATGACAGGTCGCCAACATGTCTTGGTTGTAAGCCCCAAACGGGGTCGGTGGTGCGACCACGGCAATTTCCGAAACCCCCGCGACCTGGGCCGGCACCACGGTCATCAACACGGTCGACGGATAGGCCGCGGCACCGCCGGGAACGCACACGCCGATGCGGCGCAACGGCACATAGCGCTGCGTCAGCCGGACACCGGGTCTGGGTTCGAGGGTGACGTTGCGGTGCAGGATCGCTCGTTGAAATTCGGCCACGTTGTCGCGGATCCGACGAATCGACCCCAGCAATTCAGGATCGGCCGCTTGATGGGCCGCGGCAAGATCGGCAGCGGGCACACGCAGTTGGTCGGCGGTCAGGTCCGAATTGTCCAGTTGTTTGCTGAACCGCAGCAGCGCGTCGGTGCCCTGTTGTTGCACGGCGCTACAGATTTGTTCGACGACTTCGACCGGTGTCAGCGGGGCACCAAATACTTTTTCGGTCAACGCGCGACCGCGCGGCGAAACAACGTTGCCCTGGGGACTGAGTTTGTCGCGCAGTTGTTGCAGGATCTCGGCGGACCCGTCACGCGCATCAACCTGGGCGATTTTCGGGGGGGACGTTTGGGGGGCGGGCATCGGAGAGGTCAGTTCCCGTAATGGCAATGCGTCGGTATCGTCTAGTGGGTAGGCCACATGATAGGCATCGATGCTGCGGTGGTACACTGCTACTGATTTGCCGTTCGAAAACGTAAAAGGACCACTTGATGAAATCATTCGGCACTGGCTGTGCTCTAGCCGTGACCGTGGTGATCGCACTGACGATTGTTTTTCGAGTTCCCTCGTGTGCCGAAAGTTTCTGGATCGACGAATTGCATTCCGCCTGGGCGGTCAGCGATGGATTCGCCGACGTCGCTCAAAGGGCGGCGATCGGCAATCAAACCACCGGCTATTTTCACCTGCTGTGGGTTTGGTCGGCGCTGCTAGGCCAGGGCGAGGTCGCGATGCGATTGAGCAGTGTCTTGATCAGCGCCCTGACCGCCGGGGTGCTGGTCGTCGCGGTGGCTCGGCAAACCGGTCGTGTCGCTGGCGGTTGGATCGCCGGTGGGATTTTTGCGGTCGATCCCAATGCCATTTTTTTCGGCTGCGAGCTGCGACCCTATGCCCTGGTGATGCTGTGCGCCGTGTTGGCCACGTGGTCGCTGTCGATTTGGATCGGGACGCCATGCGGTCAGGGGCTTTCCAGTGGTGGTCTATGGCACAGTTTTGCCGGCGCCCGCTGGCGATTGGCGATGCTGTTTTGGATCTGTGTCGCCGCTCTGGTTCATCCGACGTCACTGGGCGTGTTGTGGTTGTGGGTGCCGTTGGGATTGGTCATCGCTTGGAAACGAAACCGGTTGACGCTCTGGAGAGCGGACGCTGTGGCAGCGGTGCTCGTGGCCGCGACCTTGGTTTCGCTGGCATTGTCGTCACTGCCGAGTTCCTGGGCGCATCGCGATCAGTGGCGGGCGTTCGGTCAAGCGACCACCTGGTGGCAATTGTGGTATGCCTGGGATTGGGTGCCGATCGTATTGATGCCCCTGGCCGCCGCGCTGTTGCTGGGCCTGCTGGGCTGGATCGTCGGGCGACAGGGTAGGAACGCGGCCGCGGCAGAGCCGATCGATCGGGCCATCCAAGCCGATGTTGTTGTTTGGGCGGCTCCGGCGATCGTCGCGCTGCTGGGGACGCTGGTCTTTTTTGTTGCCTCGTATTTTCAATGGGTGCCGCTATGGCACCGACGCTACTATGTCGCCGCGCTGCCGTTATTGGCTTGGTCCAGCGGGGCGCTGGTCGCCGGCGGTATCAATTCGCTGCAGCGGGGTTGGGCGGGGCGAATTTGGAATGCCTGGGGACCATCGTTGGTCGGTGGTTTGGTCGCCATCGCATTGATCGGATTCCAGTTGTGGTACCAGGGCACACTGGCGACGTTGTCCGCCGGGCAAATGCCGCTGCACCTGCGCGGTGAACGGTGGCGTGAAGCGGTGCAGTTGGTACGTGCCGAGCGGAATCCGGCGGACCCCGTGTGGCTGGATAGCGGTTTGATCGAAGCCGATTTCTTTCATCGCCCGGTCGGTGAAACCGATCCAATCCAACCGGAACAGTGGGACTATCTGGCGTTTCCGCTTCGTGGACCCTACCCACTCGACAACGTACTGGTCGTTTCCAGTGGCGAAGCGGACAGTTGGATGCAACAGCATCTGGCCACCCTGCCGCCCTCGGCGACAACGGTTTGGTTGGTCACCCGATCGGGACAACAGTCGGTTCAACGCTATCTCAGCCGACTCGATCAGCAGCGACCGGTCCAGGCCAGCGTTCGGCAGGCGGGCCGAATTGCGGTGTTGAAATTGCAATTCCGCGATTGACGCGTTTTTAGAACGAACGAAACCGCTATTCGGCTGCGTAAGATGCCTGTGTGTGGGGGTTGCCGCTGGAAACTGCTGGTTGAAAATGCATTCGATAAAAACACTGTCGATCAAACGCCTTAGTTGCAGGCCTATGTTAGCTGCGATTGGTGCGGCTCTTGCGCTAGTCGCCGCGGCGACATCGGCACCTGCTGCCGACCGGTCACAGCCACCAAAAACAGGGCTACCCGAAGCAGGGGCACAAGAACTGGCCGCTGACGCCGCGCGGGGGTATCGGTTCTTGATCGACACGGCGGTGATGAGCAGTGATTTCGATCAATCGACCTTCGACGCCTTGTGGACGGTGTGGCCTGAACCGCTGCGTAGCCGGGCTCGTCAGGCGACCGCCGATGAACGTCGACGGATGGCATTTCAGCGGTACGGATTGACAGAGCGTCCAGGAGATCGGTCGGGCAAACCGCTGCAATATGTGGTCGACGCGCAGGGGCGTTGGACGATGAATTGTTTTTCCTGCCACGGCGGCAGCGTCGATGGCAGTCCCACGCCCGGCGCACCCAACAATCGCTACGCGCTACAGACACTGACCGAAGAAATTGGCAAGACCAAGCTGACCCAGGGAAAGTTGCCGGGGCGAATGGAGTTGGGGGCGTTGTTCATTCCATTGGGGACCACCAATGGAACCACCAACGCAGTCGTGTTCGGGATGGGTTTGATGAGTGGCCGCGATGAAAAACTGAACGTGATCGCCAAACCGCCGACGTTGTACACACACCATGACATGGATGCGCCACCCTGGTGGTATTTCTACAAACGTTCCCACGTGTACATCGATGGGTTTGCCGAAAAAGGGCACCGCGGGCTGATGCAATTCACGTTGGTACCGGAAAACGGGGCGGAGTTCTATCCGGCTCATGAACAGGATTTCAAGGACGTCTATGCCTACCTGAGTTCCTTGCGGGCCCCCCAGTACACCGGTCCGGTAGATCGTGTGCTGGCAGAGCAGGGCAGGGCGGTGTTTAGCGATCACTGTGCCCAGTGCCATGGAACCTATGGCCAGGATTGGAGCTATCCGAATGTCCGGGTACCGATCGATGAAGTCGGCACTGATCCGGTGCGTTTAACGGCGTTGACCGAAAAAGGGCGACAGAAATACGCGCGCAGCTGGTTTGCTCATGCCGGCGAACCCGACCAGCAGGTCACCGTGACGGATCCCGATGGCTACGTTGCCCCGCCGCTGGATGGTGTCTGGGCCAGCGCACCTTACTTCCACAACGGCAGCGTGCCGACGCTGTGGCATGTTTTGCATCCCGATCAACGACCCACTCTCTGGCGACCCGTTTCCCAGGCCATCGACAGCGAAAAAATTGGCTTGACGATTCAAACCGTTGACAGCGTTCCCACCAGCGAACCCGACGTCGTGGCCCGGCGCAGTTACTTCGACACGCGAAAATTTGGCAAAAGCAACCGTGGGCATGATTTCCCCAACCAGCTCAGCGAATCCGAGAAAGCCGCTGTGCTGGAGTATCTCAAGACGCTGTAGCGGTGCCGACCACCGAAGGGCGGAAGTTTGGGATCTACTCTCGTTTGCCTTCGACGCGTATAACAGACCGTCGAACTCAATGAATTACCCCGCTTTTTTGTGGGACCTTGGAGCAAATAGATGAGCAATACGCAGATTTTGGCCGCGCGGGCAGGTGAGATCACTCCGGAGATGGAGTTTTGTGCAAAGCGCGAGGATCTGCCGGTTGAAACGATCCGCGACGAAGTGGCTGCTGGTCGAATGGTGATTCCGGCCAACAAAGTCCACGCCGCCGGTGCACTCGAGCCGATGTGTATTGGGGTCGCTGCGAAATGCAAGATCAACGCCAACATCGGCAATAGTGCCGTGACCAGCAACGTCGGCGAGGAACTGGAAAAGCTTCACACCGCCGTCCACTTTGGCGCCGACACCGTGATGGACCTGTCCACGGGCAAGGACATCGACAACATCCGTCGTCAGATCATCGAGAAAAGCACGGTGCCGATCGGGACCGTGCCGATCTACCAAATGCTGGAAGAGCTTGGCGGCAACATCGAAGACATGAACGCCCAGCATTTCTTGGACATGGTCGAACACCAAGCCAAGCAGGGCGTCGACTACATGACCGTGCACGCCGGCGTCAAGCTGGAACACCTGCACCTGAGCATCAATCGGATCACCGGGATTGTCAGCCGTGGCGGATCGCTGATCGCCAAATGGATGATGGCGCACAACAAACAGAATCCGTTGTACGACGGTTTCGATGATTTGTGCGACATCATGCGTCAGTACGATGTGACCTGGTCATTGGGTGACGGCATGCGACCCGGCTCGATCGCCGATGCGTCCGACGCGGCCCAGTTTGCAGAGCTCGAAGTGCTCGGCGAACTGACCAAGCGTGGCAAAGAGAAGGGCACTCAGGTGATGGTCGAAGGCCCCGGCCATGTGCCGATGCATCAGATTCAAATGAACATGGAAAAGCAAGCGGAACTGTGCGAAGGCGCTCCGTTCTATGTGCTCGGGCCGTTGGTCACCGACATCGCCCCCGGCTACGACCACATCACCAGCGCGATCGGTGCCGCGATGGCGGGTTGGCACGGTGCGGCGATGTTGTGTTACGTCACGCCCAAAGAACACCTGGGATTGCCAAACGAAGAAGACGTCAAGCAGGGTGTGATCGCTTACAAGATCTCGGCCCATGCCGCCGACGTCGCACGCGGACGAAAGGGTGCCCAAGATCGTGACGACGCGCTCAGTAAAGCGCGGTTCGCATTCGATTGGAAGGAACAATTCCGATTGTCGCTGGACCCCGAAACCGCACAGCGCTATCACGACGAAACCCTGCCGCAGGACACTTTCAAGAGCGCGCACTTCTGCAGCATGTGTGGCCCCAAGTATTGCTCGATGAAAATCACCGAGGACATCCGCAAGATGGCCAAGGAGAAACAGTTGGTCGGGATGCCGACGGTTGAGTGAGCGAGCTACCCGTCGTCGATTGCACCGACTGTGGCGTGTGTTGCCAGCACATGGGATTCCCGGCGTTCAACTTAATGTCACAGCAATTGCACGCGGCCGAGTCGATTGATCCGACGTCATTGTCGCCGTCGGCCGCCGCCGATCGCCTGCGTTGGCTGCAGATGCCTGTCGAGCTGCAGCAGGAAATTCTGGAAGCAATGGACCACTATCAGCCGCCATCCGGCGGCCAGTTGGACGGGCCTTGCATCTGGTTGGATCCGAGTTCCAAATTGTGTCGCCACCACCAGCATCGGCCTCAAGTCTGTCGCGATTTTCCCGTCGGCGGCATCGGTTGCCTGCAATGGCGTCGAGCGGCCTTGGCCTAAGCAAAAGACTCGCCGGCAGTTCTTTCACTCGGCACAATCTGTTGATTCAAGTTGGCAACAGAAGAAGTTGAGCACGAATCAAGCCGGCAGACCAACACAGCCACTGCCGTGCCCA
>NZ_JAMYFE010000152.1 GCF_024129865.1 Stieleria tagensis | reverse complement strand
CGCCAACGGCGTTCAATAGCTCAGCCCGGGGTCACTGTTGAGAATCGGTTGCCGCCAAATGTCAGTTGAGATCCGGAAGTGTTTTTTCAAGGTCCGCTTGGTGCTTGGAGATGATGGCGGACATTTCTTTGGCAACCCTGCTTAATTCAAAGGGCGCATTGGCGAGTTCCGAGATCGTTTCGTCGCCCCGCAGTTTCTTTGTTTCTGGCAGACTTGAAACTTCAGATTCAAAACCACCATGCTTGGCCGCGGTTTCCAGATAGACCTTTGCGACGGCTAAGTGTCGGATGGACTGCGATGTGTCGTAGCGGTACTGCTCCAGATTTCGTGCGATACGGTCTTGCCGAATCTCTTTTTCGGCTTCACCAACAGTCGCTTGGGTCGATTTTGTTTTTGGCTTTTTGGGTTCTGTGGCGGGTTCGCTGTAATCACGTTCGGCGCGAACCACGTGGGACTTGGCCATTGAAAGCTCGCCCATTGTTGCCACGGTATTCAAATTTTCCTTGCTAGGAAGCTTCCCGTTTTCTTCCAGATCTAACGACATCGCGTCGAGATGGTCAATCACGTCATAGATATTGGCTTCTGGGTTCAGCATCGATGCGGAAGCGGCAAGGCCCAACCAGGCGGTGCATTTGTCGAGTCTCTCGGTCAATAGATTTTTGTCACTCAGGGTGTCTTCAGCGTGCAAGCTTTCTAATCGTTCCAATGCTTCGTAGCAAAGTGGCCAGTAGTTCTTTTTCTCAATGATGACCCAGGTGTGCGTTGGGTTGGGGCGGGGCTCACGGAACGAGGGTCGCCCCGCGCTGTCGTTGGTCGCCTCCTGTGCGGACGAATCAGTGATAGCAGCGGTTGGAATAAGAATTGACAAGACAAGGGTGGCGATCTTCATCTCTGGAGTTCTCGAGCGAATAGGGAGGGGACAGCCGGAAATCGCAAACGCAATTCAATTCAATCTACCGCCACGAGGATCCCAAATGGCGATTCTACCGCTCGAACCGTGAAAGAATGCTGCGAATTCTCGGGTGCCTTCGTCCAGGCACATCCGGTACCTGGGATGTCCGGATGTGCCATCAACCTAAGCTTGAAAACAACAGTTGCGCCGGCCGCTCAACCGGTGCTTTCGCGGCGCATCACAGTTTCTGCGACAATGCCCGACGAAACGTAATCAAAGAAGCCAGAAACCCAGCTAATATCGCCCATCGGGATTGTGATCCGTACTCGGACTTCATCGCCGGGTTTGGCCTGTTCTAAAACCGTTGGAGTGACCTCCACGGTTGCACTGTTTAGGTCTAAAAGGGAAAGTTCCTCGGTGACACGCGTTTGTACGTCGGCCGCGTCAGCCGTCGGACGGACTCCAACGCGAGCGCCCTCTCGCGATGCCTGGATAATCGCTTCTTTTACCATGCTGATGCGACTTGTCTCGATCAACCCGAATGTAAACGTCAACATGATCGGCACGACCAGCGCAAACTCGACCACTGCTGCTCCGCATCTCTGCCCCGAACGGGCGCGGTTATATTTTCGTATTTGTTTCATGATTCTATATTGTTTTAAGACAATTTTGATTTACTCAACCAGCATCACAGGCGTGAACAGAAACTCACTTTCTTCGAATTCTTCTTTGTGATAAACGGAGTATCTGGCGACCATGGGACAGGGCTGAATGGTTAAATGCTTCTTCTTCATTGGTCCTGTAAGTTTGACCGCTAGAACACGAATCCCCTCGAAACGCACAATGGTGTAGGTTGCATTATTTCCATTGCCTTCAACCTTAGTGAAGATGGGAATGATTCGAGGCTCGCCGATAATCGATTCAAGCTGAGTTTTAATTCCTGCACTGATTCCGGTGTCTCCATTGAGTTCTAATTCGCCGTTGAGATCAAACTCGAGTGGCTTACCTAACTCCGCCATATCTTGGGCTGAAATACCACTCAAAATTTGTCGACGTAAGTCGGCGGTACTGTTATTTGAACTTCCGATATCCACAGTGCCCCGGTTGCCTGGTGAACCAGTTCCGGTCGGGTACAGCGAACATTCAAATAAGCCGTCGCTGCCAGACTCCACCGTTCCATTGGAGTAGGAAATCACGTCCTCAGTTTGTTTTGCAAGAACCTGTTCCCATGTTTCGAGATCCAATGCGATTGGAAGGATGTCGATTGTTTCTCCGGCTTCGGAAGGTACGTAGAATCCTGAGATTTTCTTGGTCAACGCAGCAGTGGAGAATGTCTCGATTGATTGTTCGGATCGTCCTGTGATCCCACCAAAAAAGAGTGGTATTGCTGTCCCGGAAGCCTCGGTTTGGCGTACCGAAACGCGTACCGCATTGAATTTATCGGGAGACGAAGTGTCCAAAGCTCCTGGATTCGCAAGATCGTAGTATCCGATCTGAACATCTGTCTGTTCGTTTACTGTGGGGGGCCGTGAACTGACAGTGTTCTGTGCCGCAATTGTCGATGCTGCTTGTGCAATCAACCCTTGCGTTGCCGCTTGGTTTTGACCTCGCGAAACTCCGTCAAAAAGCTCCCAGCACGCTGACATCGCTGCTGCGTCCGCCGTTCGTTTTAGTTCAGAACGAGAAGTAGAGATATGTCCAAAATCGATTGCAATCGCTGAAACAATCAATAGGCAGGAAACTAAAAACACACTGAAAACGAGTGCCGATCCTTTTCTGCGTGGTTTGTTTCTATTTCCTACTGCGTACAGCAGATTGGACGTCGCACGACGTCGGGCGCGAATAATAGGGTTTTGTGAATATTTCATGATGGATATTGGTTAATGAATGAGTTCTGTTTTAACCGAAACGCCGTTCAGTTTTACTTTTCAACGAATTGGTTGATCTCAATGGATCTGATGGAACCATCGGTATAAGTAAGGCGAACTCGCCGTAGCTTGATCGACGCGACTCGATTTGAACCGAATCCAATATCCACCGCTTTCAAACTGGCCTGCGGAGTGTAATGATCCAACGCATGCATCTCCTGGTCGTCCATTTCCACCAAATATTCCGGGCCTCCGAACGGTCCCCATTGGTAACCAAGTCCATCTTTAAGCGCGAACATTAATTTTCCATCGAAAATTGCCATCGCGCTAGTCCAGCGAATTCGATCGTAGCTCCATGCCAGATTTTCCGTAATTCGACTACGTTCTTCATCAATGGCAACTTCGTTGCAGAATGCGCCCACCCGAAAACCTCCGCTGGAGTATTTATCTTCTGCGGCATAGTTCATTTGGAGCTGAAAATAGCAATCTGCATGCTCAGCATCGGGGTAGATAAAGAATGCAATTTGGGGTGAGTTCATTCGCACATCGGCTTGATTGATGACCATTTCCCAATCTTCTTCAACCTTGAAGAGAACTGGCTCTGTCGCGTGAGAAAGCGAATGGATGGAAGACGCGAAAAAAAGTGCCACGGCTATTAGTGGGACGCGGACGGCGTCCACTGACTGAAATGGGTTTGACATGTTGTATTATTTTTAATTTTTTTTGAAATTGGTTTGACATTGCTGTCATGTAGATTCCCCCGTCCGATTGTGGGCAACTTAAACACTTTGCGTCGTGCTCTAGTTCTGTTCGTAGAGGTAAGATGCAATAGGTGAGTTAGTCCATCCAAACCTATCTTAGATTTCTCACTTGAAAGGCGAGAAAAGCCCATCTCTGGAGGTGTGCCGAGCTACCACAAGACGACTGCAGGATTTGTAGCGAAAAAGCCGGTTTTGCGGGTGGTGTCGCGCAAAAACAGTTTTTTTGATTCGCTGATTCTGAAGATAAAAACGTCGATGATTGAAGGGGTTCGATTTTCCGCCAGTCGGTCCTTTTTGATCCAACGTCGAAGCGGTATTTCGCTTCGTTCGGGCTGGTACCACGGCTGAAGAATCAGCCTCTTACGTCGTTGAAGCCAACAGATCAACAAAAGCGGAAAGGGGTTTTATCAAGAATTCAGTCTTCATATGGCATCACGCAGTCGTTCCGCTGACTGTCTGCGGGGCGGCATCAAAACCATTTCCACGTAGTCCAAAAGAGCAGAGTCTTTTTTAGTCCGTCGGGGATCAGTTCAAATGTCGCCGGTATCCCCAGAGTGAGCGGCCTTTTTTCGATCACAACGTACGATGAAATCGACGCGGTTTGCGCATCGAATTTGGCATCCAAGGTAAGCGTGCGAATGGGAGCGACTTGAATCCCCATCGCAATGTTTGAAGCGAGTTTGGGTGAAATGAACCCTTGGCTTCCCGCCGTAAACATCCTCAAAAGACCTTTCGGGTCACCGATCACGACGACGCGGGAGTTATCCGAAAATCGATGGGTCAAATTCTTGATGTCCTTCTTTTCAACATATCGTGCGGGCTTTGCGATCGATTCGGCAACAAATTCCACATCATCAAGCGGTCCGTAGTGGAGCAACAGTGTCGAGCGATTCAAGGGTAGAAGCGAAACCAGATTTGGATCGGCGCCCGTGTCAATGACCAGTGCCGGGCGGCCCATGATCGCTTTTTCAACAAATTTTTCTGGGGCTGCGGGATTAGCTGCTGCGCGATCCACTAAAACCTGTTTGATCAACGCTTGCGTCTTAAAAGCGTCGTCAAAATGGAGTTGCACATACACGTTGTCAAACCAGTTCCGGGTAACAGCTGATCGAACAAACAAGGTGATCCCACGAAATGAATCGAGGATTTCTTTGTGATCTCGTTCGGCTAGGGGTGGCAAACTGTTTAAGTAGACTTCGAGTAGCGTGTTCCACTCGTCGCATGAACTGATTCCAATGGCGACTGAGATCGGCAAATCGGGAACATTTGCAAAGAGTTCTTGCCAGCCGATCCGCATGCTTTTCCGCCACTGCGAGATCTGGCTGCCAGGCTCGACTACGGCGGCAAGTGAAACTTCGGCTGCGGGATCCGGGTGTAAACGAATCCCGGCAGCAATCGTCGACGAGCCGACGAATCTATTGAGCTGCGGAATCAAACCGCTAGACGAAAGGTTTAAATGCGAAATGGGTAAGGCAGAGTTTCCTTTTGTGAAGGGCAGCTTGTCGCCGATGGCATCGATGCCGGCAGCCGAGATTGTCGCCACAGCGATGTCCTGTTGTTTTACAAAGTCGTTTAATGGAACCATTTGTTTGTCCAAGCCGCCTGGCAAATTGCCACAGGTTTGTAGCCAAGATTTTTGCGAGGGCTCCGCGAACATTGCATAACCATTTCTATCGATGACACGATAGGAGACTCGGTCGACTTCGAGTAGCATTTCTGGGACGTATTGTTTTCCGAGTCCTCGAATGAGGGGGTGCCCCAAATGACACGGGATGACGTAGACAACTTCACGCTTCGGCCCGAACCACCACATCAGGTTTCCATCCTTCCGCAGCCCCGCATTGAAACCCGAAATTTTCATGGCGTAGTTCAAAACACTTGGTTTCTCCAAAGAGACCGAACTGGCGAGTTCATCAATCTTGTCACTGAATTTCTGCATGTTTGAAACCATGACAATTGCGGTCGTGTTCGGCGGCGCGATACTCCAGGGGTAGGCAAAGTTCGCGCGATCTCGTGCGGCATCACGTTCACCGAACTTTTCCCAGTGCTCCTGAAACTTCCACGGTTCGATCGTGCCTGGCTGGGCCCAGACGCCGCGACCGGCCGTTTGCGCATCGGTTTGTGCTTGCGCCAGAGAGGGAGAGTCATGATGATCGGGTTGGTGCCATGCCCAGCCGTCGGAAACCATTTGCAGACCGACGTTGACGCCTTGCAGCTGAACGATTGCAAATTCTTCACTGCCCACTGAGATGGTCTTAATCGCGACATCTTTGTCGAGAATCAATTTCTCAAGTCGCTGCTTGGACTGGACCGCACCGGGTTGGTCAAATTTTAGCTCAGGGGCATCGACTGCAAACAAAACGAAGCCACGTGTCAAACCGGATGTCCGAGCGACAAACGAATCACCACTCAGAATGCGGACGACACGAAACGTTTCGGCCGCGAGGGTGCGCGGCGATAAGATCACTGCGGCGCACAGGACCAACCCTCTGACTGACCGAAAGAACCTCGCTGTGGTTCGATAACTGTCGCGAATTTGATCCATTGGGAACGAGGTCTCCATCTCAAACCTGTGAAAGGCGGATTTGGTACGTCGAAACGCAGCAATCAGGGACAGTGACTTTCATCAACTTAACCGCTCAACGTCAGCAAATCCAGTTTCTACAGCAAATCCAGATTTGGGCGGATTACTGAACGTCTTTGAATGGATTGCGGTCGGGTGGCTCGGCGTGGGTGACATTCTTGAGTAGCTGTTGAACGACAAAATTGACGATCGGAACACGGTGTCTGACCCAGACATGGGTTGCTTCCGGTTGGCAGCCCAGTCGTGACTTTGCCTCCAACGCAGTACGGCCGAACGAGATGTGCCGGCATTGCCACTGGATCGCTTGCTCGATCACTGCCAGCAATAAGCGGTGATAGATCGGCAGGTTTGAATTGACCTGGTAGTTCAAACCCAAATAGAAACCCACCGCGGTTTCTGCATCGCGCACCACAGTGACAAAACCCACGAGCGTCTCGTCTTGTCGGATCCCGATCGTGACAAAATCGTCGCCGAGTGACTCTGCCATTCGGGGAAGAGTTGTCGGCTGCAGCGAAAACAGGCAAACATCCGCCCGGGCTGCCACTGCCTTGTACAACGCGTAAATTTGGTCGGCCTGTTCCGCCGGATTCTCGATGTTTGAAATCGTCAGCGTTCCGTCGACGAACGGTTTCAAGACTTTTCTTGCTGCTCCTCGGTAGCGTTTGGTCAGGCTGGCCAAGTAGTCATCAAACGAGTGCCAGGCTTGCGGAATGGTCAGCACCATGTTCGGTTCGGTTTCAAACGCCTGGTAACGATACGACCCCAGAGTGCTTGCGGCCGGGCGATCGCTTGCGGCAAGATCCTTGACGATTACATAGTCCGTCTGGCCGTGCAAACGATTGGCGCGGCGGATGCGATACAGGCAATCGGCAACGCCCTGCCATAGCTTCGCTGGGTCTTGGCCGTCGGCAAAAGCCACGCCATCGAGTCCCCAGGTATGTACATTGCCGCAAATCATGATCCGTCGCTTTAGCAACGACAATGATTTTCGTTTCCAGTCCGATGGCAGTTTGATCTTCTGGTCGAGTTGGTCACCGATCAGTTGGTTACCGACGACGTCGAACGATTGTGTTGCGACCGCAGCGACGGGAACCCCGTCTCGATAGATCAGTCCGAAATCGCGAACGATTTGGTTGGCAAACTCGTTTTGAGCCGTCTGAAGATAGCGGCGACTGAGAAAAATGGATGAGCCGGCGGTCACCGAATCCCAATCGGAGGCGACCAGGCACTGCATTCTATTGGCAATCGCAAACTGGAATTCCGAAGGGCGGCGCGTGAGCGGCGGGGGAGAGTGGCTGGGCGACATACAAAATTCAGGAGAACGAAAAGTGAAATCGAACAGGGGGTGGGCGTTGTCAGTGAGAGTTTAGCTGGACGGCGCCCAAGTGTTCGCCCTGCTTCAACGAGTCTTGCGTCCTATGAAAACCTGGCGTTGCTCATTGAATCCGAAAAGAGGTCCGAGAGGCACCTGGATTTTACTTGCCCGTAAAGTAAAATTGGAGGGAGATGCTGTGAGGTCGATGATTGAGGAATCGCAATGCCAGTTAAGTCAACGAGAAAGAGTCACGCGGGGAAAAACGCCGACGCCGCAGTCGGTCGGCGCCCCAAGACGGCTGATCGGATCATTTCCGCGGCCACCGAATTGTTTTTGCGAGATGGATACAGCAGCACCAACCTGGAGCAGGTCGCTGAGATGGCCGGCGTGACCAAACCGACCGTTTACTCGCATTTTAAGTCGAAGGAAGGACTATTGTCTGCGGTCTCTGCGGCGCAAGCGAAATCCAATGCAGACCGCATCATGACATCGCTGGAGCCGACGGGTGATACCAAAGCAGATCTGTTGAATTTTGGACAACTGTTTTTGGAAACGGTACTCGGCGAAAACGCAGTTTCCTGGCACCGTTTGTCGATCGCCGAATCTCGCAATCATCCCGAAGTCGGGCATGCAGTTTATGCTTCGGGGCCGGCACGCGTGATCGCGGCAGTAACGGAGTTCATCGCTGCAGAAACCCAGGCAGGGCGTTTGCAATGTGCAAATGCCCAGGTCGCGGCCGAACAGTTCATTGGCTTGTTGTCAGGAGTGAACCCGATTCGCGTGTTGACCGGCCAGCGGTCGCCGACCAAGGCAACATTGCGGCGAAACTGCGCCGAGGCGGTGAAGACGTTTCTGGCCGCATTTGCGACGGAGCAAACATGAACCGCATTCAAAACTACCTTCCTTCGCGCCGATGGTTGATCTTGCCACCGATCCTGATCGGGGTCGCAGTCGTCGCCTATTTGGGCAGTTCAAAGAAGCCGCTGAACCGAATTGAACCGGCCGAGTCGGCAGTCCCGTTGGTTGTTCGTCGAGTGGCGCGCCAAGCAATTCCAGCTGTGGCAAGCGGACATGGCACGGCCAGTCCAAGACGAATCTGGTCAGCGATTGCGGAGCTGAGCGGGCGGATCGTTGAGATTCATCCACAGCTTCGGCCGGGCATTAGTGTTCAGCAAGGCGAGACGTTGCTGGTTATCGACCCGATCGACTATGAACTACAGGTTCGTCAACGACAGGCAGAATTGTCACAAGCGGAATCGCAACTTCAGGAGTTGAAACTGAATCAAATTGCGGATGAAAAATCGCTTTCGATTCAAAACGATCTGCTACAAGTCCGTCGGGCAGACGTCAAACGATTTGAAACGTTAAAGGGGCGGGTTGCCGCATCACAAAGTGAATATGACAGCGCCAGAGCGTCGCAGCTGCAGCAGTCTCAAACTGTACAGACGCTGGTCAATTCACTGAGCACTTATCCGGCAAAGATCGAAGCAGCAAAGGCCTCGGTCGACACTGCAAAAGCGAAATTAGAGGAAGCACATCGCAACCTTGAACGGACTCGAATCGTTGCTCCATTTGACGGGTTGCTTGCCGACGTCGGGTTGGAGGTTGGCCAATACGTTGCCTCGGGTCAAACCCTGTTGAGTGTGCTGGATACCAACTCGGTCGAAATCGAGGCTCAGTTTTCAGTGGCTCAGTTGTCGGACTTGCTGGGCGAATCTGGGCCCCCTTCCAAGTCGGAAGATCTATCGAGCGGTGTAGCCGATTTGGTTCCGAATGCCGATTCAATTTCCAAATCAAGTTATTCGATGGCGGACGAGTTCCGATCGAATCGCAGCGAAGGGTTCACCCCGATGGATCTTGGGTTGACCGCGACGGTGACGGCGCGCAGCGGTGATCTCACACGCAATTTCGACGGCACGCCGATTCGTTTCGTCCCCTCGCTAGATGAACAAACCCGGACGTTGGGAATCGTCGTACGTGTGGACAATCTTCCCGCCAAGGGACGCGGTATCGACGGCGGTGATGAACGCGGCTTTGCGCGCAGCGGGCAACCGTTGCGTCCGGGAGCATATTGCGAGGTGTTGCTGGTTGCCGATCACGCGACCAGTGGTTTTTTGATCCCGCGGACCAGTGTCGAGGGCCAAACCGTTGCAGTCTTGGATGCAGAGAATCGGATTCGACGTCGGCCGGTCGAGATCGGATTTGCTCGCGTGGACCAGGTGCTGGTCGTCGATGGATTGCAAGACGGAGATTTAGTCGTGGTGACTCCTCCGGCGGTGATGTTTGAGGGCGACCTGGTGGACCCGCTAATCGAAAACATCTCGCCCACCGGGTCCCGCGTGGCGCCCCAACCGGCGGAAACACGGCGGTCGGAGAAACGGTGATGATCGAATTTTTTGCCAGGCACCCCACGGCTGCTAATTTATTGATGATCTCGATGCTGGCCGTTGGATTGCTGTCGGTCGGAGGCCTTCGCCGCGAGACCTTTCCGGATGCAGCGCCGGTGGAGGTGGAAGTCTCGGTGCTGTTTCCCGGCGCGACACCCGAGGAGGTTGATGAATCGATCATTCAGCGGTTGGAAGAAGAGCTCGATAGTATTCAGTACCTGAAGGAGATTCGTAGCGTTTCGCTAAGCAACGTTGGCACCACTACGCTGGAGATGGCGGAAGGCGGCAACTATGTGACGTTTCGAAGTGAGATCGACAATTCCGTCGCATCGATCAACGACTTTCCGGAGCTGTCCGAACCGCCGGTGATCACGCGTTTGAACACCCGCGATCCGGTGCTGGATATCTTGGTCGAGAGTTCCGCTGCCACGCCGCTAACGGCTCATCAGTTGAAACGGTATTGCGAACGATTGAAAGATCGTCTGATGGCCCAGGCCGGTGTTTCAGAGGTGGAGGTATCTGGGTTTTCCGATCGTGTTCTGCGTGTGGAAGTTGAACCGGGGGCATTATTGCGGCACGGACTGAGCCCGTTGAGTGTTGCCAGTGCGATTGCCGAACAAAGCGTCGATTTGCCTGTTGGGAAAATCGAAGCAGAGGAAAACACGTTGATTCGTGTTCAGGAAGAGCGGACCGGAGTTCGTGAACTAGAGGATTTGGTCGTCACCGGTGTTGCGGGGAAGGCGGAGATCCGCATCAGTGATCTAGGCCGGGTCATTGACGGATTCGAGTTCGACGAAGATCTGGTATCGTCCGCTGGCACCCGAGCGGCCATGCTGCGGATCCGCAAATCGAAAAGTGAAGACACGCTGGCGGTTGCAAGCGACGTCAAGCAGTTGATCGCAGAGGAAATGGAACGCAATTCTCAGATCCGACTGACCGTGATGAATGATCTGTCAACGTTGGTCCAAGAGCGGATCGGATTGCTACTGAAGAACGGCTGGCAGGGATGCATTTTGGTTTTTGCCGTGATGTGGCTGTTCTTCAACGCCCGCCTTTCATTTTGGGTCGTGGCCAGCCTGCCCATTTCGTTTCTGGCCGCGTTTTCATTGGTTCCGTGGCTGGGATTGACCATCAACATGCTGACGATGGTCGGACTGTTGATGGCGATCGGATTGTTGATGGATGACGGCATCGTGATTGCCGAAAACATCGCTCGTCGTCGTCAGCAGGGAGAGGCGGCGATGGAGGCAGCTGTCAAAGGAGTACAGGAGGTCTCGGGAGGTGTGTTTTCGTCTTTTCTGACAACTTGTAGCGTGCTGGGACCGTTGATTTTTCTGAGCGGAGATATCGGTCGCATTCTGAAAGTTCTGCCGATGATGCTGTTGTTGGTGTTGGCGACCAGTCTGGTGGAAGCCTATCTGATTTTGCCGGCTCACCTGGGCCATTCGTTGGCACATGTCAACAGCCAGCGTCGCGGCCGCATTCGTTCCCGTGTCGATTCCGCGATCGACTTTGTCAGGGAACGATTGGGTGTGATGGTCGACTGGACGATTCGATGGCGCTACGCCACTGCGGGTTTGACAGTGATGGTGTTCTTGTTGTCGATCGGATTGATGGTCGGTGGATTGGTTCGAGGGCAGGTGTTCCCGGATTTGGAAGGCGACGTGGTAGAAGCTCGTTTATTGATGCGGGCGGGAACGCCATTGAAGCGGACACAGGAAGTGATGCAGCGAATCGAAGCAGCATTGGCGACGACCGAGACCCGTTTTCCGCAACCGCAGTCGAAAATGTTAGTCGAGACGACATACACCCGTTTCAACCAAAACATCGATGCGATGGAAACCGGACCGCACGTGGCAACATTCTCGGCGGACCTGTTGAGCAATGAAATACGGACAACGCGGATCGACGACCTGATCGAAGCTTGGAAGCAAGAGGTGGGCATTATCCCAGATGCCCAAAGCCTGACGTTTGATGAACCGTCCATTGGTCCGGCCGGACGTGCGATTGAAATTGAACTTTCGGGGCTGCCTCTCGATGAACTTGACCGAGTTTCTGCGGAGATCCAGGACTATCTACGGACATTCGACGGGGTGTTCAATCTGGCCGATGACACTCGCAAAGGGGAACGCGAAATTTTAGTCACGCTCAGACCGGGGGCAATTGGACTGGGGGTGACCGCAAGTGATCTGGGACGGCAACTTCGCGGATCCTTTCAAGGATTATTGAGTGATGAAATACAAATCAATGGTGAAGGCTATGACGTTCAGATTAAATTTTCAGAACAAGACCGGTCGAGTCTTTCTGATCTAGAAGAATTTCGTGTGATGTTGCCTGGTGGGAAAGCCATCTTGCTAGGTGACGTTGCCTCGTTGCGATGGGATCGTGGCTGGTCTCGAATCGGTCGCGTAGGCGGCCACCAGGTTGTCAACGTGTTGGGGAACGTGGATTCACGACGGTCTAATGCGATGGCAGTGCTGGCAAATTTACGCCAGACAAAACTGCCTGAACTTGAGGACAAGCACCCTGGACTGCAGGCAACGTACAAGGGCGAAGCAGAAAACGGTGCCGAAACGGGCGGGTCACTTGGCCGTGCCGCATTGATCGGCTGTCTGGGAGTCTTTGTGATCTTGTCATTCCAGTTTCGCAGCTACATCGAACCTTTGGTCGTGATGGTGGCCATTCCGTTCGCGTTTGTCGGAGTCATCTGGGGGCACTTTCTGTTGGGGCACAGCATCAGTTTGCCCAGCGTGATGGGATACGCTTCACTGGCTGGCATCGTGGTGAACGATTCGATTCTTTTGGTTTTGTTTCTCAAGTCACAACGCGAAGCCGGAGTGGATGTGATTGCCGCTGCCGGGGCGGCAAGCCGAATTCGATTTCGTGCAGTGATGATTACTTCTTTGACCACCATCGCGGGTCTGATGCCTTTACTGTTAGAGAGAAGTCTTCAGGCACAAGTGCTGATCCCGATCGCGATCAGCATCTGTTTCGGACTGTTGGCATCGACACTGCTTGTGCTGTTGGTACTGCCAGCACTGTATGTGATTCTGTCTGACTTTGGTCTGACATCTCACGCCGGGAACGCTGAACCGTGAGCTTCACTCTGCCACAGGCGGGCTGTCGGTCCAATCGGCGCAGGGAACTCGGCGTGACAGATCAGTCGACTACTGGTTCAATTGTTCTTCAATGAACTCATTGGAACTGCGGGTCCCGAGAGCTCCCCACAGGCCGAACGGGCTTTGGCTGCCCGGCGCTAAGTCTTGCTTTCCATAGGACGTGACCGATCCTTGCTGGGCGCCTGCTTCGATCGAATCGGTGAGAAAAACGATGGCACCATCTGCCATGGCAACATGGGTGCCGCCTTGATGCCGGCTGCTTGTCGACAGGGTTCCGATGGTGGTTGAATCGCCGCCGAAACAAAGTTCGCTATTGGGAGGTCGCGTGGTGTTGAATCCGGTCATCAGCGGCATCGAATCGGCCCAGCGAAAACCACGTCCTTGACCGCCCACCACAGGCAGTTTGACCGACGAACGGAAATCCCAAAACCGAGGACGATCCGGGTCGATGTGAACATTGCAAACTTGAAGATTGTCTAGCACACCGCCCTGCCACCCGTTGTGCATCGAAGGGGTCGTTCGCGTGTCTCTGTCACCCAGGTCCGTTGCGATTTCTCCCAGCATGATTGTGTTGGACAAACCGTCGGTCACATCATCGAGCGAGGTGATCATGCGGGGAACAAACATGCCGCGGCCAGTGATCTGCATCAGATCTGCGCCGCCGGGTGACCACTTTGACGATTCGTAGCGCCACATCCCTTGATCGAGCCCTTCGATCGCGTCGCCCAAACAAGCCGCATAATTCGTTCGCCCCAGCCCGGGTGATCCGTATCCCGGATCGGACGGACAACGATAGGTGGGGATTTCGGACGACCACGGTGAATAGGACGCCAGTGACGGGACAGGCCCCATGCTCGGATAGCGATGGTTTGCGGGGTCTACGACGCCGAACTGCATGGCTCCGAAATTTTCTTCTGTGATGGAATCTCCACTGGGCTTCGGTCCGACCCATTCACCGCTGACGCGTTCCCACATCGGCGACTGACCGATAAAAGGTGTGATCGAGAATAGATAGCTGAGACGGAATTGGTTGGTGGTGTTTGGGTCGTTGGCGTGGTTGAATGTTCCCGTGCCTTGTGGCGGCAAGATTTCGAATGCGGCATGGTACTGGGCAACACCCAACGCAATCTGTTTCAAATTGTTGCTACAACTCATTCGCCGCGCCGCTTCGCGCGCTGCTTGAACGGCTGGTAACAACAGTCCCACTAGTGTTCCGATCACGCCCACGACGACCAGCAACTCGAGCAGTGTGAATCCGTTATGATATCGGCGTCGATTCATGATTTTTTTGCTGGGTTGCACGCGCGTATTGAAGTTGCGCTTTTGCGTAGGGCATTGGTTTTTGGTAACCCGACGCGTCAGCGAGGGATCCCGTTAACTGGCTAAATCCCTCGCTCACGCATCGGGTTACCATAAAAGCGCAACTTCAAAACACGCGCGTCGGGTGTCTTTTGCTGCCTTGTCTCGCCAGGCGGCGGTAGTGGGCCTGCACCCCAGCTTAACGATCTTTGACACGGCGCGAGTCCACCTGACGCACATTTTGACGTAGTCATGCAGGTTTCCTTGACTTCCACACAACGATCGTCTGACGATCCAAACTTTGCGATCGAAGTCGTCAAGCAATGTTTGACAGACGCGCTGAATTGTGGCGCCAGCGATGTGCATTTTCAGCCACGTTTGAAACGCTGGGAGGTGTCTTTCCGAATTGATGGTGTTTTACAGCTGGTGGATTCATTTGATCGTAGCGACCAAAGCGATCCCGTGTCACGTTTAATGGCGTTGGCCGGACTGCCATCCTATCGTGGGGGCGTTCCACAGGAGGGGCCATTGCGGTGGCAGGCCAACGGCGGCATCGAACGTGAAATGCGGCTCGGTATTTTTCCGACCGTCCACGGCAATCGCGCGGCGATTCGAATCATGGACGACCGAGACACGATCCGACGGTTAGACCAGTTGGGATTTGATGAATCGACACAGCAGCAATTGCGGTCGTTGTGTGATTCCCGCGACGGCTGGTTGCTGGTGGCCGGCCCAGCAGGAAGCGGTAAAACCACCACGCTCTATGCATGTTTGACCTACATTGCTGCGGGAGATTTCTCTCGCAGCGTGTTGGCGATCGAGGATCCGATAGAGTCGGTGATCGATTCGATCAGCCAAAGTCAATTGCAGCCGACCAGCGGGATGACGTTGGCGTCGGCGATGCGAGCCGCGGTGCGCCAGGACGCGGAAGTTTTGTTGGTCAGTGAGATTCGGGATGTCGACACCGCCGAAGCAGTCTTGGCGGCTTCGATGACCGGGCACCTGTGTTTTTCTTCCATCCACGCCGGTTCGATCGGGGCGACACTCCGCCGGCTGGCGCAAATGAAATTGCCGACGTTTGCCATTCAAAGCGGATTGCGGGGGATCCTTTGTCAGCGATTGCTGCGACAGATCTGTTCGCAGTGCGCCGGTCGACCGCGGGCTGAATCGGCACCCGAGTGTGGTCTGTGTCACGGCACCGGTTATCGCGGACGAATCCCGATTGCCCAGATGCTGGATCTGGCGGGATCGTCCATCGGTCAATCGGTCTTTGATGCGTTGGAGAGCGGCCGATCGACGAAGGAAATCGATCAAATCACGTTTCAAGCCGGGATCGATTCGCTTCATGATCAAGCGGCGCGTTTGGTCGAGCAAGGGAAAACCGATTCAGCGGAAGTGTTTCGCGTTCTGGGGCGAACTGAATGACGACCACCACGTCTGACGTTCAACTGGACGACGAATCGTTGGCGATGTTGCTGGACGAGGTCGTTGCGATGGCTGCTGCGGAACGTCCGTTGTTGTCGGGATTGGCTGAACTGGACGATGTCGCCATGGGACGGGTCGGTCGAGCGGCAGCATCTGTCCGATCTGGGATTGCCCAAGGAAGGTCGGCGGCGGATTCCATGGCCGATTTGTCCAGCCAGTATCAAACGCCGATTCGCGTGGCGATGGAAACCATGGCTGCGACGGGATCCACCCAACCAGTGCACGAAGTCGTGCGATTGATTCGGCAGGCAAATCAGGATCGTCGTCAGATCCGTTTTGCGGTGATCAACCCGATCCTAAACGTCGTGGTCGGAAGCCTGATTCTGTTTTTCGTAATGCCTTGGATCCTGGTGTCGCTTTCAGAGGCGGAGTTAATCAAAACCTCGCTCTCACCCACGACCATTGAAATCTGTCAATCGTTCGCTGTGAATTTCTCCCTCGCCGCGGTCGCCACTGTGGTGGTCGTCGGACTCTTTTCAGTCGTATTGTATTGGGGCATGACGCGGTCCCATCGACATTGGGGCGGTTACGGGGACCAGGCGACGTTCTGTCGCTGGCTGGCAATCCAAATTGCACCAACCGACCAATCCGCCGTACACACCATTGCCGATCGACCAAGCGACCAAGTCATTGATGCTGCGGCGCGAGTCGTCGGGGCGTCGTTTGCCGACCAATGGCGCGGCGTGATTGAACGGATTCAAGGCGGAACGATAACGGCGACTGCGTTGGAAATGCCGACGTCGACTCCGCAACCTGTGCAGGATTGCATCATTGATTTGCTGGCGGGAAAACGAACGAACCAGTCGATTGCGCTGGATTTACGACGGCTAGCCGACTTGTACACCCAGAAATCCAGTCAGCATCGGAATTGGTGGTTCAATCAGTTTCCCCGCTGGGTTTCGTGGTTGATCATGATCGCAATCATCGTGTTGTTGCTGCGAGCCATTTTGACACCCCTGTTGGAAGTCGTCGGGAGGGTGTCGGCATGAGTCAGGTACAATGCGCTGTCGAAAATCGCATCGCCTTTGAATCCGAACACGAGCTTTGGCAATCCATCCGTGATGACACACGTCGTCGTCTGGCTCGGGCGACGTCAATCGGATTCTTGTATTTGCTGGCGGCTTTGGCCGTCGGTGCCTATTTGATTTTGGCTGTGAGGGAATATGGCACAGACGCGATCTATTTTGACGGCTGGTATCCAAAGCCCATCCAATTTGATTGGTTGACGCAAATCGCCTGGGCCTACGGCGTCATTGCAATAGTCGCCACGTTTGCGTACATCCTTGTCATGCTGTTCATCTTTGACAGGCTGCCATCAACGCTGTGCCGTGTGGTTGCCGCTACACCTTGGATTGGATCGACGATTCGAATTGTCGCAACGGGTGAATTGTGCCAATCGGTCTTCCGCTCCATTCTCGACAGCAAGTCCTATTCGGATGCGCTGCAGCAGGCATCACATGAGGTTCACAACCGTTGTCTGCGCGATTGGTCGGCGCTTTCCGCCGCGCGAATTGATGCCGGCCATTCGCTGGCGAATGTGATGCGGGTCTCGCCATTTCAAGATCCACCGTTGTCCGCGATCGCGGCGTTGACGACCTACAGCCAGTCCCAACAGGAATCGTTGCGGATTTGGTATCAGGCGACAACGGAGTGCCATCGGTTAGCCCAATCGAGGTTGGATCGAGCCACGACGGCGCTTTCTGTCACCTGCCTATTGGTCTCGGTGTTCCTCGCGTCCTTCGCAATGTTTCTGACGGCGCTCTTCACGCGATTCGTATTGGGAGGACTGACCAGCTGATGGACTCGCCGCTGCTATTACTGGCATGCACCGCTGGGCTGGCACTATTGGCCGGGACGCTGCATTCGATCAAACAGAACTTGATCTTTCGTCCTGCGGCCCAGGCACGGTTGACCAGTGCCAGAGTGTTTGGTGTGGTGGAGGGACTATTATGGACGGCGAGTTTGCTAACATTGATTGCCGCCGCGCCACACCCGATCATGATTTTGATCGCCATGCTCTTTCTGGTGTCTGTCCTGACGGCACATCGGCTGCGTTATCAAGAAGAGAAACAGTCGCTCAACCGCTGGCTGCGAATCGCTAGTGAATCCGAAGCTTCGCTGCCGCTTGTACTGGACGATTTGGCCGCTGGTTGCCGAAGTCGTCTTGCCCGCCAGGCCAAAGCCTGCGCGGTCCGGTTAGACCGTGGTGAAACAATTGTAGACGCGATCCACCGGGCCAAACTTCCGGTGGATGCCGAGACACTTGCCGCGATCGTGTTCCCCCTGCCGTCGATCGCGGGGCATGACAATTCACGCAGTCTGTTACAGCGGATCGATCCGGAACCGGACTTTCAACGGTCGGCTCTTTCCGCGCGACCGCAGGCGATGGTTTTTCAGCAGTTCAGCTACATCGTGGTCACGATCTTATTGGCGTGGCTGATCGGGTTGCTGGTCCGATCCATCATCGTCCCGACCTTCGAGTATGTTTTTAGCGAGTTCACCTCGAGGGATCAGTTGCCGTATACTGGATTGCCGGTAGTGGTTCTGATGGGCCACCTACTGACCGGATTGGTCGCCGTGTGGTTGTTCTTTGCGTTTGTGTTGCGGTGGTTGCCGCTGTGGTTTGTACGATGGGTTCCATGGTTTGGCAATCGAGCAATCGATCAATGGCGCGGCGAGGTTTTGAGTGCGCTTGGACGAGGCATGCAAGCGGGACGTTCCGAGAGTCAGATTTTACAATCCGCGGCGCGTGGCACGAGAATTCGCTGGATTCGAGCGCGGTGCCATGAGACCTTCCAATTGGTCGAAAGCGGAGTGCCACTGCCCCAGGCATTGAAGCAGGGAAACCTGGTCAGCTCGCGGGAGCGGACTTGGTTGAGTAGTGCTCAGAAGAACGGCAACCTGGTCGGAGCAATCCAGGCGCTGGTAGAGACTATCCGGCGGCGTCAGCTGCACCGATGGAGAATTCGAATGACGTGGCTGGTTCCATTGGCAACCGTCTTGGTCGGTGGCTACGTCTTGGCACATGCGATTTATCTGTTCCACTTCTTGGTGGCATCGATGGGCGGAGTTTGAACGTAGGTGAACGAAAATTTGGTTAAGACACGTCTGATTCGAATCGACCATCGACGCCGACAGGGGTTTTTGTTGGTCGAGATGCTGGTCGCCATGGCATTCTTGGCCGTCGCAACCGGTGTCGCGTTAAGGACACATCGAGCAATCAATGAATACGACCGCAGCGCGACAGAACGTTTGCGTCAACAATTGGTTTTGGAGAATCTGGCGCAACAACTTTCTTCCGTTGCGTTTTCGGACATGGAGTCGACCGCTGTCGAACTGACCGACAACACTGAGGTTGAAATTGAAATTGACCCGTTCGAGTCGGGGGCCACGCGGGGGCTGCATTTGGTCGTTCGCGTTGACACGGCCGGTGGTCCGTTGAATCACCATCTGTGGCGTTTGGAGTCACGGCAATGAGTCAATCTAATGCAATGCTGCGTGGCCGGCGCAGCGGTTACACCCTGGTCGAAATCGTGCTGGTGCTGGCACTGATGAGTTCCTTTTTAGGTGCAACGGTTGGCCTGCTGTCTCTCGCCCGCGACAGCAATCAATTGGCGCAACAGAATCTCTTGCAACGCCAAGAACTGCGTCGTTTTGCCGACGACGTACGTCGTGACGTTTGGACGGCGAAAAGCAGCAGTTTATCTGACGGCCAATTGGTACTGACGAGCGATTCGAGTGATTCAAGAATTGTGTATGAAGTGGAATCGGAATCGTCGATTCGGCGCCGCGTGGAAAATGACGATGATCCCCAGCGAATTGAAGACCAGTACCGATTTGGCGATCCCATTCGAATTGAAGTCGTTCGTCAGGAAGCTTTCAATGCAATCCAGTGGACGTTTACCGATGCGGCACGGTTGGAAGATCCCATTCAGATCATCGCGGCAATGAGGTCGGAGAAATGACCGATCCACGTACCGAACTCGATCGACAACATCGCGCCAGCAACGGTTCCGCTGCTGCCATGTTGGTGCTGGTTTTGGCATTGCTGGTGGGCACGTACGCAGCATCGGTGGGACGAATCGCAGCAAACGAACGACGCAATGTGTCGCACCAACTGAAGGTTTCCCTGCTGGAATCCGCGATCAAATCTGTTGCGGAGTCTGATGTCGATGGCGAGACACGTGTCCGCCTTCCAATCGACAAGGCATCGGACCGCTGGGTGATCGTTGAAACTGTCTCGGGAACCGATACCGGACGAGTATTAGAAGCCACGCTGTATCACAACGAGAATTCGGGATTGTCGATTCAAAGAGCTGTCTCTGGTTCCCCCTGAAAATTGACCGCGGTGGCTGGCTCGGTAGCTTCAATCCTTACACCCAAACAATATAGAAACATGTCTTTTTTTCGCAGAGCGTTCACCCTGGTCGAACTGCTGGTCGTGATCGCGATCATTGGTATTCTGGTCGGGCTTCTGGCCCCGGCGATTCAATCCCTGCGGGAATCGTCACGTAGGACGGAATGTCAGTCTCGGCTGACCGCGATCGGAATGGCGCTGCAAAGCTACCACGATCGATGGCTGCAATTTCCAGTGGGAACGGTACTCGAGGCGACCGAGGGGGCGCAAGTCGGCCCGATCCAAAGCACGCCGGTTGGCAATCATCAGAATTGGCTGGGACGATTGCTGGATTTGCTGGACCAGCCTGTGATTGCTTCTCAAATCGATCGATCAAAAAGCATCTATGACGCTGTCAACGCACCGGTGCTGCGGTTGAACTATCCGGGTGTCAAATGTCCTTCGACATCGACCTATCCACACAACGCCAGCAGTTACATCGGATTTCACAACCCGACGGAGAAGCCGATTGACACGTCTGATCAAGGTGTATTTGTGTTGAACACCGTTATTACTTCCGACGACATCAGCGATGGTTTATCAAACACGGCGTTTGTTTCGGAGAAATTGACCCCGCCGGATGATCTGGGGTGGTTAAGCGGGACGCGTGCGACACTTAGAAACGTTGGAGATGGCATCCAATCAAGGTTGGATGCGACGCCCAATCCACCGTCGCCGTTAGCCGTCGGTTCGATCGGCAGTCGTCACCCAGCCGGTGCAAATATCCTGTTTGGTTCAGGAATGATTCGGTTCCAGACCACGCATACCGATCAACGTGTCCTGGAGCAAATGGTTGATCGTCGCGACGGACAATTGCCGTTGTCGTTTCAGTCCATTGAAGAACAACGGCAGCGAAGCATCCAATGAATTCGCAGGGCCTGGGACGCGATCCAGTCGACGAAGTGTTGCTAGGGTGGACGGTGTTATGGTCCGTCGCGCTTTCAGTCGTTTCACTGGTGTTGCTGAGAATTTTGCAAAACGGTGGACTTAACAACGACGTTCAGTTCCTGTTCGGGGCTTCGCTAGGGGGGCTGTCAGCGGTGTGGACGTTGATCGGGGCTTGGATCATTTTGGTTCACTTGCCTGAAAAACGCATGGGGCCCCGGCTCGCTCTGGCAGCGTTTGTGCTCGTCAATCAAGCACTTTGGGGCGTTTTGGTTTGCAGCGAGATGGAAGTGCTGGTGCAGGTCTTGTTGACAGTGGCAACCGCTGTCACCGGAGCAGTCATCTTGCTGCAATGGACGCAGCGCCAAATTCACCGCGGAGAAAAACCGGTCAGCAGCAAACTTTGCATCCGCCAATTGCTATGGATGACAACGACGACCGCACTGCTGATCGCGGCCGGAAAGTTGACGGACAATCGATTCGGACTATCCAATTCCGTGATCGCCCTGGTCGTCAGCTGTGCAGGATTGTGGTTGCTGTTGCAGGGGATCTTGCTGGGAACATGGTGGTGGGTGGCGGTCTTGACGCTACCTATTGTCGCTTTTCAATACGGACTGATTGCCGTTTTGATCGATGGAGACGTGCGTCTTGCCGAAGCGCAGATCATGCGACATGGCGGTTCGGTGTTCGGTTTCTACTTCGTCTCGGTCCTACTGCTGGCCTTGATGCGGAGCGGCGGCCACCGCTGGGAGGTTGCCGACCGAGTGACGTCGCGTTAAAGATCCGTTTCCCATTTCAGCAACCGTCCCGAGCGGTCACCGTCGGAGTTCACGCTTCAGCGTGCTGGCTGTTCCCACCAGTTGATTGCTCCTGCTTTGTCAGCCGGTGGCGCTCTGTAGCAACCCGCGACAGGTGAGTTTTGACGCCAGCGCTTTTACGGTAACCCGACGCGTCAGCGAGGGATTTAGCGTGTTAACGGGATCCCTCGCTCACGCTTCGGGTTACCAAAAACAATGCCTGTCTGGTTGCTCTGTCAACCACTCAGACTGCTATGGCAGTCCGGCCCAGTGGTTGGGTTGTGGATTTGGGGGCGCTGCCGCTAGCTTGCTCATCAAGCCGAATGTCATCTCTCGGCTTGGACGTGGCGAAATAGTTTGCGGCACGTCGTTTCACGGATGCTTGTTCAATACACACGATTGAAAGGGATTGCTCAGATGAATTCACGTTTCATATTGCTGCTTGTTTTCACTCTGTCCTGCACAGCCTTTGCCCAGGGCGGTGCCTTTGACGAAGTCAACGCTTGGCGGCGAGCCGCCGGTTTGCCACAGTTGATCGAAGATCCGGCAATGACTGAGTTTGCCGAGCGCAAAGCCCAGTACCGCGCCGCAAAGGGATTGAAGAACGGTCACCAAGGGCCTTCGGTCCCGGGTGGATGGACGGAGGGATGTGGAGAAGCCACGTCGCGTTGGGGTTGGCTGACCTGTGCCACCGAATGTGATTTTCAGTACGGGGGTGCCGGTGTCGCCCTCGGTGCCGATGGCGAGCGATACATGGTGTTTGTGGGACGCGGTGGCAGCGGTCGAGCGTTGATCAATCCCAATCACTATCCGATCATCAATACGTCTCATTTGACGCCCAGCCTGACGCGTGCCAACGCAGCGCCAGTGGTCGCCGCGGCGACGGCGCAGCCAACCCAGACACGCTGTGCCAAATGCGGACGGGTGCACTGAGTGTCCGACCCAGGACGTTGCGGGAAAGCAGCTGCGTTGCGAGAAACGCTGTGGCTGGTCTCTCTATGAGGCCGGTCGGTGTGTGATCCATCCATCCGGGCTCACAGAACCCGGCTACAACACGTGATTTCGAAACCAGTTCCCACCGCTCAGTCAGCTGACAAGTGCGTGTCCCATCCGGGAAGTGGAACCTGAGTTGCTGAGCGAAGTTTACTATCGTGGACCAGATAGCCGGTGTTTCCGACGAAGTAAGAATTGGTTTGATCCACCACCAGGTTGTAGGCTTCGCTTTTGATGCCTCCTTCAACCACATCGATCGTCGAAGCCCCACCGATCCCGTGTAAGCGATCACCTGGATTCAAACCTTTGGCCATGGTCCAGCCTTTGCCGACCACCCAGAACGGATGCCCTAAGGTTGCCGTGATTTGTTCATTGGCGAGGGTGATTTGCATGGTGTCCGAGGGTGGGCGAACTGTGGTTTGGGTTACCAGTTGATAGGACACTTCGCCGGTGTCTGGATTCTGCGACAAAACTTTGTCCCCACTGCGAATCATTTCGATCGCCCGTTTCCCCGTTTCCGTGTGGACCAATGTGCCGGCAGGAAAACACTCGCAGCTTCGGGGACGCGGCAACCGCATGGTGCCCTCACGAACTTCCGTGTTGGTGAAGTAGTATTCGGGTTTCCGCGTTGCAACAGCGTACTCGTTGTACTTCTTCCACCAATCCCACCAGAGTTGCGGATCATCAGTCATTTCTTGCCCCGTAGAAGTTCGTAGGGCTGTGAAAATTGGCTCGTTGGCGCGTCGGACGCGAGCATTGTTTTGCTCCACCGCTTGCTCCGTTCTGGCGATCTTCATGCGTTGCAGATACACCTCGCTTGTCACAATCTGTCGGTAGGCTGGTGTGAATCGCAGCACAGGGGATTCGATGGTTAAACCGGCGTTGGTGGATTGCACGACATTGACAACGTTGTCCGGTCGTTCCTGTCGCAACAATGTGTGACTGAAGACCGAATCGCCGATCGAATTGAGTGACGATTCATATTCAACCGGCGACTGCAGTCGACCAAGATAGTTGGGTGTAAACGCGTGCAGCGAGTGCCCTGCTAACGTTTCGGCAGCAGCCTGTCTGACGGGTGAGTCTTTTGAGTCGAGCGAAAGTCGAACGAGCGCTTCGGCTGACGATTGATGTTTGATGTTGCCGAGCGTGTTGATCAAATGCTGTTGGAGATCTGGACCAGCGGTCGCGACCATTTTTTCGAGCGAGGGCACCGCATCAGGATCGCTGATTTCGGCGAGCTTTCTCCAAGCACTGCTGAATTGAACCGGATGCGTCGCTTCAATCTCACGTCGTAGTTGAACCAGCTTTGAACCCCAGGTTCGCAGTGCACGTTTGCGTTCGCCGGAGGCACGCTTGAATGCTTCGATTTCGTCTTGGGTCATCGGTTGGCCGCGAAAGTTCTTCAGCCTCAGTCGCCCTCGCGCTTCGTCATTTGAACTGTCCACACGGATGACATTGCGCCAGTGCATTTGTTCCCGATCTTCCAGACCGTTGATTCGGCACCAACGTGCCAAGGCGATTTCGCCGGCCAGGCTACCCAGATGCTGATCGCGTAGAACCTGGTACTGTGAAATCAATTCACTCTGGGAATTCAACGCGGCGGATTCGGCGGGAGTCATCCACTGTTTGCCCTGTTGGACAAACCCGGCATGCCAACGCGCCGCGGAATCATTTGGGTCTTGCTGGATCGCGCTGGCCAAATAGACCTGTCGCTGTTGAAGATTGCCGTCCAGTTCCGCCTGCAACGCTTTCTGCACCAGTGTCTCGGAGTCCCGATGGGTATCCTCGGCGGTGCTCCACGAGTGACTTATCAAGGCGACCGCCAGCGACATGACGCCTACAGAGGCACGGACGTGATGTAAGACGGGATCGCGGTGTGAATCGTCCATCTGATTGCCCAAATGAGTAGAGACAAGAGGTTCGATCGGTCCAGCTAACCCGTTTGTTATACCCCTCGCAGCCCCGACCACGCAAATTTGGTGGGTCAGCAAACCTTTTTTAATAATGCGTTCTTGCGCCAAGCATTGGTTCTTGGTAGCCCGACGCGTCAGTTTAGAAGCCAGCGCTTTCGCGTGAGGCATTGGTTTTTGGTAACCCGACGCGTGAGCGAGGGATCCCGTTAACACACTAAATCCCTCGCTGACGCG
>NZ_JAMYFE010000151.1 GCF_024129865.1 Stieleria tagensis | reverse complement strand
GCACTGCATGACACAGGCCGTGCAATCGTTGACGCTGCCACCACGCTCGTCGATCCTTGCTGAGCCGGCGGTCTTGCATATGCGTGATCCGCTCATGCTCCAGGTACAGCACGGTTGTGATCGCCAGGTTCACCCAGGCCTCCACAGCCCTGAAGTCAATGAAGCTGTACTGCGAAAAACCAAGCGTGCTCTTGAGCTCTTTGAAGAACAACTCGATTTGCCAGCGCAACGAATACAGCTCCAACACCTCGGTCACACTCAGCCAAACCGCATTGGTCATCAGGATCTTCACATCGTCGGGAGTCGCTTTTTCCAGGTTTGGTTTCATTGTCGAAAATACGATCTGGACGTCGCCGATGCTCCGCACCATTCGTCTTTCCTGATGAGCGTAGTAAACGCGTGGTTTCATTTTCGGCCCAACACGCCACTTGGACAAACGCCGATAATCAGCGTACTTGCCCGTGGACGCTCGAAGCCTGATGGTCTTTAGCGACAGACTCGTCCAATCCTTCAGTCGAGATCGCAACTTGGGACGCTGCCCAGTCGGTCCTTCGTAAACCCGCTCGGGGTTGGCTGGGAAAACCCAGGTGTATCCTTTCTCAACGCACGCTTTTTCAACGACTTCTGATTCGTAAGCAGTGTCGCCCAGCACGACGACTTCCGCGTCATCGTCCAGAGGCAGCGTGCGAATCATCTCGGCAGCCGCGTCGGCGGTCGTCATGTGAACGATGCCGTGCTGCTCGCAGTATTCTTTGGTTCGGTGGGGAATCTGCATGGGGATGCGAATGCCCGAAGGCGTAATCAGCAGCCCGAATGTGAAACTGTGGACTTTCTTGCGAACGACCTTCTTCTTGTTGTATCGAAAACCCTTTTTGATTTTGCGGCGAGTTCGATTGCCGGTACTGAACGTGTTCTGCGTCTTCTTCCCGGACTGGCTGACCAGCGTCGCGTCGATCAAGAACATGAACTTGCCGCGTTTTTTCTCTTTGGCGAGCAGCATTCGCATCAATGGCTGATTGAAGTCGTGTTTCTGCCATCGCGGGCGAGCGAGGAAACGCGTCAATTCTCCCCGGTGGATCGGCTCGGCAGCAATCGCCCCGGCCGCAGCACTACAGCTCATCCGGCCGCGGTGCATGATGAAAGCCAAGACGATTCGCATCATCATGGTGCGCGCCAGCGGCTTCAAACCAGTATGCCCAATAAAGGCCTTGAGTTTTGCGGCAGCTTCGGGGACGATGATCATTGGTGGGGCCTTCAACGTGAAGAGTGAGAATTCAATGATCTCGTCATGGGTTGGCCCCACCTCTTGATGCAATACCAATCTAACGCTCTCCCCGAAAAAAGCGCTCCCCACGGCACGCCAAACATCGACATGTTCTGTCCCCGGATTCACCCCGGGTGATCGACGCAACGCCAGATTCTGCATCCGATATCAGCCACAGATGAACACTGATCTACACAGATGGCGGGAGCAATTCATCCGTGTGCATCCGTGTCTATCTGTGGCAACCTCTGCTTGCTCTATACGATGAACGGCGGCGATGACCGAGTC
>NZ_JAMYFE010000150.1 GCF_024129865.1 Stieleria tagensis | reverse complement strand
CGATGGAAAAGTGAAGAAAGAGCATGTCGGACGCTTAAACGATCCGAAGGTGAATCACTTGCTGCGAAAATCAAACGTCAATCAAGCCATGGTGAAGCGATCAACCGAATCTGAAACCCTGTTGATGCAGCAGAGCATTGAGATCGATTCCGTGATGGAGGCCCTGGCGCTGTTCGTTGATTCGCTGCCCAAATTGCTTCTGCTGGATCCGTTCATGGATTGGCAGCCAACGACGGTGCCGCCTATCGGATCTGGCTGTCCTGACGTGGGACGCTTCAAACATGCCCTCAACACACTTCCACCCAAAAGAACACTTCGGCAATGGTGCAAGCGAGCCCGAACGGGCGACCTCAAGGCGGACCGCCAGTTGCGGAAGATTGTCGATGCGACGCAAATCATGCTCAACGGCCTAGAAGAACAGATTCAATTTGTCAGTTTAGCCCTGATCGACAGTCTGGCATCCGGATCGCACCTGATGTCGATTGCTCTGAAGCAACGTATTCGCTCGCTACGAGAGTCTGTGGAGCCATTGGAGACTGGACCCGATTTCAATCTCCAACTGCTCGATCTCCACACAATCGTTCGCTGGGACGTGCTGCGGTGCTGCCTACTGGCATCGCTGCCCTGTCTGGCGAACACGCGAGCGAGTCGTTTTCAAAAGTTTGCTGACCGCTCGCTGCGGCGACTCCAAAAGTTCATCCGCAATCTGCCTGCAATCGACGAGTGCAGCAAGCCGGTGCCAACGAAATGTGGCACCGGACCAGACGCCGCGACGGACCAGACGTCATCGATCGATCAATTGCCATCCGCATCGACCCAGCAATTGCTGCAAAGTCTTTGCCGCTTGGCAGCAGCTGGAAACGCCGATGCGAAAGAGTATCTTGAACGGCTTGTCATTCAATATCCGGCTGCGGTGGATTCGATTACAGATCTACCCGATTTTGCGAGGAAAACAATTATTCAGCGAGCGTCGTTTTGCACTGACGAACTCAAGCAGTCGTTCAATCAATCGGTGATCGAACTGCGTGACTCAGTTCGCTCAAACTCCAGCCAGGATCCCTGGAATCAGCTGTTGGTGGATGCCGCGATCATTTGTGCAATGGATTCGATTTTCAACCACTTGGCAGCCGCCATACCGAATCAGTCCAGCAGCGCAGTCAACCGACACACCGACTTCGCCGACCGAGCAAAAAGCCGACACGAGCAACTCACGACGTTGATGAAATAGATCATGGTTGGCACCGAAGCAATCCCACGTTCACCACTCTATAACTCGATCTGCATGCGATTGTCCGCTGGGACGCACTGCGATGCTCGCTGCTGGCGGCACTGTTACTCTCTGCTCGCCAAACCATGGCAGAAACGATCCTGCTGCTCGTTTCCTTGCCCTGACAGGGCGATCAAATGGGGTGCAGAACATAAATTAGTTTCTTCAATCGGTGACAAATTTGTTGCAAGTGAACATTGCAGTTCGTTATGTTCGGGCAAAACAATCCTCTTCGCAGAGGATCTAGTCAATTTGCAACGGGGTAGCGATTTCATGAAATCATTGTTTTTAACCCTAACGGAACAGACTTCTCGTTCCGTTCTTGTCTTTCTCGTTCTGAAACGTCATCGACGTAGGTATCTCGAAGCTTCTGCTGATTGGCGAAGTATCGCCTGCAGCCTTTAAGCCTCGATTCGTTTCGCTATAGGCGACTTCTTGGTCGCTCACAAATGCTGGCGGGTTGCCTGTCCATCGGGGCTGCACGCTTTGTGTGAGCAAGGGGCCGTGATTGATGTCGTCATGCCTGGTGAAAATCTATGACTGCGTAGTAAACGCACGTCAAAATATTTTCTGGTTATCGGACATTTTTCCAAGGCGGTACTGACATGTCACGACGCAGAACATGGATCACTCACCTGCTAAGACGTCACAAACGAGAAAAGGTGCGGCGACGCAAACATCGACATCTGGCCGAACAACTCGAACAGCGTCAAATGCTGGCAGCGGACCTGGAAGGCGACAGTATTGCCTCGGCATTTTTCGTTGCGCTGACTCCAGGTACGATGGTGGAGTTGGATGCGACGATCGGCGATGGAAACCACGCAAGCAAAGATGTGGATTTGTTTCGCGTTGATATGACTAGCGGCCAATCGATCGAAGTTGATGTTGATGGATCGTACTTTGATGACGGCACCTATGGCGGACTCCCGATCAGCTATCTAAGGGTTTTTGACTCCAGTGGGATGCAGTTGCAGTACAACAGCAGTGCTTCTTCTTCAAACGATTTCGTCTATGCAAGCTACGACAGTTACCTGTCGTTCACTGCCCCATCGACAGCTAGCTACTACATTGGTGTAAGCTCGGGATACAATTCATCATATAACCCCAACACGCCCGGTTCCGGTAGCTATGGACCCACCGGACCCTACAAACTGCAACTGCTCGCCAATGGATCGGCCGCACCGAGCCTAAGCGTGGGTGACGTCGTCATCGCCGAAAACGCCGGCATCGCATCGTTCCAACTCACTCTCAGTCAATCGCTTGGCAGCAGCGTTACTCTTGATTTTGTTACGGGTGATGGGACAGCGCTCGCGACAAGCGACTACTCGGCGACCAGTGGATCGTTAACCTTTGCGGCGGGAGAAACAAGTAAGTCCGTTCAAGTATCGATAACGGATGATAGCGACTTGGAAGCTGAGGAAACATTTGATTTGACCGTTTTCAATGTGACCGGTGTCGCAGTTTTGGACGCTACAGGCGTTGCAACAATCCAAGACAATGAGACGCCACCGGTCGATCTGCCAGGCGATCATTTGTCGGATGCAATGGTGCTTTCGTTGCAAGCCAACGTTCAGGAAGAAATTAATGAAGCCATCGGCGATGGGGACTTTGCAGCAAGCGATGTTGACTTGTACCGCTTTGACCTGATTGAGGGACAGTCGCTAAGTATCGACGTCGATGCCCACTACTACGATGACCAAACGATGGGTGGGCTCAGCAATAGCTTCTTGCGAGTCTTCGACAACGTTGGGACACAATTGCAAAGCAATAATAATGCCTCTTCCAGTAACGATTATTATGCAGCATACAATGACAGCTACTTGAATTTCACAGCTGCCAACTCTGGGACTTTTTACTTTGGAGTCAGTTCGTACTACAACACGTCCTATGACCCAACCACCGAGGGGACTGGGCACTCAGGACCGACTGGTGACTACAAGCTTCAGTTGCTACTCAGCCCTCCACCTGGTCCCGCGCTAACATTCAGCGACACAATCGTTGACGAAGATGCTTCATCTGTTGTTTTTCAAGTTTCACTCAGTGAACCTATCAGCGATCCGGTCACGCTCGACTACAGGACTGAGGATGTCACGGCAGTGGCACCAGGAGATTATACGTCAAAAAGCGGGCTGCTGTATTTCTCGCCCGGTGAGACGATTAAATCGGTTGTTGTGCCCATTTTAGATGATGGCGTTAGCGAATTTAACGAGACATTCCGATTGGTGGTCTCCAATGTTTATGGTGCGGCGATCAGCAGAAATTTTGCGACCGCTACAATTGACGATAACGACGCGCTGCCTCAAGACGTCGTCGGCGACACCATGTCAATATCTCACGTCGTGACCTTTGACACGAATGAGGAGTTCGAATTCGATGGTTATGTCGGCAACGGCACCAGCGGTGCCGGTGATGTTGATATGTTTAGAATCGATCTTGCATTTGGCGAAGAACTCATCGCCAATGCGGATTCTGATGGGCGCGGTCTGGACAGTTATTTGCGTCTGTTTAATAGTTCTGGTGCTGCGGTTGCTTTTAACGACAACAATGGCGGAAGCGTTGGATCCGACGCTCTACTCTCGTACGTGACGCAGAATAGCGGCACGTATTACCTGGGCGTCTCCTCCGCCGGGAATCAAACGTACAGCCCAACTAATACCGGATCGAACACCTCTGGGGAAACGAGCGGACCATTCCATTTGTCTCTCTCGAAAGCGACCTTCGTCGATACACCGGAAATTGAGGTTTACATCGGAGGCCTCTCAATCTCCCAAGGCGATACGATCGACTTGGGTGCGTTTGCACAAGGGGCCAGTCCTAACCGGAAGGTCAAGATCATCAACAAAGAGGCAAGTGCAATCTCTCTGGTTGAGCCAATCAACGTGTCCACACCTGCTGCTTTGATCAACTCCTTCGAAAACAATCCTCTCGGAGCAAGCGACGGTCTGAATGATGGATTTGATACGACAGTCTTCGAGATTCAACTCGACGCTCAGTCCATAGGTGACGTCTCCGCGACTGTTTCTTTCGGCGTTGGCCCGGGCAACTTCAGTTTTACCCTTCAATATTCCGTCTACCAACCGAGTGCAGCTTTGTCGCCCGATGATCCGATCACAATTCGATCGCGACTCAACTGGTACTCGACCGATCAAGACGAAACGCTCGTTGTGACCGACCCAGGCTTCCTAGCCAATGACATCGATAACGAAAACGATTCCCTAAAAGCCGCGATTGTCTCTCAGCCGCGATTTGGAACACTCGTAGTCAACGATACTGGTGCCTTCGAGTACACGCCATTTCCAGGGTTTTCAGGCACAGATTCCTTTCGCTACCGAGCATTCGATGACTCCGACTCAGCTGATGTACAGCATGGGCCTCCGATCAGCGTTACGATCGAAGTGCTTGATACTCAGCCGACGCTCCTGGACATAAACGAAAAACCGGCGGTAATTCAAGTCAACAGTGCAGCAGATGTCACCAATCCCACGGCGGGAGCGATAACACTCCGAGAAGCAGTTTCCCAGGCCAGCTCCAACGGGGCTGAAAAAACAATCATCAAGCTTCCTGAAACACTCGGGTCCATTCGACTGCTTCTGGGTGAAATCGTCATTGGCACCAATATTGAAATCGAAGGAAGCACAAGTGGCACAGAAATCTGGACGGATGGTGATTTCCGTTTGTTTCGCATCGAGGCCAATGCGAACGCTAGATTTTCTGATCTGATTCTCGCCGGGCGGCAAGTCAGCGGCGACCCAGGCAGGACTGCGACCAACCTGTCTGGCGGTGCGGTATACAACTCCGGAACGCTGGACATGCAGCGTGTCTTTGCCCACGGACACTCTCTGGTCGGATCGTCCGCGCGTCGCGGCGGTGCTGTTTTCAATGCCAATGGCGCCACTTTGTCGATTAGCGAAAGTACGTTGACAGATAACTTTGCCGCGATGGATGGAGGCGCAGTTTATAACTCGTTGAATGGGACACTTTTTTTGCTGAACACGACCATCAGCGGAAACACGGCGGCTGTTTGGGGTGGGGGTGTTTACTCGGTAGGCGACGCGGAGATCATTTCGTCCACGTTAGCAGAAAATAAAGCGAACACAGGGGCAAACTTTGCTTCGTTGGGTTCTGTTTCTTCGGCCAACTCCATCTTTTACTCGGGCATCAGTTCGTCTGACTTTGAAGGCCAAATTGCATCGCTCGGCGGAAACATTGTTGGTGATGCCACGGATGCTACAGGGTTTAGTATGACGCTCGGCGATCAATATGGTGATAGCTCCAGTCCGCTGGATCCTCTGTTGGGGCCGCTTCAGTTCAACGGGGGCATGACACCTACCCACATGCCGTTGGTGGGAAGTCCAACCATCGACCAGGGAGTGGATGTCTATTCATACGCGGATCAACGCGGAGCGGCTCGGGTGGTTGATGGCCTGGAGCTTGGAGCCGAATCCGATATGGTTAGAACCATTGATGTTGGTGCAGTGGAATTCGGCACTTTTTTCGTGAATTCATTAGACGATTGGGTCGACGCAACGCCGCTGGGAGACGGCCGTGTGGATATCGACCTGGCGACTCCGGGAGACCAGGTTTCACTTAGAGCTGCTGTACAGGAACACTCGGCACTGGCTGGCTCTTATTCTCAACCAAGCGTTGCAACCGGAGCCTACGAGGCAACAATCCTCTTTGACGGTAATGCAGACTTGGTCGTGCCACTTGACTTGAGAGGGGCTGATGAAGAGCGATCGCAGACTGGCGACTTGGACTTGTACGGGAACATTGAGATCCGAGGAAGTCTTGTCGACGGCGCTACTCGTCAGGTTACTGTACAGGGCACCTGGCAAGAAGTCCTATTGGAGAGCTTCAATCACGACCGCGAGTCCTTCGCGGGTTTCGACCGTGTGTTTCACGTACATCCGAATTCGATCGTTGAGCTTGCTTCGCTACAGATTGCCGATGGAGTAGCGATGTTTGGTGACGGACATGCCGGTGGAGGTGGGGTACTCAATGACGCTGGCACTTTGTTCCTAGTCGAGACGTTCGTCAACGATAATTTCGCAGATTTTGGTGGGGGTGTTTTCAGTGCAGGAGCAACGACGGTTGTTGAGCGAGGATCCAGCGTTGAATCAAACTTTGCAGCCGACGGAGCCGGGTTCTATTTAGAATCAGGCGAGGCGTCCTTCTTCGATAGTACGCTTGAGCACAATTTGTATTCTCGCTATGGAGGCGGAATCTTTGTTGCCTCAGGAAACGCCTACGTCGGTGATGGGACGGCCATTTCGAGGAACGAGTTGCAGGCCCAAAGCGACGATGGGTCGACGATGCATAACAACGCTCAAGACGGCGCAGCAATCTACCTTCACGACGGCGATACGATCATCGACCGTGCCTCGATTCGCGCAAACGGGGGCCTTAGCTCCTACACGTACGTCGGCGCCGACATCCTCGCCCACTACACCGATCGAATCGAGGATGCATTTTATCAGTCCAACGAAATCCTCGTCGATGTAGACGCTCGACTGGATGTCCACGACTCCCACTTTGCTGACCAATACGACATCCGCTTTCTCAATTCGTCGGCGATGATCGACAACTATTTCGCGCCGATGGTGATTCTCAATTCAGGAACCACCACCGTGAGCGGATCCACTTTTTCGTCCAACGAGCGCCTGTTTGCCAACTTTCGCACCGGGAACATGACGATACGTCAATCTGAGTTTCTGGACAACAAAACGCAGCGATACACAAGATCCGCAGCGAACCACATGTACCTTCCTTCAATTGACGGCCTTGCCGGACCCGGGGAAGGAACATGGCTGGATGCCGACGGAAACGGTAGTTTTCCTTACGCACAGCTCTACGGCGAAGCCCCTTTGCTCGATGCATCGATTCAAAACTTGGGAGGAAAAGTGACAATCGTCGATTCAGGGTTCCGGGGCACTGCGGACGGGCCGATCGAATACCAGAACCTAGCACGGCATTCAATTGTTAACCTAGGTGTTACGGCGGAAATGGAAATCGTTCGAACAATGATCGACCACAACCTGTCAGATACCTATCCCGTACTGCTTAATGAGAACGGTACGCTGGAGTTTCGAGACTCGACATTCAGCAACAACTACTCCACGGGACTGGAATGGCGGTGGAATAGTCCCATTCACCATTTGGGACACGGTGAGTTCCTAGGTTCCGTGGAAGATTTTGAACCTGTCTTGACACAGGAAGCGGGAGTCGATGGCAATGGAGATCCAGAGCAAACGCTTCATGTCTCATCTGCCAAAGGCTTCTTAGGTCTTGATACGCCTTTTGAGATTAGCGTGAATGATGACGTCTTCATGCTCAATAGCGTTGATGAGGTGACTCAAACACTGGACGTGACACGTGTGAACTCAAACGTAATTCCGACCAACACAGTAGTTGCCAACGCCAACATCGACGCCGACTACCGCGTCGACGGCTTGCATGTTAACGGGGCGGTCGGACCGGATGATCATCAGGTCCAAGTCGTCAACATCGATCCTTTCTTGCGGTTCAGTCTACCCCTTGAGATCGCCATCGGGAGCGAGCGCATGACCGTCCTGGAAATCGATCCTTCCAGTAGCACCCTGACGGTTGACCGCCCATTTCCACGCCCCATCGATACTTTGGAGCGGATCACACTGTACACAGAAAACAGCAGCGAATTGCTGGTGGATGACGTTGATAGCTATCAGCATCATTCGTTCCCAATGGACGTGATTATCGCGGTCTACGACGAAGATCGAAATCTGTATACGCCTTTTCCAGATCAGTATTCGCTACACCAGCGACTGTACCCGCCAGAAGACGCACTTCCACCTTTGGCGCAGATGGTTAATTCAGAAGTCGAACGAGTGCTAACCGACACTCGAGGAGGAAACACCGCCGTCAAGTTCCCTTCGATCAAACCGAGAGTGTCAGCAATGGAAGTCGTGACGGTTACTGGAATTGATCCCTCTCGCGGAGTCTTGCACATCGAGCGTGGTCGCCGGGGAACCATCCCGATCAGGTTTGACCAGGGAGCACATCTCTGGGCACTTCCCGGCGGGATGACGGTGACCAATTCGACCATCAGCGACAATGCTGTTCTGCCTAACTTTTACATCAACGGGACCGTCGATCCCCCCACTGATTCGACTTACTACAATCCTGACCAAGCTGTGCTTCGCAGCGTTGTTACCGACTTTGCTCCCTCGACAGTAATCGAGAATTCGACGTTTGCCGATAGCGGGTCATACGGCAAAGTCGCCTCGGTATCAGCCATTCGGACGTCGATGTTTGCCGGTGACAACCCAACACGATACGCGAATTATGACTATCGCTTCTACCAGCCAGTCGACCCCGGCGGCGACGAGGCTGGTTGGGCGGAACATGGGTTTTTGGATCTCGGCGAAAAGTTTGTCCAAGACACGTTGGGACTGGTTATCGAAAACTCAGTGCTGACAGGGGCCAGCGTGCACCATGCCTCAACGGGGTTCGGCACCGGTGAAATGGGCGAACTCCCCGAATCGCAACGCTTCCAGAACTATATCGAATCTTTGATGCCGGATGAACGCATCGAACTCGAACTACTTAAGGAATGGGCGGGCGCATCTGAAGAAGGGGAAGAGGAGGAGGAGGTTCTACCTGGAAATACAGTGCCAGTCTTAACCTTACAATCTGCGTGGATTGAATCGCCAACCAACATTCCCAGCAACCTCGACATCCCCCGACTTGCATTGCTGTTCGTTGACGACGACAACGTGATCACGGACGCTGGATTCACTTCGCAAACGGCAGGTCAACCCGTCGCTACAGGCTTCGCAGGTGACTCGCTCTCATTTGAAAACTCGGCAAATCCGACGGAGGTAAAATGGAACTTTCAGCAGGTGCCGGCCGGCGTCTATGAAGTTGCAATTCCATTGGATTCCGCTGCCCCCATTGGATTCCCTGTTGAGTTTGTAAATGACGCCAATGGCAATCAATTGCTTAGCTTGACGTTCGACGCCCTGACAAGAGCGTTGTCACCAATCGACATTAGCGAGACGAGGATTACATTTTCGGACGAATTCCGACCAGGATTGCGAATCCAAGTCGGATCGGAGCAACTTCGTGTTCTCTCTGTAACCGACAATCTGAACGGCACAATCACCTACGACGTTCAACGAGGTGCTTATGGTACCTCTGCCCAATCATATCCCGTCGGAACAGAAGCAATTGCCTTCAATCGAGTTTCCTACGATCCGCTTACCAGGAAAAAATGGTTAGTTTTGCATGACAGCCTCCCTGTCATGGACACCTATATTGACCCTCAATATGATCCGGAAGACGAGTCGAAATGGGAGCATTTGCCCAGTGATCTGACGGTCAAAATGTTGTTTCCGGCCGGCGAAGGAATTGCGGATGCCGTACGACTTCGGCAGATCAGCCACACGGTGACTCCTGCCATTTTAGAAACCCTCGAGGGACTTGACACTACGCCCAGCGGCAATGATTCGGTGGACGGCGCGGTTGAGGGACTTTACGATTTCCAAACTTCGCTGGCGTTTACTGAAGCACCTATGTGCGATCCAGCAGGAAGTATGCAATATCAAACGACCACCCATGGCGAATCCACTTGGCAGATCGACGACGTACCAAAAGGGCGTCACTACATATTGGCCTCTTGGCCGGCCACCAACACGTCCCCATTGGAAATCACCAATGACTCCTCCCGCGATCACTCCTGGTATTTGGCTCATGACTTTATGTCCAACGGTGGCAGCTACGAAATCAGTTTGCCTGGAAGTCCTCCATCAGGTGTGGAAGCAGCCGTTTGTGTAACGCACACTGCAAACATCATTGACCGGTACCAGGCGGCTTACCTAAAAAACGAAGAACCTCCCGAGGAAAACCGCTACGAGTTTAATACCCCTTCGATTTCTGAACGTTTGCGAAAAATCGCGGACGATTCCCACGCCGTCATCAGTGGCAATAGCACACTCGAAGATTCTGCATCGAGTTTTGCCGGTTCCCATACCGTCCTGCATGAAAATGCGATCGCTGAATGGACCTTTTCTGGTCTTGCCTCTGGTGTTTATTTCGTATCCTCTTCCTATACGTCGACCCTACCATTCTCAATCTACGCCGACGACGAGTTGGTAAGCCAGGGCCAGCTCAATCCAGACGGCAGTCGATACTACTCCTATCGCGACTTGGAATATGATTTCGCTACGGGAGACTCCCCAGATGGTTCCTTCGAAGAATCATTTCGAGATAATGAATACTATTTGAAACAATCGTACCTCGATCGGTATCTTGGTGTTTCGATACCGGCGTACGAACCCGAGCGTCAGCAGCTATTGCAGTCACATTCTCAACGATGGATTGCCCTGGATCGTGTGACTACGGCGGAAGAGTTGACAGTTCAAATTCATGGGACGATCGATGGTATTCCGGCTGACGCGATTCGGATTGAACAGATCGCCAGTGGTGACGCGGATCTCGCCATCCTGTCCGATCATGGTGATGGCCTGGGCGGTCGGAGAGCCAACAATGGCAGCCCAATTGTCGATCAGGCCAGCGAAACACTGTTGTTTGGAATCAGCGACCGTCTCGCTTCGCACCTAACGGACGACTATCACGACAATCGGCTATATGTGCAAAATCCTGAGCGTTTCCTACGCACTGAAGCCAATCTGGACGTTCCGGATTTCCCCTACGAGATCACAATTGGCTCGGAGCGTCTTTCCGTACGAGGATGGGACTCTCTGGAAGGTGCCTTGATTGTGGAACGCGGTCTCTACGGAACGGGCCCCCAGTTTCATCCCCAGGATCATCCTCTGAACTATGGCTTTGCCGGCCAACGCATCCAGCTACTTGAACAATTTGCACTTGGGGAAACCTCTGTCCTGGTTCAACCGTTTCATATCCCCAAGGCTAGACAGTTCGAAGTCCAGGTCATGGACGAACGTATGCTGGTCACCGACGTGATAGACAATTTTGATGGAACCTACACCATTGATGTGATTCGGAGCGCCCGGGGAACGCAAGGCATCAGCGACATCCCGGCGACCGCCACACTGTTCCTCGCCGTTGATCAGATGGGAGCCAATCGATTCGTTGACGGTGACCACCGGGGTTCGGTGGCGATGGACTTCGGTGCCGTTGAATCACTAAGCATAGAAATCACAAGCAGTACAGCGGATATCCCCGACGTCGATGCGGGTGACGGGATGATTGCGACCGCAAATGGCGATCGCACATTGCGTGCCGCAGTAATGGAAGCCAATGCTTTCGGCGGCAAGGCGGTTATCCAACTCAGTTCTGGCACATATTCGTTGGCTGCACCCGACATCCTGGCCGACGAAGCAACTGGTGATATCGATATCACCGGTTTTGTATCGATTGTCGGGTCCGGAAGTCATTCAACCATCATCGACGCACAGCAATTGGATCGCGTTTTCGAAATTCACCCTGGCGGAATCCTTTATCTTGAAGGTGTCCAAGTGACTGGTGGCGTGGGCGGTTTGCCAGGAGGTGCTGTCTACGTCGACAACGGAACATTCCATTCATGGGATTCCGTATTTATTAATAATGCGGCCAGCGATGGGGGAGCGATCTACGCCGAGTCTTCCAACATCTCTCTTGGCCGTGTTTCACTGATTGACAACCAAACAACAGGAACCGGAGGCGGATTGTACCTGTCGCAGTCCACCGCGGTGATTAAGAACACAACGTTCTCTGGCAACGCCGCCACGGCGGACGCTGGCGCGGTCTATGTATCGAAGGGCTCAGACATAGATCTCGAATTCGTCACGATCGCTGGCAATCAAGCGCCGCAAACCAGTGGAATTATTTCCGAGGGTAAGACCGCAATTCGATCAAGTCTCGTTGGCGGAAACACACTTTCCGTGGTCGACTCTGCTGATATCAAAGGAAATTTCATTTCCGCTGGGTACAACTTTATCGGCGCGCTTGGTCAGCAACCGACTCAGGTCTACGACGTTGATATTCAGGCAAACACGGTCACGGTTACCGATCCGTTCGGACTGCCACAGGTGCCGTTCGGCATTCTCGTTAACGAGCACAGTTTCACTGCTACCAGAGTCGTCGGAAACGTCATCCACATCAATGAGAGCCTTCAAATTGCGTCACCTGTCAACTGGACCCAAATCCCGCCGGGCACAGAGGTTCGATTCGATTCATTTTGGAATAACGATAAAGTTGGCACACCGCAGAATGTATTGGATCCATTGCTACTGCCATTGAATTCGGGGACGTGGACGCACACCCCCGATGTGCAAAGCCCACTGATCGACTCCGGCCCAGTGGCGGAAGGCAAGATCCAACTGACAGACCAGCGGGGGAGCGTTCGGTATGTGGACATGGCATACGGAAACTTGCTGCCCTCGGACATTGGTGCCTTGGAAATCACCAATCACCTTGCTTTCACGCAAAATCATGTCATCCGACAAGAAAAAGGCATCGGACAAACCCAGTATTATGATTTTGAGCTGACTCGAAGTGATTCTAGCGAAAGCCTTGCCGTCAGCTACAAAGTTTCCGGTGTTGGTCTGGATCCCGCTGGGATCGACGATTTTGTCGGCGGACTCATGCCCAAGGGACGTGTCGTGTTTGCTCCTGGAGAGACCAGCAAGACGATTACAATTGCCGTCGCCGGGGATGATCACTTCGAGTACAACGAGCAGTTTCAACTACAGATCAGCGGTATTTCCCGTCCTGTAACACTCAATTATCCAACTGTTGGAGCAACGATTGTGAGTGATGAGGTCTTGATCGACTCGATGCAGTTGGTCATCTCCGAACCTCAAAATGCCGACCAGGACGTTTCGGGTGACTATTCGGTCGGTGACACGTTGACCTATGACTTCACTCTGACCAACACAGGTACCGTTGCCCAGCGATACATCGAGATCACTGCGACTCCGGTTGACCTGGATTCTGAGTCGCTTAGCTACCTCCTGGGCGGGGAGGGTCACGTGTTCACCGGAACCCATATCATCACGCAAGCGGACATGGACGGGGGAACCATCCAGATCCTGGCGGAAGTTATCACGGAGCATATAATCGATGATCCCATCGAGGCCGAGACCACCACGGTCGTGGCACTGATTCCATCGTTGGCAATCGATTTCGCGGAACCTCAAAACGCCGACAATGATGCTTCCGGTTCCTACAGTACCGGCGACTTCGTGACGTTCACCGTGATGGTGACTAACGACGGTCCAGTGCCGCAAACCAACGTCCAGGTCTCAACCAACCTAGGCGGTAGCTTGATTAGTTGGCCCCTGATCGATCCCGGCGAGACTTTTCAGCAGACCTTCACCTATCAAGTCACATCTTCCGATTCCATGGCAGGCGGTTTGACCTTGAGCGTTGACGTGGTGTCCGATTCGACCAGCATCGCGGTGACTTCGGACAACGAGCTATCCTTTGGCAGTAGTTCCGGTGGTTCGGGGTCCTCCGGTGGAGGAGGTGGTTCAGGTAGTTCGGGACCACCGGATGATGGCAGCGGATCGGGAGCGCCGCCGAACGGTGGTTCCTCCGCACCGGACTATCCACCACCGCCGGGAAGCGGCAGCGGCGAAGGGAATGACCAGGTCGTCGTGTTCTATCATGGTGACGGTACGTTTTCGGTGACGACGTGCGGAGAAGCCTATGGACAAGGGTCGGATCCTCTGGTGTGTAATCCGAAGTCCTACGACGATAGCAAGAAACGGGATCTCAATCCTCCTGATGATGATGAATCACCACCGGATACTTCTCAACCAATCCAGTGGGTGACGCACGAAGATCAAGTCTTTCCGGAGCGTCTGACTGGCACTATTGGCGACGCTGAGACCATCGATCTGGAGTTTCAACAGGGAGTGCTTGTTGAAACCTACGAAGTTTCGCATCGCGGCGAGTTAACATTCAATCCAATCCCGTCCTACTCCATTCCCGACTCAGTGCAGCTATCGGGCGATTTCGAAATCAAGCTCAAGCTATTGGAGCCAAGCTCGGGTTGGGTCAATGAGTATGAAACCGTTTACGACTTTTACCAAGATGGTGATGATGTTAATGGAACCATTGACATCACCAAGGAGGAAGAGCATTTGTCTGTACCACTTGAACACGTGAGGGTGAATTCAGACAACACGGTGACATTCACGCCGCAATTCCCTTCTGCGTTTTTAGAGCCTCGGCGAGATGCCAATGGGAATGTTTATCGATACGATCTTTCGCGTCCCATTATCACCAGTCTTTGGGTCGACTACTCGGACCCTCTGAAGGGTGATGTCCAAATAGGATCTAACATCGTTTCAGAAGTGCTAATTAAGGACGATCTTCCCGTTTTCCGAGGGGATCGCATGCATCGCCCCGAGGCTACAACTGCAAAACTCTACAGTGAGCCGGTCCGAGTCGAGCTGGGTAGCACAGCGAGAATTGATTTGAATGACTTGCTATATGATCCAGATGGCGATCCCATTCTGATCGCAGGTTTCAATGATGGCTCAAACTACGCGGTCAAGACGCGAGGTTTCAAGCTTGGCGACACACAATCCGCCGATGTACACGAGCCCGTTGATGGATATCTTCCGCTAGTAGGTGATATCAATCCAACGGCCAATCAGAGAGCTTCCGACGCGACTTGGCAAGACGACGACGGGAAGTTTCTCATTGCCTCCTTTGCTGGTTCGACGGTACAACTCCACAATCAGCTTTCAATTGACGATGTTAACTCCTCCATGCCCTCGGCAACACGCTGGAATGGAAACACGGGCGCAGAAACTATCTTTTTAGATGTGCTCTTGGCGCCGACCGTTCATAACCCAGTTCGTGTTTTGCAGATCGAAATCGACCCGGCAAAAGAACTGCCCGTCGGCGAAGAGATGGTGGATCAGCCCACTCAGTCTTGGGTATCGACCGTCGACGGGGCTACGGTGGTCGGCGGCAGTGTGCTCTCCGGGAAAGAGCAATTGATTCAGGTTGACGCGGTCGACGTTGGATACAATCGCAGCTTTGAGTTAGTTGGCGATACTCCAGTTGATCTGGTCGGTGGCAGTTTCCTTGTCTCCCATCCGCTGCCTCTGGACGGTTCCGGCGGCACGTCGGAGCTTTCACTTCCGGGATTGATCTACGATTCCTCGACTGTCCACTTGGATGGCAAACAAGTTCCCGTAATTCAAGCTGAAATACGCGTTCCCGATGGGATGGAAGGGGGCGAATGGGTCGACGCCACGCTGACTTGGTATGACGCATTTTCTGAAGTGTCACCGGAATCCCCTTACGGCAATGAAATCACATCTAGCGATTCGTTTAGTTTGAACTTTAGCGAGGGCAAGGACGTGGTTGCGCTGCCTGTAGGACAAGCACCCACGCAGACTGGACTATATAACTGGAAGCTCGAACTCCAAATCGGTGGTTCTGTTTACACCAACTACGGCCAAACGGCCGTGATCGTCCATCAAGGTGACGATGCGATCTTCGGTGATGGCTGGGCCCTGGAAGGCGTCCCCACGCTCAACCTGGACCGCTACGATGGCGGCGTCTCACATTCCTTGTCGTGGAATCGTGACGGCTTTGACGATAGGCTGATCCTCTCTTTTCCCGGTGCCGAACCGATCATCTTCGACTACAGTGACTTAACCGTTGCCGATCTCGCTTTACCGATGGTGCTGCCGACCATTCAGGCGGGATCGAAGTCAAGCGGCATGAATCGCAAGGGGTTCGAAGACGCTCGTCGATACGGCACATTGACAGCCCGCCACGACCCGTTTGATTACGACCATCCGGAGACCCACGACGCAGGCAAGCCGGACGAATTGGTTTACAAAACACCCGATGGAACCGAATACATCTTCTATCGCTGGGAGGTCGACGGCGAAATCCAGTACCTCATCAACCGCATCGAACAACCGGGTATTGATTTTGATCCCGAAACATCGCCCTCGGCTGCCCAGCGCCGCGGTGTATCGTTTGAACGTGAAACGGCGACTCAAGACCGTGGTGATTTGACTGCAATTGTCGCCTCTGATGGCCAGAAAGTGCTGCTGAATCGAACCGGTGATGTCGTCACCCAGTTCGAACTTGAAAACCTCAGCTATACTGTGAATCTGGAGTACACATCACAAAACGGCTCGCAGTACCTGCATCAAATCAACCACAACAATTCCGTGACTGGCGGATCCGGACAAACCACAGTCGATCGTATTCGGCAATTCGATTACACCGAAGGCCAGCTGACGAACGTTCGCTGGGTCGTTCAAGATAGCCTACAGACTGTGAACACGAAGTTCACCTACTCACGCACAGCGTCTGACGCTCTGCTGGGATTAGCCAAAATCACCATCGGTGGACCGACAAATCAGCTTCTTACTGATATCGTCCCCGCGGCACTAGCCGGGATGGTCCAGCGACCCGCCCAGGCGGGCGGTGTCCCACTGGATCCGCTGGTCGCCAAAACCGTAACCGTCTCCGGGTTTGAGAAGCTTGACGAGAACTGGGACGCTCAGCCTATCTCTGGCGACAAAGAAATTCGCTACACCATGAACCTCCATGGACATCTTGGTAAAGTCGAGTCCCTGTTTGCGAACCAAACGCTTACCACTGAATCATGGGAGCGTGACGTGCTGGGTAACCCAGTTGTTTTTACTAGTAGCGACCAGTACGAGACTCGCTACCGATATGACTACCAGATTGCGCCAACCTACCAGGACACCGACCCTGGCACCGCCGATGGGTACTGGCAATACGATCCCGACGACTATCGGGGAAATCTCACTCATCGGTCCAAACTGGCCGCAACAGACGTGTTTCACTATGAAACGGATGACGAACAACTCGACGCGTTGGGGCTATTGATCACCAGTGGCACCGTCTCCGCTGGAGTGTGGACGGGGAGAACCGAATACACTCGTCAAGTTGATGGGCGGCTGACCAAGAAACGCACCATCCGCGGTGGAGACCAGCAAACCACCAACGAAGCTGGAAAGGATGCCGTGGAGACTTGGGAGTACCATCCTGTTGGCGAAGATGGAAACATCGGGCGACTGAAACAGTCAATCGATACGCGGGGCTTGGAGACCGATTATGTCTACCGAACTGATGGAAAACTAGAAAAGACTACGGTCAAAGACTCGGAATATTCTGAGAACCACGAAACGCACTATGGCTATGATACACTCGGATTTATCAATGAGATCACATCCAAAGATTCGGGAGCAATCGTCGGTGTAACAAACTTCGTCTACGACAAGACGGGGCTTAACCTGGCTAGTTTGATTGAGAACGACTACGGAACGATATTGCAGGCTCAGGAATTTGAGTACAACGCCGATGGTCGTGTGGTGGCGACGGTAGCTCCGTTGTTCAACGCGACTGCCGGCACCGACGAAGACGTACGTGAAGTATGGAAGTACAACGATGCTGGAATGTTGACTGAACATGTTGCTGCCCAGTCCGCCGCGTATCGGATCTACTCGTCGAGTTCACTGACCTCCGTCGATGTGTCGCGGACAACGAAATTCGAATACTACAACGATGGCACCTTAAAGAAGGTCTTCCACGACGATGGTGATACCCTCGACGGAATAACAACCCAGTATTACTTTGATCCCGTCTCACGGTCAAAGTGGGTTTCCCACAACCAGATCGCTGGCGACATTGGTTTCGCGGACGAAAAACACATCACCAAGTCCATACTCAATGACTTTGGTGAAATCCGTGAAACCCAATTCAATCTCACCAATGACACGACCGTCACCGGTGTGAATGAAAAATCGTATCAATCCAGCTACCCGACCCAGACCACAATCGCCGGCCTACAACCCTTTACGGCCAACGGTAGGATTGACAGCAACGGCTTGGGTCAGACGACGGTACAAAAAGATCCGTTGACCTACTCAACAAGCCAATACGATGAACTTGGCTTTACCACCAAGTTGACCGATCACCGCTATCAAACGCCCTATCTCATCGTCGAAACCAATGCCGCTGGGGATGTGCTCAAGCAAACTGAATCCCGCTTCACCCCCGATGGCTCCGGTGGTTACACAAAGCAAGACTTCGAAACGACCTTCAAATACGACGAACGGGGACGTCTACGAGAAACCAAAGATCCGTTAGCCACCGTTGAACCTGGTACCGCGGCGGCGACGATTGACTATCAATATGAAAGTTCATTTGATCCATCAGACCCCTCGCGCGGTGGCGCCACGAAAGTCATTGCCACCTCGCGCACCGGTGAAGTGACGATCCAGTGGCTGGATGCTGCAGACCAGTTAGTACGAAGCAAGAATGCTGCCGGGGCGATCACCGACTACCAGTACGACAAGGGTGGGAGGTTGATCGGACAGACGATCATGCCCAGCGAATCCGGCCTGCCGACGGCCAATGTTGAATTTCAATACGACCAGCGCGGTCGGCTGCGCAATACCGTCACCATGCTCGGCTCGCACACGATTTTCAACGCGGTGGACTATTTCGACTATGAGAGTCCCTATAGCGGCTGGCACCAGATCGAGTATGTCACGCTTGCTGGTGATGGAAGCGGGATCATTCCTAGTGAACATCGCCTGCGCCGTGCCACTCGTACCCGCATTGACTCTCAAGGTTCCCCGATCATTGTCCAGGTTCCCGATCCAAACGACATAATCGCCTCGGACGATGTCCCAACGACGATATACTACTACGACTACTCGCCCGGCAGCGTCCAGGTCGAAACAGCATCCTTCCCGGCGACAAATCATTACGATTTGTCTCTGCCCACGCCCTCCGATACCTCTCAGGTCCGCAAGACTAGAACACTCAGACGTAGCGACGGGGTGCTGATCAATTCTGAGTACTGGGAAGCGGTTACCGATCACAACGGCACCTTGCAGCCCGCAAACTGGGTTCTCGAAGCCTACAACAACTACGACGAGGTTACTGGTCGCCTGGAAACGTCGTTCAATGGGGCTGGGCATGGAACGGACTACAGTTATGATCCGCTTACCGGGCAGATCTCGCAAATTGATAGCCCCAACGGGGAGGTCATCCAGTTTCACTATGACTCCGCGGGCAATCGCACCCGATTAGCCTACGACACCGGCGTTCCGATCGAAGAAGGTCAGGAACCGACCGAGGGTGGGGGCGATACGCAGTGGCAATACGATGCGTTGAACCGTCCGACCTCTGAGATCGCCCTTGGTGCGACCGGTGCGCGCACTTGGCAGTATGAAGGCAACGCGACCAAGTACAACGACCGCATCGGTGTCTTGCACACCACCGTGGTCGACCCAGCTGCGGGCACAGTCACGATCGATGCCGCCGACGGCACCCTGCAATACGACCGAGTCGTCCATTACACCAGTGTCGGCGGGCTAGAGAGCATCTTTGAATCCCTGGTGGATTCCGGTGCCACGGTGTACGACTCTTTCTTCCAGTATGATAACGACGTT
>NZ_JAMYFE010000015.1 GCF_024129865.1 Stieleria tagensis | reverse complement strand
AGTGACCCCAGGCTAAGCTATTGAACGCCGTTGGCGTAGAAGATGGGATTGAGTGCATGCGACTCTCCCAAGGGGTGGCACGCGAAACTGCACGACCTCCCTGCGGGAGAGTGAAGAGATCGAAATCGCAACCTGCCGATCCATTTGAATTGAAACGGCAGTTTAACGCTGGATTTTAAAACACGTGAGCGAGGGATTGAGCGTGTTGACGGGATCCCTCGCTGACGCGTCGGGTTGCCAAAAAACAATGCCTGACGCGAAAGCGTAACTTCAAAACGCGTTGCGGCCGGTTGATTCAGTTAACGTCGGTCAATTCGACTTCGGTGCGATAGCGTTTACCGTCGCGATAGATAATCATCGCGATGCGGGAACCGATCGGTGTCAGCCCGACCTGGGCGACCAAGTGATCATCATTGTCGACAGGCCGACCATTGAATTGAACGATGATATCGCCACGCTGTAAATTTGCTTTGGCCGCGGGTGATCCATGCCGGACACCTTTGACCAACGCACCACCATGGCCGGGCGCTCCCAACGAAACCAAGTTCGCCGATGTGAAATCGGGATCAAGCGTGACACCCAAATAGCCTCGTCGCAATCGCCCGTGACGAATCAATTCATCGGCGACTTGGATGGCCATGTTGATCGGGATTGCAAATCCGATTCCTTCACTGCCACCACTGCTGCTGGCAATGGCGGTGTTCAGCCCGATCACTTCACCACGCAGGTTCAACAACGGACCACCGCTGTTGCCCGGGTTGATTGCCGCGTCGGTTTGAAAGAAGTCTTGCAAGTCGATCTTCTGATCGCCGAGTGAGAGATCCCGCCGCCCCTTGGCACTGAGAATGCCAAAGGTGACCGAGTGACTGAGCCCGAACGGGCTGCCGATGGCGATGGTGAAGTCACCAATGTTGACCTGGTTGCTGTCACCGGTACGCGCCGCCGGCAAATGCATCTCGGGCACTTTCATGACCGCGACATCCGTGCTGGGATCAGCCAGGATCCGCGTCGGATGAAACTGCTGTCCGTCGGCACTTCGAAGCAAAATTTCAGCCGGTTGCGACCCCAGGATGACGTGGCGGTTGGTCAACACCCACAACCCATCGCCGAGCGACACGACCACACCGCTACCGGCTTCGTCATACGACTCGTATTGCCCGCCTTTGGTTTCCGATTTGTGAGCCTCGATGTGGATCACACTGGGTTTGACTAATTGGGAAACCTTACGGACCAGATTCCCCAGACGATCGAATGTGCTGAATTCATCTGCCAGTTCGCGGAACAGTTCTTCGCGGCGCTGGTCGATCGCCATCGCCGACGGCAACGAACTGGAGATCGGCCCCGAAGGGTCGATCGATGGGCGTAGCGCACGCACGGTGTCTTGAGCGGCTGACGGATTTTCGGCTCGGTGATCGATCGATGCCGTTGCTCCTGAACCACCCAGCAGTCCCTTGCCAACCGGCGCACTGCCGATCACGCTCGACGGAGGCGACTGCGCGGATTGCGCGGCGGGAGGAAACACCGACAACTCGCGATACGGATCCTGTGCCGTCAGCTGTGAGCCAATAACGGCGCTGGCTGCAACGGCAATGAATGTCGTGCCCGCCAATTTGAATGCGAGTCGGTTCGAGTAGCGCACCCGGAAGCGGGTGCGCCCGACAGAGCGATAGAAGTGTGCCATCAGAAGAGCTTCAAACAGGGAAACGGGAGGTTCGACGGGGAGGCGTCGCATTGTACGCATCGACCTTTCCAGGCAACGAACTTTTCGTCGGGCGTGGTTGCTATCCCTCGCCCGGCGAGAAGTAAGAATCGTCATCGCCGTTGCATTAAAAAACGACCGGATGATTCGACGTTTGTCGAAGCCATCCGGTCGTTAAAGTGGACCGTAATAGAAACAATCGATACCGTTTAGGCGGTGTCAGCCTGATAAGACTCAAAGACGCGGTTGAGCATCGCGGCGGGGTGAGACTTTCGCTTTTCGGCAAGTCGGTGACATTCGATACATTCGCGCGCATAGGGCACCGCGCGCAAACGGGTCAACGGGATCGGTTTGCTACACCCTTCGCAGTCACCGTAGTTGCCTTGATCAAGTCGCTCGATCGCTTCATCGATCGCTTGCAACTCGCGACTTTCGACTTCCAACAACTGGCTGTTCAGTTCCGACTGCACCGTGTCGGCAACGGCATCTAAAACATCACCGGTTTTACTCGGTCTGTCCTGCAAGAGACTCAGGTCACCGATCGCCGATCGGATCAGAGCGTCGCGCCGTTTCCGCAATGTCAGTCGAAGCTTCTCGATTGCATCTTTTCTAGCCATCAGATCACCTGTCTATCAATGAAGCGTCTTCTCGTCCGCATCAGCCGTCGAGAACCACCGGGAAATGTCTCAGCCGGAATCCCTTACGAAATTCCCCTGTCTTTAGTTTTCTGTTTTTCGTTAGCCTGAGCACCGATCTTGGCAATCGGTCGCCACCAATAGTACGGCGTAAGTTCGCAAAGTCACGCCCGAAAGAACCAGAAAACACCCTTGCAGGCCATTTAAGGGCCAACAACCGTCCATTTCTGGCATTTTAACCGGAATTAGTTAGCCGCCCAACAGCAATCGCAATGAGACAGTTGGAAATCCACACGTCCGCCCCCCCGTCGGAGCGGCAATAAAACAGATCCCAGTCGAAACCGGCTTCATCATCCTATTTTGCTGCACACCTGCCCCCCATCCGTCCGACACTCTGAAAACGGTCTTGTCTATCGGCAACGAACCGATTCAGACAATTTTGCAAGCAATGACTTAAGGAATTCGTGGTGAGCAACGACCACAACGACATCCAGTCCAACCCCTCCGATCTGCCCGAAACCACCGCCAGTGAATCGATTGCCGATTCCCGGCCGGTTGAATCTCAGCCGGAACACAGTGGCGAACCACAGGCTGCTGCCGCCACGTCAATCGTGTCGACGGCGTTTGAATCGGTCTCGGCCACGGCACTCGAATCGCCTCCATTGGCCGACACGGACCCGGTAGACGCCACGGCGACCAATCCGCAGACGGCAATGGAATTCCGAGTGATTCGACCCGGAGCGGCGGTCCGTCGTCTGCGGTTGACCGGAAACCGCTACACATTCGGTAGCGGTGAAGGCTGTTCGATTCGGCTGGATGACGAAACATTGCGACCGATGCATGCCGTTCTGTTGCGCGATGCCCATCGGATCCTGATGCGCGCCTATTCCGTTCCCTTGGAATGCAACGGTGCACGCACCACCGAGTCGACGTTGCGGGTCGGCGATGTCATTCGCATGGGCAACTATCGATTCGAGTTACTCGCGGCGTCGGGCATCACCGCTGCGACGGCGGTCGGACCGACCACTGCACAACCGAGTGGATCGTCGACCGAAACCCATCTGCGAAACAAACTGGCCGAACTCAGCCAGCAGTGGCATGCGCGGCACGCCGAATGTGAAGCGCGAGAAGTCCGCTGTGATGACCGCGAGCGAGTGCTGCACGGACGTGAATCAGAACTATGGACCCGAGCGGAATTTTTGCAGCAGCGTGAAGGCGTCTTGATCGGACAAGAAGCCGCGGCCAAAGAGATCCAAGCGACTTATGCGGAAACGCAAGAAGAGTTGAAAGCGTTGCGGCAGCGGCAACAAGCGGCTGCCGAAGAGTTGCTGGAAAAAGAGGCCGAACTGGAGCAGAAGAATGAACTCCTGCGCGAACGGCAATTGGAACTGCAACAACGCCAAGCGGAATGGCAGGATCGCGAACAACAGTACTCCGAACGTTTCGCCGATGCCAACGAGGAACTCGAGAAAACGCAGCAACAAGCCAAATCGGCCAGCGCGGCTGTGCAGCGAATGCGAGCGGATTTTTCCGCGCTCAACGAACAATTGACTGAATTGCGTGAGCGTCATAGCAAACTGCAACAGCGTGAAAAACGTGAGCAGCAGGAACACGAGCAACTGCGGCAAAAATTGGAAACCGAACGTGACGCGGCGATCGACGGCCGTGCCAGTAGCGAAGCCGAACGCTCGACCATTGCGACAGAACTGCAGCGTGTCAGCGATGAACTTGAACTGACCCGCAATGAATTAGCCGAAATTCGTCAGCAGAGCAAAACCAGCCAACAGGAATTGCTGGAGAAGATTCGTAGCACCAGCGAAGAAATGCAAACCACGCGGGAGCAATCCGACAGGGCGCGACGCGAGGCTGAAGAGGAACAGGCCTACAACGAAAAGCAGATCGAAGACCTGCAGCAACAACTTGCCGACGTCCGCTGCGACCGCCACACCGCCGAACAGGGTCGCCTGGCGGCCGAAACCGTTGCCGAAGAACTGCGGTCCAATATCCAGCACTTGCAGGAAAGCGTGGCTCAAGCGACTGCGGACGCCGACCAACTGCGTGACGACTATGAAGGCGCCAATGCATCGATTCGGCAGCTGGAGCTGTTGGTCGACCAAACCAAGCACAGCCAGTCGTCGCATCAGGATTCCTGGTCCGAAGAATCCGAGCAACTGCGGCAAACCATCGAAGACCTGTCGGTGCAATTGGCCCAGGCCAACGCGGAACTGGAACAACTGCGATCCGCTCATGAAGCGTTGTCCCAGGAGCTCACCCACAGCCAAAGCGAATCGGAATCAGCCGATTCGGTCCAGCAGTCACTGACCGATTCGGCACAGTTTCAGCAGCTTCAAGACGAACTTGATTCGGCTAAACGAGAGCTCGATCGGTTGCAGACGACGCATGCCGAAACGATCGCTCGTTTGCAAGCCGAACGTGAACTCAGCGAGTCGGAACTGCGTGATGAAATCGAACAATTGCGCAATGAGATCGCATCGGCACAGGCCGCCGTGCTGGAACACAGCACCCAGCACTTGCCCGGTGGGACAGCCATCGCCAACGACCAAGAGTTAGAACTGGAGTTGGAACTGGAGCAGGACGCCATTGCATCGGCTTCAGCGGACACCGTCAAAGGAAATCTATCGGATACCGCACGGGCGTTGTCCGGCGAAACAGAACTCAACCCGATCGAAGACGACCTCGCCAGCGAACGACTGGTCGAATCAGGCGATAGCGTTTGGCGGTTGGAATCCGAACAACCGGCCGAGAACCATAGCCATTTAGCCAGCTGGCATGACGAAGCCCCCGAGCATGGCGTCGACGATGTGATCGATAACATCGAACACCATGTCGAACAGGCGCTTTCGGACTACGACCAGGCATCCGATTATGACCAAGAATACGATCGGCTGCCGGAATCCGAATGGATCGATCCGGAATCCAAATCAACCGACTCGATTGATCCCACCGAGAGCCAATCGATCGATGATTTGCGTAGCACGACCCGACGTTCCAATGATGAACCATTGGACTGGTCTGCGTATATGCCCGGCGGCGATGCGTTGGAAGATGACGATGCAACGATCGATCCACGCGACGAAGCGTTTGATTCCGCTGTCGTGCAGCACGACCACGATGAAAATAAAACCGTTGGGCCACTGGAACAACTCGATAACGCCGCTGCCGCTGAAGAGACTGACGATCACGACGACGGGGAAGCGGCTGGCAGTCTGGCGGCAATGCTGATCCGCGATCTGGACGCTGGCGCTCCCGAAGTCGACTCACATGATTCCGACGATTCGGACCCGAACTTGGATTTGGAACCGGCCTCGGAATCGACCGCGTTGGAATCAGAGGAGTTTGACGAACCGGCCGATGACGACGATCCGACGTTGGTGATGAAGGCCTATCAAGCGGAAACAGACGACCCATCCAGCGACGAATCGCTCGAAGACAGCGAAGGAGCATGGAACTTTCATTCTCCCGAGCTGGAGTCCGACGATGACGTGATCGCCGACGATGACCCAGCGTCGCTAGAGAATCACGAAGATTCGCAGCCAGATGTCTCGCAAACGGCAGCCGCAGCGGGCAACGAGACCGTCTCCAATTCTGACTCGGTGCCCGACGATTCGATCGAAGCCTACATGAGCCGTCTGCTAGGCCGCGTGCATGGCGACAGCGCAGATTCCTCGTCCGATGCAAACCATTCGCGTGAGGATTCGTCCGCTCCGTCGGCGATCTCGGCCGACGCCAATCCTGGCCCCGATCCGGTCAACGACAGTGGCCCGATGGTCCCGCGTTCGCCGGCGCCGGAATCCAAACGCGATATCGGTGCGATGCGTGATTTGGCCAACCAGTCGGCGCGCAACGCCGTGGCCCGCAGCATCCGTATCCAAGCCCGTGACACGCAGATGCAAGCGGCTTGGAAAGGCGGCATGGCGATGAGCTTCTTGGCGATGGCGATCGGCGTCTACTTCTTCGTCAGCTGGTCTTCGACGATCAAGATCTCGATGGTCGCAGCATTCATGGTGCTGGCCGGAGTTTTCATCCAAGAAGGGTTCGTACTGTCACGCGAAGCACGTCGGCGACTCAAACTGGCGGACAGCAATTCGGTCGACTTGAAGAACGACGCCGCAGTCGCCGCGGAAATGCGAGCGATCCAAAAATCGGGCGAAGAGTGAATACGGGGGCTAAATTAGCTGGCCCGCTGGGCGTCTTCCATCGCTTGAATGTACTGCTGCAAACGCTGCAATTCGTCGGTGACGCCCTTGAGTTTCAGCATGTTCTCGACGCGCTTAAGCAACTGGACCTTTTGCACCGGCTTGCTTAGAAAGTCGTCGGTCCCCGCGCTGACGGCGCGTTCAATGTCGCCGAGTTCATTCAGCGCCGTGACCATCAGCACCATCACCCGCGAGGTTTCGGGTTTTTCCTTGATCTGTTTACAGACCTCAAACCCACTCAACTTGGGCATCATCACGTCCAACAAGACCAGGTCGGGTTGAAAGGACGCGACCTTGTCCAACGTGTCCTGGCCGTCGACCGAGGTTTCGATTTCGCACTCGACATCCACCAAGTAGGCCTCCAACAACTCGCGATTGGCAACGTTGTCGTCGGCGATCAAAATTCGATGGGGCGTATCGGGCATGGGACCAGGGTCGATCGGTGGGTGAAAGAGGCGGGGAACACGCGTGCGGGGATTCCTCCCCGCGTGCCGCACTAGGTAATCGTGGCGAACGATTCGCGGTCAGCCGGGACCGGAAATCCCTCGCACATTTCACGGATCTCGCTACGAATTCGACCGTGTAATTCGCTGTCTTCCGAGTTCGACAGAGCGTTGTGGATCCAAGTCCCGACGCGGCGCATTTCGGTTTCTCCCATGCCGCGACTGGTCAACGCGGGAGTTCCGATGCGGATTCCGGATGGATCCATCGGTTTGCGTTGATCGAACGGGATCATGTTCATGTTGACGGTGATACCACAGGCATCAAGCACCGACTCGGCAACCTTGCCACCCAGACCAACCGCGGTGACATCAACCAAGAGGAGGTGGTTGTCGGTTCCGCCGCTGACCAGACGCAAACCGGCGGCGGTCAGGGTTTCGGCCAACACTTTCGCATTGTCGACAACGGATTGGGCGTAGACGCGATAGTCGTCCGCCAGGGCTTCGGCAAAACACACGGCTTTCCCGGCGATCACGTGCATCAGCGGTCCACCCTGGGTACCGGGAAAGACATTGCGATTGATCAATTTGGCGTGCTCTTGCTTGCACAGAATCAAACCGCCGCGAGGGCCCCGCAGGGTTTTGTGCGTGGTCGTGGTCACGTAATCCGCGTACGGGACAGGACTATTGTGGATCTTGGCCGCGACCAGACCCGCATAGTGGGCCATGTCGACCAACAATTTCGCTCCCACTTCGTCGGCGATCTCGGCGAACTTGTCGTGAGGGATTTCTCGCGGATACGCGCTGGCACCGGCAACGATCAGCTTGGGTTTGTGCTCCCGAGCCATCGCAGCGATTTGGTCAAAATCCAATCGATGAGTGTCAGGCGTGACGCCATACGAATGAAAATTGTACAGCTGGCCGCTGATGTTCAGCTTCATGCCGTGTGTCAGGTGCCCGCCTTGGGCCAGGTCCAATCCCAACACCGAATCCCCTGGATTCAGACAGGACAGGTAAACCGCCGTGTTCGCTTGGGATCCGCTGTGCGGCTGGACGTTGGCGACTTCTGCGCCAAACAGTTCTTTCGCGCGGTCGATGGCCAACGATTCAACGACATCGACGTATTCGCAGCCACCGTAATAGCGGCGTCCCGGGTAACCCTCGGCGTATTTATTGGTCAATACACTGCCGGCGGCCTGCATCACGGCATAGCTCGTGTAATTCTCGCTGGCGATCATTTCCAAACCATCGCGCTGACGGACGGCTTCATTTTGAATGGCTTCCCAAATCTTGGGGTCTTGTTGTTGAAGCAAATTCATCGGGGCCCTGCGGTGGAAGAAACCTGGGAAAAAAACGGGAACACAGCAAGCGCTGGTGGCTTCTAAGGGATTGTTGATGGGGAACGAAAACGCGTCAATGCTCGACGAATCGGATTGCGACCAAAGTTCAGCCCCGAAAATCTCGCCCTGGGGCGACTAACTGGGTACAATCAACTGGTTGCTTTAGGCAGTTTTTGCCGGTTGAGCCCAAATTTGAGCCTTTTGAGGTTTCACTTTTGCCTGGGGCATTGGTTTTTGGTAACCCGAAGCGTCAGCAAGGGATCCCATTAACACCCTCAATCCCTCGCTCACGCGTCGGGTTGCGACAAAAACGCAACGTCAACAGTTGAGTCCCTGGAACAGCCCCGAGAGAAGTCCAGATCGATAGCCTCTCGCTGACCGCCCCCGCAACCATTGCCCCGCCCAAAGCGTGACCTACGCTTGCTACGTCAAAGTATCCACCCGATCCGAGTGTGCCTGGAATGAAATACGCCGTCGCCGGTTTTGCACTGCTGTCTTGCCTGCTAACCAGTCCGATCCGAGCTGTCGCAGCCGATTTGCCTGCGTTTGACAAAGTGTCCGAGGGCTACGAGGAAGTTGCTGTCTCGGATCAACAGAAACGCAAAGGTTTTTTCAATGTGTGGCAACGGGCCAAAGACGCGCAGCTACTGGGCGAATTGCCCAAGAACTTCGAGTCAAAAAGCTATTTTATCGCGCTGACGCTCAGCAGCGGTGACCGCTACGCCGGACTGCAATCGGGCGAACTGGTCGTCAAGTGGCGGCAGTATGACAATCGTTTGGCCCTGATCGCTCCCAACCTGTCGATCCGGGCGACCGGCGACGCGGAATCCAAAGCGTCGGTCAAACGACTGTTTACCGACCAAGTGCTGCTGGACATACCGATCGTCGCCAAAGGCCCCGCCGGCGGCCCGGTGATCGATTTGGATTCGCTGTTGATCGGCAACGCAGGCACCTTTTTCGGTCGCTCGGTCCGCATCTCCAACTCGCGAATCAGCAGCATCGATTCGGTCAAAGTGTTCCCATCGAACGTGGAAATCGCATTGGAAATCGTCGGCACCGGCGGACGATTCCAGACCCTGCACTATTCGTTCAGCGAAGTCCCCAGCCCCAGCAGTGGATTCAAACCACGGCCGGCCGATCAACGCATCGGTTACTTCATCACCACCTATTCGGATCTCAGCAAATACACCGACGACGAAACACGAATTCGCTACATCAATCGCTGGAATCTGCAAAAGCGTGATGCCAAGCTGAAACTCAGCCCGCCGAAAGAACCGATTCGTTTCTACGTCGAACACACCGCCCCGGTCCGCTATCGCCGCTGGATCAAAGCCGGCGTGGATTACTGGAACAAGGCGTTTGAAAAAGTCGGCATCGTCGACGCCGTGGTGGTCGAATACCAAGACGCCGAAAGTGGCGCTCACATGGAAAAGGACCCCGAAGACGTTCGCTACAACTTCATTCGTTGGTTGAACAACGATGTCGGCACCGCGATCGGACCGAGCCGCGTGCACCCGATGACCGGCGAAATCCTGGACGCCGACATCATCTTGACCGACGGATGGATTCGCTACTTCAATTACAACTACGACGACCTGATGCCAAAATTGGCGATGGAGGGCACCAGCCCGGAAACCCTCGCCTGGCTCAGTGAGCACCCGTCGTGGGATCCACGCGTACGCATGGTTTCCCCCTCCAGCGTCTCCGGTGTGCGAGAAGAAATCGCCCGCTCGGCGCGCCAGCCCTTTGCCGGATTTTCGATGGCCGCCGCCGACAATACGCTGATCGGCGATGACGAGTTTGATGGCCTGATGGGTCATCTGAGCCAAAAGAATGGCATGTGCATGGCCGCTAATGCTCGCAGTCTGGATCTCGCCCTGGCCCGCATGGATTGGGCATTCGCGTTGATGGATGACAAGGACGACGAGGCTGAGAAACTCAAAAAAGAAAAGGAAGACGAACAGAAAAAACCAGACGCTGATTCATCCAAGGCAACCGCCACAGACAAGCCAGACGACGCTGCGGCGGACGACGCGGATGACGACGACGACAAGGAGGATGACGAAGACAAAGACGACGATCAAGCAGACAGCGATGACGACTCCGCCGACATGCTCGATGGCATGCCCGATTGGTTTGTCGGTCCGCTGTTGGCCGATTTGGTCGCTCATGAAGTCGGCCACACGCTGGGACTGCGACACAACTTCAAAGGCTCCGCGCTGCACTCCCTGAAGGACATCAACAGCGACGACCTGAAAGGAAAGAAGACGATCACCGCTTCGGTGATGGATTACTCGCCGATCAACTTCCGTTACGAAACCGGCGACGTGCAAGGCGATTACGCCATGATCGACATCGGTCCCTACGATTTCTGGGCAATCGAGTACGGCTACACGCTCGAGGATAAAAAGCTGCCGGAAATTCTGAAGCGCTGCGTCGAACCCGAACTGCAATACGCCACCGACGAAGACACCAGCGGCCCTGACCCACTGGCACGTCGCTACGATTTTTCGGCTGACCCGCTGGACTATGCCCAAGAACAAATGCAGTTGGCAAAACTGTACCGCAGCCGGATCTTGGACAAATTTGTCAAAGACGGACAGAGCTGGTCCAAAGCGCGTCGCGGTTACGAATTGACGCTTTCGATCCAAACACGTGCCGCCAGCATGATGGCCAACTGGGTCGGTGGAGCGTTTGTCAATCGCGACAAGAAAGGTGACCCGGAAGACCGTGCACCGGTCGAGGTCGTCCCCGCCGCCCAACAACGCGCGGCCTTGCAATTCGTCATCGACCAGACCTTTGCCGACGACGCCTTTGGATTGACTCCCAAACTGCTCGAACGCATGACATCGGACCAATGGCTCGACTCCGGCGCCCACTTCGGCGTCTCCGGCGAAGCGACCTGGCCGATTCACGATCGCGTGCTCGGCTTGCAAGCTTCCGCACTGACTTGGTTGATGAACCCGACCACGTTGCGACGCGTCTACGACAATGAACTGCGGTTGTCGGCCGACGAAGACACGTTGACCCTGCCGGAATTGCTAAACACGATCAGCAGCGCCGCTTGGACCGAACTCGATTCGGAATGCCCCGAGAATCGCAGCAATCGCAAACCGATGATCAGCTCCTTGCGTCGCAACTTGCAGCAGGAACACGTGCAACGGTTGATCGATTTGATTCTGGAAAAGAACGATCGCACCGCGGCCTACAAACCGATTAGCGATTTGGCTCGGATGCAATTGATCGACTTGCAAAGCAAGATCGAAAATCGGATCAAACAGTGCGAAGAAAAAATGGACGCCTACTCGCGTGCCCATTTGCTGGAAGTCTCGATGCGAATCACGCAAGCTCTGAAAGCGGGCTACACGTACAATTCGACGCAACCAGTCAGTCAGCTGATGATGATCTTGGGTGAAACACCCGAGTCCACACCGCGCTGATCGACCGCCATAGAAACGTGAACATGCCAAGCGTTTGATGTACCCATCAGGACACGAAAGATGAAGCTGGACGGTTTCTTAATTCGTGTCCTGATGGATCCCTACTGCATCACGCTGATCACCGTGGCGGTGTTCACCACGCTGGTGATCCTCTCTGCCAGGCGAAGCCGACGCAGTTTCAACGAGCGTTGGCCATCTCTTAGCGACGAAGAATTTGTCGCAAAATGCTCACCCGGTGTATCGCCTGACACCGCGCTGCGAGTACGACGAATCATTTCCGAGCAACTCGGCATCCCCTACGATCGCATTCACCCCGATCAAGACTTCGTTCGTGATCTTGACTGCTGAGGGTTCGCCCGCGAAGCACAGCAGGATGCGGCATTCGGGCGATACCCGATTGACCCTTTGCCATTCATTTGACTGGCCGGTTTCGCGGGGGCACCGAGATTTGACTTGTGAAGTGAGAATGATGAAACTGCCGGGGGAACTGAACTCGGTTCCCTGGCGCCGAGGGATTGAGAGACGGTTCAAACAATGGGATTCAACATGATTCAGTTTCTTGCCGAGTCGACACGCGTTGCTGCATTCAAGGGTTGTCGCCGGCCATTCCCGCGTCGTTTGCAACACCGTGTGAGCACGTTTGCCTTTTTGACGCTGGCGGCGCTGTTTGCGCAATCTCTGTCTATGACGTCGGCGAATGCCGAATCCGCCGCTCGCCCGAACGTGGTCTTGATCCTGACCGACGATCAAGGATGGGGTGACCTGGGGGTGCATGACAACCCAATCATCGCAACTCCAACACTCGATCGACTGGCCGCAGAAAGTGTGCAGTTGCAACGATTTTATGTCTCTCCCGTTTGTGCGCCGACGCGCGCGGCGCTGTTGACCGGCCGCTATCCCGAACGCTGCGGTGTCAGTGGTGTGACAGGTCGCCGCGAGGTGATGCGCAGCAGTGAAACAACAATTGCGGAACTCTTTCACGATGCCGGCTACGCGACCGGATGTTTCGGAAAATGGCACAACGGCCAGCAGATGCCGCTGCATCCCAACGGCCAGGGTTTCGACGAGTTCTTTGGTTTCTGTGGCGGTCACTTCAACCTGTATGACAACCCGCTGCTAGAGCGAAACGGTCGTCCGGTGCAAACCAGCGGCTACATCACCGACTTGCTAACCGACGCAGCCATCGAGTTTATCCAGACGCCGCGGGAGCAACCGTTTTTGTGCTATGTGCCTTACAACGCACCTCACGGACCGTTTCAAATCCGCCAGGATCTGTTCGACAAATACAACACCGGCGAGATCCCAGAAAAAACGGCAGCGGTTTACGCGATGGTCGAAAACATCGACACCAACGTCGACCGAATCCTGGACAGCCTTGACCAGCTTGGCCAATCCGACAACACGATCGTTCTGTTCTTGACCGACAACGGCCCCAACGGAAAGCGTTTCAATGGTGGAATGCGAGGAATCAAAGGCAGTGTGCACGAGGGCGGTTGCCGCGTTCCGTGCTTCGTCCGCTGGCCGGGCAAACTGACGCCCAAGACCGTGTCGCCGCTGACGGCTCACATTGACCTGCTACCGACCTTGGCCGAATTTTGCGGCATCACAGTCCCCGACCGATTGGAACTGGATGGGCGTAGTCTGGTGACACTGATGCAAAATGGTTCCGATGCCTCGCTCGATCATCGCCACCTGCTGACCTATCGCCCCAACCAATTGCATCTGGAAAAATTTGGCAAAGCCGCTGTCCGCACCGATCGCTTCCGGCTGACAATCGAACAGGGCAAACCCGCCTTGTTCGATCTGTCTGTCGACCCCGAACAAACAACGGACATCGCAGAACAACAGCCGCAAGTCATGCAGCGCTTGCAAGACGAGATTCGACAGTATGTCAAAACGATTGGTCCCAGTATCACCGCGACAGCCTTTGTGCCTATCGGCCAACAACGGCCAACGTTTATTCCCGCTGTCGATGCCATGCTGCAAGGCAACCCACAGTTTGCCGATGGAATCAGTTGGGCACACAGTTGGATTGACAACTGGTCCGCCCCGGCCGATCAAATCAGCTGGCCGGTCAATTTCGAACACGCCGGTCGATACCAAATCAGCTTGCATTCGGTTTGTGATTCTAACGATGCAACGGTGAGCGTCACCGTCGCCGGACAAACGGCACAGACGGACATTCAGCGCTACGCATCAAAGGCCACTGTGCGACCCGATTTGGATTCCGAAGCCACGCCCCGGCGAATGCAAACCTTCCGCGAGCAACCTTTGGGGATCATCGAAGTCGATCAAGGCCAAACCACGATCGCGTTGACGCGGTTGGACAACAGCGGTGCCAAGATGGAAGTCGGCGGAATCACGATCGCCAGTGCTGACATCCCTGACAAATCACAGTTTCATCTGTTCCTACTGGCCGGGCAATCTAATATGGCCGGACGTGGCAAACCAATCCCGGCGGACAAACTACCGGACACCGGCATCCTGATGCTCGACCGTTCCGGCACCTGGGTTCCAGCCGTTGATCCATTGCATTTTGATAAATCCGTTGCTGGCGTGGGACTCGGACGCCAATTCGCCCGACGGTATGCCCAGGCCCACCCCGGTGTCACGGTGGGGCTGGTCCCATGCGCCGCCGGCGGATCTCCCATCGCAAGTTGGACTCCGGGCGGTTTTCACAATCAAACGAAATCGCATCCCTATGACGACGCCATGCGGCGGATTGAAATTGCATCCCAGTCAGGTGTATTTCATGGCATCCTGTGGCATCAGGGCGAATCGGATAGCAAACCGAACCTGGCTCCAGAATACAAAACCGCCCTGGCGCAGTTGATGGAACGTTTTCGAGAGGTACTGGGGCAGACGACGCCGATCATGATCGGCGGCCTGGCCCAGAAAAATCGCCAGGACTGGAGCGAAAGCCGCGTCTTGGTCGATCAAGCACAGCGTGAACTGGCCGACGAATTGCCGGCCTGTGAGTTTGTCGAATCAAATGATCTGACGCTCAATCGTGACAACGTGCATTTCGACCGCGAGTCGCTGATGGAATTCGGCCGCCGCTATGCCGATGCGCTGGCACGCATCGAATCAAACGCACAGGCTGATGCAGCGACATCAGCCGACTGAGGCTGTCCCGGATCATTTGCGTTTCGCACGTGGTTTCGCAATCGGTTTTTCCATCACGACATCGGTGTCGTTTTGAAGTGTTGGTCCGGGTGTGGTCCGTCCATTGACGATTGCGGTCATCAGCATCGTCTTCATCTTCACCACTCGCGATGGATGTTGGTCGACAAGATTGGTTTGCTCGCCCGGATCCGTCGCCAAATCATACAGTTGCATCGGTGGTAATTTCGACAGATCATCACGCCCCGGACGCGGGCTACTCCAACCGCCTGATCCCGGACACACGCACAGTTTCCAGTTGCCGTCGCGGATGGCAAATTGACCACCGATCGATTGCGAAATGATCGAGTCACGAACCACCGGTTCAGGCTGACCGAGCAAGGTCGGCAAAAAAGAAACACTATCTTCGGCTTCATCGGACGCCACGGTGGCTCCCGTGATCGCAGCGGCGGTGGCTAAAAAATCGAGTTGCCCGACCAAGTGCTTGGTGCGGGATCCGGGTTTCACCTTGCCCGGCCAGCGGACCAAAAAAGGAACCCGATGTCCGCCTTCAAAGATGTCGGCTTTATGGCCGCGATAGATATAATTCTGGTCGTGGCCGGCGGCTTCCAATTCAGCAATTTTTGCCGAGGGCGAACAACCATTGTCCGTCGTGAACACCACCAGTGTTTGATCGCTGATGTCGTTCTTGTCCAGCGCGTCCAAGACCTGACCGACCGTCCAATCGACCTGCATCGTGAAATCGCCATAGACGTTGATCCCGCTTTTTCCTTGCCACTTTTTGGTCGGAACAATGGGGGTGTGCGGGGCATTCAGAGGAAAGTAGATGAAAAACGGTTGCTCCGAAGCAGCATTTTCGTTGATAAAACGGACGGTTTCGTCGGTGAGGGTCGGCAGAACATCCACCGCCTCGAAATCCGCACCGGCGGGACCTTTGCGAGGGAATGCTTTCTCCACCGTCGCTTTCTCGGTGGGCACGCGGTTGCGAACAAAGACATAGGGCGGCATGTCGAGTGAGGCGCTGATCCCAAAGAAGTAGTCAAAGCCAACATCGTTGGGACCGCCGGTGATTTCGCCTTCGTAATCAACATCCCAACCCTTGGCATAGCTTTTCGAGAAATCACCCTGGTCATCTGCGACGCCGCCCTGCTTGAGCGGCCAATCCCACCCCAAGTGCCACTTGCCGATACAAGCCGTTTTGTAGTCTCGGTCTTTCAGCATCGACGCGACCGTCAACCGATCTTCGGAAATCAATGGTTTGGAAAACCCACCCAATACTCCCCGTTGCAAATGGGTCCGCCAGTGATAGCGACCGGTCAGAACAGAGTACCGCGTCGGTGTGCAGACTGACGATGAACTGTGTCCGTCTTCGAAAATCATTCCCTCGCGGGCAAGGCGGTCAATGTTCGGTGTGGGAATCTTTGAATCCGGGTTCAATGCGCCAACATCACCAAACCCTTGGTCGTCGGCCAGAATGAAAATCATGTTGGGGCGCATCGGTTTGGCCGCATCGGCCGACGGCATCGATAGCGATTGAATCCAAGGCGTGGCAAACACGACCAGCGTCACGATTGCCGGCGACAAACGCATTGAACGACAGATCGATCGGAGAAAAACAGCTGGGGAGCTGGAGGGGGAAAATGGCATCTTACATCCCAGTGACAAGCACACGTTGTTTCAAGCGCCAACTTGATGTCGTGCGCAGTCGTTGTTAGCGGTGATTGATAGCAGCGCCCAATGTCGGGAAACACTGATTTGGCAAAACAGGCCGCCGCCAGTGTCTGCTTTCTCGCAACGGAAGTCAAATTTTGACAACCGCCATCTCGGACCTATCAGTTGGCCAGCGACAGAGCCTGCATTGACACCCGGAGTTCAATTCGGATTACACTGCGGGGCCAATTTCACTGCTTGATGAACTTCACTTGCCCGCATCCCTCCGGTCATGAATATGAAATCTGCTCGGTTCTGTCTTCTGTTTCTTTCTCTACTGCCACTGCGTTCTGCGGATGCCCAGTCCTCTCATCACAGCGTTGTCTATGACGACCGGACGGTGCATAGCGATATTTTGAACGAGGATAGAAAATACGCGGTGTATTTGCCGCCGGGCTACGAAACGTCGTCACGCAGTTATCCGGTGTTGTACTTGTTGCATGGCGCCGGTGACGACCAAACCGGATGGGTCCAATTTGGCGAAGTCCAGCATTTGGCAGACAAAGCCATCGCCGATGGATCGGCGACACCGATGGTGATCATCATGCCGGATGCCAACACTGGCAAACGCGGTTATTTCAACGACATTCGTGGCGACTGGAATTACGAAGACTTTTTCTTTCAGGAACTGATGCCACACGTGGAACAGAAATACCATGTGAAATCTGAGAAGCGGTATCGCGCGGTTGCCGGGCTGTCGATGGGCGGCGGCGGATCGTTCATGTACGCCTTGCATCATCCCGAACTGTTTTCGTCGGCATGCCCCTTGAGCGCCTATGTTGGCCCATTGAACTTAGACGACGCCAAGAAGCGGATTAACGCAAAACCCAAAGACGACCAAGAAGAAGCTTTGGAACCGGTGCCGGACGACCAGATCCAGGAATACCTGAAAGAGCACAACGCCTTGGAATTGGTGAAATCGATGCCCGCCGAAAAAGTGGGTAGCGTTCGTTGGTATATCGATTGTGGCGACGATGACTTTTTGTACGAAGGCAACTCGTTGATCCACCTGGAAATGCGAAAGAAGGAGATCGAACACGAATACCGAGTGCGTGACGGCGGCCATCGCTGGAGTTACTGGCGCGGTTCATTGCCATCGGTCTTGAGCTTTGTCTCCGAAGCCTTTCACCAACACTGATCTTTTCTTGCAGATGAAAAAAATGATTCCGTTGCGGACGATCGCCTTCCTTGCGATCAGTTGGATGGTGTCCCTGGCCGATCCGACGGCTTCCGCCCAAGACCAACAATCGGCCGCATTCGATGCCCCGGTTCACGTCATCTTTGACACGGACATGGCCAGCGACTGTGACGACGTCGGGGCATTGGCGGTGCTGCACGCGTTGGCCGATTCCGGCGAAGCGGAGATTTTGGCGGTGGTCACTAACCGCAAGTGCCCGGCCAATGCTTCGGCGGCGGTCTGTGATGTCGTCAACACATTTTACGGGCGTCCCGACATTCCGATCGGCAGTGACAAAGATGGTGCGAAAGTGACCTGGAACAAACCCAGCAGTTTCACGCCGTCCCTGCGAGACGAGTTTCCGCATGACATGCCGGCCGATGATGCCGCGCCAGACGCATTGGAGATCTACCGTAAAACCCTGGCGTCCCAGCCAGATCGGTCCGTGGTGATTTGCAGTGTGGGTGCGCTCAGTAATCTGGCGGACCTGTTGGATTCGCCCCCCGACCAGCACAGCCCGCTGCATGGAGACGCCTTGATCCGACAAAAAGTAAAACAGACCGTCGTGATGGGCGGCCACTTTCCACGCTCGGCGCAACCGGAGACCAACATTCGTCTGGATCCTGCGGCCGCCGTCACCGTGGTGAACCGCTGGCCGACCGAGATCATCTGGCAGGGCTATGAAATCGGTGCGGTCTTGCATTGCGGCAAAACACTGCGGCAAGAAGCGGCCGATAATCCGGTGCGACGCGCCTTTGAGATCAGACCGTTTTTAGGCGGTAAAGCGATCGACCACGGGAAACCAGCCCACGACCAAGCCGCCGTATTGATCGCGGTACGCGGCATCGATCCGAAACGATGGAAGCTCAGTCCGATTGGGCATGTGGTTGTCGATTCGGACGGTCACACCGAGTGGCGTCCGGAACAGAACGGACGCCATCGATTCGTGCAATTTGCCACACGTCCCCAGCGGATCGCCGAAACGATCGAAACGCTGATGCAACGCAAGCAATAGTGGACCGACCGGAGTCAGTTGCCCGGCGGCGGTGCCATCTCGACCGCCTGTCGTTTCATCTCTGCTTTGAAGTCGGCGATCGCTGCGGCGTCGGCACTGTCGGTGACACTCGACGTTTGGCTGCTACCGCAACCGGAAAGCCCAGTCATCACGATGCCTAAACAGACGGCGACCAGCCATCGAGAACGGCGACTGGACGGGGAAGTCATAGCAAACGAACGAAGCATTGAATCTTTCATTGGATGGATGTGAGAACTGTTGTCGTGTGAAGGGACGGTGACAGGTTGGATCGACCGGGCGATCCATGAGATTGATTTTGCAGGCTGTGGCTGATCAACAGCACAGCGATCAACAGCACAGGGATCGGCGACCGGCCCGAGGGCGACCGCGGTGACGAACTACAGTGATTCGCTGATCACTTCGCGGTTGGCTCGAGTGCCGAGGGCTCCCCACAATCCGTAGGGACTTGGTGCCCCAGGCAAATGGTTTCCAGCACCACCATCGACGGCCTGGCGAACCATTGGATTGTTGGAGTTTCCGGCGTCGATGGAATCGGTGATGAAGGTTACCGATCCGTCGCACAGCAGGATGTGACATCCACCTTGGTGACGGCTTGCCGGTGGCAACACTTCGGCGTTGGCCCAGTTGGTCGAGGTACAGAACTCTCGGTTGGGCGGCAGAATCGTATTGAACGCAGAGAAGGGATTGTAGGCCGACGCCCAACGGTAGCCACGACCATTTGTGCTGGCGGTGCGGCCCGGCGCGGTAGGTCCCCAGAATTGCGGTCGCTGCGGGTCCCTGAACCCCAGATCCGTACAATCGTTGGGGTTATCCAACGGATTGGCTCCGCCAGCGGATCCCAACGGAATCGTGCGCACGTCGTCGTCGCCCAAGTCGGTTGCGATCTCGCCCATGCAGATCGTATTGGAAAGACCATCAAGAACGTCGCGGAATTTCAGTTGACGGTGAAGCACGAATGCTCCGCGGTGAGAGGCCCGCGACTGCGCGGAACGATCGGCGTTTTGATGCAGCCACACCGTCAGTGCTCCCTGGTTGATCAAGTAACCTGAATCGCCGACACAAACCGCATAGTTGGTTCGCCCCAAAGCTGGCAATCCGGTACCGGGGTCACTCGGACACCGGTACGTGGGAATCTCACTCGTCCAAGGCTTGTAATCAATTTGTTCTTGCGTGGGGCCCATCGCCGGCCAGTTCCCGTTATCGGTACTGGGGTTAGCAATCGTGTCCCACAGTGCTTGTTGTTCGATGAACGGTGTCAGCGAAACCAAAATGCTAAGCATCTTGCAATTGTAAACATCACTCTGTTGGTACCAGTACGCGATGTAGGCATTGGAATTGTCATCGGTGCCAGCGCCCTGCATCGGCAGTGATTTAAACGCGCTGTGGTAGTTGTGGATCCCCAGACCGATCTGTTTGAAGTTGTTGCTACAACTCATTCGCCGCGCTGCTTCTCGCGCCGCCTGAACGGCCGGCAGCAACAAACCGACAAGAATGCCGATGATGGCGATGACCACGAGAAGTTCCACCAGGGTGAAACCTGAGGAAGAAGAACGTCGATGACTCATACTGGCTCCAAAGAAAGCTGACGATTAGAAAGGGCTGGAAACCCGAATTCGATTGCCCCGGTGAAGAGTTGTATCTACGAGGACAGCGAGTCACTGTGCCCATCGGTATGCCTGATTTGCCGTTTCGTTAAGCCCAGAAGCCTAGGTACCGCAGGAATCCTTTAGCATCACTTTGCGGTGCGATGAAAAGATCTTGCAGAGGCAACTTTTTTTCAAAATCTGAATCGCTGATGAACCGGCGGATAGGTTTGATCACAAACAGGCAAGCATCGTTGCCATTCTCGGGGGGCCAGACTTGCCATTTCGTATAAACTGGTTTGCTGTTTCGTAACGCTTGATGTTGGTGAGATGGATACCAATGGATTGCGAGCTCCCAGGTGGCAGATGGCCGACAACCCAATTCCCATTGCAGTGATCCTGCCAGCCGGACAAGAGTTCTCGTCTCGACTGATGACCGGCGTGAATCACTATCGGGATGAGTTTCCGTGGATTGAACCGATCGAACTGCATTACCGCGACGGGGACGATGACCCGATGGGCAAAGTTCCCATCGACGTTCTCGGTGCCTTGTTATGGGTCGACCGCAGTAGCGATTGGACGCGGAACATCGTTCAACAGGGCATCAAGGCAATCAATTGTTGTTTTGACTGGCGTGGTGAACGCGGCATCGTCTCGCTGGGAATCGATGTCGATGCCAGTTGCGACCTGGTGTTGTCTCACGTCGCATCGATCGCTCCACGACAGTTCGCCGTCGTGGGCGTGAACTTTTCCAAACGTCCGCATTCGGCGGCTCTCTGCCAGCGACTGGTGACGCGAGCCGCTGAAGACGGCTGGCCGGCAAGAACGCATGAAATCCAGGGCATCCACCCCGATGAACAACGCAGCCGAATGACTGAAGTCGACGGTGAATCAGAACTGCTGGGTTTCCTGAACGATCTGAACAAGCCCGCGTTTGTTTGGTGCGAAAACGATCACGTCGCGCGGATGGTCTGCAATGCCGCAGAACACCTGCGATTGAAGGTGCCGCAACAGATCGCGATCATGGGATCGGGTGACTACCGAGTCGCCTCGCACTACTCGCCTGCGCTGTCGACACTGCCGCGACCGGCCGAAGAAATGGGCTACGCCGCAGCCAAGTTGTTACACAAATGGATTTTGCAGAACGGGCCACAACCGCCGGATGTCGAAATTGCTCCGCGACCGATCCTGATGCGTCAGTCGACGGTCGATTCGACGAATTGGGAAAAGATTCGCCAGGCCCGCGAGCTGATCGAATCCGAAGCCTGCTTGGGGATCACCGTCGAACGAATCTGCCGACGCGTCGAGCTGTCGAAAGTAACATTTACAAAACGCTACACGACACTCTACGGAGTGACACCGGGCGCCGACATCAGCAACGTCAAAATCGAAACAGCGAAACAACTGCTGCAAGACTCCAACCAGAGCGTGGCTCAGGTCGGCAACACAATCGGCTTCAGTGAACAATCGAAGTTCAGCAAGTTCTTCAAGCGCCAGACGGGTCTGACTCCCACACAGTACCGACGATCGGTCCAGTAGGCCTCTGCCCTCGAACGGTTCTATCCGTCCCTGCCACCCGGTCTGGCTCGGTGATTCTGATGATCGCTTATCAATCGGCCTGAACTGATTGCGATCCTGAAATCCAGCAAGCGCGGTCAAAATCTTTCATTCCAGCCGCTTGAGACAAGCCGATTGCGGATTGGCACATCGCTTGCATGGCTCAATTCTCGCGACGCTTGCTACCATCATCCCTCTCCCGACTGTCGAACGGATTCTTTCGAGGACGAATCAAATGAATCATCTGTTCCGACTCACTGTGCTGTTGGGAATCCTGATCGGGACAGCGGGACCGACCCGCAGCATCGCCGAGGACCTGGGTGGGGCATCGGTCGTCGTCCGCTTGTCCGAAAATTTTGTCCGCGATCAATTTAAACGCGACATCGTAAAACGTCACGATGTCGACACAGTGATCCTGGGCACGCGTGCGATCGGCCATGCCAAGACAACAGCCACCATGGATGCATCGCTTTCGCCCTGTGCCTCGGGGATTCAAGTTCGAATCTGTGTCAAAGGTCAAACCATCGCTTCGACGGAAAGCAACAAGGGACCGGTTGTGTTCAACTCAGTCGCGACAACGGATTTCCACGCGACCACTGAATTGATCGCTGATGAAACAGGCATCCGGTTCACACCCATCGAAGTGTCTGGAACCACCAATTCGGAAACCAAGTCAATCCGATCCAAACGATTGTTAATGCGAAACATCGTGCGTCGAATCGCATCCCGAAAGATTGATGAACTGCGACCGAGAGCCGAACAGATCGGTCATCGACAAGCGATGGATCAGATTGCCGCAACGCTAAAAAAAGAATTGGACACAGAGATTCAGAAAGCGCAGGTCGCGTTCGCCGCACAACGCATTCTCACTCCTCAAATCGTTCTGCAACTGGGTCCGGACACTCAGATTCAGACCACCGATGACTCACTGGTGGTATCCATCCACTCTTCGAATTTAGAACCGGTCGGTCACCCAACCACTGAAATCCGTCGCGGTGGAACGGTTTCGATACGCAAGTCATTGCTGGACAACATCGCCATCGCCCCCGCGAACCCAAATCTGTTCGAATTTGTCAACCAACCGATCAGTCTGATCAGCGACCCATTTGTTTCGACTGATCTGTGGAGTCTGCAACCGCCCGAGAAAACGCAGCAGCGGTCCTCAGCGGATCCCGACCACTGGGTCACATTCGATTTAGATCCATCGATGTTCACCAGCGGCGCATCACGTCTAGCGGACAACGCGTCCGATCATCCTTAAAGCGATTCGAACAATAAAACTTCAATCCGGACGCCGACTATGGCGACTAGGGTCACGGCTTCTTGATGAGCGCGGAGTTTGTTTGCCGAGGTGATGACACCTGACGAGTTTCCTAGTGAACAAATCGCTTTCGATAGGCCGCGGGTGTCATCCCGGTGACTTCGCGAAACCGTTTGGTGAAGTGACTCTGGTCGGTGTAGCCCACGTCCAAAGCGATTTGAGACAAACCCAGCGAAGTCGTCGTCAATAACCGCTGGGCAGCTTGGATGCGAACCGCACGCAGGTATTGCATCGGAGTCATTCGCAGGATTTGGCGAAAGCGTCGATTGAAATGAGTCGACGACAAACCGGTCAGAGCGGCTAGTTCAGCCATCGAAATCGATTCTGCGAAATGCCGCTCCACGAATCGTGCCGCCGGCAGAATTTCCTGCAGATAGTTCGCCAATTCGTTCTGCTGCGCGATTCGATACATCGCTCCGGCGATACCGATCACGGCGCCGTCCACATCCAGCAACGGTGTCTTGGTTGACACGTACCAACGCGGCACGCTGCGACGGTGCATCACCAACCACACTTGCCCACGCAGCGGTTGCCCACTGGACATCACCCTGCGGTCTTCGCTGATGTAGGCTTCGGCCATCAGCGGCGGATGAAAATCATGGTCTGTTTTACCCAGCGCCTCTCGCTCGTCGCTCAGACCATGATTCTCCAGAAACAGCTGATTGACTTTGACGAATCGACTGTCGCGATCCTTGGCATAGAAATAGGTTTGTGGCAGCGCATCGAATAACTCGATCACCGTGCGAGCCAAGGGAGACTGTGCGAAGAACCGGGCTTGATGCTCGTCTGCGTCAGACATCGTCAACTTCGTTTGCAGGTGGTGGATCTTTCACAAGATCCACCACGCTCACCCCAATGGTTTACCTTTGACGCACCCCTAGGCCTTTAACGAACGATACCGTTGAATCAAACGGTTGGTCGAACTGTCGTGGGCTAGCGGCTGGTCGGTGGACTCCAATTCTGGCACGATCTTTTTCGCCAGCACTTTCCCCAATTCGACGCCCCACTGATCGAACGGGTTGACCTGCCAGATGACGCCTTGCGTGAACACGCTGTGCTCATACAAGGCAACCAATTTACCCAGCACGGCGGGTGTCAGCGATTCAATCAACAGTGTGTTGGAGGGCCGGTTGCCTTCGAACACGCGGTGTGGCGCGAGTTCTTCCGAAGTGCCTTCGGCCAACACTTCCTCGCGGGTCTTCCCCATCGCCAGCGCCTCGCCTTGGGCGAATACGTTGGCCGACAGCTTGTCGTGGTGGTCACCGATCGGGTTGAGAGATTTGCCAAAAGCGATGAAGTCACAGGGGATCAAATGGGTCCCCTGGTGAATCAACTGATAAAACGAGTGCTGGCCATTGGTCCCCGGTTCGCCCCAATAGATCGGGCTGGTGTCATAGTCGACGCGATCACCATCCAGGGTGACAGACTTGCCGTTACTTTCCATCGTCAGTTGTTGCAGATACGCCGGGAAACGACTGAGGTATTGGTCGTAGGGCAGCACGGCGGTGGTTTGCGAGCCAAAGAAATCGGTGTACCAGACGGTCAACAATCCCATCAGCACGGGCAGGTTTTTGTCTAGCGGTGCGGTGCGGTAGTGCTGGTCCATCTCGTGGAATCCAGCCAACATCTGATGAAACTGTTCCGGCCCGATCGCCAGCATGGTCGACAAACCGATCGCCGAGTCCATCGAGTAGCGTCCGCCGACCCAATCCCAAAATCCGAACATGTTGTCGGTGTTGATGCCAAACTCGGCCACTTGTTGGGCGTTGGTCGACAAGGCAACAAAGTGTTTGGCGACCGCCGACGGGTCGGCCCCCAATCCGTCCAACAACCAAGTCCGCGCGGTGTGCGCGTTGGTCATCGTTTCCTGGGTGGTGAACGTCTTGGAAGCGATGATGAACAGGGTCTCTGCCGGATCCAAATCACGCGTCGCTTCGGCAAAATCGGTGCCGTCAACGTTGGAGACAAATCGCAGCGTGAGGTTCCGGTTGCTGTAGTGACGCAGCGCCTGGTAGGCCATCACGGGCCCCAGATCCGAACCGCCGATGCCGACGTTGACGATGTTTCGAATCGGCTGGCCGGTGTGTCCGGTCCATGAACCACTGGTGATGGCTTCGCAAAAGGCCGCCATTTTGTCCAGCACCGCGTGCACATCGGGCACGACGTTGCGGCCTTCGAATTCGATGTTTGCCCCGCTCGGCGCGCGTAGTGCGGTGTGCAGTACCGCGCGGTCTTCGGTCGTGTTGATTTTCTGACCGGTCATCATCGCTTCGATGCGGTCCTTGAGTCCGGCGGATTCGGCCAGCTCGATCAACAGCGACAGCGTTTCGTCGGTGATGCGGTTCTTGGAGTAATCCAGATACAAACCGACCGCGTCCAGACTGAACGTTTCCCCTCGCTTGGGATCGTCAGCAAACAGATCCCGCAGATGAGTCGCCTTGATCGCCTCGTAGTGGGAATTCAGTTTTTTCCAAGCCGGCTGGGTCGTCAAATTGGCTGTCATCGGTATCGAATCGGTTTGAAGTTAAGCGAGCGACAAAAGGGGACGAAGCAGGCCAGGTGCAACCCGGCGGTCGGCAACCTGACCTAAACTTCCATCAGCGGGCAGTTTAGCGGTTGCGAGGAAACCGTCGACCGCGCTGGGAAAACAGGGCAATCGGAAGACTACTGGGGGGAGAATCCTAGCCATTGGGGGCCCAGCAAGTGTTCTGATTCGGGTCACGCAGCAACGGTGCGGACCCTGGCAAACGGTTATGGATTCCAGGGAGATTTTAGCCCTGTACGCCTGGCGAACCGGCCGATAGACTCTGGGGCTCGATTTCAGACAATCCAAATGAACTTTGACGAAGCTATGTACGCCATTATCGTTGACGGTGGTCGCCAGTACCGTGTTGAACCCGGAATGGAAGTTGACCTCGACTTTCGCGAAACTCCCGCCGGAGAAAGCCTGACCTTTGAAAAGGTGCTGGCCGTTCAAGGCGATTCGGGGCTCAAACTGGGCACGCCGACCGTAGACGGAGCCACCGTGACCGCATCGGTGATGGGCCCCAAACAGGGCCAAAAAATCTACGTCCAAAAGTTTCGCCGACGTAAGAACAGCAAGAGCCGAATCGGCCACCGCCAGCTGTTCACACGCGTCAAAATCACGGACATCGCGGGCGTCTAATGCCCACCAGCCAGCTCTCCGACTACGAGCTGGGGGAAATCCTGGGCGTCGGCACAGTCGGCACGATTTATCTAGCGACCGAAAAAGAGAACGGTCGCACCGTTGCCCTGAAAAAGCTTCACCCTCGGGTCTGTCAGAACACGTTGATTCGTGCGCGTTTCAAACGCGAAATGACGATCCTGGAGCGACTGCGGCACCCGAACATCGTGTCGTACCTGGGTGGCGGCCGCGCCGACGACGACCAATCGCTGTTCTACGTGATGGAAGTCGTCAGTGGTGGCACCGTCGACGACTTACTGAACTACTCCGGGCCGTTGCACTGGACCGCCGTGGTCGAAATCACGCGCCAGGTCTGCAGTGCCCTGCAATTCGCGCACAATCATGGCATTGTGCACCGCGATCTCAAGCCCAGCAATCTGTTCCTGACACCAGCCGGTGTCGTCAAACTGGGCGATTTTGGTATCGCACGCGATTTGTACGCCGGCGACTTGGCCGGCAGCGGGATCACCGTTGGCACCCACGCCTACATGGCGCCCGAACAGATCACGGGCGATCAATCGGTGTCCGGCAAAGCCGACTTGTACGCGCTGGGATGCTGCATGTTTGAGATGCTGACCGCGCGAAAGGTGTTTCTTGGCGAAAACTACGCACAACTGTTCGACCAGCACCTGAAACAGCGACCTCCGTCGGTCCGCGATTTCTGCGACTGCCCGGAACCGGTCGAACAGATCATCAACCAACTGCTGGCAAAATCCGCCGATGATCGCCCCTTTAACGCTCGCCAAGTCCAAGCGGTGATGCTGGAAACGGCTCGTCTAGCCTCTCCCAAAGCAGAAAACGCCGACCCCAATGAGCACATGTTCTATGCCGGTCGGCAAGAATTGGTCGATCGCATCCGCAACCGCCTGGAGCCTCAGACCCGGGAGATCAGCGGCAAACGACTTGCGATCATCGTGGGCATTTTTGCCACCATCGTGATCGCTCTGATTGCGATCTCGGTGTCGACACAGCCCTAATCGTCTAGCGAGGCTTCGGCAAACGCTTCGTCGGTTTCCCAGATCCGCACCTGACAGGCTTTGGCGCCGGTGCCCTCGAGCACTTCCGGGCACATCACCTCCAGCAAGTACTTGGCCATGTTTTCGGCTGTCGGGTTGTACGGCATCACAAACAACCGACAGGGTTTCACCATCTCCAGGGCCTCGCGGGCATTCTGGTCATCCTGATGAATCAGGAAACTGTGGTCCCAGTGCTCGTCGATCCAGCCTTTGACAGCGCGTTTCAGGTCAGAAAAATCGATGATCCGCCCGACCTCGTCCTGCTTTTCACCTTGGACAAAAAAGTCAGCGACGTAATTGTGACCGTGAAAGTGCTCGCATTTGCCGCCGTGACCGTACAAGCGGTGGCCGGCGCAAAATTTGATGCGGCGCATGATGGTCAATGCCATGAAAGCTCTCAAAACGTGGACAGAAGAAGGGCTGACGAAATCGGATCGGTGCTTAAGTATTGGCAATCGACAAGCGAGAACAAGCCGAACCGTGCTTTTCGTGGCGGGATCCGCCAGGATTCAGACCCAATGCCCCCTGGCGGGGCGGGCGGCCACACTGATCGCCCCGACGTCCTAAGATGGGCCGTGCTGCCAGCCATGTTCTGACTCAGATCCCCCAGGCATCCAGGAGAATGACAATCAATCCGTTTCGCCCCACCGCCGGCCCGCCGCTGGATCCCGGTCAAAAACCGCAAACCACCGCGACGATGAACTTGCCCTCGGCGGCAGCGGTGGTCGCAGCCAGCATGATCGGCGCGGGCGTCTACACGACCAGCGGATTCACCCTGGCCGACCTAGGATCGCCCGGTTACGTGATCCTAGCCTGGGCGATCGGCGGTGTGATCGCGATCTGCGGCGCGGTTTGTTACGGGGCGCTGGCGAGACAATTCACGGAATCCGGTGGGGAGTATCTGTTTCTGGCGCGCGCCCTGCATCCGGCGGCGGGGATGGTCGGCGGCTGGGTTTCACTACTGGCCGGATTCACCGGCGCAATGGCGTTTGCCGCCACCGCAATGGAGTCCTATGCACGGGGACCGGACGGCGATTCCTGGGCCTTCTTGCCCGGCCACTCGATCGCGATCGGGATCGTCTTGATCGCCGCCATCGTTCACAGCCTGGGCCTGCGACGAGGGACACAATTTCAAAACACGGTTGTGGTCGTCAAACTAATCTTGATCGGATTCTTCATCGCCATTGCCTACGGCACACTATCGACGTGGCAGGGAACTTTGGCTGGATCTACCGCAGGAACCACGCTGGGACCGGCCGAACGGATCGCAGGTGATCAAACGGTAGTCGCGAGCGAGAAAATGCTTGGCTGGGAGTTTGCCTTGGTCTTTGCCAACGCACTGACCTGGATCTCGCTCAGCTACAGCGGGTTCAATGCGGCGGTCTACCTGACCAGCGAGATTGCCGACCCGCGCCGCAACGTGCCGCGGGCGATGCTCTGGGCGACGATCGCCGTGACCGCGCTGTATTTGTTGCTCAACACGGTGTTTGTGTTGGCACCGACCGCGGGCGAAATCGCCGGCCAGCCCAACGTGGCCGGGATCGCCGCCGACGCGATCGGCCGCCAACTGGAATCACGCGGCCTGGGGTGGGGCCACCTGACCGGCGATTTGGTCCGACTGGCGATTGTGATCGGGCTGGGGACTTCGGTACTGGCGCTGATGCAGACCGGACCTCGGGTGCTGCAGAAAATGGCTGCGGACGGACTATTGCCCGCTTTTTTAGCTGGCAGAGTGTCGCAGCCGACCGGCGACCAGGGTGACATAGACCGCCCTACCGGCAAATCGTTGACTGCGATTTGGACCCAGGCAATCCTGGCGGTCGTGGTGATCAAGATCTCCACGCTTCGCGAACAATTAGACTATCTTGGTTTGACCCTGTCGGTTTGTGCAGCCCTGTGTGGCAGCTTGGTTTTCTTATTCCGCAATCACCCGAAACATCCCGTGCGTGCATGGGGCTATCCTGTGATCCCGCTGATCTATGTTGTCGGGACACTGGGTATCGCGCTGTTGACTGCTATCCGTGCTCCGGCCCAAGCGGCGGTTTGTGCGGGGACGCTGGCAATCGGCCTCCTGGCGTACGCCTGGTCTCGATTGATGTGGGGTAGGCGGACGTTAGGGGATGGTAGAAACTAATCGCTCTGCGGCTGACGGCGCAGAGCATCACGACAAGGGCTGGTTCCGTCAGTCACAAGATGCGATTCGGGTTCCACACGCGAGCACGATTCGTCCTATTCACTGGTTTCTTTTGATACAGAATAGCGCATGAGATACGCATTTCGATTGGCCGAACTGTTGGGTCACACTCCTGATCGTCGCAAACGGCCGGGAACGATTAAATCAATCGTTGAACACACCGGGCTCGATCGTCACCAGGTCGCGTCGTTATTGAAGAACGAAGCCAAGTACATTCCGCTGGACGCCCTATCGCGTCTGTGTGACTACTTGATCGATCAAGGCCATGCGACGGCAGACCAATTGCCGGGCGCATTGTTCGCGGTCAATCCCGAGAATTTCTGGGAACTGATCGCCCGCCGCAGCGAGATCGAAATCGTGATCGGCGTCCGTGCGACCGACTCTAACGCAACACCCGAAGGCGCCGCAGTGGTTGCCAGTGACTCGGTCCTGGTCGGTGAAGTGCTGAGCGGCGTTTCAACGCTCGGCGGCGTCGCTAAACACAAAGACCAAGACGGAGACGAACCGGGCCGCGAAGTCCCCATGCCGGATCGTTTTCAACAGACATTGGTCTGGAGCCCCGGCCAAGTCGAGCAGGAAGACGTGCGGGCACGCGCCGACGATGTCTTCGACGGATTTGTCGAAGCCACCGGCGATCGCGGCATGATCTGTATCGGCAGCATCAAAAGCAATCCCGTCGTCGAACTACTGTTCTCTGACGTGTTTGGTTGCACACCGTTTGTCACCGAAGACGACGTGGATGACGTTTCGGCCCGCTCCTGCCCGTTCTTTCTGCGCTACCGTGACACCGACCCTAAACCGGGCAGCGCCTCGGCCGGTGTGCGATTGAGTAAAAACGAAGACGCCGTCGAACCCGGTTTCTATTACGAAAAAGACGACGGGACCTGGGAGTTTGCCGGTGGAAAAGACAAAGACACCGCGATGGTGTTTTACATCTACCGCGAAGCGCTGGGCCGACTGGACATGGTTCTCAGCGGGTTCTCCGGCCGTGCAACCCGGTTGCTGGCCAAGACGCTGGCCATCCGCGGCGAAGAATTCTGGCCACCGGTTTACGAAAAGGGCGGCGACATCATCGGCGCCTACCTGGTGACCTATGGGCAGCCCGAAGACGAACAGACTCGCGATGACGCGCTGTTCAATCCCGGCGGGCCGGCCGAGATCATGCCGCTACCGACCGAAGCGATTGCACGTCGACTCGCACGCCGGTAATCAAGACGCGTTATGGCAAAGCGAAAATCCAAATCGTCTGGCAAAACCATGGCCCAGACGGCGGACAAATTCGATCTGTATCAACAATCGGTGCAAACCCCCGATCACGAGGTCGAATTTTTCGAGCAAGCCTATCGCGAGGCCTACAAACGCAAACCCTACGTTTTGCGCGAAGACTTCTGCGGTACCTTTGCCGTCTGCTGCGAATGGGTTGCCACCAGCCCACGACGGACCGCTCATGGCGTTGACCTGTGTAGCGAAACCCTGCGATGGGGACGCGAGCACAACCTGTCCAAGCTCAAACCGAAACAGCAATCGCGTGTGACGGTGCTGGAACAGGACGTCCGCGAAAACCAGACACCGCCGGCCGATGTGCTGGCGGCCCAGAACTTTTCTTTCTGGCTGTTCAAAACCCGCCAAGAAGTCGTCGACTACTTCCAAATCGCGCGGTCCAACCTGAACGCCCAGGGCATCCTGGTGATGGACATGATGGGTGGTGGCGATTGCTACACCGAAGAACTGACCGATAAACGCACGATCAAGAAAGGGAAAAAGGGGTTTGCGTACCACTGGACGCAAGAGTCATTCAACCCGATCACCGCCGACGCGGAATTTTCGATCTCGTTCAAATTTCCCGACGGCAGCAAACTGAAGCGGGCCTTTGAATACCAGTGGCGATTCTGGACGATCCCCGAAGTTCGCGAGATGCTAGCCGAAGCCGGTTTTAGAGAAAGCCACGTCTACTGGGAGATCGAAGACGAGGACAACCCCGAGCTTGACGGCACCTGGCATCGCTCTGGATCCGCCGTCAGCGACCCCAGCTGGATCTGCTACATCGTTGCGATCAAGTAAAGTAGTGGATCGCTCCGCCGATCCAACTTTGGCATGCCCCAATCACGATGGACAACAGGCCTTTCGCCCGCTGGACCAGGATGCTGCTCTGCCGTTTGCCCTTTTTCATCCCGTCTTTTCACGTAGGTTCAAATAGACACTCCAACGCCATACCAGCACAAGTCGCCAGAGCGATCAGGTTCAACAACAAAAATGAACGGTTCGTTTTTCGCCTACTAACCATTTTCTAAAAGCCCGCAGGCGTTCGCTCCAGAGAATCAATCCTGCGATTTGCTTAGCGGGGTTCACCCTGCTGTGTGAGCGTTTGGCATCACGCACCGGCAAGGTTCTTCACGAACGGCACGACATGCTCGTCGTAGGTGAAACCGATCGTGTCGCCGGCGTCGATGAATCGTTTGACCAATTTGCCGTCGGCGTCATAGACGAACACGGCGGGGATCGAGGGGATGTCGATGGCCGAGAACACATCGTCGCTGGGTGTCGTGCACAGGTAGTTGTCCAGATCCGCTTTCATCGCCGTCAGAAACTGGACGACTGATTCCCGGTTTGATTCGGGCGGGCGCGTTTTGCGACCGTCATAATCCACGTTGACGCTGATACAGGCGACGTCCTGGGGCATCGATTTGCTCAACCGAACCAGTCCGGGAAATTCTTTCAAGCAGGGCGCACAGGAAGTCGACCACACATCGACCACGGTGATCTTGCCAGTCGCTTGGGCTTGCTGCTGGATGTCTTCCCAGCTGGCCAATTGGATCTCGCGTGCCGCGGTTTGCTCGGCCGACGATTGATCTGCATCCGCCGGTTTCATGTCGGGCAACTCGAATCCGCCCTGATCCGATTGCGGCGTCGCGGAACCATCCTCGTTATCGCCGGATTTCGATTCCATCGGCGGCAACTCGATCGACGGTGTCGCCGCCGGATCAGTCACGTTGGCTGCCGGCGGTAGCTGTGGCGTGGCAGTTGTGGATTCGCCGGCCGGAGACGCGACCGCTGGTTCGTCGGGGGCGGCAACTGGATGCGACTGGTCGACGGTCTTGACACCGCAACCGGCAATCGAAGCCGCCAGGAGCATCAGGAACGTGGGCAGGAAACAGCGCAGTGGATTGCGGGTGTGATGCGTGGACATCGGAAAGCCTGTCGAAACGACGTGGTTTGGGGAAGCGACTGAGAAGAAACAAAAAAACGCTGGCGATGCGAAACGATTTTGCTTGAAGTGGGCGATTTCAGATAAACTGTGATCGATCAACCGCGACCCTGATTGTCTAGAATTTGATTGATGACCGCAACTGATGGAGATATGTCGACGACCCACTTGGTGATCGCATCGAAGCAGGGCGACAATGTAGCGCTCGGGCAACTGTTGGAGCAGTACCGTGGCTATTTGTTAATGCTGGCACATCGCAACTTGTCCGAACAGCTGCGCCGTCGTGTTGATCCGGTCGACATTGTGCAGGTCACGTTTTTAGAAGTGAAACGCGATCTGGAAACCTTTCGCGGCAATTCGCCGGGTGAGTTTGCGGCCTGGCTGCGGGGAATGCTCAAGAACAACGTGGCCACGGCGGTGACACGGCACGTGATGACACAAAAGCGTTCGGTCCGCCGCGAGGTCAATGCCGACGGCCGCGGCGGTGACTCGGCCGGCGCCCCGTGGATCAGCCAATTACCCGGCAGCACCACCAGTCCGTCGGGCGTGGTGATCAAAGCCGAAGCCGCGGTGGCGCTGCTGGAAGCCCTGCATCAGCTGCCCGAGACGCAAGCCGAAGCCATCCGCCTGCGTTACATGGAAGGTTTGCCGTTGGCTAGCATCGTCGAACGGATGGGAAAATCGGACACAGCGGTCGCCGGCCTGCTTAAACGTGGGCTACAGAAATTGCGGACAATCATTGACCCTAAAAACAATCCCTATATTTAGATCGCGCCCCCAGTCGCGGCAAATGCTGCCCTTGGTTGATGTGGTCCAACACGGACGTTGCCAAGAACCCAGTTCCTGATCCAGTGCCAACATGCCCGTGCCCTCTGACCCCGTGCCGTCCGAAGCCGACGATCCGATCGACGAAGCCTTTGCAGCGTACTTGCGTTCCTGCGACGAAGGCTCGGTCGGCTCGCGCGAAGAGTTCCTGGCACAATTTCCAGAGATGGCCGACGAACTGCGCAGCTTGATGGATGCCGCCGACGCGATCGATCGCTTCACCGGCGCTGCGAACGGAGATTCATTCACACTCGGCACGTCCCAACGGTCGGCCGCCGCGGCCGGTGCCGACACGATCGGCGGCATGATCGTCGATCCCGATGACTCCGGCGACGACCCGGCGGCCACGCTGCCCGAAGCCACTCGCCCCAAAGGCGATCCCGGCCCGACACTGCCCTATGACCTGGGCGACTACGAGTTGCTCGAAGTGATCGGCCGCGGCGGCATGGGCGTCGTGTATCGCGCCAACCAACGGATGCTTAACCGGACTGTGGCGGTCAAGATGATTCGCGGCGGATTGTTGGCCTGTGAAAATGACGTGCGACGGTTCTACACCGAAGCCCAGGCGGCGGCGGGTTTGCATCATCCAGGGATCGTGCCGGTGTATCAATTCGGACATCGAGCCGGACATCACTTTTTTTCGATGGCACTGATCGACGGCACCGATCTGCAGCGGAAGATCAATGAAAACGAGATGCCGATCGACGATGCGGTGCGCTATGTGCATGACGTCGCGCGGGCGCTCGAACACGCCCATCAGAACCATGTCCTACACCGTGACATGAAACCCGCCAACATCCTGATCGACGACAAAGACCGCGTCCACATCACAGACTTTGGGCTCGCCAAAAACCTGTCGACCGATAGCAGTGTGACCGGCAGTGGTGCTGCGGTGGGCACACCGAACTACATGGCCCCGGAACAGGCCGGCGGCCACAGTGATCGGGCGACGCGACAGAGTGACGTTTATTCGCTAGGCGCGATCTTGTTTGCCTGCATCACCGGCCGGCCGCCACTGGTTGGCGATTCGGTGGTCGAAACGCTGTTGCAGGTGGTGCATGAACCGCCACCGATGATGCGGTCATTTCGCAGCAACGTACCGGCCGATCTGGAAACGATCGTGGCCAAGTGTCTGGAAAAACAGCCCAAGAAACGTTACCACTCGGCGTCCGCAATGGCGGATGATTTAGATGCTTATTTAGAGGGCCGTCCGATTTTGGCACGACCCCGCGGACGGGTTTTAAAGACTTGGCACTGGGTGTCCGGCGTGCCGCTGGTGGGCGCATTGATCGGACGCAAAGTCGTCCGCGCCTCACCCGGTCACCGGCGTTTCCAAGCAGCGATGTTGTTGCTGTTGGCGATGATGCCGTTTTTTGTCGTCGGCGGCGCGATGTTTTGGAGTCACCATCTACAATTGATGCCAGAACAAATTGTGATCGCCGGCGGACTCGAACAAGGTGTTTACAACGAAGTCGCGGACGTCCTGGCTGAGCGGATCGGCAAGAACGCCGAAGTGCCTACAGAAGTTGTGGCGACCGATGGTTCGATCGACAATCGACAACGGTTGCTCAGCGGCGAAGTCCAGATGGCGCCGATGCAAGCCTCGGCAATCAGTGGCGACCATCTGTGTGTCATCGCACCGTTGTTTTACGAGGCGGCACATCTGTTGGTGCGCAATCAAGCCTTGTTGGATTCGGCGGCGGTGTCGCCAAGCGTCGGTTGGTTATCCGGCCAACGGATTGCAGTCGGACCATCGGGTAGCGGTTCACGACGCACCGCCGAAATGATTCTCGATTCACTGGATCTGCCCGCCCAGTCCACACCACGGGATGTCATCGCCTGGCCGCAATTGGATACCGACCAAGCACCTGATGTGGCGTTGATTTGCGTCGGCCGCGGTAGTTCACTGATCGCCGATCTGTTGAATCGAAACTGGCGGCTGGTTTCAATCCCGCAAAACATTTTGATCTCGATGCAGCATCCGACACTGCGACCGATGACGATCACTCGTGATCATTACCGGTCCGACACGATCCCCGCCGAAGGGCTTTCCACGGTTGGGACAACGGCGTTTCTGGCGACGCGTCGAAATGCACCGTCGGCGATGGTCGAAGCGGCACTCGAAGCACTCTACCAACCACCCACGATTTTTACCGGCTTGATCCCACGCGAGCGGGCTGCCGAGTGGCAGGGGCTGGATTTTCATTTGACCGCGCGACACTATTTTGAACTGCTGGCCGTCGATCACTCCAACGCCGGTGGCGATTGATCGGTTGGCCGCAAGTCGCCAACCGTAAAATCGTTGCAATCGGCACGATGACGGCTGGCAAATGTCCGCAAATGTCGTCCACCGTCACGCGCCGAGTTTGGCAATGCATCTGAAACCTAGGTTTGACCGACGAAACGGTCCCTAGGAATCATCGGCATGTTTTGGCAATCACCCCATCGAGACGACGAATCTCGTGTCGCTGCGAAAAAGGGCCAGAACAACGCATCGCGCGGTCGCGCGGGCCACGCCCGGGAAGATCGCACCGATGACTGGGCGGAACTGTTGAAATCGCACCAGGCCAACAACAGTGACGGCGACAGCGAAGACGATTCCGCCTGGCAACCCCCTTCCGAATTCAATCTTGAACGGCCGCCAGAGATCGCCACGGCTAATAAGGAGAGCCACCACTCTCAATCGTTGCGCAGCAAGTTGGTGCTGGCGCTCGCGCTGATGTTGGGCGTCGTTGTCGGCATCGATGAAATCGTCCGTCAACGTGTGATCGCTCCGGAATTTGCCAACCTTGAACGGGTCGCAGCGCTCAAGGACACCAACCGTGTGCTATCGGCCATCAACACCGATATCGACTTCCTGTCGGAAACAGCCACCTACAAGGCGCGGCAACTCGAGGCGCGTGTCAAACAATCCAGTGGCAAATCATTCGAGCACAGTGCCTGGGCACATTTCTCAACGGACGCCCAAAACATGAACGACCGCATCGAGTGGGATGCGATTGTCGATCAAGAGGGGAACTGGGTCTGGCTAACGGTTCCCGGCGGGCCGGCGCCACCAACGAATTCAACCTCAGCCGATAAACCGACGATCCCTGAATTCCTGAGAGTGCGCGACGAAATCGCCTGCCTAACCCCCGGCGTTGGAACTCCCGGGATTCGGGCCCCAGGTGTTTGGGCTCCCGGCGGTCGAACCGTCGGAGATCGGGCCTCGATCCAAGGCATGACACGTGGCAGCGACGGCGAGTTGTATTTCTTTGCCGCAATCGCACTGGCCGGCCACACGCAGCCGGGAAATCACGACGCACCGAAAACGGCACACGCCCTCGGTGGTGCCCCGTATTACGTGGTGGGCCAGCATTTTGGTGACGCGGTCCGAACCGATCTGGAGCAACGAACAAGCGTTCGATTTAGCATCGCACCGCTTCAACCAAAGTCGTCTCAATCCCCGGGGATAGAGATCCAACCACAAAACCATTCCTTTCTCAACGTCACTTCGCCACTGGTCAGCTGGTCTGGACAACCGCTGGCACAACTAAACGTTCATTTGCCCCGCGAAGTCACACTGCGCAGCAATCGCACCACCGCGTTTGCGCGGTATCTGTCGCTCTGTGGGGCTTGCGCGTCGTTGCTGTTGCTGTTGTTGTTACTGCAACGCATTGTGATTGGTCGATTGGAAACGATCCGCGAACACACCGAGCGAATCGCAGAATCAGGAATCATCTCGGGCGAATCGATCGCACCGGTGCTGCGGGTCGCCGGGCACGACGAAATCGGACAGCTGGCCAAATCGTTTGATCGCATGCGATCCCGACTCGGTGACGCCCAACGTCGACTGGCCGACGCATCACACGCTGCCGGAATGAGTTTGGTCGCCGACACGGTCATTCACAATGTCGGCAACGTGCTGACCAACGTCAATAGTTTGATCGAGACGGCATCACGTTTGGTCGACGGTCTGCGGATCGAACCGCTCGAAAAACTGGCAAATCGTCTGCGTTCGGACGACACCAATTCGGCACTGCATCATGCGATGCCGGGTTACCTGCGTCGATTGAGCGAAACTCTGGAAGACGACAAAGACGACTTAGCCGAGTTGCTTGAAACCCTGAATGACAACGTGCAGCACATCCACCAGGTCATTCGCGACCAACGGCGGCACGCCCAGCAACCGATCAAATGGGTCAAGTCTGATTTGCGTGCTATTGTTGACGAAGCAGTCAAATACAGCCATGCGAGATTGGAACAAGACAACGCCTGCGTCAACGTCAACAGCGATCTGAATGTTTGTGTTTGGACCGATCGATCCCTGCTGCTGCAGATTTTGATCAACATCATCGGCAATGCGAGAATCGCGATGCGTGACGTCAGCGATCGCCGGCCGACGCTGGAAATTGATTTGATACGGACGGTGTCGACGGTGCACATCCGCTTGCGCGACAACGGCTGCGGGATGACGAACGAAACATTAAAACGCGTCTTTGATGCGCACTTTACAACACGCTACAGCGGTAGCGGATTGGGGCTGCATTTCTGTGCCATCGCGGTCAAACGGATCGGCGGCACCATCCATGGCGAAAGCGACGGCCTGGATCAAGGCGCCACATTCGTGATTGAACTGCCGGTCAACAAACCCACACTCAAACTCATGCCCGAACCAGCAGGAATGGATAGCAACATTGGGGCCGATAAATGACCGATTTTGAAACCGAACGACGGATTTTGATCGTCGATGATTTGACACAAATCCACGAAACGTTCACCAGAATATTTCGCACGACCAAACGCAAAGAAAATGATCTGGATGATTTCGAAGCGAGGTTCTTGAGCGACGCGACGGTGACCTATCCGTCACACAGCACCAGCAGTCCGGTGTTTTCGCTGACCCATGCCTACAGCGGCGAAGAAGCTGTGCATGAGGTGCAAAAGTCGATCGACGGGGCGATCCCTTTTTCGGTCGCGTTCGTCGACATGCGGATGCCCAAGGGCATGGATGGGCTGGAAACGATCAAACGTCTGTGGCGAATCGACCCACGATTGCAGGTGGTGATTTGCACCGCCTATAGCGATCACACCTGGGACCAGATTGTTCAAAGCCTGGGCTACAACGACCAACTGCTGCTGCTGCGTAAACCATTCGAACACGACGAAGCGAGGCAACTCGCGTTGGCGCTGAGCGAGAAATCACGACTGGCAGTGCTGCAGGCCCAAAAGCTGACCATCCTGAAAACGGAGGTCATGCGGCGGCGAAAGGCGGAAATGGAACTGCGTGACATGGCCCATCGGGACGCTTTGACCGCGCTGCCCAACCGCCCGTTTTTACTTGAAAAACTGGAACAGGTGATTGCCAATCAAGGTCCCAAACGTCGCAGCCATGATTCGATTCTGTTCTTGGACCTAGACAATTTCAAAATCATCAACGATTCGCTGGGGCATGATGCCGGTGATGACCTGCTGAATCAAGTCGCGATCCGTCTGCAGGAATGCGTTCGCGAACACGATCTGGCCTCGCGTTGTAGTGATGCCGAAGACTCGGTGTCCGAATCCAACGGCGACGAAACCGTGCGTCTGGGCGGTGATGAATTTGTGGTGCTGTTGGAGGGCTTGGAACATCGCGATGACGCCTTGCGGGTTGCACGACGAATCGTCCAGCGCATTTGTGAACCCTTCAATTTGGATGATCGGTTGGTCACTGTTGGAACCAGTGTCGGCGTTGCGTTTGTCGACGAATCCATCAGCGACGCCCACGAGGCGCTTCGCAATGCAGACACCGCGATGTACCAAGCCAAGAATTCAGGCAAGGGACAGATCGCCGTGTTCGACCAAACCATGCACGACGCGGTCGTTGCACGTCACGAATTGGAAGCCCAGTTGCGGGTCGCACTCAAAGAAGAAAAGTTTGAACTGCGCTACCAACCGATCGTAAATCTAAAGAATGGTCAAATCCAAGGCGTCGAGGTGCTCTCACGATGGCGTGGCGGCGACGGTGAATTCGTCCCGCCCTGTGAGTTTGTTCCTGTCGCCGAAGAGATCGGACTGATCAGCCAATTCGGCGAGTGGGTTCTGGAACGGTCGATGCGTGAGTTCAGCGCGCTGATGGCGTCGCTCGACGATGCCCAACGCCCCCAAGTTTATTTGGCGGTCAATATTTCAAGGCGACAATTGGCCGATCCCTTTTTCATCGACCGCCTGCAGGCGATTATCGATCGGGCCAAATTCAAGGGAGCCTTGAAACTAGAGATGTCCGAAAATGGCGATGCCCGCCACAACGAGCGGACGCTGAAGACGATGCTGGAATTACACCACAGTGGCGTCGGCATCCACATCGACGACTTTGGCAAAGGAAACTCGTCGCTGACTTGTTTCCATGATTACCCGATTGAAACCGTCAAAATCGACCGCACCTTCACCGCATCGATCACCCGGGATCACGGACACGCGATCATCACTCAGGCGATCGTTAAATTGGCGCACCATTTATTGGCCACCATTGTTTGCCAAGGCGTTGAATCACCCGAACAACTGAAACTGCTTCAACAGTGGGGCTGCGATTTGGGGCAAGGCTACTTCTTTGCCCCGCCGCTGGACATTTTTGAACTCGAAAGTCTGCTGATCAAGCCCGACGAGAGTGTCGGTATCAAGGTCTTGAAGCAGTCCATTGCGGCGCCGCTTCACCTGCCCGCTGCGACGGGATCCTTGCCCGGCCTGCCGGCCTCGTCCTAGCGAGCTGCCATTTGTGGGTCAGTTGACCGTGCGGAACACCCAGCGATAGTGCAGCGGTTCTTTCTGGTTGTACTTTTCCAGAATGTACGCTTGCTCGGCCTCGTCCTCAAACGACGGCACGCCAAAACGAATCGTGTCTTCGGTTTGCCCCATCGCGTCACCGGGACGAAAGAAGTTCAGTTGAAGTGCTTTGCGTCGATAGGGAGCATCGTCGCCTTCGCCATCTTGTTGGAAGGCATTGGTCAGACCCGAAACGTACAGCGACAGATAGTCGATGCTGGGATTCACATCCATCCAAGTCAACACGCCCCAAACACCAGGCGCGTTCTCATCGCTCGAGTAGGGAATGGGCTGTCGAGCAATTTCGACGCTGTTGTAGAGTGGTGCGGTGATCTGTTCACGGGCCGCGATCTTTGCTTTGGCGCTGGGCAGAATGCGATCCAAATACTCTTGACCGCCGACTCGGTCTTTGAGCGTGACCAGCGGGAAGAAACGTCGGGATTCATACGAGATCGTTTCCAACCGTTGATACAACTTGGAACCACCAACCTCGTCGGCCACCGGGCGCAGATCGTTGCCGCGATAGCGAACACGATAGACCATGTACCAAACCAGTTTTCGTTGCAGCCGTCCACTACTGACGGGCACATCAATGTACATCTGCCGCAACGGTTTGAAGGAAAACTCCAAACAGTAAACCTCACGCCGCAGCACGACCTGTTTTGCCATTTCGACCAGCGTCCGACTGCGAGGATCGAAGTGTGGCGAATTGCCTGGGAACTTGTCCGCCTTCCATTCCAGTTCGGGGTGAGCAGCCAAAAAGGTCTTTAGCGTCAGCGGACCATCAAAGGTTTCTTCGGGACTGGCATCACTGGGGATCACCGTCACCACGCCGGGAGCAAATTGCGTGTGCTGTTCGCTGGACGGATCGAGTGTTTCCGCTGCGGCTGCAGCAGGTTCCTGTGCAACACTCGGCGTCGTGTTAACCAACGTCGAACCCAAAAGTATCCCGGCGCAAATTGCGACGGTCATTTGAAAACGAGAAATGGTCATAACAGGGCTCGGTCGGTGAATTTGGAATGGATAGGTGATGTGCGAGCGATAAGCCGAGCAACGCGGCGGCGGTGGTTTGCTAGGTGGATTAGCTGACCGTTAGTTTAAATCGCTGACACGAGGTGGATCGCCCGGCAGGGCAACGCTATCGGGTTCGTCGCTGGGACGGTTTGCGATTTGAAGACTCGATTCGACCTGACCGGCCAGCGGCTCTGACTGCGGTGACGGTTCGGCGGGCAGATCTTCTCTTTCCAAAAATCGCAACGAATCCCCAAACTGGGCATCGTTACCGGCAAATGTTTCGACTTTGTCCCCCGACATCGTAAACGTCGCTTGCACGCGGCGGCCGGCGTCATCGGAGAAGTGCATCATAATCCAACGAATCGGGATGCCTTGGGTTTCTCCGTCGGCAACGATCCGCAAAACACGTAATCCTTGTGCACTGACGCCCTGATCCCCCTCGATTAGCTGTCCCAGCTGGTCGCCCAGCGTTTGCCGCACGTCCGCTTCAAACGCTTCCAGCGTCCACTGTTTGCCCTCGGGCAGTGTGACCAGTGGTCGCAAGTTGCACTGAGCGATGCTTTGGTCGTTCTCAATCATCCGCATCACTGCGGCCGCGGGGGTTTCCTGGATCATCCGCCATCGGCGATCCATCATTGTCCCCACGCGATGCTGTCGGCTTTGCAGTTCGACATACAAGTGCTCCGGCGGAATCGGATTGCCGAATGCGACCGCGTGGGGTTTGGCGGGCATCGCGACGGGGCTGGCCAACGGCTGCCGGACCATCCGAATCGTTGCCGAAACGTCAAATCCCGGCTCGGCTTTGCCGATCTCGCGGGTTTCGTGGACGCCCAACGCCAACCAGGTGCAGGTATTTATTCGTCGATCGAAGGTCATTTTCCCGATCAATCGCAGCCGGGTGCCGACCCCGTCGACCGAGCCTTCCAAATCGCCTTCCAGCTTGAAACGGACCGCGTCGTCAGTGACCTCGACCACGTGGCTGTCCACTTTTCCGCTGTCGACACTGGACAGGTTCAACACCGAACAGAGCACGTCCGAGGCGATTTCGTAGCGGTCGCCGGCGGTCACCGGGGCACCCGGCAGCAATCGGTTCACCGAAACGCTGGAAACCGGAGATCGCAACAACGACAATTCACTGTGCGTAAAAAAGTTATCCGGCGAATAAATGGTTTCTGGCAACGATTCACGCCGCACCAAGGCATGTCGCATGTCGGGGCGCAGCGACTGCGCGATTTCGCTTTTGTTCAGCACACCGGTGCTAGACGCGGTGTGGTAGTAGCGCTCGGCAGCCACGGTTTCCGATTTGATGTCGGCGTTACCGGGTCGAAGCGAGCGCTCCTCGTAGTCCAACACGGCTTTGGAAGTCACCGGAAACGTTTGCTGTGCCTTACGCGATGCCAACGCATTGTCAGAAACCTTGACGTTTCCTTTGACATCGATTTCGATTCGCACCCGCATCAATCCGTCTGCGACCGGTACGACATCCGCAGCGGACAGGGATGGTGCCGAAACCATTCCGGCCGAGGCGGCGGCCACAGCGGCAGCGAGAAAGGAGCGACGATCAGTGCAGAATTTTTGAGCGGGCATTTGAAAAACCGTTTCCGTTGGCACGCCGAAGAAAACAACCGTGCGGGAGCAAAACCAGACAACGCGGACGAATTCGCTGGCCGTTGCAGCGATTCGCCTGTATCGAGTTGATCGACAGGCCGCGCGGAGTGATTCAATGGAATTAGCTGGCATCGGGGGATTCCCCGCCTAGAACAAGCCGTTGCTAGGCCTACAGTTTCCGCCGCCGTTAAAGTCGGCGACGCGACCGAAGTCGCATTCCGAGACTGCCTTTTGTGCAGCGCGCTTGCAATCTTTACACACCAAGTGACCAATTGACCGGCGACGAACTCCTGGAAAAAAATTCGCCAAATCGCCTAAACCATTCACAGAGAACGACTTGCGCTAAAAAACGGGCTTTTCCACCAAAATTATTTGGAGGTTTGGCCCAAGATTTCCTACAAGGTGTCCTGGACCTAGACAACCGCTGCCATTCCTGGTGGAACAAAATAAGTGCAAAAAAGCACGACGGCTTTGTCGCCAACATTCCACGGGAAATCGCGAATCGCTCCAGACAGAGTGAACCGCAAGGCGGGAGTTTTCGTCTTACAGGCATAGACAGTAGTAGACAACCACTTTTTTTGAGTTTCGTTGTCGGCTCACTGCCAAAACCTGCCGACACGGAGTCGGCGAAGGGCGTTTGACCAAAGGTGTCGTCGCGACCGCGACATTGACACTTAGGCCAAGCGACCAACATCACCCGGAGGATATCGGGTGACCCCGGGCAACCGAGGCAAAAGACTGGGCGATCCGCCGGGATCGCAGGGACGTTTGGCCAGTCACTGCCAATAGCGCTGGGAAACCATACTGATGCATACCAATTACCGCGATTCGAAAATCAAAGAGCTTCGTGATCAACTTCGTTTCAACCAAAAAACCAAGTTAATCGAGCAGGCTGCCGCTGCGGAAACGCTGCTCAGCGAAACCGAAGAGGACCGCGATTACGCCTACGATTTCTTATGCTTCCGCATCACCAACTATCGATCGGATCGCTCGAGCCGACACAATATTGCTTCTGCCGATCTGGCGCATGACCTGCGTCTGTTGATCGAGGACCTGAGTGAATTGGCCGATCTGTCGGTCGAAGAGATCGCCGAACAGGTTTACACCGTCCAGGATCTCAGCCGCCAATTCAACGTTTCCACCAAGACGATCAGTCGCTGGCGTGAAGCCGGGTTGGTCAGTCGGCGATTGCTGTTCGGCGGCCGCAAACGCGTCGGGTTCCTGAACAGTAGCGTCGAGCAATTCATTGCCAACAACAAAGCCAAGATTCAACGTGGAGAACGTTTCAGTCAGTTGACCGAAGACGAGAAAAGCGAAATCATCGAACGCGCACGACAGTTGGTCGAAGGCGGTGCCGCATTGGCCGACGTCACTCGATTGCTGTCTCAGCAAATGGGCCGCAGTGCCGAAACGGTGCGCTACACACTGAAGAACTTTGACGCCGACAACACGGCCATTGCGATTTTCCCGAATCATCGTGGCGTCCTGACCGATGACGATAAACGCTCGATTTTCAACCAATATCTGAGTGGCGTCTCGGTTCCACAACTTTGCCGGCGTTTCAAACGAACACGCACCAGCATTCAACGGATCCTGATCGAGATGCGTCGTCAACGGATCATGGAACTGCCGCTGGACTATATCTACAACGAAGATTTTGAAGACGCGTCGCGCGAAGCAGAATACTTGGGTGCCGAACCGGAACCGGCCAGTGCCCCACGGAAGGTCCGCGTCCCCAGTGATTTGCCCAGCTACCTGGCGTCGCTGTACGACGTGGCGCTGCTGACCCGCGAACAGGAATATCACCTATTCCGCAAAATGAACTACTTGAAACACAAGGCCAGTCGACTGCGTGAAACGATCGGTGATGAAGCCAGTGGCAAATCGGCGATCATGAACGACATCGAAGCGTTGTACGATCAAGCGGTGAAAGTCAAAAACCGCGTGGTGCAATCGAACTTGCGGTTGGTGGTTTCGATCGCCAAACGGCACATCGCCGGCGCCGACGATTTCTTCTCGCTGGTCAGTGACGGAAACATGTCGCTGATCCGAGCGGTCGAAAAATTCGATTACTCGCGTGGCAACAAATTCAGCACCTATGCATCGTGGGCGATCATGAAGAACTTCGCGCGGACGATTCCGAACGAGTTCAAACATCGTGATCGATTCCGCACGACCACCGAAGAATTGTTCTTGGCACGCCAAGACGAACGGTTGGATCCCTACATGGAGGAATCCGCCCAACGCAGTCGCAAACGCGAATTGTCAAAGATCCTGAACCGCTTGGACGAACGAGAGCAAAAAATCATCTCGGCCCGTTTCGGTCTGGAACGTGGCAGCGAACCGTTGACACTGAAAGAGGTCGGCGCCGAAATGGGTGTGACGAAAGAACGTGTGCGTCAGTTGGAGGCTCGGGCGCTGGCCAAATTGCGAACCGCCGCGAGTGAGAACAACATCGAAATCGATTTTGATCAATAGACATTCCGGGGCGCGGCGGAGCGATTCTGGACGCTTACTCCCGAAACGTTGCGACCAGCGTCGCGCGAAGCGGCGCCGGGTAGCCTTCGATGGTTTTTGATGGGTCCTCGGGATCCAAAAAATCCGACAGCGACTGAAACGTCATCCAATCGGTCGATCGCTGTTCAGCGGTGCTGGTCGCTGTCACATCGATTGTCTGAATCGATTCAAACCCGGTCCGACGTAGCCAACGCTGCAACATCGCCAGCGAGGGCAGAAACCAAACGTTTCGCATCTGAGCGTAACGGTCCTCCGGCACCAACACGCTGGGTTGGTCGTCGTCAACGATCAGTGTTTCTAAAACCAGTGTTCCGCCAGGCTGCAGTGCCGCGGCCAAACTGCGGAGATGATCGATTGGCCCGGTGCGGTGATACAACACGCCCATTGAGAACACCACGTCGAACGCAGCAAGCTTCGCTGGTAAATCGGTGTCGATCATCGGCAGCACAAAATGACGACCGGGTTTGTTCGCATAGCGGTGAAAGACTTCGAACTGCATCAGGAATCGCAGGACCGGATCAAACCCCACCACCATCTCGGCCCCAGCGGCCAACATCCGCCAGCCGTAGTAACCATTTCCACAACCCACATCCAAGACCGATTTGCCCTGTAGATCGATCGCCCCGGAAATGCGATCCCATTTCCAATCGGAGCGCCATTCGGTGTCGATCTGCAACTGCAAAAAACCGAGTGGTCCCTTGCGCCAGGGATGAAACTTCATCAACGTTTCTCGCAGCACCGCGTTGTCATCCGCCGCTGGGCCGACGACTCGCACACCCTGCGCGTCGAATTTCAACGAACGACCTTCGGCCGCCGGCAATTGATCCAGCGCCGCCACCCAGCGTTTGAGATCACCATTGGTCGGTTGGTCCAATCGCCGGGCACAGGTCAGGGCGACGTGATCGGCAAAGTCATTCAATCCACGACCACGCAACCAACGATCCAGCGGCGCTCGATCAAACCACTCAGGCGGCATCATGTGGACTGTTTGACGGCCAAGATGGAAACGAAATTAAAGCACTGGAACCAGGGCGTGACGACGTCAAATCCGACATCGCGTAAACGCGTTGTATGCGTCGGGATCGATTCGGGAATCAACGTGTTTTCCAGTGAGGTGCGTTTTTGGGCGATTTCTAATTCGCTGTATCCGCAGGCCCGTTTGAAGTCCAAGTGCAGATCGCCCAGCAAGTCCTGTTGACCGGGTTCGTCAAAACAAACCTTTTCGCTAAGCACCAACGCAGCGCCGGGCACCATCGCATCAAAGCAGTTTTGCAGCAACCGGCCACGCGCCGGGGCGGGCACAAATTGCAAGGTAAAATTCAGGACGATCATCGACGCGTTGCTCATTGCGACCTGACACAGGTCGGCCAGATGCAATTCAACCCTGCAAGCCTGCGGTGCCGCAGGCAGCTCGTGCAAACGCTTGCTCAATTGATCGATCATCGCCGGAGAATTATCGACCGCGTGAATCGTCGCATCGATCGGTGCCTGTTGGCGGATCAGCATGGTCGCCGCGCCAAGTGAACAGCCCAAGTCATAAACATTCGTGCCGCTGCGAACATAGCGACCGGCCAATTGCTCGATCACCGACAAGATGGACGCATACCCCGGAACAGACCGAGCGATCATGTCGGGAAAGACATCAACCACCTGCTGGTCAAATTGAAATTGGCCGACGCGGTCACGTGGCAAGGCGTACAAGTTGTCTCGCGACATCAGTCTTCGCCGCTAGCGCTCGGCGGCTTGAACGAAATTTCCTGCCACTTGATGCCCTTGTCCATCGGTTCGATTTGCATTTTCAGGAACCCGTTTTGGTACAACCGAACCGTGCCGGTCGATTGGCTGACGACGATCCCGACGGCTTTGGTTCGCCGCGTGATCGCGGCGGCCGCCCAGTGTCGCGATCCCAGACCCTTGGACATGTTCAAGTCTTCGTGCAGGACTTCTAACATTTGGCGGCTGCGTTCGATCACACCGTCGGCGTTGATCAAGAAGGCGCCGTCCAGTTGGGACAGTTCTTTGGCATCTTCCTGGACGCGCCCGTCCAGCAGGTTGCGGGCTTTGCGATTGTAGCCGCGAAAAGGATCCACGCCGCTGTCGTTGGCATGTTTCAAGACATTGCGAGTGTCCCCGACGACAAACAAGGCCCCGACGGGTTTCCCCTCACGGCCTTCGACACCGATCTGCACCGCCAGGTCGACGACCACCTTCAACGTTTTCAGCGGCACGCTACTTTCGAGCGATTGCAAATCACGAGTGCTCAGCCGTCGCATCCGTTCGTCCAGCTTGAGATGGCTGATCGAATCGAGCCGGCCGGAAGTGAATCCACCATAGAGCGCAACGACTTCATCGTTGGGTTTAATGAACTCGTCGGCCGCGGCTTCTAGAAGTGCGTGTTGTAGACGCTCCAGCAGCGGCGCTTTTTCTTTGTTGAGCGCCAGCGGTTTCAAACCTGCTTCGGCGGCCCCTTCAAGCTCTTCTTCGGTGTTGACGGCCACCACAAAGGGTTTGTCAAAATCAAATTTGGCGGCCAATTCGGACAGCCGCTGCCAATCGCTGGAACCTTCCAGCAAGACCACGATTGCGTCCGCCGACAACTCCTTGACCAACGTCATCGCCGATGCCAGCATCGCCGTGTTGTGTTTGGTCAATCGCAGTGTCGCCATCGCACGCTTTTCGTCAGAGGAGGCATCAGGTTAGTTATTTTCCATTCAACTGTAGCTCACCGTTAAAACCACGCACAGTCGATCGGCAACCGAAAATCGTGATTTTTGCGGGATCGCAACGACGTCTTGAACGCCAACTGGCACGTCATCATGCCGGCCTGGCAAGCATCGACAGGTGAAAGTTGCGGGTCACCTATCCAATCGATAGACTTCTGGCGATGAACACCGCCGGACCTGACACTTGCGTGTCGATTGACGATTGTCGCGCAGCACACCGCCCTCCGAACCCTGCCCAGCGATGCAGTGTCCGCTGGCAACCAATGCGATCACTGGGACTCGTCGGGGTCTGTGTGATTGCGATCGGCTGTGGGTCCTCGGATCAGCCCGATCCCCCCGATCACTCGTTATCTCAATCGTCATCCACCACCGAGCCACTGAAAGCTCCGTGGCCGGAAACATCGTTTGGCGATCAAATCATTGCCGGCCGGCAAGCGACCAGCGATCGGATCGAACTGATCGAGACCGTAGCCGACGACAGCATGCTGAGTGATCTTTCGCCTGACGACGAATGGTTGGAAGTTTTGATTCTGGATGCCGGTCGGATCACCGACGCAGGAATCGAATCGATCGCCAAACTCCCCAAGCTATGGCATCTGCGTTTGCGCAGTTCGCCGATCGGCGACGACGGACTACGCCAACTGACCGGATCTCAGACGATCCAGATCTTGAACCTGCCACAATCCGAGGCGACAGCGGCAGGGGTGGCCGAGCTGGCCAAATTGCCGAACTTGAGAAATCTGCGTCTGGGCGGCAATCGTTTGGCTGCCGACACGGCCGCGGGAATCGCATCCATTGACAGCTTGCGTAACCTGCATCTGATCGGCGTTCCGATCGACGACCAGGGATTGCGACAGATCGCCTCGCTGCCCAAACTCCAGTCGCTGTACTTGGACGATAGCGCCGTGACATCGGCGGGGTGGGATTGGTTGTTCGAAACCCATCCCGACCTGCACGTTCATGTCAACCAAAAACACTTGGACCGTGGCCATCAATGACCCCTCGAATCGCACAACTCTCTCGCCAGCTGTCGGATTTGAATGTCGACGCATTCTTTGTCACCGACGAAATCAACGTCCACTACCTGACCGGATTCACCGGCGACAGCTCCACGCTGCTGGTCGGTTCATCATCAGCGACGATGATCAGCGATGGGCGATACAAAGCACAATTGCAGGAGGAGTGCCCTGACCTGGAGGCCGCGATCCGCACGCCAGCCGATAAACCGATGGATTTCCTTGCCCAGGTGCTCGGTGGGGTCGGTGCCACACGAATTGGAATCGAAGCCGACCAGATGACCGTGGCGACGCTGCACGAGTTGTCTCGGCGGATGCCGACGGTCCAGTGGGTCGAGACCGCCGGGGTGGTCGGTGGACTGCGGATGATCAAGGACGCTCAGGAAATCGAAACCCTTCGCAGTGCGGTGCGGATCAACCAGCGGGCCTTGCAATCCGTGCTCGCCAAACTCGGGCCGGACTGGACCGAACAAGAAATCGCCTACGAGCTCGAGTCGACGATTCGCCGTTTGGGCGCGACCGGCTTCAGTTTTGACCCGATCGTCGGTGCCGGCCCCGGCGGAGCCAAACCACACTACCAAAGCGGCCACCAGCGGGTGGGCGACCACCCGACCTTGCTGGTCGACTGGGGCACCAAACTAGGGGGATACGCAAGCGATTTGACCCGTTGCTTCCATTTTGGCAGCCCACCGGCACGATTTTTTTCTGCTTACGAAGCGGTTTTAGAATCCCAGATGGCGGCGATTGACGCGATCGCGCCGGGTGTGTCGGGGTCTGAAATCGACGCCATTGCTCGTGGTGTGCTAAAGAAAGCGGGGCTGGCCGAGTATTTTGTGCACGGGCTGGGGCACGGCGTAGGCCTGCAAATCCATGAATCCCCGCGTCTTTCCTCTGTCAGTGACGATACGTTGCAACCGGGCATGGTGATTACCATTGAACCGGGCGTTTATTTTGAGGGTGAGTTTGGAATTCGGATCGAAGACGACATTCTGGTGACCGAGTCGGGGCATGAGGTTTTAAGTACCATGCCAAAGGGACTCGATGATTGTCGATTGATCCTGTAAAACCTCGCTCGATCTTCTTTTTCTCGTGATGAGATAGGTATGAGCAAAGGTAAACCACAAGACGATAGCGTCTTTGATATTCAACGAATCCGCGACATCGTGAAGCTGATGGAAGAGCACGAGTTGACGGAGGTTGATCTGCAGCAAGGCGACGATCGCATCAAACTCGGTCGCGGTGGACAACAGGTTGTGATGCCAGCATCACCGCCACCGGCGTATTCTGCCGGCCCAGCCCCCGCTGCAGCGACGCCATCACCGGCCGCGTCGGTCGATGATGGATCCATCACCATCAATTCACCGATGGTGGGTACGTTCTACGCCAAGGCCACTCCGGAATCGAAGCCGTTTGTCGAAATCGGCCAGATGGTCAGCCCCGAGACAATCGTCTGCATTGTCGAAGCGATGAAGGTCTTCAACGAAATTCCAGCCGAATGCAGCGGAAAAGTGATCGAAGTCTTGGTCGCCGACCAAGAAGCGGTCGATTTCGGCAAGCCGATGTTCCGGATTCAACCGAATTCATAGCTCCCAGCGCCAGTGATCGAATCGACTCGGCCCTCGATGCGTGATCGTGAGGCGGCCGAGCTGGATCATCGGACATGTTAGAGAAAACAGTGTTTCAAAAAGTATTGATCGCCAACCGCGGCGAAATTGCGGTCCGAATCATTCGCGCCTGCCGTGAAATGGGTATTCAATCGGTCGCGGTCTATAGCACCGCCGATGCCGATTCAATGCACGTCGAACTGGCCGATGAAGCGTATTGCATCGGCGGCCCGAAAAGCGCCGATAGCTACCTGAAGATCGATCAAATCATCGCTGCGGCAGAGGTCGCCAACGTCGATGCGATCCATCCCGGTTACGGCTTTTTGGCTGAAAACGCGCATTTCAACGAAGTCTGTCGTGAAAGCGGTTTCGAATTCATCGGTCCCAGCGCCAGCGCGATGGACAAACTGGGTGACAAAAACACCGCCCGCTCGATGGCCATCGCCAGCAAGGTGCCGGTCGTCCCCGGCAGCGACGGATTGATCGATGATGATCAAGCCGCCATTGGAATCGCCCAAGAAATCGGGTTCCCCGTGCTGATCAAAGCCACCGCCGGTGGTGGCGGTAAAGGCATGCGGGTAGCCGAAGACGTCGATTCGTTGGCAAACGCGCTCAGCCAAGCACGCAAAGAAGCCCAAGCCGCATTCGGCAACGGCGGCGTCTATCTGGAACGCTATGTCACCTCGCCACGGCACGTCGAAGTCCAAGTCATCGCCGACACCCATGGCAATGTGTGCCATTTGTTTGAACGAGATTGCAGTGTCCAACGTAGACACCAAAAGCTGATCGAAGAGGCACCGAGTCCGAATCTGCCCGCCGAAAAACGCGCCGCGATCTGTGAGGCCGCCGTGCGGATGATCCGCGGTGCCGACTACAGCAACGCCGGCACGGTGGAATTTATCGTCGATCAGAACGATGATTTTTTCTTTATCGAAGTCAACGCACGGATCCAGGTCGAACACCCGGTCACCGAAATGATCACCGGCGTGGACCTGATCAAAGAACAGATTCGTGTCGCCGCCGGCGAAAAATTGTCGTTCTGCCAAGACGATGTGACCATCACCGGGCATGCGATCGAATGTCGAATCAACGCCGAAAACCCCGACAAGAATTTCATGCCGAATCCGGGCAAGATTCAACGATTCTATGCACCCGGTGGGTTCGGCGTGCGGTTTGATTCGCACGCCTATGGCGGGTACACCGTCCCGCAGCACTACGATTCCATGATCGGCAAATTGATCGTGCATCGTCCGACCCGCGACGAAGCGATCGCAACGATGCGACGGGCTTTGGCCGAGGTCATCACCGACGGAATCTCGACCACCGCCAAGTTCCACGACGCGGTCTTGCAACACCCCGAATTCGTTTCGGGCAAGCACGACACCAAATTTGTCGAACGCGAATTCACAGGCAACTGATCACTTGGACGCTTCGCTGATCGGATGGCTGATTGGATTGGCGGTGATCCCACCGCTGGTGATCAGTTGGATCAGCTTGTATCCGGTCCGCCGCAACGCGGTGCGACTGGGGTTGGTTGCCGCTCCGGGCGGCCACAGCACCCACACCACGACCACGCCGCTCGGTGGCGGAATTGGGATCTGGTTGGGGATCATGATTCCGATGTCGCTGGGGACGCTGCTGGTCCTGGCCGCCGGCCACAGCGAATCGGTTGCCGACTGGTTGCCCGACCGGCTGACCGTTTTCTTCGCCGGCATCTCGCAGCGTCTGGGTGAATTATGGGGCTTGCTGGCTGCCGCCACGGTGCTGTTTGCGTTGGGGATTTGGGATGACCGCCGCGGGGCACCGGTGCTGTTGCGACTGGCGGTCGAATTCGCCGTCGCCGCCTATGTCGTTTACTATCTGGGATTCGGATTGACCGCGTTCATCGGCGCAACTTGGTTGACGAATCTGTTGTCGGTGGTCTGGATCGTGGCCGTGATCAACTCCTTCAATATGCTGGACAACATGGACGGTCTAAGCGGTGGCGTGGCGGCCATCATCGCCGCGTCGATGGCGGCGGTGATGTTGACCACACCCAGTCCCGGAACCAGCCAACCACAATTATTCGTCGCCGGTTTGCTACTGTCGGTCTGTGGATCTTTGCTGGGATTTCTGTGGCACAACCGTCCGCCGGCTCGAATTTTCATGGGGGACGGTGGCAGTTACCTGGTCGGGTTTTTGATCGCTGTTTCGATGTTGATGGCGACGTTTGCCAGTGAGCCACGGCCGCACGCGGTGCTGGCCCCACTGTGTGTGATGGCGATTCCGATGTACGACATGGCAACCGTGCTGTGGATTCGTCTGCGCGAACGCCGCAGCCTGTTTGTCGGCGACCGCAGTCATTTCTCACATCGCTTGGTCGCGCTGGGACTCTCGCGGACGCAAGCGGTTCTGACCATTTATTTGGTCACGGCGACCTGTGGACTTGCGACTCTGCTGTTGGTTCACGTCACGATGCTGCAGGCGATCGCGGTGATGGGGATTGTTGCCTGCATGTTGTTATTGGTCGTGATCTTGGAATCGACCGGATGGCAAAAGCAAAACGACGACTGAAACACGACCGATCGCGGGCGACGGAGCCGTCGATAGCCACAGTTGCCCACACGTTGTCGGTGCCGGCCTGGGCTATCCTGTGCCGTCGCTGCGCCGCTGCGCTGCTGGGCGCGATGGTGGTGTACACCGCTTATTTTCCCAGCGACAGCTTGCAGGTCGAAAGCGGCGACGCGCTGTGGTTCACAGCGCTGGCGCTGATCCTGTGGACAACCACATTGGCGACTCAGCCGATCCTTGCCGCGGCAACAGCCTTCTCTCGCGCGGACGGCGCCCACAGGGACAACGCAACCACACTGCTGGGGCGCGGTTTGTTGATCGACGTCCTGGTTTGGAACTTGGCGCTGTGGATGATGTTGGCCGCACTCGCCACCTGCCCGCCAGGGAATTTGCGGCAGGCGACCAACGAGGCCTGGTTTTGGATAGCCGCCGCAGCGGTGATCAGCGCCGCGCGGCGACTGGTCTGCGATCGCGCCAGTCGAGTGATGTTGTTGTCGTTGCTGTTTGCCGTGGCGATCGGATCGTCCGTTCACGCGCTGCACCAACAATGGTTCAGTTTGCCGCAAATGCGAGTCGAGTATTTGTCGAACCCCGAGGCGACCTTGCAAGCTGCTGGAATCGACGCACCACGCGGTTCGGCCCAGCGGATGGTGTTCGCCAACCGCTTGCTGGACGGTGGTCCGACGGCCAATTTTGCGTTGGCAAATTCGCTGGCTGCGGTGTTGATGATCGCCGTGGTCGTTCCGATCGGCCTGCTGCGACGATCGACAGGCCGATCGCAGCCCGGCAGTCCGTTTCAGACCGAATCCCATGCCGGCCGTTTTGCAGCTGGGTTGTTGACACCGCAGTCGTTGGCAATGGGTTTGCTGGCGCTGGTTGGCGCAGCCGCGCTGCTTGCGACGCACAGCCGCAGCGCCCTGGTCGCCTGCTTGTGCGGTGTGATCTGGGTTTGGTTTGCCGGGCGGACCCACAAACCATGGGCACGAGGCTTGATCGCCGCCTGCATTCTCTCTGCGGTTGGAATCACGGCGCTGATGCTGTTTGGCGACGACGAGTGGATGTCGGCCGCACCGGCTTCGCTTGAATTTCGTCTGCACTACTGGAAATCAACTCTGGCGATGTTGATCGACCATCCCCTATTTGCTGCCGGCCCCGGTGGATTTCGCGCAGCCTATCTGCAGTACCGATTGCCGGTGGCCAATGAAACGATTGCCGATCCACACAACTTCGTTTTCGAAACCCTCGCTGCCGGTGGATTCATCGCGGGTGGGTTGTTGCTGGCGACGGGGATCGCCTGCGCCAAAGTCATTCGTATCGCAAGCATCGATGCTGACGGTGATGATACCGACGGCCCGGCGGCAACCGACGCGGCCTGGATCGGTTCCGGTGCCGGTGTGTCGCTAGGTTTGATCTGGCTATTTTCGCTGGCTTCCGGGCAATTGCTGGATTTCCAAGCCGGCGTGTTCGCGGTGCCCGTCGCAATCGCGGCGTGGTGGTCGGCCAACCGCTGGCTGGGAACACGCTCAACAGCGGACCTGCGGCGGATTGAAATCGGTTGTTTGGTCGCAATCTTGACTCACCTGACCGTTTCTGGCGGCTGGACCGTTCCCGGGGTCGCATTGCCGATTTGGTTCATCCTCGCAATGTTATGCCGCCTGCCGTTGCCGATCACCTCGGGCACGGCGGGTGCTGACGCCGGCGAACCGGATCTCCGCACAACAGCTGATTCGATCGATCGCACTCGGACGGTATTCCGTCTGGCGCTCGCAGCCTTTGTGATCGGCGCGGGGCTGTTGCTGACATTGCGATCGGCGTCAATCGATCCGGTGCAGACCGCGCAAACGGCTTTGGCAAACGCGACCGATGCAGCTGGGCAGGGGCTGACGCAGCGTGCCGATCGTGAAAGTCAGCGTGCGATTGCCGCCGACAGCTGGGATGATTCGGCGTCCATCTGGCGGTCGCAATGGCTATGCGGCCGACTGGTTGCCGAAGGCGATGATCCGCGGGTTCGCGATCAATGGCGTTCTGCAATACAGATCACGCTCGACCGCTGTGGCGATAATCCGCTGGCCTGGCGTGCCCTCGGCGATCAGTGTCTGCATCTGTACCAGCGATTCGGCCTGAGCGACGACCTGCAACAAGCCGAACAACTCATTTTCCAGGCGATGGCTGGCAATCCGACCGATTTATCACTGGTCGCTCAGGCCGCCGTCATCGCCGACCAACAAGGCGATCGGCAAACCGCCCTGACGCTTGCCAAGCGGGCACAGGGGCTGTCAAAACTGGGGGATAACATCGTCCGCGATTTAGGGTTGCAGCAGATTTACGTCGTTAGAAAATTAGGGACCAGCGCCGCTCGCAGCCCGCAGCGGCGGCCGGTCAAAGATTTGTTTCGTGAGCGACTCGGTCAGATTGCCGAACCAGGTGACACGGCCGAGCGTAGCAACGACACCGCGAATACTGTGAAACTCGTCGAATAGGTCTGATCTCGTGAATAAAATCTGGTTGCTACTGCCTCTTTCGCTGGCCCTGGGCACCACTTTTGCTTGGGCAATGAACTATTCCGCTTACGGATTTCGCAAAGCAAAATTCGGCGAGATCACGATGGATGGCACGGTCACGGCCGACAACGTAATGGAGAAGCTGAAGGAATTTCATTCGGATTCCGCCGCCATCGCCGAACTGCAGTCCGACAAGAACTACGACTTTGGTGCCATGGCGCCGGGCACAAAGGGCACGCATGAATTTGTGATCAAAAATACCGGTGCCGAACCGCTGAAACTGGAACTCGGTGCGTCGACCTGCAAATGCACGCTCGGTTCTCTCAAAGACAGCGAATTAATGCCCGGCGAATCGACTTCGGTCGAACTCGAATGGACCGTCAGTTCTGACAAGAAAACGTTCAGCCAGTCTGCGGAACTGCGCACGAACGACCCCACCCAACCGGCGATTCGTTTGCAAGTTTCCGGGTTGGTGATTCGCGAGATCGAATTCGAACCCAAAGAGGTTTCGTTTGGCGAAGTCCTGTCAGGTGACGAATTCCAGTTCACCACCAAAATGTACAGCTACTACGAAACGCAAATCGAGCCGACAAAGGTTAGCTTTGGGAGTGAAGAACTGACAAAACTGTCTGATTTCAAAATCGAACCCTTTGAAGTCTCCGATGCCGACGGTGTCCACAAGCAAGCCAAGCAGGGCTTCAATGTGATCACTACCGTTCAACCAGGCCTGCGCCAGGGCCCCATGGTGACCACGATGAACGTCGGCTTCAAGAACCCCGATTACAAAGCCCCAACCGACGCGACCGCCACCAACAACGTCGACGACAAGGACCAACTGTATTACGCATCCGCCGAATTAGCCGGTCGTGTCATCGGATCGTTGACGATGATTGAGTCGTCGAAACTGAAGTCGACTTCGGGAGGGGGGTACTACTGGAGCCTTGGCCGTTTGGACAGCGAAGATAGTTTGGAGTTCAAAGCTTTAGTGGCTTTAAAGGGTAGCGAAAAAGACACAACAAACCTTACGATTGGGGAGGTCTACCCAAGTGACGTAATCCAGGCCGAGTTTGACGCCCCGCTGGGCAAAGGTTCAATGCAACTTTTCCCGCTGAAACTCAAGCTGACACCGGGTGACAAGACGATTGACTTGCTAGGTAAAAACAAAGACGACTTCGGATGGGTCTGGATCGAATCCGATAATCCGAAGGTCAGCCGCATGCGAGTGGCCGTGAAAGTGTTGATCGAACCGAGACCTTAGCTCCCGTCGCAGTCTGAACTGCGGCAAACTTTCGGCAGATGTGACGTGAAACAAACAGAGCACTTCGAAACGACCGTAGGCAGACGCTATCAAAGCCGACAAACATTGCCCGCTGCCGCGGCGGCGTGGTTTGCTGTCATTTCACTCGGCGTGATCAGTGGTTGCGGATCCGAACCACCCTCGGTCGCCCTGCTGGAACGGCAAACGCCGGCCGAGTTCGATGCCCAGTTGGCTAGCGGTCAGGTGGACTTGGCGACACCCCAGGCCACACCACCGCAACCGCCATCGGATCACGGCGACGCCACCCGATTTGCCTCGTTTTCCCACCGGTTCAAACGTCCCATCGAATGGGATTTTGTCGGTTTTGACGCGGCTACGGGATCACAAAACAGCGCCCGTCGCCGCCGCGCTGAAGCGGTGCAACTGATTCAATCCGCTCAGCAGGGCACTGCCTCGACACCACCGGTTGAAGTGGTGCCGACGCCAACGGCACAGCCGGAGGTCAAAGCGGAGCCCATTCCAACGCCACAGGGCGCCCCCGAACGGGATTCGATGCGCGGTCAGGCCACCGCCAACAAACCTGCCTTGATCGACGCAGCCAACGAACTCGGATTAGTCGGCACACCAACCGGCCCCGAGGACTATCGCAAATGGCCGCAACCTGACGTCGTCTTGTTCATCACCGGCGACCAACACGGTTACATCGAACCCTGTGGATGCACGGGCCTGGACAAACAAAAGGGCGGCGTCGCGCGGCGGATGACCTTTATGAATCAATTGCGCCAGTCCGGCTGGGAACTCGTCCCCATCGATGCGGGCAATCAAATTCGCCGGATCGGCCAGCAAGCGGCGATCAAATTTGAAAAGTCCGCCAATGCCCTCAAGCAGATGAAGTACCAAGCCGTCGGTTTGGGGCCAGCCGACATGCGATTGAGCGCAACGGACTTGATCTCCGTCGGTTATGCCGACACGCCCGACGAGGCGATGTATGTCGCTGGCAACGTCGTGTTGATCGACCCATCCTTTTTGCCCGACCACAAAGTCGTTCAACAAGGTCAGTGGAAGATCGGTTTGACATCGATCTTGGACCCCAAGGCCTTGGAAGCGCCACTGGGAGACGAAGTGCAGGTCAATCCGATCAAGGAAGCCGCCACCAAGACGCTGAAAGAAATGAACGCCGCCGGTGCAAATTTCCGTGTGCTGACGTTCTTTGGCACAGAAGCGGATGCGAAACAATTGATGATCGATGTGCCAGGCTATGACCTGATCATTGTCTCCGGCGGCTACGGCGAACCGACCTACCGCCCCCAATCGATCGACGGCAGCAAGACACAACTGATTGTGACCGGCAACAAAGGCATGTTCGCCGGACTGGTCGGCTTGTATGGCGACGAGCCGATGAAGTACGCCCGCGTGCCACTGACACACGAATTCAGTGATGCTCCCGAGATGCGTCAACTGATGGCAGACTACCAACAGCAGCTCGAACAACTGGGGCTTTCGGGGTTGGGGATTTCGCCGATCCCACACCCATCGGGCGAAAAATTTGTTGGCACCGCAACCTGTGCCAAGTGTCATGAATCAGCGTTCGACGTTTGGGAGAGTTCGCCCCACGCCGAAGCCACCGACCACATCGTCGAACCGACCGAAGGCCGGGGCGATATCCCTCGCCATTTTGATCCCGAGTGCATCAGTTGCCACGTCACCGGATGGAATCCACAAAACTACTACCCCTATGAATCGGGTTATCTGAGTCTGGAAAAGACGCCGCATCTGACCGGCAGTGGTTGCGAGAACTGCCATGGGCCGGGAGCGAGTCACTCAGCGGCCGAAGCCGAAAATTCAGGCGTCAGCGAAGAACGCAAGAAGAGCTTACGGTTGGCGATGCAATTGCCTTTGGAGCGAGCCAAGGAGCACTGCATGCAGTGCCATGACTTGGACAATAGCCCAGACTTCCACGAAGAAGGCGCCTTTGAGGACGAGTATTGGCCGCAGGTCGAGCACTAAACGTCATCGCCCGGTCAACTGTCGGTATTTTTACAACCCAGTGAATCCCGCGTCGGCCGCCGGCCTGAGGTGCTGCCGTTGGTGTGGAGGATTTATCCGACCTCTTTCGTTCTGCGTCTTGCCACCGAGTACTTTCGCCCGAGATGACGCAGTCGTGATGGCCCAAGTGGTGGATCGATCGCCTTGTTTCAATCCACTTTGATTCTCCGTGCCTTGGTGCCTCCGTGAGATCCATTGGTCCGCAGTCTCTCACAGAGGCACCAAGGCACGGAGACGAGATAGCAATCGGTCAACGGTGCAGTTGCCCGCACGTTGCGTTGCCGAGAATCTCTGGCATCACCGGATCCGTTGACGGGATTTATTTCGGTCTGAAGATTAGCGGTGTCCGTCGTAGTATGCGGAGCTTCCGTTGCAGGAGTTCCGACAGCATTGGGACAGGCAATGGGTGCGGGACAGACCGATGGGTACCTAGAAACGCAGGTAGAAGGTGCAAAGGAATCATCGCCCGCAGCAACCTCTCCATCTCTCCCGCTGTCGGCGTTTAGTTACATTGCAGTGCAATCTGATCAAGTTCCTGACCGCCTCGGATGACACGCGCAACATCGATTGTTTCAGCCGTCACAAAATAGAGAACGACATAGCTACGGAAATCGTTTACCAACTTCGCCCGAAGCCCTTCTGCTTCCTGACGTATCGTCGGCACTGCACCGCCAGCTTCGGGAAACTGGCATAATAATTCGACGGTTTCTTCGATGGCATCAAGAAATCGAAATGCTGCATCAAGGTTCGTTTCCGCAATACGGTCTGAGTGTCCAGCGATATCTTCAATTGCGAGCTGCCGGCGGTACGGTACTTTCCGACCTGTCATCTAACTTCCGTGCTTGGACTTTAATCTTTCGCGGATAGCATCAATTTCTTTTCCATCCCAAGGCTCACTTGGACCGCTCTGAAGGCCTTTGATTGCAAGTTCCTCAACCTCGTTCTGTCGCTCCGAGATTCGCAGAATGAACTGTGACACGAACTCGTTCACGTCTGAATACCCACTGTTTTTTGCGCGTTCAGCAATCGCAGACATAATCGGATCGGGTACTTTTACGCTGATCGTCGACATTTTCGGCTCCATAGTGATTGGCACGCCCCTATTCTACACTACGGCCAATGCATTTCAGACGCCACGCTTCCGCGATTCAACGCTGCGGCGAAATCGGGTAGGGACGCCGGCCTCCCGGCGCACTCCCCACACCACCGTACGTGCGGGTCCGCAGACAGCGGGTCAACGAAGCGGAGCAAGTTCCGCCCACAGAGCCTTGAAGCTCAAGATGCCCTGATCCTGCAACCAATTGTTCGGCATGCCCACGCCGCTGGCGATGGTCTTGGCCATGTGCCAAGGTCCCTTGCGACTGCGTGCGTGGCGAATCGCTTGACGACGTGGAACGCCCAACCGGATCAAGTTTCGCGCGACGCCACTTGTTGGTGTGGAGGATTTATACGACTGAATCGAAAGGAGGATGCGTCATGCTTGGTCGGATAAATCCTCCACACCAACGAAGCACCCGAAACGACGGGTGGTCATCAATCGCTTTGTTTGGATCAACATTGATTCTCCGTGTCTTGGTGCCTCCGTGAGATCGATTGGTCCAAGGTCTCTCACAGAGGCACGAAGGCACGGAGACGAGATAGCAATCGGTCGACGGTGCGGTAGTGCGGTAGCCTGCACGTTGCGTTGCCGAGAAACTCTGGCATCATCGGATCAGTTGGCGGGATTTATTTGGGCGTGAGGATCAGCGATGTCTGGCGTGGTATGCGGAACTTCCGTTACGGCGTTCCGACAGCATTGGGACGAGGCAACGGGTACGGGATATACCGATTGGTACC
>NZ_JAMYFE010000149.1 GCF_024129865.1 Stieleria tagensis | reverse complement strand
CGTGAGCGAAGCTGCACGACCTCCAATCGGGAGAGTGAATTGCATAAGCGCAACTTCAAAGCTCACGCGTCGGGTTACCATAAAAGCGCAACTTCAAAACGCGTCAGCGAGGGATCCCGTCAACCGGCTGACCCCCGGGTGAACAAATTCGTGGCGTAAGCTTCCAGCTTGCGATTCACCCGGTGTGGTGATGGCAAGCTGGAACCTTACGCCACGTTTAACGGGGCAGAGGGGTCTGGTGATTGCCCACAAACGGCAACCCGACGCGTCCGTCTTGAAGCCAGCGATTTCGCCAGCCTCAGAGGGCGGCACATGGTTTCACGCAGCGTCTTTCACGCAGACCCGCCGGCCGTGATCCGACCACGCAGCATCCGCCGAACTTGTTTCCAAAACCCAACGCGTCCTTGCGACGCACACTCACGCGCCTTGTCCACCACGGCCGGCGCAGTGTCTTTGGGCTCGCTGGCCTCCACTGTTGTTTTTATCGTCGCTTCCGGTGTCGCCGTCGGCTCTGATCGTTGGACCAAGCGATCCAGCGGGCTGACCACCGTGATGTCTTCACGATTGACAACGTGCGTGTAAATCATCGTGGTCGCCACGTCTCGATGACCCAGTAATTCCTGAATCGTACGAATGTCGGTGCCACGGTGTAACAGATGTGTTGCAAACGAATGTCGAAACGTGTGCGACGTGACGGCCTTGTGAACCGCTGCCTTCTCCACCGCATTTCGAAGATGTGTGGGAAAGGTGTCACGATGCAAATGGTGTCGATGAATCGCCCGGGTGCGCGGATCACGCGACAGCTTGTGTGACGCAAATACGAATTGCCATCGCCACTCGCCCGCCGCCGACGGATACTTCTTGGCCAATGCATGTGGCAACCATACCGATGCCACCCCGTCATCGACATCCTGGTCATGCAGCACCCGGCGTGACCTCAACACCCGACGAAGCGGTTCGACCAAATCCTTCGGCAGTGGAACGATCCGGCTCTTGCAACCCTTGGACTGATGGATCTCGATCAACAAATTGTCAAAATCGATGTCCTTCACACGCAATCGCAATGCCTCGCTGATCCGCATCCCACATCCATATAGCAACTTGGCGATCACCAGATAGACGCCACGAAGTCCCGCAAAGATAGACTCGACCTCCGCAGGACTCATCACCGTTGGAATCTGCTTACCCTTACTCGCACGGATCGCCTGGATCCGACCGATGTCCCGGTTCAGCACATGTTCAAACAGAAACAGCAGCGCATGAAACGCTTGGTTTTGCGTCGACGGCGCAACGTTGCCGTCGACCGCCAAATCCGTCAAGTGTGATTCAACATCACCACCATCGATGCCTGCGAAATCGGCCAGCGAAGTCAGCCCGCGCGCACTCATGAACGCTTTGACCTTGCTGACATAGGCACGCTCGGTCGAATATTGCTTGCCCAGCACACGCAGCTTGCGACGAAGCTCTTGGATCACATCCGGCTCACGTGGATTGATCTTGCCAACCACCTCTTCGATGTCCTCCACGCCGTCAGATTTGGCCCGCTCCCAGGCAGCGATCTCACCAAGTTTTCGGCGGATCGGTTGCAAGTCATCAGCGCCGGTATGTTGCTTGATTTGGCGATAATTGATCAGCCCTTCGACCATGCTCTGTCGCTTCCAGGCCGGCATCCCATTGTCACGCTTGTGCCGGCAGAACGCGACGACATCGTCGACAGTGAATTGCCACTGCGGATCAGCCGGTCGCTGATGAAAGAGAGCGAATTGTTTAAACCAAATGTGCGCCCATTTGGTTTCCCGATCGCGGCGATTTGAACGCTCAAAATAATCCATCTCCAGCCCTCCCCATCACAGCCACCTCATGCATCAGAGTGGCAGTGACCGTTCGTGGTAAAACTGAGCGGAGCCCTTCGCTGTTCGTATCCGCATTCCCGGCGGATCACGGGAATCGCGTTTCCCGCTACAATGATTGTGGTGAACCACCCGGCAGGTGTCTACCCCACATGGGGAGAAACATGCGGTCTCGTCCGCTCAACGTGATCCGATCAAGTAAGTCCGGGTCAGTCGGTTCAAGCCTTCCCATTCACTCGCGATCAACAACATCCACACCCTGGTAACTACGCGTCGCGCGGCACCACCCCCAGCCGTTGCAAGCAAAAACTTGACTGCCCACAGGCAATCAGTGAGAATACGTTCCGCGACAATCTCACTGATCAGTGAGAATAGGTCACGCGACCGGTGAGAATAGGTCACCCCAACCGGGCAACCACCCGGCCAACCGAAGGTGCAATCAGTGAGAACACGTCTCGGCACCCTATTCTCACCCGCCCGACCGCCAATAAATAAGTTCCCCGATTGCAAGTACCAACTTCATACTTACTACAAAATTGGTCGATCGCGAATGCGTGTTGAACCACTCGAAGTATTTGCCGAAGACTCGAATTTTGCTGTCATCAAACCGCCAGGGAGAAACTATCCCGGTTCGGTAATTCAAGGTGACACCCTTGCCAATCTATGTCGCAATGCAATCCAAATTGCTGATCAGATGAAATTGGCTGGTGTTCCAAGGGATTCGCAACATGCAATTCAGGAATTGGCCAATTCATTGATCAATCGATTGCTGCACTACCAAGCAGTTCTCGATGCGCATGGTGTTGAATATCCGCATGTTCGTCCGCTCTCCGAGGAAGATCGCGTCAATTTCGATCGAGACCATCGCAATGAGTAGACAGTTGGTTATATAGTCACGAAACGGGGAACCAGCGGATGCACGACGAGTCGCCGAGTCGTGGTTTTTGAAGTAGAGGATCAATCGCGGCGACCGCGTGATCCGTACCGTTATCCGATTTAAGAAAAATCCGAAGATGAAACTCTACGTCGTATTGTTGTTTATGTGCCTTTTTGAATTGGACGGTTCACGCTCCTTCGCAGACGAACCTGCTCAGGCCCATCCCATCATTGGTCGCTGGCAGGTTGTCGCTCTGGAGGGTAGTGGGAAAATGGACTCAGGTATTAGCTTTCGCGGAATGCAGTTCAAGTTCGATGGCGAAACCTGGACGACATGGCCCGGCAATACCACTCCAGCCGGCATTGCAGGCAAGCCGCCAACGAAACGCAAGTATACGATCGACGATTCGCATTCGCCCAAGCATCTCGATGTCACCGTCAAAACGAAAGACGGTTCGCGGATGATGCAAACGATCTATAAGATCGAAGACGGGAAGCTGCATATTTGCATGGGTAGGGCGAACGGCCGGCCAGTTGCGTTTAGTACAGAGGGCACGAGGAACGGTTGCTACGTCGCCAATCGGGTGGAAAATGAACCGGACGAAGCCGGTGACCAGCCTTGATCCAAGTCAGCGGATAACCAACGCATGCAACCGAGGACGGGTGGTCCGTTTTTTCGTCTGCTTGCAGGTCGTTTTCCCGTCCCGGCTGATGCGTATCGTTACGAGGATGAGACTC
>NZ_JAMYFE010000148.1 GCF_024129865.1 Stieleria tagensis | reverse complement strand
GGGCTGACGCCACCAGGCTATCGACTGCCGTCGCTCCGCGACTCATTCATGCGTCGTCCTCCGCGGGCTCAATCGCGGAGCGATGTCGTTCACTGGATAGCTCCAACGGCGCTGGTGTGGAGGATTTATCCGACTCGGGGTGAGGGGGTTCTGCGATGAATCAAGCCGTTCGGATCAATCCTCCACACCAACTTGCGACTGGCTAGAATCGGACCAGTGCGGTTCCCCAAGTCAGGCCGCTGCCGAAACCGCACATCAGGATATAGTCGCCGCGTTTGACTTGGCCAGCTTTCAAGGCTTCATCGAGGGCTAGCGGGATGCTCGCGCCGGAAGTGTTGCCGTAGCGGTCTAGATTGACGAACACTTTTTCCGGTGGCACAGCGAGATCGCGAACCGCGGAGTCGATGATCCGTTGGTTGGCTTGATGCAGCACCACCAACGCCAATTCTTTGGCCGAGACGCCGGCGGCCCGCAGCACATCTTTGGCGCTTTCGTCGAACACGCGAACCGCCCACTTGAACACATTCCGGCCATCCATCTGCAGATACTGCAGACCCTCGCGACGGGTCTGTTCGGTCAGTGGCAGGCGCGTTCCTCCGGCAGGAATGCATAGCATTTCGCCGCCACAACCTTCACTGCCCAGCTGATACGACAGGATCCCTGCGCGGGCATCGGCCTGGTCGCCACGGTGATCGTTACTAGCACCGTTGTTTGAGTCGACCACCGTGTCAGCGGGGCCTGTGTCATCGGGGCCCATCAACACCGCGCCAGCACCGTCACCAAACAAGGGGTAGGTTTTCTTGTCGTTGGGATCAACGGTACGGCTCATCAAATCCGCTCCCACGACCAACACCCGTTTGGCGTTTCCGGTGGCGATGAACTGTGCGGCGGTGGTCATTGCGTACATGAAACCGGCACAGGCGGCGCCCAAATCCATGGCTGCGGACACCGTGCCCAACCGTCGCTGCAAGTGACAGGCTGTCGAGGGCGTGAAGTGATCCGGGGTGATCGTTGCGACCAAAATCAAGTCGACTTCTTCCGCTGCGACTCCGGCGTCCTCCAGGCAGCGCAGCGACGCTTCATAACACAGGTCACTGGTGGCCTGGTCGTCGGTGGCGTGACGGCGCTGGCGAATTCCGGTGCGGCGCACGATCCATTCACTATCGCAACCGAGCGCCGCCAAGTCTTCGTTGGTGATCACGTTGTCGGGAACGAAGGCTCCGGATCCCAATATCTTGACGCCCATGACAGCGCCCATTGGGCCGCGGGTCACAGACTCCAATTCCTGTTCCTGTTGCTCCTCCCGCTGCGCATCGAGGGGTGGGTTGGCGTCTGGATTGCGGGAAAGAGTCGTCGGTTCGGGCATCAGTTGATGAATCGTCCGGAGTAAAAACAGAAGAGCCGCGGGTTTTGGCGGTGATTCAAGTATAACGAGGGCTCCAGCGTCTCGTCAGCAGAATCCAGTGTCGATGAAGTCGATCAAAAATCCCATCGCAAAAACAGTCGCATTATTGACAGTGCTGGCCATTTTCGCCTCAGGCTACTGGTTGGGCTTTCGATCAGGGCATTACGGGGCCAGCAAGCAAACGTTTCAAATTCACGGCGACTCGATGCAGCCCACGCTGGCGGGTGACACTCTCTGCGAAGTCGTCGCAGCGATGGGGCCGCTGCGGATCGGGGACGTTGTAGCCGTCCGCTGGGATGGTCGAGATCGAATCAAACGGATCGCTGCACTCGGCGGCGACGTCGTTGACCTTTCCGAGGGGCGGTTGACCGTCAATTCACAGCGATTGGAGGACTTGATTGCACAACGATCCAAGACGGAATTTCTGCGTCCTGCCTGGGTCCCGGTGTCCGATGACCAGACGGATTGGCACCGCTGCGAATCGCAACCCCAGTGGCTGGTCTATCACCACTTCAATCCTCACGCCGGCGATCGACTGACAGCGGTGATGGATGACTATCCCACCAACACGGCGGTGCGCCGGAACCTGAACCCGGTTGACCGGTTGGCGTTGCGAATCACGCCTGGAAAAACGATGGATCAAATCGCCGACTTGTCCGACATCCAAATCGCGTTTTACCGGGCTCCCGATTTCATCGATGTGATCAACCCGACCCGCAGTGTCACGCCGGCGCGAGATGCGTCAGCCGTTTCCGGTTCTTCGCTTTCCACACCCGATTTGGATGCGTCACATCCGATCGCAGTCAGGATTCCAGCCGCTGTCGGTTTGCCGTTGCGTCTGCAGGTGCTGCGAGAAATCGAATACCGTGATGACCGGCCGAGTGGACGGGTGAGTTATCCGATTCGGTTGGATGACGACCAAGTCTTTGTCGTCGGCGACAACGTTCCGGTCAGCATCGACAGTCGCTCTGTCGGCCCGATTGGTCGCGACCAGATCATCGGTCGGGTGCAGCAGGCATCGCCCTGACGATCCCCTCACGCATGTGAATCTAGCGCTGCTTGGTTTTCTCTGCCGAATCGCTCGCCGGCGCCTCAGCGACTTTCTCGGCGGCTTGCTCGCCGGCGTTCTCGGCGGCGGGATCGCCATCGCCGCCCTGGTTGTCTGGCTTTTCAACCGGGCTAGACGCGATCATCTCTGCGCCATGCCCGACGTCACTGAAATCCGGCCAGCCTTGGTTGAACCGTGTTTCTGCGGTGTAGTCGACCGCGGGACGATCATTGGATTGGTTGGTCGATCCGGTCGCGCTGCGGCGTCCGAATCGAAACCCGCTGCCGGCCAATTTGGTTTTGTCGCGAATCGAACCGCCTTGGAATGGCCCGATGCCCATCACCCAGGTGCTTTTGGCGGTGGCCACGGAGTGTCGGACGCCGGACTGCCACAGCGGTTGGCGAGTTTCACGGTCATAGGCGAACGCAGCGATCTTCGCAGCCGCTTCGCGAGCCTCGCGTTTGGCGAATGCAATTTCGGGCAGTGCCGGCAACGAGGGGGAATTGGGCAACAGACTGGCCGCCGACGTCAATGAATTGTTTTCGGGGATGCCGTAGGTAACCATGTGGTTGTCCGCCCCCAGCGTGCCAATTCGACCTTCGATAATGATCTCGGCGTCCTGAGCCGAATCCTGTAGCAGACAACCGGCGGCGAGCATTTGCTGGCGAAGTCCGCTGATGACGTAGTCGGAATTGACGATGCCATCGCCTTTGACCGCCCGAATGTAGCCGCTGTCAAAATAGACCGTACGACCACTGAGCGGCCTGAAGTCCATGTGTTGAATGCTCAGGTCGACCGCTTCGCTGGTCACCAGTTGTGACGTCGCCACGTTTTCCCGGGTGGTGCCACAACCACATATTCCAACCGAGAGAACGCTGATCAAGATCAGCGCCATCTTTGCGTGGGAACAACGGTGACAAAGGGTGTGAAACATCGACGATGCAAGCAATCAACGCGGCGAGATCAATTCAGGCGGGACCGGAAAACCGGCGAATTTGATCTCTTAACTACCGACTTTGCCCGAGCCAGGCAAGTCCGTTTCACGCCGCTGCACTAATAGGCTTTCGCGAAAATGGCTTGTTTTTCGGCCGGTTTTCCGGTGAAGAAACAGGTGCCCGGGGTGTCGTTGTTCTCGCTCGGAACACACCGAATCGTGACCTTCAGCTCCTTCAACAACGGCTCCAAACTCGGTTCGTCGGCAAAGTGACAGACTGCAAAGCCACCGTGGATCTCCGGCGTCTTTTTGTTCTTGGGGGTGAAGTAGTCGCGAAAGTCGGCTTCGTTGGTGATCGTGACCGTGTTGTCGATCCGCAATTGATCGGCACGGTTGTAAAGCGACTGTTGAATGTCGGCCAACAGGTCACTGACCGTGGCCACCAATTCACTGCGGTCCATGCCAATGCTTTTGGGCTGGTCGCGACGTCCCATGAAGACAGAATTTTTTTCCATGTCCTTGGGACCGACCTCCAGCCGAATCGGAACGCCACGTTTGACGTGATGCCATTTCTTTTCTCCGCCACGGACATCGCGGTCATCGATTTCGACCCGCAGATTCATGCCCTCGTATTTGAGGTCTCGCAATTCGTCACGCAGGGTGTGGATGTATTCCATCACCGCGGTCCGGGAGTCGTCTTTGTAGATCGGCAAGATCACGATATGCGTGGGCGCCAACTTCGGCGGCAGGACGAAGCCGTCGTCGTCGCTGTGGGTCATGATCAGCGCGCCGACTAGACGTGTAGAGACACCCCAGGAGGTGGTCCAGGCATATTCTCGCGTCCCGGTTTCACTTTGGAAGACAATCTCTTGCGCCTTGGAAAAGTTTTGTCCCAGGAAGTGACTGGTCCCGGCCTGCAGCGCCTTTCGATCTTGCATCATCGCTTCGATCGACAGCGTCTCAACCGCACCGGGGAATCGCTCGCCGGCGGTTTTGGCACCCACGGTGACCGGCATCGCCATCCAATTGCGGGCAAAATCGGCATAAATGTTGATCATTCGTTCGGTTTCTTCGATTGCCTCGGTGTCGGTGGCATGAACGGTGTGCCCTTCCTGCCACAGAAATTCGGCAGTCCGCAGGAACATCCGTGTTCGCATTTCCCAGCGAACAACGTTGGCCCATTGGTTGATCAGGATCGGCAGATCGCGATAGCTTTGCACCCATTTGGCATAGGTCGCACCGATGATGGTTTCGCTGGTCGGCCGTACGATCAGCGGTTCTTCCAACTCGCCAGCCGGTTGTAAACCGCCGCCGGGTTTGGGTTCCAGCCGATGGTGGGTGACAACGGCGCATTCTTTGGCAAACCCTTCGACATGCTCGGCTTCTTTCTCCAGAAAGCTCATCGGAATGAACAACGGGAAATAAGCGTTTTGGTGTCCGGTGGCTTTGAACATATCGTCCAGCGACCGCTGCATGTTCTCCCACAACTGATAGCCCCAAGGTTTGATCACCATGCAGCCGCGGACAGGCGAGTTTTCAGCCAGATCCGCGGCGCGGATCACTTGCTGGTACCACTCGGGATAGTCTTCGGCGCGGGTTGGAGAGATCGCTGTCTTGGATGCTTTCGCCATGTGAATTCAATTGACCAGAGAAATTAGAAACAATGTTGCGGCCGACAGCGTCGCTGACTCTTTTCCGTGGCCAATCCTAGAAGTTAGCCGTGCCAAGGCACTAGCTCAATCGGCTGAGCTCGCTGATTTCCGCGGCGGTGAATTTGCGTTCCAGGCGCGCGCCCAGTTGAGCCACCACACGTCCGGCGGCATGCGAGGCCAGGTGACCGGCGGTTCGCCAGTCCATGCCGTTGGTGATCCCATACAACAACGCTCCGGCATACATGTCGCCGGCTCCGGTGGAATCGATCGCATCAACTTGCACGCCTTCGATCGGGAACGACTCTCCGCCGTGCATCACGATCGAACCCTTGTCACCCAGCGTCAGCGCCACGTTCTCGCAGTGCTCGTGGATTTTGACCGCACAGACCAACGGATCGGATTCGCCGGTCAATGATTTGGCTTCCTCTTCGTTACAGAAAAACAGATCGACCGGCCCGGTGATCAGATCCCAGATCTCGTCACGAATCATGTTGACCAGAAACGGATCCGATGCGGTGAAGGCGATCTTGACGTTGTGCTTTTGCGCCAGTTCGATGGCCCGATAGGCAGCCGCTTTGGTGCTCTCGCCGGTCAACAGGTAGCCTTCGATGTAGACATACTGCGAGGCGGCGATCTTGTCTTCGTCAATGTCGGCGGGGTCTAACGTGGTGGATGCGGCCAAGTTGGTCAGCATGGTCCGTTGGGCGTCCTCGGTGATCAACACGGCACAGGTGCCGGTGGGCAGGTCCGATGGATCGACTTGGATCGAGACTCCCAAATCGCGCATGTCTTTCAAGAAAAACTCGCCAATTGCATCGTTGCCGACTTTGCCAATGTAGCCGGCCGATCCACCCAATTCGGCGATTGCGACGATGGTGTTGGCCGCCGACCCGCCGGCACAGCGATTGAGCGAACGACCCTCCAAATGGCTGAGCACCCTCGATTGCTGCTCGTCGTCAACCAGTGTCATCACCCCTTTGTCGAGTGACAGGTGTTCCAGCACGCTGTCGTCCACGCGCGCTTGAATATCTACCAACGCGTTGCCTACACCATAAACGTCGTACAAAGCCATCAAGGGGGCCTCTGGAAAAAGTGATCGATCAAGTTCATTCAGGATCGGTAACGTAGTCCAGACTCTAGTGTTATGGAAGTTAGTGCTCCCGGGGGGCAAGCGGTGGGAGGGATCGTCGCAACCTATCGCGCCGTAGCTGATCCCGCCAGGGTTCAGTTGGTGGCGGGTGCGGGGGAGATCTCAACCGTGGCCGGTCCAGCTACGGTTGGTTGGTTGGAAACGTAGCTGATCCCGCCAGGGTTCAGTCGGTGGCGGGTGCGGGGGGAGTCTGAATCGTGGCCGGTCCAGCTACGGCGGGTTGGTTGGAATCGTAGCTGATCCCGCCAGGGTTCAGGCGGTGGCGGGTGCGGGGGGAGAGTCTGAACCGTGGCCGGTCCAGCTACGGTGGGTTGGTTGGCAACGTAGCTGATCCCGCCAGGGTTCAGTCGGTCGCGGGTGCGGGGGGAGATCTGAACCGTGGCCGGCCCAGCTACGGTGGGTCGGTTGGCAACGTAGCTGATCCCGCCAGGGTTCAGACGGTGGCGGGTGCGGGGGGGAGATCTGAACCGTGGCCGGTCCAGCTACGGTGGGTCGGTTGGAATCGTAGCTGATCCCGCCAGGGTTCAGTCGGTGGCGGGTGCGGGGGAGAGTCTGAACCGTGGCCGGTCCAGCTACGGTCGGTTGGTTGGAAACGTAGCTGATCCCGCCAGGGTTCAGTTGGTGGCGGGTGCGGGGGAGATCTGAACCGTGGCCGGTCCAGCTACGGCGGGATGGTTGGAAACGTAGCTGATCCCGCCAGGGTTCAGTCGGTCGCGGGTGCGGGGGGAGATCTGAACCGTGGCCGGCCCAGCTACGGTGGGT
>NZ_JAMYFE010000147.1 GCF_024129865.1 Stieleria tagensis | reverse complement strand
AGGGGAAAGGGGTTTTATTGGGGTTACACCCACAGATCGCGGTCGAGATTGCGATAGTTGATCGCTTCGGCCAAGTGAACTTCGTGGATCGATTCGTCGCCGGCGACGTCAGCGATGGTGCGGCAGACGCGTAGGATTTTATCGTGGGCGCGTGCCGAAAGCCCCATCTCTTCGACGCTGTGACGCAGCATCTTTTGACAGGATGGGTTCAGGCTGCAGTGCTGGCGGACTTGGCGGCTGGACATCTGCGCGTTGTAGCGCACGCCTTGGGGACCGTCGGCGAAACGCTCGGCTTGCACGCTACGAGCTCGTTCGACGTCCGCCCGCATCTGTTGGCTGGTGGTTCCGGCGGCGGTTTGCGCTGCGAGTTCTTCGAACGGTACCGCGGGGACTTCGATGTGAATGTCGATCCGGTCCATCAGTGGACCCGAAATTTTCGACATGTACTTTTCGACCTGCGGTGGTGTGCAATTGCAGTTGCGGCGTGGGTCACTGCGGTAACCACAGGGACAGGGGTTGGCGGCGGCGACCAACATGAAATCGGAGGGGAAGGTGGTGCTTCGCAGCGCTCGTGAAATCGTCACCACGCCGTCTTCGAGTGGCTGCCGCATGACTTCCAGCGTCTTGCGATTGAACTCGGGCAGTTCATCCAGAAATAGAATCCCGTTGTGCGCCTTGCTGATTTCGCCGGGCGACGGAGGGCTGCCGCCGCCGACCAAGCCGGCATCGCTGATGGTGTGGTGTGGCGATCGAAAGGGGCGGCGTGCGAGCAAGGGTTGGCCGGCTTTGAGATCACCGATGGCCGAATAGATCCGCGTGGTTTCAATCGATTCGGGAGCGTTCAACTGCGGCAGCACCGTTGGCACCCGCTTGGCCAGCATCGTCTTTCCCGATCCTGGCGGTCCGATCATGATCAAATTATGCCGTCCGGCGGCAGCCAGGGTGACGGCGCGTTTGGCGGATTCTTGGCCGCGGACGTCGGCGAAATCGACTTCGTAGGAACTGAATTCTTCGAACAGTTGTTCCAGTCGGCTGGGTGCCGGCGCGATCTCGATTTCGCCGGCGAAGAAGGCCACGGCTTGGGCTAGGCTTTCGACCGGAATCACGTCCAGGTCTTCGACGACAGCGGCTTCGGCGGCGTTTTCGGCGGGCAGCACGATTCCTCGCAGCCCGGCGTCTTTGGCCGCTTCGATCGCGACCGACAAGCTGCCTTTGACCGGCCGCGTCATGCCTTCGAGCGCGAGTTCGCCGATGATCGCGTAGTGCTCCAGTCGATCGGGGATCAATTGCCCGCTGCCGGCCAGCACGCCGAGCGCGACCGGCAGGTCAAACGAGGCGGCTTGTTTGGGTAGATCGCCGGGTGCCAGATTGATGACGACGCGGTCGTGTGGGCGGGTGAAGCCGCTGTTGACGATCGCGCGTTCGACGCGGTGCGTGGATTCTTTGACCGCGGTGTCGGGCAATCCGACCAAGATCGTTTTTGGCATCGCGGCCGGAGAGATGTCGACTTCCACATCCACCGGCATCGCTTCGATGCCCAACAACGTAAACGTCTTCAGTCGCGCTAGCATGCCCACTCCGTGTCCAATTTCCGACGGATGAATGGGATGATGATGACATTTGGGGGGGCCGCATTCAACCGGGCACCCAATCTGGCGCCCCCTGCCTTTGCGTGACACCCCAGCTTGCGATCCACTACGGCCCTAGGCAAACAGTCGGTTTAGGTATCCGATCAATGCGTTGGCAAAGGTGTAAAGCATGAAGATTGCGATGATGGTCAGCGAGGTGTAGCCCACTAGCTTTTCGAACCAGGAGAATTCCAACAGTCCCTTTTTCTTGGGTGGTGGAAGATCGATTTCTTGAGTGGGTCGGTAGGGGTTTGGATCGGGCATCGATTCATTTTACCCGGGCGCTATCATCACAGGCGTCTCGGACTTTCCACTGATAGGCATAAAATTAGACGCTGCAATCCTGTCCCGAACAGGTGACCGTTTGGAAGGTGCGCTTTTCTTCACAACCCGACGTGTGAGTTTTAAAGCCAGTGCTGAAAAGCCTTTTCAGCTCAAATGACTCTGCAAATTGCCGCTTCGATCTCTTTAGTCGCCCGCGAGGCGGGAGAGTGAATTGCAAAAGCGCAACTTTAAAATGTGTCAGCGAGGGATTTGGGGTGCTTGCGGAATCCCTCGGTGACGTGCCGGGTTCGTTGGTGGGTGCGGGTTTGTATGCTGGCTGGATTAGGCGGGTTGATGTTTTGCGAAGAAGTCGCGGATGGATTGGCCAAACGTTCGGTCCGCTTTGTGTTCGGCAAGGCGTTGATCGTATTGGTCGATTTGATCCAGCGTACTGACGCGCGACTGATCGTCGTTGAGCGTGATGTGGCGGCCGGTGTGTTGGCTGACGATTCGCTCGATGCTGGGCAGTTGTTTTTCATCCGCTGAAATCGCAATTTGTTGGAAGGGTTGTTCCGACGATTGCAATGGCGGCTGGCCGGCGGCATGGTGTGAATGATGGGCCGGCAGGTAGATCGTGCCGGTGCAGAAGTCGACGACAAATGCGATCACGCCGGGCACGAAAAACAGGATCAGTCCCAGCCCGTCGAGCGCCACAATCTTCCAGTCAATCTGATGATTGTGCGCCTGTCCACGCCGCTCGGGGTACAGGATCATTCCGCAACCCGTGGTCGATGTCGCGACGACGACGAAACCAGAGTTTGACAGCAAGACCGAAAGAAAGTGTCGACGTCGCATGAGGCTCGCGGGTTCTGAGAGGAGCAGACGGACAGGGAAGTATCCTGTCCGGTTGCATCGACCAGACCGGTCGTAGCGGTTGAACGTGTTTCGGTTGTGATCTGCAGATAGGAGAAGGATTTTGTGAATCGGTGATGATTCACTGCACAAAGGTATTGTGCGGGGGTACTGTGCAGGGGTTTAGTGCGGTGGCCTTGTCACAGCGACAGGTGGTTGACTTCTGTGTAGCAGCGGCGGGAGAGGGCAGCTTGGCCGACACGTTGGATCGCCAGGACGAATGCGGCGGTGCGCAGATCGACGTCGTGCTTCTGGGCCATTTCGGCGACCGAGTGATAGGCTTTGCGCATGTACTGGGTCAGTTCGGTTCGGATCCGGTCGAGTTCCCAGCGGAATTGTTGAATGTTCTGTGCCCACTCGAAATAGCTGACTGTGACGCCCCCGGCGTTGGCCAGAATATCGGGGATCACCAGGATGCCGCGCTGTTTGAAAATCGCATCGGCCTCTGGTGTGGTCGGCGCGTTGGCCGCTTCGACGATGATTTTGGCACGGACATCGTTGGCGTTGTCTTTGGTCAGTACATCGCCGAGCGCCGCAGGGATCAGAACGTCGGCCTGCCAAGTCAAAACGTCTTGACTGTCGAAGGCGTCGCCGCCGGGAAATCCTTTGACGGTTCGATGTTGGCGAGCCCATAAGACAAGTGCTTCGACATCAAGTCCATCGGCATTGGCAACGCCCCCGAGGTGATCTCCGACGGCCACGACTTTGGCGCCTTCGGCGGCCATCAATTGGGCGGCAAAGCTACCGACGTTACCGAATCCTTGAAACGCCACGGTGATATCCGCGAGCGTTTTCTTTTGTTCAGCCAGAGCTTCTTGCAGCACGATCATCACGCCTCGACCGGTCGCTTCCTCGCGGCCTTCGCTGCCGAACAGATGAATCGGTTTGCCGGTCACAACACCCGGTGAAAATCCGGCGAACTTGGAGTACTCGTCCATGATCCAGCCCATCACCTTGGCGTTGGTGTTGACGTCGGGGGCAGGGATGTCCAGGGTCGGACCGATCACGTTTTGAATCTGGCCGACGAAGGCGCGGGTGATGGTGTCCAGTTCACGTTCACTGAGCTGAGTGGGATCGCAATTGATACCACCCTTGGCGCCGCCGTAGGGCACATTGACCACGGCGGTTTTCCAAGTCATCAAATTGGCCAACGCCGTCGCTTCGTCTTCATCGACCGTTGGGTGATACCGCAGTCCACCTTTCATCGGGCCGCGGGCGCGATTGTGTTGGACGCGGTAGCCCTGGTGATGTTGCAGTTTTCCATCGTCGCCCTCGGTCACCAGTGCGACCTTTACCACACGGAAGGGAGCCAACAAGATCTCTCGCAATTTGGCGGAGATTCCCAACACGTCAGCAGCGTTGTGAAAATAGACGTGACTTTCTTCCAGCATGTGCTTTCACCCGGATGGGACTGATGAACCGACTTAGAAAACTCTCGCAGGCTCATTCGCCGGCATCCGCCTTGGGTTCATCGTCGGCGGGCGCCGCTTCGGTGGCGTCGGCGGCTGCTTCATCGGCCGGTTCGTCAGCGGCGGGTTGTTCGCTGGCCGGTGCGGCGGGCGCTTCGTCTTCGTATTCGACGACGGTTGGATCGGTTTTCACGACGTAGGGTTTTTCAGCGTCGCCGGAATACAGTGGATCGTATTTGAACAGGGACATTTGATAGAACATGCGTTCGTCGCCGGATTTGCGATAGGCGGCGTACAGTTTGTGTGATTTGACGACCAATCCGCTGGGGAAATGATAGACTTCGACCGACAGTGATCCGTCGTCAAAGGTCTCGACGGGAGTTTTGCCCAGTACTTCACTGACTTTTTCGGGCGTCAAGAACCCGATCGCTTGACCGTTGGCTTTGGAGTTCGCTTCGGTGATCTTGTCCGACGCAGCGTTGACCGCAGGACGGGCCACGGCGTAATCGTAAATCAAAGCGGCCAGCATCACAGCCAGCAAACCGAACAGGACCAATTTTCGAACTCCGCCGCCAGATTGGTTTGCAGGAGCGGGAGTGGAGTGGTTGTCGCGAGAATCGTCTGCCATCGAATTAGCTCAACATAGTCATGGGGAATGAAGGAAATGTTCCGGCCCTATGTTGTACTCTAGTAGGCGGGTTGATGGGGAGAGTGCGAGTGGCCAACTTCGATCATGGCAGTTCCGGCCGGCTGGGTTGGAACACATTCATGATGCGGTGAATTCGCGTCAGACTTTGTTTTTTCCTAACCCGACGCGTCAGTTTTGAAGCCAGCGTTTTTGCGTGGGGCATTGGTTTTTGGTAACCCGAAGCGTGAGCGAGTGATCCCGTTAACACCCTAAAT
>NZ_JAMYFE010000146.1 GCF_024129865.1 Stieleria tagensis | reverse complement strand
GCGTCACTTCAACGGCGCTGGTGTGGAGGATTTATCCGACTCGGGTGAGGGTTTTCTGCGAAGAATAAAGCCGGTCGGATAAATCCTCCACACCAACTAGCGACCGGCTAATTAAATCAACAGCCCGGTCGGGTTACCATAAAAGCGCAACTTCAAAACTGACGCGTCGGGTTGCAATAAAGGCGCAACTTCAAATCTGACGCATCGGGTTACTCAATCAACAAGCCGTAACGCGTCGGGTTAGGACAAAATCCAATCTCTCACGCAGGACGCCCCACATCAAAACTTGCGGCGCGGGCTAGTTGATCAGCACGCTGTAAAGAACGCGTTTGCTGCTCGCGGTGCGTGGGGCTGGCCGGCTAGTGGCTAGAGATGCACCGGCAGAAACAGCTTTGTTTCGTCATTGCTTTTGGCCAGTGGTGGATCAATCCACTGCGGTTGGTTTCCCGCGGCGAGAGAGTTCGAGACATGCAATTTGAATTGCGAAGTGATCTGCCCGAGCAGTTCCCGCTGGCTGGGCGCAGTGGCTTCGATTCCAGCCAAATTGGCGACTCGGCCACGAAACCCACCAGATTCACGGGCCAGATAGACGATGCATCCGAATGCCGGCGGTGGCGGTGTCGGTTGGTCGCCCTGGACGGGCAAGGTTGGCTTTCGTTGCTGATCAGACGCTGATTGTTCTTGATTGCTCAATTGCAGTTCCCTGTGGTTGGCGATCCCCCAGCATAGCAGCGCGGCGAAAGCGGTCTGTATTCTGACCGGTCAGCCACAAAAAATCAGCTCGCCGGTAAAAACCTTCCCAGAAATCCCGGCGGGAAAACTGAAACCCTCTGCGTTTGCCTTTACAATAGCGCAACGTGATTTTATTACCCGCCAACTTCCCTTCCCTTAAACTCGGGCGGGATCCATGCCGAAGCAGGACATGGTTCACACTCCGAGTCGAAACTGCCGAAAGGATCTATCCGATGGAAAACCATCCTAGCCGTCGAAACTTCTTGAAATCCACCTCAGCCGCTGCGGCCGTCGGGGCAACCCTTACCAGTACCATTGCTCGCACCGCGCACGCACAAGGCAGCGACGAGATCAAATTTGCATTGATCGGTTGTGGCGGGCGTGGCCAGGGTGCATCACAAAACATCTTCAACACCAAAGGCAACACCAAACTGGTTGCTGTTGCGGACGCGTTCGATGGCAAGGCGTCGGCGGCCGTCAACAACCTGTCGCGGAAGAATCCCGGCAAAGTCGATGTGCCGGCCGAGCACATGTTTGCCGGATTGGACGCCTACAAAAAGTTGTTGGAAGTCGAAAGTGACTTGGTCATCATCGCGACGCCACCGGGATTCAAACCACAACAGTTTGAAGCAGCGGTCAATGCAGGCAAGCACATCTTTATGGAAAAACCGGTGGCCTCCGATGCCACGGGCGTTCGCCGTGTGTTGGCCAGCGTCGAAGAATCCAAAAAGAAGAACTTGATGCTCGGCATCGGGCTGCAACGACGACACGAAGCCCAGTATTTGGAAACGGTCGGCCGCATCCACGATGGCGCTATCGGAGATCTAATTGCCACCCGTGTCTACTGGGACGGCGGCGGCATCTGGTACCGAAACCGAACTCCCGAGCAAACCGAAATGGGATTCCAGTGCAATAACTGGTACCACTTCAACTGGTTGTCGGGTGACCAGATCTGTGAGCAACACATTCACAACCTGGACGTCGGTTGCTGGCTCAAAGGCGAGTACCCCGTTGAATGCAACGGCATGGGTGGGCGTGGACAACGAATGGATGGCGACGCCACCAAGAGTCAAATCTTTGACCACACGTTTTGTGAATACACCTTCGCCGACGGGTCGAAGATGTTCAGCCAAGGTCGTCACCTGAAAGGCGGCTGGTCGGAAGTCGCCGAATTCGCGCACGGCACCAAAGGCACCGCGGACGTTTCCGGCTCCAAAATCTTTGGTGACACCGGCGAATGGTCCTTCGATAAAAAGAAACGTCAGCAAGGGCACCAGCAAGAGCAGCACGATCTGATCGAAGCGCTGATGCGAGGCGAGATCTACAACGAAGGCGAATACGGCGCGATGTCGACCTTCACCGCGATCCTGGGCCGCGAAGCGTGCTACAGCGGCAAGGTCATTAAATGGGATGATCTGCTGAAGAACGGTCGTGAACTGGCACCGGGCATCGATGACTACACCATCGACAGCCCGCCGCCGCCATCGGCCCGCCCCGGCGACGACGGCAAGTACCCTGTTCCCGTTCCCGGCGAATACGACCCGTTTGCGTAACGTTCCCGACCACTCGGTCAGGAAGTCAAATCAACGAAAGGCTCCGACGCATGTCGGAGCCTTTTGTTTTAGCGAAGCAAGCTGAACTCTGGTGTGACAAACGTCACGTCGTCGCTACGCAGGGTGATCGTTTCGGGCAGGTCACGGGCGTCAAACTGAACCAGCAGGGTGTGCTTGCCGGGGCTGAGTTTGACCGGGTCGCCGATCGATCCGGCGCTCTGGCCATCGATCCAGATTTTGGCTTGATCCAAGTGATCGATCGTGAATTTGGCTTCGGTTGGGGAGCCCACTTCGATCTGGGTACGCAGATACAAGTTGACCAGGGCAATGTTGCGCGGTTGCTCGCTCAATCGTTGCAACGTCTCCCGCGAGATCTTGCCACTGACGCGAGCTTGTAGCGGTTTCCATCCCTCGGTCCGCTGACCGGAAACGATGTCAGCGTTACCGGCCTGTTCGATGCGGTGGTTGCCGGCAAACACGTCCAAGACTCGTGCAACGTTCTGGCGACTGGCGTCGTAGTCGCCCGGTTTGCCAAGCTGTGTCAGGAAGCTGATCAAGTCCAGCTGGTCTTGTTGGGAAACCCGATCGAGCAACGATTCCGGCATCAAAGACTTGCCCTGTTTGACTTGAGCCACGTCTGCCTCGGGGATCCGAATCAGTTTGTTCGACGCGTCGCGGAGCACGATTTCTTCATCGGTGCTGCCGGATTCGATCCCGGCATAGATCTGGCCGTTTTCGGTTAGCACGGTCACGCTGTGGTAGTTTTCTTTGATCTTGGCGTTGGGGTCGAACATCGATTCGATGATGTAGTCGACCGGCGCGCTGGCTCCCAAACTGGTCATATCGGGGCCGACTTTGCCGCCGACACCACCGATCGAGTGGCAGGTAGCACATTGCAGACTGCTGCGGCGGTAAACCAATTCGCCGCGCGCCGGATCGCCTTTCAGGGGAACCAATCGGGCCAGTTCCTGGGCTCGCTCGGGAGTCCAATCCGCGGCGGTCATGGTCATCCCGCTCATCGGCATCAATGCATCGATCAACGATTGTGCCTTGCGCCCGCCTTCGCCTGCAGCACGCACGCCGGCGCGTGCGGCCAATTCGGGGATGCCATCGGCCGGCAAGGAACTGACCAGCAAACTTTCGCCGTCCTTGGACGACAGCAGTGCGCGCCACAGCGGCAACGCATCTTGTTCGCTACTCACGCGGGTGATCGTTTGGTAGAACGGTTTCACCGCCAGTTGCGGGGCGATCCCAGCCAGCGCCGAGACCGCAGCGGTCTGGATCGCCAGCGGAGCATCGGCTTGTGCGATCTTTATCAAGGCATCCGTGGCCGCTTGTCCGCCGCAGGCCCGAAGGGCCGCGATTGCTTTGGTGCGGGTGGTCGTGGACGCTTGTTCTTGGCTGGCAAGACGCGTTAGTTCTGGCACCAATGAACGCAGTTTCCAGGCGCCCGCCAAATCGATCGCGGCGGATTGGGTCGCCGGTGCTGAATCGGCCAGCAATGCTTCGATCTCTGCGGCCGGTTTGCCGTCAAACTTCGGCGTCAGGCGGCGCAGGCGGTTTGCCTGAAGCAATGCTTTCAGCGCCTCGATCGTAGCGGCTTGGTCGAACCCACCCTCGATCGCTTGACGGTACAGTTGACCCAGTTGCTGGGGGCCGCCCGCTTTGGCGATCAATCCGATCCATGGACCACTGCCATCGGCAGCGATGGGGTTGTTGGCCAAGTAGTTCTGCAGGAACTCGGTGGCTTTGGCGGGGGCGACAGACGTCAACACGAACTCCAACTGTGGCAGGTTGGCGGGGTCTTTCCATTCGGGTTGATCCAGGTCTGCGATCAAGCGATCGGCAGCCTCGTCGACGTTCAGGAACAGGGCGTGGTGCAGGAAACGATCCATCGGGTGGTCCAGCACACGCAGCGACCGTTTCGTTGCTTGCAGGTCACCCAGTCGCGCCAGTCCGCGTGTGGCTTCCAATCGTGTGCGGGGAAAGGGATCGGCGATTCGCTCTGTCAACAAACTGAGTGCCTGGTCGCGGTCGATGCATTTGCGAGGATCGGTGGGGTCCGCCCAATCGGCCAGAATGCGTGTCGCCGCGGCGCGCGCATCGCCCTGGGGATCGTTGAGCAACGTTTCCAGCCAATCTTGGTTGGGTTTACCGACGGCGGCAGAGAGGCGGACGGCGTTCAAGCGGTCGACGGGCTGGTCCGACAGTGTCCAAAGCGACGCAAGTGCAGCTGCCGTCTCTGTTTTACGTTGGATCAACACCCGTCGCGATTGGTCCGACAGATAGCGATCTTTGGAAACCAAGTGGTTCATCAGTGTGTCGATGGACTGTGTGGTCAAATCAACGGTCGGTCGTCGCGGCAGTCCCTTGGGAGCGACGCGCCAGATCCGCCCGTGCCAGCGATCGCGCCGTGGGTCACGAAAGTCCACTTCGCCGTGATTGATAATCGGGTTTGACCAATCGGCGATGTAGAGCGCGCCGTCGGGCCCCTGTTTGACATCGATCGGACGAAAGCTGCTGGCGCCGGTACGAATCAAGTCGGGCTGTTGCGTCGTCACGTAACCGGCATCGGTTTGCGAAAGTGTGAATCGTGTCACCCGGTTGGCGCGAAAGTCGCACGTGATCAGCGAACCCTGCCAGTCATCGGGAAAGCTATCGCCGTACACGATTTCGGCGCCACAAAATTTGGGATAGCTACCGGGACTGATCAGGTCCAATTGCTCGCGAGTCTTGGGGGTGGGATTAAAACGTGCGCCGGGAAAGACATAGGCGATTCCAGCAAACCCGGCTCCATCGGACATGAACGAATTGCCATACGCATCAAACTGGTGTCCCCAAGGGTTCCATAGCCCTTGGAAAAAGGTATCCATCCGTTTGTTCTCGGTGTCGAATCGAAACCCGCCGCCGGCTTTCAGACGCACCACCCCGTAGGGCGTTTCGGTATCGGTTCGCGTGTAAACCGATTGGTTCATGTACAGGCGACCGTCGGGGCCGAACAGCAACGTGTGCAAATTGTGGTGTGTGTCCTCGGTCCCGAATCCACTGAGCACGCGCTCGCGATGATCGGCTGTGCCGTCACCATCGGTGTCTTTTAGGAACAGCAGATCGGTGCTTTGCGCGACATAGACGCCGCCGTCGCCTGGGGCCAGACCGGTGGGGATCAGCAGTCCGTCGGCGAACAGCGTGGATTTGTCAGCGGTACCGTCTTGGTTGGAGTCTTCCAAAATCAAGACCTTGTCGGGCATCGCCTGGCCGACTTCGATCATCGGGTAGGCCTCGCTGCTGGCCAGCCACAGTCGCCCCTGGGGGTCAAAATTCATGTGAATCGGCTTGTTCAGCATCGGGTTTTCAGCCCACAGCGTGACCTCTAGATCATCGGCGACAACAAACTCGGGAGTCGGCTGGGGAGTGAATTCGGCGAACTTGGATTCGGTACGCACTGCCGGTGTTGGTGGTGGCGTCGCGGCATCGTCAGTCGCCGAAAGCTGACGCAGTGTTTGAATGCGAGCTTCTTGTTTGGCGATCAGTTTGTCGTACTGTGGGATTTCAACGGCATTCTGTCCTTGTTCGTGTTTGCGAAACCCAAACACATAAGCCATGTTGGCTGGACGTGAGCGGTGAAACCACAATCGGTTTTTCTCCAGGATCACATCGCGCAGCGGTTCCAGATTGGCGCCCGCGTGTGGCGCATCGGTTGCCAACCCAAGCGATTGCCTGATCGCTTGAGCGGCGCTGCGATAGCCATCGCTATTCAAGTGGATCGGATCTTTGCGCTGGTCGGCAGCGGTCGCGGTTTGAGTCAGATCAACGTAGTGGCCACCGTTTGCCTGGGCGATGGATTGAATTGCATCGGCAAAGCGGGCGATGGTTTGATTGGAAACAACCGCGTTGCCGGTCGTTGAAATTGGTGACAGGAACAAGAACCGACAATTCGGGTGGGTCTGTTTGATCGAGCGGACCAGTCGTTGATAGTCGGCCACAAATTGCGTCAGTGATTCTTCACGTGCTTGTTGCTCGGGTTGCGCCGAGGCCTCCAGGGCACTGGCCATGCCGTAGCCCAACAGGGCGACGGTGGGTTGTGTCAGTTGGATTTGTTTTTCCAGTTGCCGCCATCCTTCATCCTTCGGTTCGTGCCCGGCCTGCAACAGGCTCAGCCCGAAGCGGGACTCGCCGGCCGGTGTATCGGCGTTCCAGCCCAAGTTGCGAAAGGTCACATCGCGATCGCCGGCGGTGGTTGTCAGCATCAGCTCGATCCAGCCGAAGTACTGTTCCTGTTCGATCAAACCATCGCCGATCATCACCACCCGATCGCCGTCGGCAAGTCGAAAGGGATCGGCGGCGTCGCAGGAACGTGTCGAGAAGTTTCCTAACAGAGCGGAGGCGACGACGAAGAAGACGAGGCAGGGAGACGCAAACAGGCGGTAGCCGAACGGATACATCAAGTCGATCCAGGTGGGGCATGAAGGGGCAGGGAGATCAGCCGGACATTGTATCTGCCAACCGTGGGCTGGGTGGAGGTCCGTTGAATGTTCTCTGGGGGAGCAGCCAATCGGGCATGAAAAAACCCAGCGGCTCGGGGGAGAGCCGCTGGGTCAGGAGGTGCATTCGTTTTGCGTGGGAGAACCTACGCGGCGGGCACGGCAGCGGTGCGAACCGTTGCGATGATCGCGCTGGCAACCATGTACGGGTCGGCGTTGGATGCCGGGCGGCGATCTTCCAACCAGCCTTTCCATCCGTTTTCAACCGTCGCGATTGGAATTCGGATCGACGCGCCACGGTCCGAGACACCGTAGCTGAATTTGTCGATCGACTGAGTTTCGTGCAGACCGGTCAGACGTTGGTCGTTGTCGGCACCGTACACGTCGATGTGTTCTTTGATCCGTGGCTCGAAAGCTTGGCAGATCGCTTCGTAAACCTCTTGGCTGCCGCAAGTGCGGAGCAAGGTGTTCGAGAAGTTGGCGTGCATGCCGCTACCATTCCAGTCACCCTGGACGGGTTTGCAGTGGTAGTTGATGCCGATGCCGTGCGCTTCTGCAACGCGGTCCAACAGGTAGCGTGCCAACCAAACTTCGTCGCCGGCTTCTTGAGCGCCTTTGGCAAAGACTTGGAATTCCCACTGGCCCATCATCACTTCGGCGTTGATGCCTTCGACGTTCAGGCCGGCTTCCAAGCACAGTTCGAGGTGCTCTTCGATGATTTCGCGGCCGACTGCTTTGCCGTTGCCGACGCTGCAGTAGTACGGGCCTTGCGGACCGGGGTAGCCTTCTGCTGGGAAACCAAGGGGGCGGTTTGTACCGGGATCCCACAGGGTGTATTCCTGTTCGAAACCGAACCAGAAATCGTTGTCGTCATCATCGATCGTAGCGCGGCCGTTGGTGCGGTGCGGGGTACCATCGGCGTTCAAGACTTCGCACATCACCAAGTAACCGTTGCCCATGCGGCCCGGGTCGGCGATGACTTTGACAGGTTTCAGCAGGCAATCGGAGGCCCCACCGGGAGCTTGTTCGGTAGACGAACCGTCGAACGACCACATGGGTGCGTCTTCCACGTTGCCGCTGAAATCTTTCACCACTTTGGTCTTGCTGCGAAGACTTTGGGTCGGCTGATAACCATCCAACCAGATGTATTCCAACTTGCACTTGGTCATAAATGAGATTCCCCCTAGGTGAATCAAACGAGTGGACCTAAGAAAACACGTATCGTTTCAAGTGCGACGTGTCTTCGTGTAACAACAATGTCTACCTAACGCTTCCGATGGCCCCCCGCTCATTCGATCAGAGTGCCGCAAGAACCGAGCTCCTGGTGTTCTCGGGCAACCCCTTTCGCTTGAGGGCAACGATAACCCAAATTTTCTACCACGAAAGCACGTTTTCGTCACCCCGTAACGGAAATTCGATCCCGCAAACGCGCTAAATTATACCTTTGCGGTCGGTTATTGGTCGTCCCGATCGGAGTCTTGCTCCACCACCTTGCTGTCGCGAAAACCGATTCGGCACGCTTTGGCCTGTAGGGACGCGTTGGCGGGCGGATCGATCGATTTTGTGACCAAGCTCCAAGGGCCCCACTGCTGGCCGTCGGGGCGGATTCGAACCACCACCGACGAGCCTTCGGTCGGACTGCGGAAGGCGAGTTTTCCGCCAATCAGCGACGATACAGGTGGCTCGGTGCGCGGTGTCTTGCCGCCAGGTTTCATTTCTTCCATCAAAACCGCTTCGGGAATCATCCCGGTGTCTGCAATTTGGTCCTGCCATGCCTCGGTCGCCTGCCGCATCCGCGCCAGCCGGTCGGCATACTGCGGACGGTCCGCCAGGTTGTCCAGTTCCCAGGGATCGTTTTCGGTGTCGTATAGCTCTTCGATCGGTTTGGTCGGCGCAAACCAATTGTTTTGGCCGCCGACCAACTTTCCGGCGGCGGCTAGCCGTCGCCAGTCCTTCATGGCCGGCATTTCGTCCATGTAGTCAATCCGCTGTGAATAGGGCCGCTGGGGCATGTAATTGCGAATGTACTTCCAGCGTCGATCGCGGGCGCCACGCTGCAGTTCATAGACTTCGTCCATTCGATCGCGATGAAAAAACAGATAGGCCGGTTCGTCTTGGGCGTCGGGGCCGATCAACACGCGGCCCTGCATGTGACGTGGCACGCGCACTCCCGCGACCGTCAACATCGTCGGTGCCAAGTCCACCGTCGTGGTGAGATCTTCGCGGGCCGATCCGGGTTGTAAATGATCGGGCCAGCGCATGATCATCGGGATGTGGGTGCCGCTGTCGTAGATCCAGCGTTTGCCACGTGGCATCCCCATCCCGTGGTCGCTCCAAAAAACAACCAGCGTGTTGTCGGCCAGTCCGTCCTCTTTCAATCGTTCCAGCACTTCACCGGCCATCTGGTCCATCAAAGTGATGTTGTCGTGATACCAGGCCCAGTTCTTTCGTGCGGCGGGTGTGTTGGGCAAGTAATCCGGCAGGGTGTCACCGACCAGATCTGGATCACACTTGTTTTGTTCGCCGATCTTTTGGATCACCGCGTCATGGTCGGCTTGTGAATGCCGGATCTTGCTCTCGTGGCAAACGGTGATGTTGACCACCGAAAAGAACGGTTGGTTGGGGTCACTGCGCTCGCGCCAATCCTGGTGGTCGTCGCCCTGGCGATCCCAAATGCTCTCGGTGGGTTCGAATTGGTAATCGGTCTTGCTGCGGTTGGTGCAGAAATACCCGGCGGCGCGCAGCATTTCCGGAAACGCTTTGACCGCTGCCGGTGGCACGATCCGGCTGCGCATGTGTTGGGAACCGATCGAGGGTGCGTACATGCCCGTGATCACACTGCTGCGGACCACGGCGCACACGCCGGCCGGTGTGAAGGCGGCGTCGAACCGCACCCCGTCGGCCGCCAATTGGTCCAGATTCGGCGTGATCGCATGCGGATCGCCGTAGCATCCCAGGTTCGGCGAGATGTCTTCGCAACTGATCCACAAAATATTGGGCCGGTCATCCGCGTGGCAAAATTCGGGCGACACAATGCCCGCCGCCAACAGCACCACGATGGTGGCGATGTGTCGACGTAGTGAGTGTCCAATCGTCATGGGAAACGCCTTTGATCAATACAGCAATGAATGGTTAGGAAACAGTGAATCGGCGGCCAGTGATGCCAGCCTTATTCGCCGCGGGTGTTATTCGCCACGGATTTTGCGCAGTGCGTTCAGCGAGGCACCGCCAACGTGATAGTCGCCACCGGCCACGCCCGGTTTGTTTTCCGCATATGCTTTTTCCAGTGCCGCTGTCGCCGCCGATGCGGGCGGTCCGATCTGGGCGATCAGGTCGGCAGCCGAGCACGCGGTTCCGCGCTGGGGATAGGAAACCGCATCGATCAAGATCGGTAGGTACTGCTTCGTTTGCCCGTCGGCGCATAACGCGTAGGCCGCCGCCATGCGTACCGAAAGCGGTTGCTTGTCATCGTCGGCCGTGGCCATCGCTTGCAATGTTTCGGCAGCGTCTTTGAGCGATTTGCCGCCGATACGGCCCAATGAGGTTGCGGCCAGGTATCGGACTGCGGCATCCGAATGGCCCAGCGCCGCGGCCAGTGGTGCGGCGGCGTCTGCGTTGAATGCGCCCAGTGTCCGGATCGCCCGCAGACGTTCACTGCGTTGGTCGCTGTCAAGCGCCTGCTGGCAATCGTTGATGGTCATCCCGGCAACGGTTTTCGTCGTCGCAGCGTTTGCGGCGGAGTCGGTCGGTGGGTCCGCCGCGGCGCTGGCGGTGCTCAGCGCAACGTATAGTGCCACCCAGACCAGCGTTGCAGCAGATCGCGTTGTGATGGCTGGCCCTGTGAAAAATTCAGATGCTTTCATCGTTCGTGGGTATCGGGGTAGTGATTGTCGCGAAACGCGATCAGGTTTCTAATGGGAGCTTCCAATGTAGTTCACCGCGCCCGGTCGCGTCGGCAATCGCGCCGCGGTGCGGTGGCGAAAAATTGGAAATCAAGACCGCAGGAGCAATGCCCCCGATTGCCCTGTTCAACGGCACCCCATAGCGAAGGATCAGCACATGTCACGAGCTCCCAACAATCCATTCGACACGGCGCCCCAGCAGCCACCGCCGCAGAAAAGCAGCAATACATGGCTGTGGGTGCTAGGAACCGTGGCAGGCGTGTTCCTATTGAGTGGGGTCATTTGCTGTGGGGCGATCTGGTACGGCGCGCAGCGAGTCACGGGAGTGATGGCTGATGCGGCAGCGGAAGAATTCAAAGACGATCCGGTCGTCGTCGAGCATATCGGTGGCAATATCACTTCGGAAATGAACATCCGCGAAGGTCTGGAGGCGTCGGCGCCCGACGAAGGCGTGACCACGATGGTGTTCCAATTGCGTGGCGACAAAGGCAGCGGGAAAATTTTCTATCGAACCAATGCGAACGATGGGACGGCGACCGCCAAGCTGGTGATGGAAAATGGCGACGAACATGAATTGCAAATTCCCGATGAATTCGATGGCGTCGAAGATGAATTGGATGGGATTGAGCAGATGGAAGCGGAACTGGATGCCCAAGACGAAAGGATTGATCCCATCCCACAACTAGAGCTCAATCCACAGATCGAGCTCGACCCGCCGGCTGATTCGAGTCCTCAAGCCGAGCAGGAATCCGAAACGACGGCAGCGGAATCGACGCAACTGTAGTGCAGTAGCGCCGATGGCTTTGAAAAGCGATCAGGCTGGCGATTGATTCCGCCCCGCCCCAGGCCGGTTTGAGCCTACAATGAATCGAATCGTTGTTTTGTCTCTTCCGCCTGCTTAGTCGTGCCATGATTCCCTGTGTGTGCTCCAAAATCCGGTTTTTGATCGTCTGTGCCTTGATCGGCTGCGGTGGTTTTGGACCCCATCGGTTGGGACCCGAAATCGCCGCACAGGAGGTCGCCGCACAGGAAATCGCCGCAGAGAACGTCGTGCAGGAACCCGCGCCGATGGCCGAAGCGGCGGCGGCCAAGCAGCGATCGGCGGTCATGATTCCGCTGCACACCGACATCAACCCGCTTAGCGGCGCGCTGCTGAAACGCAAGTTCGCCGAAGCGGTTGATTCGGATGTTGATGTGATCATTTTGGACATCCACAGCCCCGGCGGATTGGTCTATGTCACGTTCGAACTGATGGACATGATCAGCGATGCCAAAGACGTTGAAACGGTCGCCTTCATCCAAAAGGATGCGATCAGTGGCGCCGCACTGATCTCGTTGGCCTGTGACAAAATCATCATGCTGCCGGGCGCCCGGATGGGCGACGCGGGCGAAATTGTGATGGGGGCCGACGGCGCCTTTCGTTACACCGAAGCCAAAAGTCGCAGTGTGCTGGCGCAAAAAGTGCGCGACACCGCGCGGGCCACCGGGCGTCCGATCGCGCTGGCCGAAAAGATGACCGACAAAGACATGCTGGTGTTTCGCGCGGTCAACAAAGCCGATGGTTCCGTCCGCTACATCAGCGACAAAGAATGGGAGTCGATGGACGATGCCGATCAATGGGAACAAGGCAAAATCATTCGCGAAGCCGGCAAGGAGATGTTCTTTACCGTCAATGGTGCCCGCGCGGTTGAGTTAGGGATGGCGGACCAGACGGTCAGCAATGAAGCCGAATTGGCCGAGGCGCTGAATGTTCAAACGCCGATCCCGGTGATGCAGCGCACCGGAACCGACATGGCGATCATGATTTTGAATTCGGGTTTTGTGACGTTTCTGTTGTTGGCGATCGGCATGGTCGCATTGGTGATCGAGTTGGGCGCCCCCGGGATGGGTGTCGGCGGTTTAACATCGATGTTGTGTTTCGGATTGTTTTTCTGGAGCCGTTTCCTGGGCGGCACGGCGGGATGGTTGGAGGTCACGCTGTTCGTGTTGGGCATTCTGTTTATCGCCATGGAGATCTTTGTGATCCCTGGATTCGGCGTCGCCGGGATCGGCGGTTTGGCATTGATGCTCGGATCGCTGGTGATGGCGTCACGACGATTTTTAGTTCCCAGCAATGCAGCCGAACTCAGCGGACTCGGTTGGGATGTGTTGACCGTGTTAGGGGCATTTGCCGGATTCATGGTCGCCATGGTGATCTTGGCGAACTACATCGGTGACATCCCCGGGTTGGGACGACTGACATTGAAGCCGCAATTGGCTGGGTCCGGGATCGATGGCGGTCCCGGCGCCGCGGCATCGCCCGATGCATCGGCGTTGGTACCGGGATGGCAGCGTGTCCAGATCGGTGATGTGGGCGTGGCTGCCGGACCACTGCGGCCGGGCGGGAAAATGAATGTCGATGATTACACCGTCGATGTCGTCAGCGAAGGCGACTTCGTCGACAGCGGTCAAAGCATCAAAGTGATCGCCAAACAAGGCACCCGCATCGTCGTCCGCCTACAGTAGGCCAGGTGCAACCTGGCGCATACAAAGTTAAACGCCAGGTTTCACCTGGCCTACTGGGTGGATCCGGTTTCGATCAGTTCGTAGAGTTTTTGGAAGGCGTTGACGTCGGCTTCTTTGCCCATCACCAGAATGGTTTCGCCGATTTGAAAGATGCGTTCGCCTGGCGGGTTGAAATCCAGCGTGTCGTCTTTGCCTTTGACTGCGACGACCAGCAAATGATGTTTGTCGCGGATGCGCAGCTGGGCGATGGATTGGTTTTCAATCAAACTGCCGTCGGGAATCCGCAGTTCGTCCAACATCAAATCTTTGAACTCCGGCTGGGCCAGTGAGGAGTAGAACTGGGCCGCGGTGGGGCGTGTCACCAGACGCGACATGTACTCGGCGACCATTTGATGTCCCATCACGACTTCGTTGGCACCGGCCTGCCGCAGTTTTCGCGAACTGCTTTCCAGATCGGCTAGGGCGACGATCCGGATGGCGGGGCACAGATTGCGCGCCGACAGGGTGATGAACACGTTTTCCGCGTCGGTGGGCAGCGCCACGATGATCGCGCTGGCGGTCATCACACCGGCTTTTAGCAACGCGTCTTCGTCGGTGGCGTCCGCGTTGACCGCCAGGTACCCCAGGTCAACGGCCTGCTGATAATGAGCCGGGTCGAGTTCGATGATGACAAACTTGTAGCGGCGTTCGGCAAGTTCCCGTGCCAGCACCGGTCCGCTTTTTCCAAATCCACAAATGATGGTGTGGTTGTCCAGCCGCGAGAGTTCTTTTTCCATTCTTCTTCGTCCAAAAGCACGATCCAATTCGCCTTGCAACGTTAGTTGGATCAAACCGGTAAAGGTGTAGGCGGCCGCGGTGCTGCCCAGCAAAATCACGCCGATCGACAATAATTGGCCAGGCCAATCTTGGTCGCTGTGTTCGCCGTAGCCGACCGTGGAAATTGTCACCACAACCATCCAGAAGGCTTCGATCCAGTCATAGCCGGCGACCACGTGGTAGCTGATCACCGCAATCACGACAATCGCTACCAACGCTGTGGCGCCGCGACGGATCTTGTCAAAGGGCGAATCCATGCTCACAAAACTGCCAATGGGTTCCGTTTCGATTCCAACGTTCCACGTGTTACCCCCACTCGATTGGTCGCATCAAGCGTCTTCCAAACCTGTTCGGCCGTGCGACGTCCATGCAGCAGTTCGCGGTAAAGCGACACCGTGTGTGTCAGGGCGCTGGCCGATTCGTCCAGCATTTCTAATCGAAACCAACGGACGCCAGCGGACAATAGGCTAGCGGCCGTTTCGGCACCGCTTTGTGGCATTGCGTTGTACAGCGTGTTGCGGCAGGCCACGTCGGCTTGCAGCGTGTGCTCGGCGCCGACCCGATCACGCAATTGCACCACGTGGTCATCACAGGGGCGACCACAATTGGTTTTGTTGGTCCCCGGCGACAACACCGCACAAAACACACAGTGCTCCATGTGGAACATCGGGATGTGCTGGTGCAACACGACTTCCATCCACTGCGGCGGTAGCGATGCGACCAGATCACCCAGCTGATCACAATTCAGATCATAGGACGCGGTGACGCGGTCCACGCCCAGCGAGCGAACCCACTCGACCGATCGATGGTTGGCAACATTCAACGAAAAATCAGCGATGGTTCGAATCGGCGTTTCGCGAAAGAATTCAATCGCCGCCAAGTTGCGGGCCAGTACAAAATCGGGCTCGTGCCGAGTCAGCACACGCAACAATCCCATCTCGCCCGGTTTTTGCATACGGATCGTTGCGATACCAAATGGGATCCCGCTCGGTCGCACGATCGCCGCCAGTTTGGAATACTCGCGAACGTCGTGGAAATCGGCGTAGATCAGGTCCACACCGGACTGCGTTGCCGCTTCGACCTGCTCCAGTGTGCGGCACAGGATCGACAGTTTGGGCGTTTCATCGGTTTCCGCCGACAAACGGATCGGTGCCAACAGCGCTCGACCGGCTTGGGAATGGATTGTTCGTTGCGGTGGTTGTTTGACTTGCTGTGACAATTGCTCCATCACCCGCCGTCGCAGATCGTTTAGCACACTTGCCGGCACCATCGGATCGCCATGGATCGTTGCCCGCAGCGATCCCATCTCGAATGTCGTGGCACCGAGTCGCGAAAGTTTTTCGGCCAACATCGATTCGGTTGCCGGGTGCTTGTTGGCCCGTTCGAGAGACATTTCTGATTCGACCGTTTGACTCGGGCGCTGCGCGTGAGAATTTGCCAAGTCCGATGATCCGCCCAGTTGCGCGGTCACGACCAGGGGTTGGCCACTGATGGCGGTGACGGTGAAATCAACACTCCGCCGGGTGACGGCGTCGGCAACATCAAATGAATTTCGCAGTCGGCGATTCAATTTGGGGTCATCGTTTTTGTAGACCGTTGCGTCCAGTTCGATCACGGACCAATCGATTTCTCCGCGTCCGAATCCGATCCAAGCGGTTTGGTCGCGCTGCATCGCTTTGCATTTTTTTCCGGTCGCATCATGCAGGGAATACACGCGGCCGCCCTGCATGGCTTGTTCGCTGCCGGATGTTTCGGTGGATTCGATTCCCAGTCCATCGCCCAACGCCACATCCGCGGCGAGTGTGATTTCGACTTGATCACCATCGATCGCCAAGACCTGTCCCAGTCGGATGCCACGTTTGCCGCTATGACGCCCGGGCACCAAACGTTTGTGGTCGTTGCCGTCCAACCAGCCGGGAGTAAACCCACGCGAGAACGACAGTTCCATTTCTTGCTGGGCTTGCTGATCAATCGTCACACGGCCTTCGCGGACGGCTTGGTCGATGGCGCGACGGTAGTGGCCGGTCAGGTTGGCGACGTACTCCGGCGTTTTCAAACGGCCTTCGATTTTCAGCGAAGCGACTCCCGCGCGGGTCAGCGCCACAATCGCGTCGTATCCGGCCAAGTCTTGGGGGCTTAGCAAATACCGGACATCACCCAATTCCACGTCTTGGCCGTCACAGATCAACTCGTATGGCAAGCGACAGGCCTGGGCGCATTGGCCGCGGTTGGCACTGCGACCGCCCAGCGATTCGCTGGTCAGGCACTGGCCGGAGTAGGCGACGCAGAGCGCTCCATGAATAAAGACTTCCAACGGCATGTCGGTCGCTGCAGTGATTTTTTCGATCTCAGCGACCGACAGTTCGCGCGCCAGCACGACCCGCGCGAGATCCAATTTCTGGGCCACCGCGATCGTCTCGGCACTGGTCAGACTCATTTGCGTGCTGGCGTGGATTTCGATCTGGCCACAAATCTCGCGGATCAAGCGGGCGACGCCAAAATCTTGGACCAACACGGCGTCGACTCCGCTGGCGGCGATCTGTTCGATCAACGGAACCAACCGCGGAAATTCAGAGGGGAACACCAGCGTGTTCATTGTCGTGTAGCCGCGGACACCCCGCTCCCGCAGCAATTGCATCAACGCCGGCAATTCGTCCAAGTGGAAATTCTGGGCGCGGTGTCTGGCATTGAACCCACAGTCGAGTCCAAAATAGATCGCATCGGCACCGTTTTCGATCGCTGCCCGGGCGCAATCCCAATCACCTGCCGGCGCGAGCAATTCGGGAGCACGCAACTGCCCGGAATGATGTTCCGTTACCCTGGGCTTTGCGGCGGGGGCGATCGTGGCGGGCGCTGGGCCGTGGGGCGAATTTGATTCGGCAGGTTCTGTCATAGTGCAAAGTATGGCCGACCTGGTCGCCGATGCGTAGGGCTTTTCGCTTGCAGTTTTGCGCTCTCAATCTTACTCAACGCCTTTTTTGCCAGTCCTTGCCGATGTCGTCTGCCCGCCCTGTCAGTTGGTTGTCCTGGTACCTGTGGCTGGTCGGCGTGGTGGCATTGCTGGCGTTTGCCGCCGCTTTGATGCCCGCGTCGTGGATCGTTTCGATCACGGATCGACTGCATTTGCAGCCTTTTCCACCGAATCCGGTCGCATTTTATTTGGCTCGTCACCTCTCACTGCTGTACGGTTTTGTCGGTGTGGCGCTAGTGTTTTTGTCCTTTCGCGTTGACCGTTACCGCGAATTGGTGGGGCACCTGGCGATCGGCGTCATCGTCTTTGGTGTCCTGCAGGGTGTGATCGATCTGCAATCCGGCATGCCGATGTCATGGACCGCTGGCGAATCGGCGAGCACGGTTTTTGGGGGCTTTTTGCTGTTCTGGCTCGACCGCGTCTGCCAATCGCCAACCGATTCTAGATAGTGCTTCGCCCCTATTTAGATTTCCGGTCAGCAATTCGTGGCGTAAGCTTCCAGCCTGCGATTGGCCCGGTATGGTGATGGCAAGCTGGAAGCTGACCCCACTTTTCAAAGTGGACGCACCACCAGCAAATGTTGCCCGTGGTGAACCGGCGACCGAGCCCTGGATCCATTAGGATGTTCCGGCGGTTGCATTTAGACGCTCACAAAGAAGGGGAACTCGCCGCCGTTGGACGCATCTAAGCGGTGGCCGCCGCTGTCTGTCTAAACACAGAGGATTTTTGATGAAACGTTTGCTTGTTGCGATTTGTTTGCTCGCCATCGCCTGTTCGCCGTCCATTGCCCAGCAATCTGCTGGCGAAGCTGAAAATGCGTTTCGTGGGCCGACCAAGGATGTCAGCTATCACATCGTTTTGCTTGCCGAGTCGGACGACCAGAATCGCCGCCCCTACGATGGACCGGCTCGATCCGGGCTGGAAACGGCTGGCTTTCAGCGTCTGGTGATCGCTGGGTCCGCCACCGCGATGGTCTCGGTCGGGCAGCGTTCGACCGTCACCGGTGTCTCACGCTATGGGCAACTGTCGGTGACCACGTCGATGCTAAACACGACGCACGAAAACGAGTTGCAGGTCAAAATCAACCTACAGGCAAAGAACCAATCCCCAGTCACCATCGACACAGCGGCACGGGTTCCTCTCGGACGCTGGTTCGTTGTCGGGGCTGCCGAATCACGCATCGGAATCCCCACGCACACCGACGATGGAAAACGCTGCGTCGCAATCATGAAGATCGATAACGGCGTGATCTTGCTGGACTAGAGCACCGATTGAAGTGTTTTGAAGCCAGCGCTGCCATCTCAACCCGAAGCGTGAGTTTTGAAGTTG
>NZ_JAMYFE010000145.1 GCF_024129865.1 Stieleria tagensis | reverse complement strand
TGTCCTGGTTGTTGTCCTGGCGGTTGGCCTGGCTGTTGTCCTTCGCCTTCACGTTGCGCCTGCTGATTCAACTCTTGCTCGACGCCCTCGGTCAGCTGCTCAAGACGTTGGGAGGCGCGCCGCAATCCTTCGGTCGCATCGCCCAGTACAGCACCAGCGGCTTCATCGATGTCCTCTCGCAATTGATCAATTCCCTTGGCGGCTTCCTGCTCGAATTGTTCGGCCTGGGGCATGAATCCTCGCCGCACAAGTTCAGCGGCGTTTTCGAGTTGGCGCTCGGCCTGAGATCGACCGGCTTGGCGAAAGCCGTCGTAGAGGCGTTCGGCGAGCAATGGTTCTGATTCGTCAGCATCTTTGACTGTCTGTTCCATTTGCTCCATCAGCTGTCGAAAACGCTGAGCCTGCTGTTCCAGCTGTTCGGGCGAAGCCGCCGTTTGTTCGTCGCCCCGCAGTCCGGGTGCAGCGTCTTCGACCTGTTCACGCATGGATTCACCGATCTTTTTCTGTTCGTTTTGCAGAGTTTCGGCGTCGCGTTGCATTTGCCGCAACGTTTCGTCGAACGCGCCGGCGGCGCGCTGGCGGAATTCTTCTTGAAGTTCATCCAATTGCCGTTCGGCACGGCGCCCGGCTGCGAGTGCCGCGGACGCGTCATTTTCCTCGGTCGCTTTGGTGGCTTGTCGCAGTTCATCCCGCGACTCTTGGAGTTGGTCCGCCTGTTCACTCATCCGCTCGCTGTTTTCTGGCGAACGCATTCGCGATTCCAGTTCATCCGATAGCCGAAGCAATTCTTGTTGCTGTTCCCGCAGTCGTTCCAGCTGGCGACGGACCTGTTCTTCCGTTTCAGGGTCTTCGGCCTGCTCAAGTGCGGTTTGCAGTTTCGCCAGTTCTTCGGTCAGATCTTCCGTGCGTTTGGCCAACTCACGCAATCGGCTTAGGACTTGGCGGTCCTCCGAAGCGGCCTGTTGTTCGGCCGTTTGCTGCTGGGCTTGTTGCTGAGTTTCATAGCGGTTCTGTTCCTCGTCGAGTTCCAGTTCGTCGATTTGCTGTTGCCGATTTTGACTGGCACTGCCGCCGGCGCTTTGCTGTTGTTGGCGTTGTTGACGAGAGATCTCAAATTCACGCGAGCGTAGTTTCAGAAGACCGGAGAAGCTGGCTTGTGCGGTGCCGCGACTCTCTGGCAAATCTTTCTCGCTTAGGTTTTTGACCGTGGCTTGCATCGAATGCAACACGGCTTGGCCGATCTTGACCGACTTGGGATCCTGCAGTTCCTGGGCGAGTTCTTCAAATTGGCCAATGGCGTCCGTTTGCGAATCGGAAATGACTTGAATATCTTCCGAAAGGGGTGTTTTCCCGGTGAACTCGAGCCGAATCTGGTTCCAAATGGCAGTGATGATTTCCTTCTGAAGTTTGGCCAACTCTTCCGCTTGCTGTTGAGCTTGGCTTTGCGGTTGCCCTTGCGACGGCGGCGACTGGGGGGCGTCTGCTTCTAAAAAAATCTCTTCAAAAGCACGCACGTCGATAAAGTACAGATCGCTTTCGGTGCGGCGTGGTTTCCCATCCGGTCCGGTGTCTTCGGCCCAAAAATAGAAGGTCAGCAATTCATCAGGACTGGATTTCAAGTCCTCCATGTTCAACAGATATTCCAGCGGTGAATCGACATTGCGTCCCTGGCTGGTCCCCAGTTCCACAGACACCTCGGGGCGGTTTTCGATGGTGTAGGTCAATCCCGATTTGATGACGCCATAGTCGTCCCGTACGTTGGCCCGCAGTGGCAATTCTTGTAGGGCCGAGACCGTTTGATCGCGAGCTTTTTCAAGCTTCAATTTGGGCGGCTTATTCGGCAACACTTTGATCGACAGTTCCGGTGGGAACTTGTTTTCTCTGCCATCATCGTCTTGCAGATCCAGCGTGTAGCGGGCTGATTTCTCAGCGACCATTTTGACTTGATAGGTGACGCGCGCGCTCACCGAGTCAGATTGCGACGGATCAGTAGTCGAAGTGACCAGGTTACCGTTCAAAATCATTCCGTCTTCGTCGGTCAGGCGGCAGGTTTCAACCGGCTTGTTCAACAACAACTTCCACGTTACCTCGGTGCCTTCGACGACACTGACTTTGAAAGTGTCTTCGACATTTCGCTGCGTCATGTTCGTGTATTGCGGGAAACGCAATTCTGCATCGCTGCGTATCAATTCCGGGTACTCAAAAACGGTCACCGAGTACGGTTCGCTAGACCAGGTGTCCGTGACGACGTGGTAGGTCATTGACTGGTCGACCTGGGAAACAAAGCCGCCAACGATGGGATCTTTCAAGTTCCGCTTCATCGGCAACTCATTGATCGTCTGGTCAGCCGCTTCCGTCACCAAAGTCGCTGATTCCGGCGCGCTCTGACTGAACTCGGCGGTGACGACCAGACTGGTTCCCCGTTCCAGTTCCACATCGCCTGGCAAGACGGTGACCTGTTGGTCCAGCGTTGGATTCAACAGCGCGGCAGCGGATGGCAGCGAGTGGTCGTCGGAATGGAAACGCATCAACGGCACCACCACGGCAGCGGTTAAAGCGCCAGCTCCGAATAGCCGTGACGTCCACAGTGATGCGGCTGAAACGACTTGTTGCCAATGATGTGAGCGAAAGTGATCGTGGGTCTCGCCGATCAGGTGCTGGGCGAGAGGCGATTTGGTTTGTTCGGGAGTCAAATCTGCGGTCGTCACCAGGCGTTCGCCCAGTCCCGGAAAATGGTCTTCGATCTGTTCGGCGGTCGAGAGGGCGCCACCTGCTATCTGACGAGCCAGCATTGCCGAGACGATCACCATTGCAATGATCATCCCGCCGATCATTGCCCAGGCGGCTGGTTCAGGAATTTGGCCGGTCTGCTGTGCCGCGCGGATCATCAATGAGAAAAGTGTTGCGACGGTGCCCAGGACCGCCAACAGAGACCAAAACGTTTTTGATCGCGTTCGTCCGGCAACATGTGACATTTCACGTTTGATCCGCGCCAGTTGGCGGTCCGCCATGCCTTGGCGCGAATCGAATGGTTCGTTGTGACTGCTCATTTTGATCTCACTCGTTTTCGTTTCCCTGAGATAGCGGCCGGTCGCGCCCCGCCCAAAATGTTTCTGCCGCGATCAATCCCAGCGTGGCCAGTATCAACCATTGCCACCAGCCTTGTTTTGATTCCAGCTCCACGTCGCGAAGTGCTCGCATCGCGGTTTTGTCTTGCTCTCGAGACGCCGGAGACGAAACCACCGCGCCGTACTGTGCTAGCCGATCCAAGTCCGACGGGCCGGTGTCGCTTTCATCTAAATTCAGATTGACGGCGATCTTGCTGCCATCGGACAAGGTTTGGATACCTGGTTCGGAGGCGAATGTGTCTGCTTCGATCGGATCGCCGATTTGTAATGAATCCGGCGCGACCAGCCGATTTTTCCCTAACATCCCCAACAGAATCGGCACGAATTTTGTTGATAGCGCAAATTGACTTTGCTCTGGCTGCCAGCCGGCCGACAGGACCCAGAGCTTTCCAGCTGGCTGCTGGATGTCCGCCGCAGGGAACGTTTTCGAAACCAACAGGGGCGCACCGTTGTCCAGTTTGAGCACGGTTTCCACGTCATCACTGAGTCCGGCGATTTCGCGATGTTGCCAAATTCGAATGCTGCTGAAATCGTTGACGCCAGGTTCAGCAAGGGGAGCAATCAAAGGGCTTTGGAAATTCACACCGGCGATCAACGCATAGTCAGCCTGATCGCTCTGGGTGACAGCCAACTGTGGCGAGTCGAGCCAGTCCGCTAGCGTTGCAATAGAATCGGGTTCCGGCATTTGGTCCAACACCACCAACACTCGTCCGCCGGATTTCAAAAAATCTTTCAACCGACCGATCGCGTCGGGATCACTCGGTGGTCTGCTACAAATCAGCAGTGGCGTTGCTGCGGGGGAAATCGTTTTCGAAAGTGCCGCGCCGTCAGGAACACCAGAGTTCACCGTGTCCAGATTCACGCTGTCCAACGTCACGGTGCGTGTCGAATCCGACCAAGGAACTTGTTTGGCGTAGAACGACAGCGTTTCACGAACATCTTGATCGGGTTTGGCTGACGCTGATTTTGGTTCGAAAAAGAGTACGGTTTGTTGATTGCGTTTGGCACGAATCAAGTAGCCGTCGTTATCGAAATCATCTTGATCTCCCGTCAGCCGCACCACGACTGCTTGGGTCGCTGACTCACTGGTGTCAGAGATCGGTGGCAGCGTCAGATCAAAAAACCGGGTTTGACCGGGAGGGACTTGAACGACTTTCGCATTGTCTTCGCTGCCTTGGACCGCCAATCGAAACGTCGATTGTTCGCCATCGTCACTTTGCGAGACCTGGACACGCACCGATTCCGATTTTCCGGTGGCCGCCCGGCCGGGAGAATCAATTTCGTCCGTTCGATTGGCCGTGGCGCTGGGCATCACACGCAGCGTCGCGTTGCCGCGTGTGCTCGGCCGCAATGTTTCCACGTCCAACCAGACTCGATCGGGCCATTGGTAGCCTTGCAATGTTTCAATTGCTGCTCCCTGTTGCAGATCGCTCAACAAAACGATTCGGGTCTGCAAGGTGGCCGCCGCTACGGCTGAGTCAGCGATCGGTTGGTCGCCGTCCGTCTTGGCACCTAGTTCCAACATCGCCGCTTGATCAGCAGCAAACCGAATCGCATTTCCCAAGTCGGTTGCTGCCCAGGTGGGACTCAGTTCCGCCAACGCATCTTTGGCAGCGCCCTTTCGAGTTGCGGAGGTCAGGCCTGCGGATTCTTCGAGTGTCAACGATGGGTGGGACGTCGTATCAAAGCCGATCACCGAAACCAAGGTCTCATCATCTACCGAATCCAGAACCTGGTTTGCTTTCTCAATGGCTTGATCCCACAAACCACTGCGTTTCATGCTGGCGCTCTGGTCGACCAACACAACCACAGCCTGTTTGACGCCCTCGACGGTGTCGGATTGTGGAATCGGCAAAAACGGCCGGGCAAATGCGAATGCCAACATCAGAATCGCAGCGCAACGCAACAACAGCAGCGGCAAATTTTCCAAACGACTGCGGCGTGTCAAACGGGGCGGTGTTGCGTCGAGGAACATTAGCGAACTGAATTCGACTTCGCTTTTGGGCTGGCGGCGAATCAGGTGCAATACGATTGGGCCGGCAATCGCTAGTCCCGCCAGGAAATACAACGGTGCTAAAAAACTCATCGACGTCCTCCGCCGGCGGTCGCGCGTCGTCCGCGTTGCCCGAGTTGATTGCGGGCGTTGATCAATTGTGAAAGTGCTTGATCGAGCGGCATATTGGTGAGCAGCTCGTAAAAACCGACGCCGTTTGATTCACAAATCGCAGCGATGTCCTGACGATGCCGAGTGAAACGTTCGGTGTAGCGTGCCCTCGCTGCGGCAGGATCGACGTAGATCTGCCGGCCGGTTTCAACGTCTTGAATCATTGCCGGATCGGCAATCCCCAGATCCAATTCCGCGGGATCGACAATCCGCAGCAAGACGACTTCGTGTCCGCGAGCACGCAGTGCGGCGAGTTGTTTTCGCAACATTTCTGGTGGCGCCAGCAGATCGCTCATCAGCACCACCAGCCCGCGGCGCGGGACCAAGGAAGTGATTTGTCGCAGCGGTGCTTCGATGTCGGTGCCTTTTCCCTCGGCGGGCCGCGAGAGTTCGACCAAGATCTGGTGAAACTGTTTGGCGCCGAGTTTTGGTGGCAAGAAATCTCCCAGGTCGGCATCGAACGTCAGCACACCGACGGCGTCGTGCTGCAACGTCAAATAATAGGCCAGCGTCGCAGCGACGGTTCGCGCGTACTCCATCTTGCTGTAGCCGATTGATCCGTAGCCCATCGAACGGCTTTGGTCGACAATCAAATAGCAGCGGCGATTGGTTTCGTCTTCAAATTTCTTAATGAAGTAGCGATCGCTGCGGGCGTACAGTTTCCAATCCAAATTGCGCAGGTCGTCACCCGGAACATAAGCTCGATACTCACTGAACTCGATCGATGATCCGTGTGTCGGACTGCGATGCAACCCCGAAAAGAATCCTTCGACAACCGTCTTGGCACGCAGCTTCAGACTCTTGATCCGCATCAATGCATCGGGATCGACACTGGCACGCGTTGTCGAACTGGATTGGAGGAGGCTGCCGCTCATGGCTTGGGCACCGTTTCGATCAGTTTGTCGATAATCTGTTCTATGGTGACACCTTCCGCTTCGGCTTTGTAAGTCGGCAGCACACGATGCCGCAGCGTCGGGTGCGTCAATGCGATGATGTCTTCGGTCTGAACGTGAGCCCGACCGGACAACAGGGCGCGCGCTTTCGCACCAAGCACAAGGGTTTGCGACGCCCGTGTACCGGCGCCCCATCCCACCCATTCGTTGACGAAATCCGGAGACTCCTCACGCCCCGGACGAGTCGTCTGGGTCAAGCGGACGGCATACTCAGCGATCGGGCTGGCGATGGGGACTTCACGCACCGATTGTTGGAACTGCAAGACGTCTTCGGCGGAGAACAGCGGCTGGATCGTTTCGGGTTGACTGGATGTCGTTCGCAGCACCACCTCCAATTCATCCGCAGCGGGCAGATAATCAATTTTCACGTTGAACAGGAACCGGTCCAACTGGGCTTCGGGCAACGGATAGGTGCCTTCCATTTCGATCGGATTTTGAGTGGCCAGGACAAAAAACGGTTCCGGCAGCACGTAGCGTGTGCCAGCTGCGGTGACCTGGTGCTCCTGCATCGCTTCCAGCATCGCGGCCTGCGTTTTAGGCGGCGTACGGTTGATTTCGTCCGCCAAAATCACATTGGCAAACACCGGGCCTTTGACAAAATTCATTCGACGATGGCCGTCGGTGGATTCTTCCAAGATCTCGGTGCCGACGATGTCGACCGGCATCAAATCGGGCGTGAATTGAATTCGACTGAATTGCAGATGAAAGACTTGGGCGACGCTGCGAACCAACAAGGTTTTTGCCAACCCCGGTGGCCCCGTGATCAAGCAATGTCCACCGGCGAGCAGACTGACCAATAGCTGTTCGATCACGTCGTGTTGTCCGACGATCGTTTTCGAGAGTTCGGCGACGATCTTCTTGCGCGCCGTTTGGATCTGATCGACCACGTTTGAGGGGGTGTCATTCATTGATCGAGTCTGCTCCTGAGGTCGGATTCATTGGATGTATCAGCAAGTTTTTAATGGGTCATGGCGTAGGTCACGATATTGATGCCCATCGGGTAGGCTTTCTTGACGGAGTACTCGCGAAAGTAATCTTCGTTTTGACCCTCGCGTTCCCAGCCATCACCCAGGTCAGTGTTGTGGCAGATAAAGACCATGATCCGGTCTTTGTCATCGGTGATGGCCAGATAGTGTGGCACCGTGGTGTCGCTGCCATCGCGCGACCATTCATACGAAACGCCACCGGCAGCGGCGTTGATCGAAGGGACCTGTGGCTTTTGTTTCAGATCGTAAACGTTATGAAAAATTTCATGTTCCAGGGGGACCTCAAAGGGTCTGTGATTCGGGAAGACACGATCCAGTTCAAATGCCAAATCTTGATACTGCGTGTCGCCCCAGAAATCATCAACCATCAAGAAACCTCCGTTTTCACAGTAACGTCGTAGCGCCAATACCTCCGGTTCGCTCAGCGCAATCCCGCCCGGTTCGATCATGTACAGGAACGGGTAATCCGACAAATTTTCGTCGGTCAAATTGACGATCACCGGATCCGGATTGACTTTGATCGTGGTCAGTTGTTGCAGTCGCAGCGAAAAATTCAGGTCGCTGTCGGGGTAGTCGGTTTGCCAGCCGCCACCGCGGCCATAGGAGTCGTAGCGGACGCGGGCGAACGTAAACAGGTCACCGGGAAAGCGGCGATCGACTTCCCAGTCCGGCACGCCCCGTCGGTCTTCTTCGATACTGCGAGCGCGGCCACGGCGTCCCCATTGGGCGAGCGTCAGTGACGTCAGTCCCAACAAGGTGGCGACCAACAACACACTCACGGTTGCGATTCGACGGCGATTCATTGAGCGGTCTCCTCAGGTTGGTCTTCGACTTCTGCATTCGCTTGGTCTGCTTCGTTTTCGACAGCCTCCGCCTCCACAGCGTCCCCGGCCGGATCGGTTTCCGTCGCCGTTTCCTCCACCGACTCTGCCGATTCCAATTCCAACAGCAGGTGGTGGGCGTCCCGATAGCGTGGGGCCAACAACAGAGCGTCAATCAGATGTTCTTTGGCTTGTTCCACTTGTTCGGCCGCCGCCAACGATTGAGCCGTCTGATAGTTTAGGCCGGCGACATCCACCGGATCCATCGCGGCGAGTGAACGCAATGAATCGATCGCCATCTCTCGCTGATCAAGCCGATCGCAGGCGGTCACAATGGCCTGGTGCATGCCCACTGCGAACGGTTGGATTTCGATCGCTTGTTTCGCTGATTGGAGCACCGATTCCCAATGCTGTTGCTGAGTTTCCATTTGGATGAAACGTTCCAGACTGGGCAAAGCATCGGCCGAAAGCGAAAAAAGTTCCGTCAGCGTCTGGCGTTCCTGTGGTTCATCGTCCAATTCACGGTAGCAATGTGCCAGCGATTCCAGCACGCCGTCGCGCCCGCCGGTGGCAACACCTTTGCCCCTCAGAAACTCAAAATGTTCCGCGGCAGCCTGGAATTCGTTGTTCTGTAATTGATTGCGTCCCAGCGTCATCCGCGCCCAATAGTTATTAGGATGGTCAGCCGCCCACTCCAAGATTTCTTTGTGCGGCGCGTCCTCGGGCAATTCATGACGTTGGAAATCCAGTCCCTCGCCAAACTCATTGGCCAGTTGTTGAGCGTATTCGGCAAATTCGACTTCCAGTCGATCGATCGATCCGACATGGGTCGCCAGCGCGTCGGCCATCGGAATCCCATCGGCCAGGGACATCAGGATGCCGTTCAATTTTTCGATGCCATGCTGTTCGACCAAGAACTGGACCACGAGCGAGGATTCGTAGTATGCGAACTGCAGATGCGCCGGTGATGGAGGGTTAAGGAACGCACCGCTTAACTGTGACACGGGCGTGTAGTCGTCACCCAAGATCATTTCGCGATACTGTGCGGTCATCGATTGGCCCCACCGCGGATCACGCAATCGTTCCTCGTACACCGAGATCCCTTCGCTTAACCAACGTGGCATCCGGTTGCCGGATTTGGTCAGCGTGATGACGTGACAAAATTCGTGCCACAGCACACTTTCCCAGTTCGATGGGCGTGCCCCCTGTGAAGCGGGGCTGTTGGCGGTGATCACTCGGCCAAAACAAACGCCCAAAAAACCTTCGCCGCCGGGCAATCCAAACGTGCGAATCGCAAAGTCACTTTGTTTGGGAAAAATTTCCACAATCACCGGTCGATCCAGCACCAAGTCATACTTTTCACACATCAGTCGCTTGGCTTCGCTCAACAAATCGACCACCGCGTTGCCATAAACCTGGCGTTCGCGGGGATCCATCCGGATCAGAATTTCACCGGCCAGGGGTTGGTCCGGGTCGCCGGTGCGAATCGTTTCGAATCCGTCGACACGGTCCTTGAGCGTCATCAAGTTGTAGGCGACGACGTTATACGGGTCTTCGGCGTTGACTTGTTCAGCCAGTTTCCAACCAACATCGTCATCACCGAGTCGCAATAGGTCTTGAGCCAATTGAAAGGTGGCAGGAATGTTTGACGGATCAAACGTCAATGCAAGACGTTGGTATTGGGCGCCTTCTGCGAAACGGTACTTGTCCGACAATTTACGGCCGATCAAATGGTCGACCTCTGGATTGGTCGACCAATGTTGGAGCGCTTTTGCACGCAGTTCTTTTTCACGTTCAAAGTCGCCGGCCAGGTGAGCCATGACGGCTTGCAAGGCGAAGGCCAGCGGGTGCTGAGGATTGGTTTTCAAGATCACCTGAATCGTCTGCTCGGCGCCGGCGTAGTCTTCGCGGTCGATTCGCTTTTCGGCTTTTAGAATCAGTGCCGGCGTGTAGGTGGGGTTCAGCGTTAGCGCCCGATTGAGCGACTCGTTGGCAGCCGGCGGATTGGTTCCCTGCAATGAAAGCGCCAACAGGTAATCCAGCCGGGCATCTTCTAATTCACGCTGTTTTGCCGTTCGGACGGTTTCCGCCGCGACTTTGAAATCGCCTTTGCTGACGGCCAGTTCCGCGGTCGCGATCATGGCTTCGAGATTTCGGGGGTCCGATTCGAGCACGCGATCGTAGAACGATTTCAAAATCACACGCGCATCAATTCCGTGCTGGGAGAAAAAACGCCCGGCGGCGATCAAAGTGTCCACTGTGGCGAAACGCAGTTGCCCGGTTTGCAGATAGCGATCGATCATCGCTTTTTCGCTCGCCGTTCGATCGGGCAGCCCGTTGTACTGGGTGACTTCGACACCGAGCACCCGCAGCGGCAAACTGGTGGGGTACCGTTTCAGTGCGGCATCGTAGGTTTCCAGCGCGGATTCGTATTGTCCCGTAGCAAGTTGGCATTGGATCAGCAATTCGGACCAGCGACGGTTCCAGATCCCACGCTCGACTTCGGCACTTGCGATCGCCTCGGCGGCGTCGATCTTGCCGCTGCGAAACATTTGTTCCGCTTCGACAAAATTCGCGGCAGCAACTTGGTTGTTGCCGGCGAAGGGCGCGATGACACAAAACAGCATTGTCGCGGCGATCAATGCAGGACGTAGCGCAGCGGTTGAAACGGCGATCGGGACGCGAGTTCGTATCACGGCGGTAGGCATCAGTAGGTAGGACAGCAAAGCGACGACAATGAATTGTAGCGGACCGGGACACCGCAGATGTCACTTCCCATTGAATCACCCGGCAGGGCAAATCGTTTCGCTCGATTCCGAACAATCCCTGTGCAGCATGCCTGGGCTACCCTTGGATTACCCCGATGGGTTTGTGACTGCCCTCAGTCCCCGTCCCCCCCTGGCGTCGCTGTCCCCTGGCTTCGATCCTATATCCCGGGGGTGGCTTGGCTGGTATCCTGTAACGGTTCTGGAAGCACGACACCTCTTGATTGTGAGAACGCATTGGACATGTCGGTCGAGGAAGCTGGAAATACATCGGGCAACAATCACTCCGAATCAGGTGAGCTATCAGCGGCCGATGCGGCACGTTTGAATGACGCCAAAAAGCAAATTGCTCAGGAACTGGGCAAAGTCATTGTCGGTCAACAAGAAGTGATCGACGAGATCATGATTGGGCTTTTCAGTCGCGGTCATGTGTTGCTCGAAGGGGTTCCGGGGCTTGCAAAGACGCTGATGATCAGCACTCTGGCGCAGACCATGGACCTGGAATTCTCACGTGTCCAGTTCACTCCCGACTTGATGCCCGCCGATGTCACCGGCACGGAAATCATCGAAGAGGATCGATCGACCGGTCACCGGGGGTTTCGATTTATGGAAGGCCCGTTGTTTTCCAACATCATTTTGGCTGACGAAATCAACCGGACGCCGCCCAAGACGCAGGCCGCGCTGCTGGAAGCGATGCAGGAACGCCAGGTCACGGTCGGCCGGACGCAGCACACATTGCCCAATCCGTTTTTCGTCTTGGCGACGCAAAACCCGATCGAACAGGAAGGCACCTACCCCCTGCCGGAAGCCCAGCAGGATCGGTTCATGTTCAAGATTTTCGTCAGCTACCCCAGTTTTGACGACGAGTTTGAGGTGGCGCGGCGGACCACCGGAACGCAAACTGACACGGTGCAAGCCGTGCTGAATGCCGAAGACATCATTCGTCTGCAGGATTTGGTTCGACGGGTGCCGGTCAGTGACCACGTGGTTCGGTACGCGCTGTCGCTGGTCCGCCAGACACGTGTCGGCGATGAAGGCGTGCCGGATTTTGTCGACGAGTTAGTCGGCTGGGGTGCCGGTCCACGGGCGGTTCAGTTCTTGATTCTGGGCGGCAAGGCACGGGCACTTCTGGAAGGCCGCTTCCATGTTTCGATCGAGGACATTCAACAATTGGCCAAACCCGTGCTGCGTCACCGGATGGTTGTCAATTTTGCCGCCGAAAGCGACGGCGTGACCAGTGACAATGTGATCGATCGCATCGTGGCGGCGACACCGACAACCGAAGACGAGCTATCGCGTGATGCCCGATTCCAAAAAATATTTGCGTCCTGAAGTCACGCAGCGGATTCGTCGATTGGAATTGACGGCACGTCGCGTCGTGGAAGGATTCCTGTCGGGAATGCACCGCAGCCCGTACTTCGGCCAATCGATCGAGTTTCTGCAACACCGCCAGTACCACACCGGTGATGAAATACGTCACATCGATTGGAAGGTGTATGCGCGGCAAGACCGATTGCACATCAAACAATACGAAGAAGAAACCAATCTGCGGTTGACCCTGCTGGTCGATCGCAGCGCCAGCATGTCCTATGGCGATGGCGAATCAAACAAATTCGATTTTTCCGCGTCGATCGCTGCTTCGTTGGCTTACCTTGCACTGCGGCAAAAAGACGCCTGCGGTTTAGTCACGTTTGACACCGCGGTCCGCGACACGGTGCCGGCCAAAAGCAATCAACAACAGCTTGTCCGTATCCTGTCGATGCTGGAACAGATTGGCGCAGACGGCCCGACCGATTTGGTCAAAGTGGCCAAACAGGTGGGCCAGGCGCTGCCGCGGCGTGGGTTGATCATCATCATCTCGGATTTGTTGGGTGTCGATTCGCTGGTCGAAGGGTTGCGTGTTTTGCGTGCACGCGGTCACGACGTGGCGCTGTTTCATGTGCTGCACGATGACGAGATCGATTTTCCGTTCAACGGTGCGACGCGATTCGAAGGCTTGGAAAGCGACGATCTGTTGAACTGCAATCCGAGAGCACTGCGAGAGGGCTACCTGGCCGCGCTCGATGAATTTTTGGCATCGACACGCAAAGCCTGTGGTCGGCTGTCGATCGACTACATCCAGGTTCGTACCAGCGAACCGCTCGATGCGCTGTTGGCCAAATTCCTGTCGCATCGTGTCTCGCTTCCCAAATTGCGTCGGTAAGGAGACCACCACACGATGTTCTTGTACCCCGCACTGCTGGCCGGTTTCGCATTTGTTGCCGTACCGCTGTTGGTCCATTTAATCAACATGCTGCGGCACCGGCGACGACGCTGGGCGGCGATGGATTTTTTGCTGGCCAGTTATCGCAAACAGAAAAAATGGGTGCGATTGCGGCAATTGCTGTTGCTGCTGTCGCGTTTGGCGATCGCAGCGGTGTTGGTCGCGTTGCTATGTGGGTGGACCGGCGGACGTCGAATCCTGGGCGTGCTCGGCGGTCAAACGACCCATCACATCGTGATCTTGGACGACAGCTATTCGATGGGCGATGCCAGCGGTGGCGGTGAAACCACCGCCTACAATCGCGCCCTAGCAGCGCTGCAACAATTGACACATCGCTTGGCCAGTGATGACGGCAATCACCAGTTGACGGTGATGCGTGCCAGTCGCGCGGCATTGGCAATCCAGGGCGGCAGCGATTCGGGCGACGCCGCAGCAGACCTGTCGGCGCAAACGATCACCAGCGACAGCGGACTGATCGCTCGCGTGATGGCGACCGATGCATCACCGATTCGAACCGATTTGGTTCCGGCCCTGGATCTGGCGGGTGAACTTGCCACGTCAACTTCCGCCGACCAGCGCTACGTCTATCTCGCCAGTGATTTTCGTGCCCGCGATTGGGCGGCGACCGAGCGTTTGGCAGAATCGATGCGGAAATTCTCTGGCGGCAAGACTCAAATTCGAATGATCGATTGCGCCGAAAGACCCGAGCGTAATTTGGCCGTTACGGATCTGTCGCCCGTGCAAGACGTGTGGGTCGCTGGCGTTCCAGTGGTGGTTCGCGCGACGGTAAAAAACTATAGCTCGACCCCGGTCAAGAACGTCACGCTGGCCTGTCGCGTCATTCGCTATGGCGAATCGGTCAACGCGGTGGATCCGTCACGCCGCGTGAGTGGTGTGATCGACACCTTGCCGGGGCTGATCATCGAATCACTGGCCCCCGGGGCCCAGATCACCAAATCCTTTCAAGTGTTTGTCAACGAGACGGGGACTCACGCGATCGAAGTCGAATTGCCGGCCGACGCCTTGCAGGTCGACAACACCCGCACCTGTACATTGCCGCTATCGGACGTCGAACGTGTGTTGGTGATCGATTCGAATTTGGAGGAAGCCGGTGCCTACACGATTGCCGCGGTCTTGGATCCAGGCAGTCAAGTCCGCATCGGTGCGGTCCCGGATATTAAACAGCCGGCCTTTCTGCGCAGTGCCACACTCGAAACCTTGGCGGCCTATCGCGCTGTCTATTTGGTGAATCTGCCGGAGATCACAGATTCGGCGGCCGCGGCACTCGACCAGTACGTGCGGCAGGGCGGTGGCGTGGCATGGTTCCTGGGCGATTCGGTCCACGCCGATTCGTACAACCGAGTCTTGTTAAATCAAGGCCGACATTTACTGCCCGCGCCGCTAGACAAGATCAGCGAGGTCGCAGTTGGCGGCGACAAAACCGGCGACGTTTTGTTCGGTGATGAAGACACCTTGCTGGATCCACTACGCAGCGCCGGCGATGCCTCGCTGTCGATGATCGGCGTTGCCAAGGGTTGGACGCTTCTGGACACCGATCAGTCCGGACCGTCAGTCCCCGAAGTGATCGTTCCCGAGAATGAGAGCGAAACCGAATCGGCGCGTTACCGCGATGTATTGAAACGTCGCGATGGCGTGCCATTGGTCACCGAACATGTCTCGGGCGCCGGCACGGTGGTCACGGTGCTGTGTGGATTGGATCCGGATTGGACAAACTGGGCCGGTGATCCGACCTTTGTCCCGTTCATGTTGTTGTCCAACGCCCGGCTATGGAGCGGGGCATCCGCCACAACCTTTCATCAAGTCGACCAGCCACTGCGTCAGGGATTTTCGACGCGGGACTATTTCCCGGAGGTCAAATTGGTGCCCTCGGCAACATCGCCACCGCGTGTCGCGATGGAGATCACTGCGGCGACCGGCGACGGTGCCCAAGCCGACAGGGCCACGCTGGTATTGGACCCGGTCGATCAGCTGATCGCCAGCGAATCCAATGTAGACGACTTGCTGCGCCCCGGAATTTTTGAATGGGGATTGCTGGGAGCCGACGGCGGGGGTGAAGTCATCCCGGCGGCACGCACGATTGCTGGCGGTGAAGGCGATCTGGAACGGGCCGATGCCGCTGAAATCCAGCGTGGGATGTTGCCGGTTGAAGTCCGTTTTGTATCGAGCACAGATTGGACACAGGAAAACCAATTGGCCGGCAGTTCCAGTATCGGATTGATGCTATTGGCGATCCTGGGATTGTTGCTGGCCGCTGAACAGGCACTGGCCTATTGGGCGAGCTATCACGGGCGAAGTGATACAGCCGCACTTGGATCGCGTTCCAACCCCGAAGGTGGTGCCAGAACGCGGTCATCATTTGGGCTCAACGCCGCAGCGACCAGCATGGGAGGGCGACACGCGTGACCGAAACCATTACACAATCGACCGCGACGCAAAAAACGGTCTATGAATTTGCGCGTGCTGCCACCATTAGTGGTTGGTGGTGGTGGGCCCTGCTGGTGGTTTCATTGGGTCTGGTCGTGTTCGGCTGCATTCGTTTTTACCGCCGCGACACGGCCGAACTGTCACGTTCGGTTTCGTTGACGTTGATCGCGCTGCGGCTGGTGACGATCATCGGGCTGGTGTTTTTCTTCTTTGATTTTCAACGACGCACCCAGCGCGAAATCACTCGCCCCAGCGAAGTCGTGGTGTTGGTCGACACCAGCCAAAGTATGTCGTTGGCAGAATCCGATCAGATCGGCAGCCAGACACGGGCCCAGCGCGCCGCTGCTCTGCTGGCGGATCATGAACTGCTGGACGACCTTGCCAAGCAACATCGCGTCAACGTGTATGGATTCGGCGACGCCGCGGAGCCACAGTTGTTGGAATCGCGTGGCGGCATGCCAGCGGGCGTCGGCTCGGCCGATACGGCAGCCGACGATTCGGGCCAGACGACCGGCGATCCAGCGATTTCAATGGTTGCCGTATTCGGGCTGATTCTGGTTGGATTGGCCGCCGCATTGTCGATCGCATCGCTGTTGGTTGGCGGTTTGATGACCGGTGGCGGAGAAGCCAAAGCCGACGGTTCCCAAGAACGGCTGGGATGGTTGCTGGCAGCCACCGCGGCCACATTGTGCGCCGGGATTCTGCTGTGCGGTGGATCTTATTGCGTGCAGTCGACTCGCACATTGGCATCGTTGGTCGGGCTGGCGCCAGCGAAGGAGGTGACCGAATCGGTCGATTCGGAATCGGCCGAACAGCCGGACACGCCCGAGTCGATCAAAGTGTTGGACTGGAGCGAAGCGGTGGCGGCATCAGCCTCACAAAGTCGGATCGGTGACGCGATCACCACGATCTTGGCCAGTCACGATCCGACAACGCTGGCGGGAATTGTGGTGATGACCGATGGTCAAAACAATGGCGGCACCAATGTCGGATCGGCGATGGCAACCGCGCGGCGCAGCGAAGTCGCGGTCTATCCGATCGGGCTGGGCAGCAGCCAACCGCCGACGAATGTTCGCGTCGTCGATCTGGATGCTCCCAAACGCGTTTACCCGAATGACAAATTTGCGATCGCCGCGGTGTTGCAAGGGACCGGCGGTAAACCGCTCGATGTCACCGTGGAACTGTTGGATGGCCTCGATACGACACAGCCCGATGGCACCAATTCGGCCAACCTGCCGACCGAGGTGATCGATTCCCAAACGGTCCAGATCGCCGGTGACGGCACACTCGCCGGTGTCAAATTTGAATTGGAACCGGAATCCGTGGGGCGACGTCGATTGGCCATTCGTGTGATTCCACCGAAAGCCGACCAGAACGAAAAAGACAACCTTCGCGATGCTCGTTACGAAGTCGTCGCGCGCAAGTTGCGTGTGTTGACGATTGCAGGGGGGCCGACCCGCGAGTATCGCTTTGTTCGCAACCTGCTGTACCGCGAAAAATCGATTCGACTCGATACGTGGTTGCAGACCGGCCAACCCGGGATCAGCCAAGATGCGGACGAATTGTTGACGCAGTTCCCCAGCACTGCGGCGGAGCTTTTCGAATATGACGCAATCGCGATGTTCGATCCAGATTGGACAGCGATACCGGCGGAATCGTTGGAATTGCTCGACCGCTGGATTTCCTCCCAGGCCGGTGGGTTGATTCTGGTCGGTGGGCCCGTTTATCACTCCCGTTGGCTGCGGTTGCGCACCGATCCACGTGTCGCACGGATTGCCGGATTTTTTCCGGTCACGTTTTCCAGTCGCGGGTTGATGGCGGGATCGGGGCGTCAAGGCGGCGAGACGGCTTGGCCGTTGGAATTCACCCCCGAAGCGCGGCGTGCGGAATTCTTGTGGGTCACCGACGATCCGGCAAGCAGTTTCGAAGCTTGGGATTCGTTCGGCGGTGTGTATGACTACGTCGGCGTCAAAGCCGCCAAACCGGTCGCCAAGGTCTATGCGTATTTCTCCGATCCGACCAGCCGCATCGGTGACACGTTGCCGGTCTATCTGGCCAGTCAATTCTATGGGGCCGGGCGAGTCTACTTTCAAGGCAGCGGCGAAATGTGGCGGATGCGTCGTGAGAGCGATGCCTATTTCGACAGTTACTACACAAAACTGGTTCGTTGGGTCAGCGAAGGCCGGCTGATGCGTGACAGCAATCGCGGTGTGCTGTTGGTCGACAATCCGCGCGCCATGGTCGGCGATTCGATCACTGTTCGCGCGGTGTTGACCGACGAACAGTTCGAACCGCTGACGGTGCCAGAGGTCAAAGCAAAATTGTTGACGCCCAGTGGCCGGATCGACGATGTCCGCTTGACCCCGGTTGAAGGGGAAACGCGGGCGGGGACCTACAGTGGTCGATTTGTGGTTCGAGAAGCCGGCAACCACGAGTTGCGTCTGACGCTCGGCGATGCGCTTAGCGAAGAACTGTTCCGCCAGAATGTGCAGGTGCGATTGCCAACGATCGAACTGGAACGGCCCCGCCGAAACGACGAAGAACTGTTGGAACTGGCGACGACAACCGGCGGTCGATACTGGAAAGCCGACCCCGAAGTGACGAACCAACTGTTGGTCGGCCAGATCAATGAAACCCTGCTTCCCCAGCCGCAAACCACAATTCTACCGGGCACACCGGATTCAATTTTCAATCAACGGCGCAACGCAACGCTGTTGTGGTTGATCGCCAGTGTGCTGACAATGGAATGGGTCATCCGTCGCCTCCATCGACTGGCCTAAGACGGTTCACCCCGACAACACCACCTAAATATGCTTGATCCTGAACTCCAAACGCTACTCCAATCACTGCGCGAACGGGTTCGTCGCTACGTAGTTTTGGATTCCGCGCTGGCATTGATCGCGTTGATTTTGGCGGCGTTCTGGTTGGGACTGTTGGTCGACTACGTTCCTGTGTTGCTGGGCGGCAGTGAAATGCCACGCCTGGCACGCGGCATCCTGCTGGTCGTCGTCGGCGCTGCGGTGGTTTGGATCATCGCCCGCATGCTGATCGCGCGGCTGCAACGGCCGTTGCCGGACGACAGTTTGGCGCTATTGATCGAACGCCATTACCCCCGGCTTGGCGGACGTCTGATCACTGCGGTTGAATTGACGCGGCCCGGACGCAGTGGCGATTCGCATTCACCGGATCTGTTGCGGATGGTGCACCGTGAAGCGTCCGAGGCCGTGGACGAAGTCGATCCGGCAAAAGTGTTTCGGACCCAACCGTTGATTCGAAAAGCGGCGATTGCCGGTCCACTGCTGTTGTTGGCAGTGGTGTTTGCGTTGTACAGCCCCAGCGCATTCGCTCGCGCCGCAGCTCGATTGACGCTGTTCTCGGACGCGCGCTGGCCACGGCGGGCCAAGCTGGAAATGGTGGGTGTGGATCTGCCTCAAATCACCGCATCGATGACCGAAGACCCCGAACTGAAACGTATCGAGTTTGTCGATCACGCGATACGTTTACCCAAAGGCAGCAGCGCGACGCTACGGATCAATGCCGTTGCCGACGGCGCCGAAGTCCCCTCGTTGTGCACCGTCTATTATGAAACCGCTGACGGGTTGCGTGGACAGTCCAACATGCGCCGCGTCGGTCGTGAACGTGACGGATACCAGGCGTTCGTGCTGGACGGACCACCGCTGAGCAACCTCAGCGAATCGTTTACATTTTCAATTCAGGGGTTGGACGATCGATTGGTCGACTACCAGATCGAAGCCGTCGAGCCACCGATGTTGGTGGCGATGGATGTGAATGTTCGCTACCCAGATTATTTGCGTGACCCAGCCTCTAACAGCGAAACTGATTTGCAAACGCCCTATCAAGCCGGCCTGCGGATCAGCGAAGGCAGTCGCATCACGCTGGAAGCCCAGTCCAGTTTGCCATTGGGCCAGGTTGATGCGGTTCTGGAAGCGGATGGATCGGAGCAAGTCGTCCAGGGGCTGACCTATTCGGAGGATCGCACCAAGGTACAGCTCAACCTGGATTCATTTCGCAGCCCCACTGCCATTCGGCTGGTTCCCTCCGACGCCGACGGCATCAGCGCCCAATCGCCGTTTCGGTACTTTCTGGGGGCCATTCAAGATGAACCTCCCTCGGTCACCTTGCGGTTAAATGGAATTCAATCCGCTGTGACTCCCATCGCTCGGTTGCCGATCCAGTGCGACGTCAGCGACGACTACGGCGTGACCGCGTTGAACGCCTTTGTCGCCCCCAGCGCCCCGGACGCCGGCGAAGAATCGACCGATGCTGACTCATCGGACAGTCCCCAACCGAATCAAACCATCTCGGTGAAAATGCAGCCGGATCGAGACGGGAAAGCCACCACGCTTGTGGATTTGCGCGACCTGACCAATTCCGGCCAAATCAAAGCCCTGCAGCCAGGCGGTGCGATCAATGTTTTCGGCGAAGCCCATGATGGATACGATTTGGACGGGCGACACCAGACGACCAGTGAAATTTATCGGCTACAGATTGTCACCCCTGAGGAATTGCTCTCGTTGCTCGAACGCCGTGAACTGGGGCTGCGGACTCGGCTGGAACAAACCGTGACCGAAACTCAGGGACTGAAAGAACAGCTGGTCGGGTTCCGATCCGACCGGTTTGCGATCTCCGAGAGCGAGGAACCAGGGGAATCGTCCGAACAAAGCCAACTTCGCCAGATTCAGATCATGCGATTACGGGTTCAGCAAAGTTCTTTGCAAGCAAGTAAGACCGCAGAGGAATTAACCGGAATCGCGGAGTCGTTGGACGATATGCTACAGGAGATGGTGAACAACCGTGTCGATTCCAAAGACCGTCAGGAACGATTGGGATTGGGCGTCCGCGATCCTTTGCGACGGATCGTTGATGTTTCGATCAGCGACTTGAATCGCCAACTGCGAGCGGTCGAACAATCGGTGGAGGATCCGCCCAAGGCGTTGGAACAGACGAAATTAGCCATCGAAACGGTCGACAACGTGCTGCTGGAATTGACGGCGGTTCTGGAAAAAATGCTGGACTTGGAAAGCTACAATGAATTACTCGACCTGGTGCGGGGGCTGATTCAAGATCAAGATCAGCTGAAAGAGGACACCCAGCAGGAACGTAAGAATCGAGTTCGAGATCTGTTTAAATAGTCATCGGAATACAGTGATGAAGCCCCTCAACAAACCTGGTACCGGACGCCGGACGCTCGGTTGCTTGATCATCCTGGTGGTCTCGCTGTTCCCTTTCGTTCCCGCGGTCGCCCAAGAACCTGATTTGGTACTGCGCCAAAATGGCGTCGCCGAACGCTACCAACGTCTGGAAGAACTCCTGCTGCGTCTGGCGGATGTCGAGGCAGCGGAGAACCCCGAGCGCGCCGCGCTGCTGCGGCAGGCTGCCAAACAGTCACGCGAAAAGTTCGTGCTGCAGCAATTGCAAAATGCTAGCGAAGCGATTCGCAGTGAAAAGTTTGCGGATGCCGTTTCCAACCAAGACGCCGCTAGCCAGGGTTTGGCCGAGATCCTCAAACTGCTGACCAGCGAGGATCGTGCCAACCGAATCCGGGATGAAAAGAAGCGTGTGGCCGAGATGATCAAGGATCTCAAGCGGATTGAACGTGCGCAGCGCAGCACACGTGCTCGGACAGAAAACGGTTCTGAAATGGGACAGTTGAAAGACGAACAACAATCGATCGGCGATCGAGGCGAGAAGCTCAAGGAACAACTCGCAGAAGACAATCGCGAAGAATTTGGGGAAGCGAAGGACAGCGAAGCAAAGGACGGTGAAGCGAAGGACGGTGAAGCGAAGGACGGTGAAGCGAAGGACGGTGAAGCGAAGGACGGTGAAGCAAAGGACGGCGAAGCAAAGGACGGCGAAGCAAAGGACGGTGAAGCGAAGGACGGTGAAGCGAAGGACGGTGAAGCAAAGGACGGTGAAGCGAAGGACGGTGAAGCAAAGGACGGCGAAGCAAAGGACGGCGAAGCAAAGGACGGCGAAGCGAAGGACGGCGAAGCGAAGGACGGTGAAGGGCAGCAGAGCCAATCTGGGCCACCACCGACGCCACAGCAGCAGGCTGAAAAGCAGTTGCAGAAAGCTGTCGAGCGGATGCAGCAGGCGGAAAAGGAGCTTGAGAATTCAAAGCGTGACGAAGCGGTGGAGCAGCAATTGGCGGCCGAGGAGAATTTGCGTCAGGCAATCGATGAACTGGAACAAATTCTTCGCCAGTTGCGCGAGGAGGAAATGCAGCGGGAACTTGCGAGACTGGAGAGTCGTCTGAAGAAGATGGCAGCGATGCAGTCTAAAATGATCGACGACACCGTCGAATTGGCAGCGACGCCCCAGACCCAACGGAACCGTCAAACCGATCTCAAGGCCGGTGACCTCTCGTTTGAACAGAAAAAAATCACGGTCGAGGCGGATCGGGCCATGCTGTTGTTGCGAGAAGAAGGCTCCAGTGTGGCATTCCCCGAAGTCGTGGCGCAAATTCGCGACGACAGCGATCGCATTGCTCAACGTTTAGGCAAAACCCAAATTGATGCCGTCACACAGGGCATTCAACAAGATGTCCTTGCCGCCATCGAAGAAATGATTCAGGCGTTACAGCAGGCTCAAGCGGACTTAGAAAAGCAGAAGCAACAAGGAAAAAGTGGCCAACAACAGGCGGGCGAGCCTCAGGAGCAACCGCTTGTGGGGGCCATTTCTGAGCTAAAATTGATTCGCACCATGGAAACGCGAATCAAATCGACGACACAACGTTACTCAGGACTACTACAATCGGATGACACTTCGGCACAGGACTTGCTTCCTCTGCTAAAGAACTTGTCTGATCGCCAGGCACGGTTGTACAAAATAACACGCGACTTGGTGATGCAACGCAACAAGTAACTGACTCCATACATAGGCGGATGCGCAGTGATTCGATTTCGACGCACTTTTCGGCGGCCCGGCATGCTACGACCGAGTATGAGTGGTTGTGCCCTCGGTGTTGCAACGCTGCTAGCGAGCGTATGCCTGCTGCCGACCGCTCCCGTATCGGCCGATCAGTCACTTGAAAGCGAGCGCGTCTGGAATGCGCTCGATGGCGAACAAATGTCGACGGTCTTGCGGGGGTCGCTGGATGAGTACGGAGTTCTGCCGTCGTTAATCGATCAGGCATCGATCCAGTTTCGTGCTGATCTGGAACAAAACGACCGGGACCCCATCGACGCGTTTGTCGACGCGGTTGGCAGTTTGACCGATTCGGTTCAACGTCTCGCCGAGATGGCTGAAACCGATCCTGTCGCAGCAGCAGCGAGCATCGACCCGTCGGCCGAGGATTACGCGGAGATTGAATCGCTACCGAAACCGATCCGAATGACCGTTCGAACTTGGTTGGGACGCGCGCTGGTCCGCTCACGTCTGTACGACGAAGCTCTGCCGGTGATTGCCGAAGTCGACCCGGCACTCTCGATCGACCCGGCAGCCTCGTTGTTCTATCGCGGCGCCTGCTATCACGCATTGTTGATGAAACAGGAGGCGTTGTCGGATCTGCGTCTGTTGTTAGAGAACGAAGCGGATTGCCCGACGCGTTTTTCGCGGGTTGCCAAATTGATGGTTGCCGATATCAAGCCATTAAAAGAGGACTCGTTGGATGAGATTTCTCGGTTGATGACCGATGTTTCCCGACGGTTGGAATTGGGACGCAGCGGCGAAAAAGTGGAAGGTCAGGAACAGAAGATCATCGACAAACTGTCCAAGTTGATCGACAAGCTAGAAGAACAGCAGCAGCAACAACAGCAACAACAACAGGGTGGCGGGGGCAGCAGCGGCGGCGGTGGCTCCGATGGTCAGTCCTCCCCGATGCAGGACAGCCAGATCGCTGGCGGCAGCGGCGACGGCAACGTCAAGAAGAAAAACCTGGACGACAAAGATCGCTGGGGCAATCTGCCGCCGGCCGAACGGAAAGAAGCGTTACAGAAAATTAGTCGTGATCTACCGACACATTATCGTGACGCCATCGAAGCCTACTTTCGCAAACGCGCCACGGACGGCTGAATGCCCGACCGATCGGCCGGCCGCTCCCGTCGGTTTGTATTTTGAAGTGCGCTTTCGCGTCAGGCATTGGTCTTTGGTAACCCGACGCGTCACGGGCTGTTGATGGAATCAGCCGGCACGCGCTAGCGTCCGGTTCCTTGGGCTTTGCAATGCGATTCACCAGGAACCGTGAGCTAGCGTTCAACGGCTGATCGTTTAACCGATGCCATGACAATTTAATCAACAAGCGGGTCAGCGAGGGATCCCGCTGACACCCTAAATCCCTCGCTCACGCTTCGGGTTACCATCAAAGCGCTGGCTTCTACACTGGCGTGTCGGGTTGCGACAGCACCTGTGTCTTGGGAATCCGTTCGCTTTATTCAATGCGTTCCGGTTGCTCTCTGACGTTGGACGAAAGGCGACTGACGTTGGATTTCGTCTGCAATGCGGCAAAATCGCTGACAGCTGCCACTTATTGGCTAGCCAGTTAGTCATACTTCTAGGTAGCCGACTCGCCAATTCTCGTCGTGTGCGTCGCGTTTACCCCGCAATTTCAGGAGAGATCATGTCCCCAACATCTCGCTTCGCTCGTGCGATCAGCGGCATGGCCGTGCTGTGCATCGCGACTTCGCTGTCCGCCCAAAACCTGTCCGCCCAAAACCTGTCCGCCCAAGACTCGACTCCCGAGCAAGCGTCCAAGGAGAAAGCACCACCCGCCGCCCAGTGTCCTGTGATGGGGCCGGTGGCAGACGCATCGGCAAGAAGCACAGCGGCCGGTGTGTACTCCAACGGCGACTGGTGGCCGAACCAGTTGAATCTACAGATTCTTCACCAGAATTCCCTCAAAAGTAATCCGATGGGGGAAGAATTTGATTATGCGGCAGCATTCAACGAACTGGATTTAGACGCCGTCAAGAAAGACATCAACGAGTTGATGACGACGTCACAGGATTGGTGGCCGGCCGACTATGGTCACTATGGGCCACTTTTTATTCGGATGGCTTGGCACAGTGCGGGGACGTACCGTGTCGCCGACGGACGGGGTGGGGCCGGTTATGGCACACAACGCTTTGCGCCGCTCAACAGCTGGCCTGACAATGCCAGCCTGGACAAGGCGCGTCGATTGCTTTGGCCGATCAAACAAAAGTACGGCAAAAAAATCTCCTGGGCCGACCTGATGGTCCTGACCGGCAACTGTGCACTCGAATCGATGGGGTTGGAAACCATTGGTTATGCCGGCGGTCGCGAAGATGTCTGGGAACCGCAACTTGATATCAATTGGGGGCCTGAAACGACATGGCTGGGCGACAAACGTTACAGCGGTGATCGCCAATTGGATAACCCGCTCGCCGCGGTTCAGATGGGACTGATCTACGTCAATCCGGAAGGTCCCAACGGCAAACCGGACCCGCTGGCCGCCGCCAAAGACATTCGAGCGACGTTTGGCCGGATGGCGATGAACGATGAAGAAACAGTCGCGTTGATCGCGGGCGGCCACACACTTGGCAAAGCCCATGGTGCTGCTGATCCCGGCGAACATGTCGGCCCCGAACCCGAAGGCGCTTCGTTGGAAGAACAAGGGCTGGGCTGGAAAAATAGTTTTGGAACGGGCAATGCAGCGGACACCATCACCAGTGGGTTGGAAGGCGCTTGGACATCGACGCCGGCAGCCTGGTCACACGACTACTTTGAAAACCTGTTTGGATTTGAATGGGAATTGACCAAAAGTCCGGCCGGCGCTTCGCAGTGGACGCCGAAGAACGGCGGCGGCGCAGGAACGGTTCCCGATGCTCACGACTCGTCCAAGTCACACGCGCCGATGATGTTCACCACCGACCTGGCGCTGAAAGTCGATCCTATCTACGGGCCGATTTCAAAACGCTTTCACGAAAACCCAAAAGAGTTTGAGAAAGCGTTTGCCAACGCCTGGTACAAGCTGACTCACCGTGACATGGGCCCCGTGTCACGCTGCTTGGGGCCTTGGGTGGCCGAACCACAGTTGTGGCAAGACCCTGTGCCCGCAGTGGATCATCCGTTGGTCAACGACGACGACATCGCGGATCTAAAAACCAAGTTACTCGATTCGGGACTGTCGGTTTCGCAATTGGTCGAAACGGCATGGGCTTCGGCGTCCACCTTTCGCGGCAGCGACAAACGCGGTGGAGCCAATGGCGCACGCATTCGATTGGCGCCCCAGAAAGATTGGGAAGTCAATCAGCCGGATCAACTGACCGAGGTGCTGGAAACGCTGGAATCAATTCAACAGGATTTTAATGACGCGCAGACCGATGGCAAACAAGTTTCGTTGGCGGATTTGATTGTGCTGGGCGGTTGCGCGGCGGTTGAAAAAGCAGCCAAGGATGGCGGTCACGCTGTTCAAGTGCCGTTCTCCCCGGGGCGCACCGACGCCACCGACGAACAAACCGATGCGGAGGCCTTTGACGTGCTGGAACCCACCACAGACGGTTTCCGCAATCACTACGGTCACAAACTGGATCGACCCGCCCCAGAGTTGTTGATTGATCGCGCCAGCCTGCTCACTCTGACCGCGCCGGAAATGGCTGTTCTCATCGGTGGGATGCGAGTCTTAGACACCAATGCGGACGATCTGAAACTTGGGCTTTTCACCAAACAACCACAAACCTTGACCAACGATTTCTTTGTGAACCTGTTGGACATGGATACGGTGTGGCAAAAGTCCCCGATCTGCGAGCACTTCTACGAAGGTCGCTCGCGCGAATCGGGGGACGTCAAATGGCGCGCCAGTTCGGTGGACTTGGTATTCGGATCAAATTCCCAACTGCGTGCGATCTCGGAAGTTTATGCCAGTGAAGACGCGAAACAAAAATTCGTCGATGACTTTGTCGCTGCCTGGGACAAAGTGATGAATCTGGATCGCTTTGATCTCAATTGAGTCTGGCTGAGATGATATGAAGCCAGCGTTTTCGTGATTCACTCGCCCGCCCCGCGGGAGAGTGAAGAGATCGAAGCGGCAATTTGCCGGTCCATTT
>NZ_JAMYFE010000144.1 GCF_024129865.1 Stieleria tagensis | reverse complement strand
CTCGATTTAGCGGTATTGACCTCTAGCCCTGCCGCTTGCCCGCTTTTCAATCCCATCACGAACCATCCCGTCACGGAGGTGTCCGAATCGAATCGTGGCAGATAGCGCCAACCGCCTTGAGGTGATTGGGCACGGCAGGCGAAGTCACAGGACAATTGAGCATAGGGGCGAATCCACGAATCGCCGGTCATCGCATACAGTTCACACAGCGCGATCATCGCTTGCGCCTGGGCGTACATTCTCTCATGGCTAGCGGCACGAGCCGCCATGAACCCTTGGCGATCCTGTTGTTTGACCAACCAACGAACAGCCCGCGAAACCTCTTGTTGGTAGTCGCCGTCTAGATGTGTGCTGCCGGCCCCCATGAACGCCAGCATCGCCATCGCCGTCGCTGCCACGTCGTTTTCAGATCGTGCGCCATGCTGGTATGGCCCTCGCAGACTCCAACTGCCGTCGCGTTGCTGTTGCCGTTTCAACCATTGCAAGCCAAGTTTCACTGCCAGTTCCGTTTCCTCCGTGCCGCCGGCTTGCTGTAACAGCATTTGCTTCATGGGACCGCTGCGACCGGCAAACAGATTGACCGGTTTTCCCGGTGGCTTGTCCAGTGACGCCTGCGAGCTCGGTTGATTCACGTCCCCTTTGGGCGTCATCGACGCCAATTCGAGCGGTGCGTCAAAGATGACTGGCGGCAGGTCGATCACCGATTCGGTCGGTTCCTCCGTTGGCAAAGCGGACCACTGCGCCGTCTCGATCGAAATTTCCATCAGCTCCGTTGCAGGATCTGCATCCGCTTGCCGCAAGGTCAACACCATTTGTCCGACGACTGCGGACGAGGTGGAGATCAACGCAAGTATCAGTAGAAAAACCAAGTGAAGGCACAAGCTGACCAGCCACGCCGGAGCGTCTTCAAAGCGTTGCTGCGTTTTACGGATGATCCGCCAAGCATCAGCAACACGCGCACTTAATGTTGCTCCATAGCCGTTCTTGGTCCGTGGTGCGGTTTGGGAGATGGTGGGAAACGCCGCTTCAGAACCTTGAACTTGCAGCGGTCGGTTTGCATTTGATGCTGTAACGTCAACATCGGCACGCCAGCGTGGCTGAGTCTGGTGTGGGACGGTTTGCTGCGGCGATTTGGTCCACCGCTGGACCGGCGGTGGCATGACCGGCGGTGGTGCAGGCGGCGGTATCAGAACGGCTGATTGAGAAGAGGTATGCATTTTGAGCGGCTCAAAAAGTGAGCTGGCGCAACAGGTCAGAAGCTGTCTAACCGGCCCGTTCAGGACATCCATCCGCTGTCTTTGCTGTGAATCGACCGACGAAAGCGGGGCGTCAAATCACGATTTCAATCTATGCTCTGGCGAACGCAACGACAAGTAAATACAGCCAACGGATCGAAAAACACGAGGCAACCTTTCGATTCACACGGTGATCAATTTGCCGCGATCGAAGCCAGCATGCTGGAACTGGCTGGAGATTCTCGCTGACGCAGACGTTCTGCGATGCGTGCCGCACGTTCGGCTCGCTTGGCTTCGACTCGGGCCAATCGAGACGACCTGGCTTGGTTCTCCCGCTGAATCATCGCCAGTCGTTGTCGCTGTGCGTTCTGATAGACCATGCTGGACATCTGCCGTTGGGCTGCAAGTGCCTGTTGTTGATAGCGCTGTGCCATCAAGCTCACCGAGGGGTACCCGTTGGATGCCAGTGGATTGGAGCCATAGGCAAAGTTCGAGTTCAGTGTCGCCGCGCTGCCCGACGGCATGCCGCCGCCACGTCCGCCCCTGCACTGGGCTGACACATCACCAGACGAAACCAAAACGGACAACAGGCCTGTCGCCAACATGCCGATCGGGCCATAGAAAATTCGCTTGTCATTCACTTTACACCTCCGCTCGCTCAACCAAGAAGAAAAGATCGGCGGAACGACGAATCGATCGCTCTGCCGCACTTATCTAGTAGGGAACTTGGCGGCAAAACCGTCACGAATTATTTTTGAATTCTGCGACGAAGCGTTTATCGATCCAAGTCTTTAGTAGCCAACACCAGCGTGCGTGCGTTGCAATGGGGCCGTATTGCAGAAATGCTTTTTCGTCACCTGTGTTCAAAAGTTTTAGAAAATCGGACTGCGGACGGAACACTTTCATGTCTCCACCGGTCATCAGGGCCTGCAGATTGTGCCAAAGGATCGGGGACTGGCGGACTGCGTACAGGCCGGCTTTGGGGGCGGGAGATTTAACCACTGTGCCTGAATCACCGACCGCGAAAATACGGGAGTCGGAAAGCGATTGCAGTTGATCATTTGTCGCGATGAACCCGCGCGCATCAGTCTCCAAGCCCAGGCAGCCGAGCACCGCAGGCGGCGCAGCTCCCGTGGCCCAAATCACGCAATCCGCTGCATGCCGACGATCGTCTGCGGTGACCAGATGATCCTGAAAGACGCCGGTGACCCGTTGCTGCGTACTGACCTGGACGTCGCGTGATCGAAGCAACCGTTCAAGTTTTCCAATACTCGTTGCGCTCATGCCTTCGGCAATCGACCGGCCGCTCGTGAAGATCTGAATGCTGAAATCGTCGCTCAAATTTCGTTGTTGAAATTGTTGATGCAAACAGAACGCAATTTCCACACCGGCCACACCGCCACCGACGATGACAACCTTGCGCCGCTGGCTATCGCTAGACGCAATGGTTGCCATTCTTTGATCCAACCGTTGCAAAAAGGTTTGCATCGGTTTGATGGCGACCAGCGATTCGGCGCCGGCGTGATCCTGTAATCCGGCGGGAATCGAACCGACGCCGATCGAGAGTGCATCAAACCGGACACTGTCGCGGTCCGAGAAATGCAGAGTCCCGCTCTCTCGATCCAGTCCGATGGTGTCAGCCAAGATCAACTTGGCGCCGGCACGCTCTGACAAGCGGGCCAAATCGATTCGCATTTCGTCATCCTTGAACTGTCGACCAAGGGTTCCCGGCAGCATGCCCGAATAGGTCGCTGTCGCAAATTTGCTGATGCAAATCAACGAGCATCCTGGGATCGGGTGTGTTTCCCATTGTTTGACGACATGGGCATTGGTGTGACCGATGCCCAAAAGCACAATCTGTCTAGGGGGCATCACTGAACTGGTATTGGCTGGATGACCATGTCACCGCATCTCGCATTTTTGATGCTCTGCTCTGGCTGATCTAACATTCGAGCGATTGTATCGTTGTCATTCGAAGCTTGGGTGGTTTGCATGGCTGCATGCTACCCCTACTTCAAACTTCCAGCAAACAGCATGTTTCACTTTGCAGAGTACCAGACATCCTGCCACCGCGCGGGCCGGCAAATGCCGAACTTAAAATTTGATGCGTTGTGAACTGAGACGATTTGCTCCGTCGCACTGTCCAGCTACAGACTGCGTTGCATTTTGTAGTTCACCAACGATACTCCTTGCCGCAATACGGACTGTTGTTCCAGCACGCGAAAACCGGCGGCCAGGAAAAATGGTTTGGCCGTGACACTCGATTCAGTGGTGATACGATCACAGTTTTGTTGCATTGCATCTTGGATCAATCGTTCCATCAACCTCCGCGCGATACCCTGACGTTGATGGTCAGCAGAAACAAATAGCCGATCCAAATGTCCGTCACGAGTCATGTCGGCAAAGCCGACGATCGAATCTGCTTCGCACGCCACATAGGCAAACCGACCGTTAAAACGGTTCCGCCAAGCATCGACATCAGCATCTTCCGGCGCCCAGACGCGAATCTGTTCGGCCGAATAGTCACGAGCATTGATGCGACGGACCGTCTCGCGAAAAAGATTCAAGCAACCCTCGGCATCTGTCGCGATGAAGGGGCGAATGCAGAATAGGCGACCAGAATCCATGGTGACCATCAACCTACATTTTGATGGTGTAGCTGCTGGGGACAGTGAACACACGCCAATAGGGGTGAACCGCTCGTGTGGGCACTCCCTCTGGTGTCACCAACGGCAGCTCGTGTCGACACCAACCGATCACGCTGTCGCGGTAATTTTTGGCATCAATGCCTGATGCGACCAGTCTGCGAGCGTACAGGTAACTCCTGCCACCGATGGTGCAGTAGGGAACGATCGTCTGTGCCTGATGACGCTGCGGTGCGGACTCATATTGCTCGGCCGTGATCGCCCCCGGGATCATCGAAACCGCCTGCTCGGCGTGACTACGCACATCGACCAACTGGAAACAGGAACGCGGTTGCTGCTGATCGTCACACAACTGTTCTGTAGAAATCGTCGGAACCGATCGCCGCCCGACGGCGCGGCGAGTGACTTCCATCGCAGCGAACGATACGTTGCCCAACAGAATGATTGCGTCACCGATCATTTTGATTCATTGGCCTCTGCAACCGGTTCGTCAACCGGTTCTGTTTCCGTCTCTGCAGCTGGGGCCGCAGTCGGCTGTTCAATGGGCGCGACCGGTTGCTGAGGTATCTTTGGCGTAGGGCTGAACGCGGAATGGTCCGTGTCCAGTGAGCCATTCTCGATTGCCAAATGAGACGGTTTGGCAAATCGGCGAAGGACGACATAGAACACGGGAGTCAAGAACAACCCAAACAGAGTCACTCCCAGCATGCCAGCAAACACAGCGGTACCAAGCACACGCCGCATTTCGAACCCCGCTCCGGTTGCAATCAACAACGGGATCACACCCAAGATGAACGAGAACGCTGTCATCAAAATGGGACGTAGCCGCATGCGACAGGCATCCACTGCGGCCTGGAATCGATCTTTGCCGTTGTCCTCTTCGGCCTTGGCAAACTCCACAATCAAGATTGCATTCTTACATGCTAATCCGATCAGGACGATGAATCCGATCTGCGTCAGGATATTGTTGTCCATGTCACGAAACCAGACGCCGACCAATGCAAACAATAGACACAGCGGAACGATCAAGATGATCGCCAACGGCAGCAGCCAGCTTTCGTATTGGGCGGCCAAGGCGAGGAAGACGAACAGTACCGCGAGGGGAAACAGATACACAATCGTGTTGCCGGCCTGACGCTCCTGATAGGCAAGCTCTGTCCATTCATATCCGAATCCCGGTGGCAAGCTCTTTGCGGCCAGTTGTTCCATGGTGGCCAGCGACTGCCCGGTACTGAATCCGGGAACCGTACTGCCGTTGATGTCCGCGGCTGGGTACAAATTGAAACGCACCAATCGGTCGGGGCCGGCGATGCGTTTGAGTTCGACGACTGAACCGAGGGAAATGCTTGCACCCTGCGCGCTACGGGTGCGCAGTCGCAAAATGTCATTGGGTTCGTCACGAAATTCAGGTTCGGCTTGCGCTGTGACGCGATAGGTTCGGCCCAGCAGGTTGAAATCGTTCACATAAACCGATCCCAAATAGACCTGCAAAGCGTCGAAAACGTTGCTGATGGGAATGTCCAGCATCTGTGCTTTGGTTCGATCAACGTCGGCAAAGATTTGCGGCACACTCATCCGCAAATTCGAAAAGGCTTGCACGATGCCCGGTTCCTGATTGGCCTGTGCGACCATGTCTTCGGTCACTTCGTTTAGAACCGCAGTGCCGGCACCGCTCTGGTCCTGGATGTACATTTTGAAACCACCCCCACGACCAATGCCTCGTACCGGGGGCGGCGGTATGATAAAGACCTGTGCTTCGTTGATGACGCCGACCTCGCGACGCATGTCCGCAACGATTTCCGCGACACCACGCCCCCGCGCGGCGCGCTCCTTCGCATCCTCAAGCGGAAGGAAAGTGACTGCGGCATTGGGGCTGATCGTGAATGTTGATCCCGACAAACCAACGATACCGACCGCATGTGCGACGCCATCAATCTCGCTACCAATTTCAGCGACACGTTTTGTGACCAGATTGGTACGGGCAAGTGATGCCCCGTCGGGCAGACGAATACTGACAATCACATATCCCTGGTCTTGTTCAGGGATGAATCCGGTGGGCACCAGACCAAAACTCATCCCGGTGAACACCAGCATCCCGACGTAGAACACCAGGACAATCCCGGACATGCGAACCAGACGTGACACGATGCCAGCGTAGAAATTGCTGGAGGCATCAAACGTGCGGTTGAACAGGCGGAAAAACCAGCCGAACAGCACATCGACGACTTTGCTAATCCGATTCATCGGGGTGTCACGTGGTTTCAACAACAGGGCACACAAGGCCGGTGTCAACGTCAGTGACACAAAGGTCGAAATTGCCGTTGAAATCGAAATGGTCAATGCGAACTGTTGGTAGAACTGCCCACTGATACTGGGGATAAAGACCGTCGGCACGAACACTGCGATCAACACCAACGTGGTAGCGATCAACGCCGAACCGACTTCATCCATCGCTTTGTGAGCAGCGGCGCGTGGCGACAGCCCCTCGCGAATCAACCGCTCGACGTTCTCCACAACCACAATGGCATCATCGACCACGATCCCGATTGCCAGCACCAAACCGAACAGTGACAGGGTATTGAGCGTCACGCCCAAGGCTTGCATGATGGCAAAGGTACCAATCAGTGAAATCGGAATCGCCACGACGGGAATGATCGTCGGCCGCCAATGGTGCAGAAACAGAAACACCGTCAAGACCACAAAGAAAGTGGTGATCAGCAACGTATTGAAGACTTCGTCAATCGATTCTTCGACAAAATCGGTGGGGTTGTAAGCGATTTCATAGCCGACGCCGTCGGGAAAATCTTCGCTCATCGATTGCATCGTCTGTTTGACTTCCGCAGCCGTGTCGACTGCGTTGGTCCCGGGACGTTGATAGATCAGCACGGCGATCGCCGGTTTGCCGTCCAAGTAGCTCAGACGCGAATAGTCTTGGGCCCCCAATTCGATCCGCGCGACGTCGGACAGTCGTGTCACACGTCCATCCTCGCCGCGTTTGACGATGATTTCGCCGAATTCGTCCGCTTCAACCAAACGCCCCTGAGTGGTCACGTTCAATTGAAAATCACCGGTATCGCCCGTCGGCGGTTGACCGATCATGCCCGCGGCAACTTGAACATTTTGCCCCCGAACCGCTTGAATGACGTCGCCGGCAGTCAAATCGACATGCGTCATTTTTTCGATGTCCAACCAAATCCGCATCGAGTACTCGTTGCCGCCGGCGATACGAATATCGCCAACGCCGTCGAGGCGCATCAGCGCGTCGCGGACTCGCAAGAACGCATAGTTGCTGATGTACAGCTCGTCGCGACTTTCATCAGGCGAGTTCAGGTGAACCACCATCAACATGTCAGGAATCTGTTTTTTCGTCGTCACGCCGATCTGTCGCACTTGTTCGGGCAAGCGTGATTCGGCGACCGCAACGCGGTTCTGCACCAACACTTGGGCATCGTCCAAATCGGTGCCCAATTTGAAGGTCACCGTCAATTGCATGGTGCCATCAGCGCTCGACGACGACTCCATGTACAACATGTTGTCGACGCCATTCATCTCCTGTTCGATCGGCGTTGCGACCGTATCGGCGATCACTTGCGGGGTCGCGCCGGGATAGCTCGCGCGGACCAAAATCGTCGGCGGTGCGACGTTGGGATACTGAGACACCGGTAGGGTGAAATACGTGATTCCGCCAACCAGCACGATCAGAAACGAGAGCACCGACGCAAAAATCGGGCGTTCGATAAAGAAGTGAGGGAATTTCAAGCTAGATCTCGTTGCGTGGGGGCAATGCGTCTGGGGCGGGAGAGAGCCATTGGTTTTCCGGAACCGGTTCGTAATCGTCCGGCAGTCCGTCTTCGACGGCTACGACCGTCCCCTTGGTCGTTGTCACCGTCATCTCTGGCCGGGCCTGCAGTAGGCCTTCGATGACCAGTGATTCGGTGCCTGTCAGACCATCACGCACGACTCGCAATCCATCAACGATCGGACCCAGTGTGATCGCACGTCGCTCGATTTTGTCGTTGACAACGACGTACACGAACTGTGATGACTGATCGGTTCCGACTGCCGAATCGGGAATCAACACCGCCGCTTGAGATGCGCTTCCTGGAATCCGAATTCGGGCAAACATCCCCGGGAACAACACTTGGTCGTCATTGGGAAAAATACAACGTGCACGCATGCTGGCGGTTTCCGGATCAAACCGGTTGTCGACAAAATCCATGTGCCCCTGATGTGGAAAACCGGATTCATCCACCAGTCCCAAGTAGACGGGATTCTTCGTATCGCGAGAACTTTTTCGCTCGCCGGTTTGGGCTAGTCGGATGTACTTGAGAACCTGCTGTTCGCTTGCGTCAAACGTGCAATAGATCGGATCGACCGACGTGATCGTTGTCAACAACGTGGGCGCTGTGGTGCCGCCACTGACCAGGTTTCCCTCGGTGACGAATACGCGGCTGATCCGCCCGGTAACCGGCGACTCGATTCGCGAGTACGTCAGATTCAATTCGGCGACTTCGATCCCAGCTCCCGCTGCTTCGATCGCGGCGTTGGCCGTCTCGATCGCCGCTTCGGCGGAACTGATTCCCGCCCGGCTCGCTTCGGCGTCTGCGTTGGCCTGCAACACCTCTGCCTCGCGCTGGTCCAACTCCTCCTGACTGGCGGCTTTTCGATCCACAAGTGCCCTTGTTCGTTGGACGCGGGTGTTGGCCAGAGTGACGCGAGCGTCGGTTTGCAATTGCTGGGCCTTGGCTTCTGCCAATCCCGCTCGAGCCTGTTGCAGCTGCGATTTCGCCTGGCTCATCGCTGCCTGGGCGGCACGCACATCAGCCTCAAATGGCCGCGAATCGATGACGAATAGCACATCCCCTTCGTTGACCATCTGGCCTTCATCAAAATGGATCGATTTCAAATATCCGCTGACCCGAGCACGCACTTCGACGAAATCGATCGGCTCCAGACGCCCGGTGTAGGCGTCCCATTCAACGATCTTCTTGGTGACGGGCTGTGCGACAGTCACCGTGACCGGTGGCGGTTCCTGCGGCCCGGAGGGACCACCGCGATCGCAGCCGATCGCCGCCAGGAAAACCAAACCGATCGCTGCCGCAAATGGGTGATGGGGGGAATTCACGAGTCTTGCAAATGTCAATGGAGATGATTCCGTAGCGAATAACTACCTGCTGGATAAGTAAATTATTAGTAAGATACTTGTTGGTCAAGGACCGAGTGGTATGATCGTTGCTATGAAACTGCAAGACGAACTGAAACGCCCCATTGCGTTCGCAACGCTCCAGCAGGAAACGTTACTGAATCTGTTGCGGGTCGGCGATCAAATCGACAACCGGCTGTCGCGGCTGTTCCGCGACCACGGTCTGACCCTGTCACGATTCAATATGCTGCGCAGCCTGGCCATTGCAGGGCGTCCGCTGACCTGTGGCGAAATTGCCGAGCGGATGATCCAGGTCGTGCCGGCGATCACGTCGCTGGTCGATCAGCTGGAAAAACAGGAACTGGTCCAGCGGACTCGCTGCACAGAAGATCGCCGCGTGGTGTACGTTTCGATCACAGAGAAAGGCCAGCAACTGTCCGATGAAATAATGGCTCCACTGCTGGAATATGAAAAAACGCTGCTGAAAAAGCTCAGCCGGACAGAACTGAAGACATTGGTGGCGTTGTTGGAAAAGACACGTGAATCATTGGCGGACGCCGATTCTGGGTAGGATTCTGGGTAGAATGAATCGATGAAAACAGATTCATTGACCTATCTTCCTGTGATGGTTTGGCTGATGGTGCTTGCCGCCAACAGCAACGTGCAAGCCCAATCCGACCGTGTTCAAACCGCGATGTCGCGGGGGCTAGGCTATTTGGATGCCGCGGGAGAACGTTGGATTAAGAAGCGTGGTTGTGTGTCCTGCCACCAAGTGCCGACCTTGATCTGGAGCCACCAAGCTGCCCATCAAGCAGGTTACGAGGTGCCGTTGGACAATCTTGTCCGTTGGCAAACCTGGTCAACCAACGTGGTGCATTTTGTCAAACCGGAACAGCAGCAGCAGGTCGATGAAGTTGCCACGATGGCGTCGAATATCGACACCATGGCTGGGTTGCTATTGGCCATGCCGGCTGATCAGCACAGCCAAGTCTGGCGCAAGCGTTTTGCCGATTCGCTGTGTTCCGAACAGGCCGTCGATGGATCTTGGCGGGCCTGTGGCCAATTGCCAATGCAAAAACGACCGGAGAACGAAACGCATGCCGTCACCACGTTGTGGACGACCTATGCGTTATTGAAACAGAACGCGTCGTTCGACTGCGATCGCGCAGTCGCATTCGCGGATACGATCCGAGACGCCCAGTCGACCGAATGGTGGGCGACTCGACTGTTGGTTGCCCGCCAACTGGGGCATCCAAATTCGGAATCGTTGCGAGCCGAACTGGTTTCGCGCCAGCACGATGACGGCGGCTGGGGGTTCCTATCATCAGACTCGAGCGATGCCCTGGGAACCGGGTACGCGATGTATGCGCTGGCCGTTACCGCCGCGGACGATGACCGCCTGGAAGATGACACTCTAGAGCGCGCACAGAATTACTTGCTACGAACCCAGACCGAATCGGGCCGCTGGGTAGTCCCCGGTACCAAACGCGTGTCAAAAGGCAGCCCGACTGCGACAGCTAACGATTGGGGCACCGCTTGGGCGCTGATCGCACTGGCCACCGCTACCGGTGGCACCGGTAGCGACAGTTCAAGACCCTTGGGGGATTAGCGCTTGATCGACGCCATGACTTGTTCGGCATGTTGACGATGCTGCTTCACCGTCGACGCGGCTTGCTGCAGGGTTTGTTGCAGTTGCCCACTGGCGCGACTACTTAGAACGTCCAATGTGGCTTCCTGCTGCAAGTGCGCGGCAACCAACATCCCGACAAGTGCGGCGTCAAATTCGTACCCGGATCGGCTTTCCAGATCCTGGCGGGCTGTCGTCGCCAAACGGGCGGAGATGTCATGGTGGATTGAGACCCAAGGAGAGCGATTGCCCGCATACACTGCGATCGTATCGTCGGACAAGGTTTCATCGACTGCATTACGTGTGTTATTGATCGCGATTTCCGCGCGATCTGTGATCCGCTCAACGCCGTCCTCTAATCGGTCAGCCAGGTTTTCCAATGGTCCGCGAACCCCATCTCGATCACGAATCGCATCGCGCCGTTGTTCGTTAATCGCCTCGCGCTGTTCATCAAGCTGGCGACGAGCGTCCGCTACGCGCTGTCGCGTATCGGTTTCGATCGGAGCGTTGTTCCGGGTGGCTGGGTTCCGCGTGACTGGTTGGGCCTGCTCCTGATTCGCCAACATTGTCAATTTGTCGGCGAACGCTTGGTGGTCGCGAATCACGGTCTCGGCCAAACTGCGAACCTCAGGAGTTTTCGATTGTTGCAACCCGAATTTTGCTAGATCGACCATTGATTGCTGGTCGACGATCAGCCAGCTTGCAATCTGACGATCCATTGAACCTTGTTTTGACATCAATTTTGCATTCGCACTTCCATCTACGATTGCGCCGCGGCGACCGATACGTGAGCCGTCAACGGCGGCCGGATCGGATGTCGCGCTAGGGCGACCATCTACCTGGACTTCGGTTTGTCCGGCTTGAATCTGGACGTCTTGAGCAGGCAGGGAAGTGAACGAGACCAGCGTAGCCATGGTGGCTCCGCCAACGATACGGATTGTCTGGCGTAACATCGATACGTTTCCTAGGTTGGAGTGTTTCAATCATGAAGGCCAATCACAGGCCGCAACAAAGCGATGCACATCATGTGCCACCGGTTTTAGACGGGGACGGTCGGTTCGGGTGAACATTTGAGAGCCGGGCATTCTGGCAACAAAATTCCGCTTGGCTTGACGAACCGCTAATCTGCTGGCATCGTATGGGGCGTAAAGTCTTTGGTCGGACCACAATCTATCTACTCAAATCGATCTCCCGACTGGGTGAATTGTGGCGTTGTTGATCCGACATCTTCTGACTTGGCTGCTATGCGGCGTGCTGCTACTGGGCCACGCCCCGGCGTGGCTGCACATGGCAAGTTGCGGTGATGCCAGCTGCGGAGATTCTTGTGGAAACACAAGTTGCGAGTTGGCGGTTGACCATCGTGTTGGCGAGCCAATCCAGCTTGACATTGCCAAAGCCGAAGCAGCCTGCCATCACGATCATTGTTGCCGTCAGGGTGCCGATCTCGATCGCAGGAACACAGGGAAAACGGCGGATTCGCCGGTAAACCCTGCCGGGCTGAGCCGGATGCAGCCGGTCGGAAACGACAGGCATGACTCTGGCGCATGCCCGATCTGTCAATCGGTGCAGGCGCCTTGCGGTGTGGTGATGGGATTGCACTCACCAACGTTCTCTTTAGCGTCTCGCCCAAGCAATAGCTTGGCACGGCCAGTGGTGCAACGAACTGCCTGCCGTCTTCTGCCGCCTGCTCGCGGGCCCCCGACCAGTCTGGTTTGAAACTTGACCTGCCGCGATGACGTTTATTGACGCAACCATTGGCAATGGCGATCTGCCGCGCAACCGCTGCATTGCCGTGCTGACCGAGTCGCGTTGTTGACTGAATTGCGGTGCAGGTCGTTCGCGCCATCTGACTGTCCAGGACGGGCAATCTCTCGATAGTCCGTGCGTTGCTTGCTTGCCCGTGTGTGCGCGTGGTGTTTCGACACTCGGTCCGACCAAACCCGTGTCGCTACCGCTGCGCGCATGCCGGGCAGCGCTGCGCCCGCTCTATGAAATCCAAAAACAATGATCCAACCAAATAAAAAACTACCTCGAAATGACACTCTCAAATTCTAGAGTCCACCGTCGGCTCGCGTTCACATTGATCGAATTGCTGGTCGTGATCGCGATCATCGGAATCATGGTCTCGCTGCTACTGCCTGCTGTTCAGTCGGCGCGTGAGGCTGCGCGGCGGATGTCTTGTAGCAATCAACTGAAACAGATTGCACTGGCAACGCACAACTATGAAAGCGCGTTTAAAAAGATCCCCGCGATGACGGGCTCAAGTAGCTATTCCGTCCAAGCACGCATCCTTCCCTACATCGAACAAGCCAACTTAGGTGAATTGATTTCCTTCGAAACGCCGCTGCTGGTCGGTCCGCCTTGGATGGCGAGATTTAATCCACAGCTCAAACAAGCTGTAGAAAGCGTAGTGCCAACCTTTCTGTGTCCCAGCGATGTGGGTGACCCCCTTTTTTCAACCACCTATTCCGATGGCACCACGGGCAGCACTGCGGGGATTAGCTACATGTTCAGCTACGGAAGCGGTACCGGGACACACTACGACGATCGCTACCGTACCGACGGAATGGTCTGGGAAAACTCGTGGGCGGGATTTCGTGACTGCCTGGATGGCACCAGTCAAACTGTGTTGTTGGCCGAAACGGTGCTCGGCGATCAAACCGTTGGGTTGATGGAAGCCAGCCCCAGCGGACCGCACCGCCGAATCGCTAATTGGAGTGGTACATCAGGCAACGTGGCGCCCAATCCCGGATTCTTGGAGGGTGGAACACTGATTAGCAACCCGGATTTAGACTTGGTCTATCCATCCAAGATTTCTTCGTACCGCGGTGACCGGGGAGCGTCATGGATTCGCGGCGTTCCCTATGCCACCGTCATCAATGGGTACATGACACCTAACTCGCGCATCCCGGATATCGGAATGCACGGGCGAGGGTTTTATGCGTCGCGTTCCTATCACAGCGGCGGCAGCATGCATGCGATGTTGGACGGAAGCGTGCATTTCTTCACCGATTCAATTGATCGCAGCTTGTACCACGCCTTGTTCACACGTGATGGGCGCGAAGTGGTGGCCCTGCCGTGATGATTGATGCGACACAGAAACTGCGATTCGCCATTCGATCTTTATTTTCGGAAGACGAACCAACAACGAATCGAACTGAAATTGGACGATCCTTCGGAAATACAAAACACATGACAATCAAAATGAATCTTAGAATTGCTGCACTAATCTTGCTGCCCTGTTGCGTCACCGGCCAAGCCATTGCACAGGGACGTACTGTCAGCCGCTTGTTTTGGCAAGACAATGCGACGCAAACAGTTCACTACGGCGACCTGAAGAAACAGAAAGATGGCTGGCGAATCGAGGTCTGCGATCTGCCGGGGCATCCCACGATCGATCCCGACGAACAATCACTTGTGCAAATGCAAACCGCAGATCAGATGATTGTTGTTGGTGTCCGCGACCACAGCGAAGGCGACTTTGGCAGCGGTTGGTTTGCTATCGATTCCGGATTGCAAGAAGAATCGCATGGCGATCATTCCCATTGGCGCTATTCGTCTCAGCCGGTCGTCACAGCGCAACTGATTGATGAACATCAAGGCAACCCGGCGCATGTGTATCGCTACGGCGAATCATTTGTTCTGGCCAACGACGCAAAAAACGGCTTCACCGTTATTCCCGCCGATCGCCTGCGTGGTCTCGAAAATCCAGGCCAGGCGGGAATGTTTCTATCGGGAGGAAAAGGCCACATTACGTTGGCACTGGTAGAAAATCGCGTTGCCTACGCGACCTATATCGATTCGGAGGGCGATGACAAAGGACGAGTCGATGTGGTTGGCTTGGGAGACCGGGTGGGGCATGGATACTCGATCCAATGCCCGACCGGAACTCTGCACGGAGCGACGGTCAATTGTGGCAAAGTTTTTTTGGCGCCTGCCGACGGGATCTGCTGGGTGCGAGCCGATGTTAATTTGGCGCAGGACCCAGATTCGGTTCAAGTGCACCATCTTTCGCTTGGCAGCGATGAAAATGGCAAATCATTGCGAACCGGTGCCTTGACGTGCTGTGTGGATCACGTGCTATTCACCGCTGGCAAAGGTCAACACAGTAAACTCTGTCTGTTGAACGCTGCCAGCGATCAACCCTCGGTAACACAGATTGCAATCCCGGTTGAAGAGACCCACAAGTTGATGTCTCCCTTGCCAGTCACGACAGCAACCGGAAAACGGTTGGCCGTGATGTTCAGTGAGTCCGTTGACGATGCGAGTAGTGACCAATTGTGGGTTGCTGATTTAGACCCTGACGGAGACGGTGATTTTTCGGACGCTCAAATCGCCGCACCGATCGATGTCGGCCCCAGCCAAATTGTGGGGCACGCCGGTCATCATTCGGCCGCTTCGCTTGCCGGCGGCCGACAATTGGTGATTAGCAATCCCGGTGATTCCAGCATCTGGGTACTTTCGTTGACGGACTTCAGCGTGCTTGCCAAGCTAAGCGTTGAAGGCAATCCCATCCGCTTGCTCGCCCTCGGAAACTGAGCCGCCGAATCGGTCAATGCAAAAGCTGGTCGCTGGATAGCAATTCAGCACCGGCGGATTGCATTTCATCGATGGCACGTTCAATGTCTCCGGTTTTCATTTCAACCCCGCGGCAACCATCTTTGATCAACGTGACCTGGAATCCCAACTGGATTGCGTCGAGCACCGTGAACCGAACGCAATAATCGGTTGCCAGTCCCATCACAAATAAGTGCTGGACATTCGCCGAACGCAGGAAATCCGCCAATCCTGTCGCATGACGATGCCCGTTGTCAAAGAAGCCACTGTAGCTGTCAATCGATGGATCGGTGCCTTTGCGAACCACGTGGCTAATACGATCCCGATGCAGTTCAGCGACCAATTGAGAACCGTGCGTTCCCTGTACACAGTGGTCCGGCCAGGCGGTTTGCGGCAATCCACCAAGTGTAAAGTTGTCGCCGATACTTAAGTGCGGGTGCCGGCTGGCAAAACTTTGGTGATCTGCCGGATGCCAGTCCTGAGTCGCGACGACCAAGTCAAACACCGTCATCAGTTGGTTGGCGATTTCAATCACATCGTTGCCACCTGGGACGGCCAGTGAGCCGCCGGCGACAAAATCGTTTTGCAAGTCGACCAACAGCAAGGCCCGTCGATCAGCTGCGGTGGGGTTAGATTTCAAAGTGAACTCCCTGCTTGAGCATTCGTTGGTATTGCCGGCGATCGAATCGATAAAGTCGGGCGGCGCGATGCGCGACGTTGGTTTCGTATTCGTCTAATTCCTGAAGCACGCCCAGACTAAGAATCTTCTTGCGAAAGTTGCGTTTGTCCAATTCACGATCCAAAATCGTTTCGTATAAGAATTGCAGTTGCGAGAGGCTGAATTTTTTCGGCAGTAATTCAAATCCGATCGGTTGGTATTGAACTTTGTTTTGCAGACGTTTCTGCGCCGCTTGCAAAATCAGGTCGTGATCAAATGCCAAACTGGGAAGATCGTCGATGCCATACCACGCTGCATCACGAGCGTCGGTCGCAGCCATGACGCGGTGATCGGACATCCGAACCAGCGCGTACCACGCGACGGTGACGACGCGCTCACGGGGGTCGCGGTCGACGGCTCCGTACGTAGAGAGCTGTTCCAGATAGACCTGTTCCAGCCCCGTTTCCTCACGCAATTCGCGTCGAGCGGCCGATTCAAGTGTCTCATCAATTTGTACAAATCCACCGGGTAACGCCCAGTCGCCACGAAACGGCGGTAAATCACGTTGAATCAACAGCACTTGCAGTTTGCGTTGATCCAATCCAAAAACCACGCAATCAACCGTCAACGCGGGTCGCGCGTGCGAGTATTCGAATGTCATGATCCGGAATCGTTCTTGCCGAACTCTCTGGCCTGAACCACCAACCGGGATTTCAATTGGTGAAGCTGTTTCTCCAGCCCGACCGGATACTTGTGCGGATGGTCGAAACGCAAAATCGATTTGTGAAATTGCTGTAGCTGTTGAAGCGACCGATCTCGAATCTGTTCCAACGTCGGCAGCTGGGAGATCGGTTTGCCATCGCGAAGCACCGGAGTTAGCAGATCGTCGTAGGCGACTGCGGCGGACATCGTGCGGTGATGGGTGGAATCATCAGGATCAACAATCACACAGGGGGTCTGCAGCGGTTTTGATTCATCGAAGATCATGTCGGCAATGGTCTGGCCGTCTTCGCCGTGATAGCGCCGAACCTGCTGGATGCCTGGATTGGAGGTTTTGATCAATTGCTCGGAAACTTTGATTTTCGGTTGCCACTGTTGATCAGCGTCTTGAATCGCCCCCAATTTGTAGACGCCGCCGAGCGCGGGTTGATCGTAGGCCGTGACTAGTTTTGTACCGACACCCCAAACACTGATCTGAGCGCCCTGTAATTTCAGACTTTGGATCAGCCGTTCGTCCAAGTCGTTGCTGGCGACAATCGTCGCGTCTTGAAATCCGGCGGCATCAAGTAACTTGCGTGCTTCAATGCTCAGCCAGGCGAGGTCTCCAGAATCCAGGCGGATGCCGACCATCCGATGACCCGAATCGCGCAAACGGTTGCCAACTTCAATCGCATGGCGAACGCCTTGTAGCGTGTCATAGGTGTCGACCAGAAAGACGCAGTTGTTGGGCATCGCGTCGGCATAGGCGGCGAACGACTCTGGTTCGCTGTCGAACGACATCACCCAGCTATGGGCATGTGTCCCTTTGACAGGAATGCCGAACTGTTTTCCGGCAAGAACATTGGAGGTTGCCGAGCAACCGCCGATGTATGCCGCTCGACTGGCGGCCAGGGCGCCGTCGATCCCTTGCGCTCGACGCAGGCCAAATTCCAACACTGCATCACCGGCCGCGGCGCGGACGATCCGCGATGCCTTGGTGGCGATCAACGACTGGAAGTTGACGATGTTCAGCAGCGCCGTCTCAAGTAGCTGGCACTGCAGAATCGGGCCGCGGACCCGCAGTAGCGGCTCGTGCGGAAACACCACCGTCCCCTCGGCGATCGCGTCGATGTCCACCGATAATTGCAGCTGCCCGAGATACTCTAAGAAATCGGAGGAGAACAACGGACGATCGTCGTTTCCTGTGATCGTTTTCAGATAGGCGATGTCCTCGCCAGAAAAACGAAACGATTCGATAAACTCGACGACCGGCCCCAGACCAGCCGCGATGGCGTAACCGCCATGAAACGGATTCTTGCGAAAAAACAGATGAAACACCGCCTGCTGCTCGGCTTTGCCTTGGCTCCAATAGCCATAGGCCATCGTCAGCTGATACAGGTCGGTCAGAAGTGTCAGAGAGCCGTTGGTGGAGAACTTCATCGGTCTGCCTTTGGTTAGTGTTCATTATACACGAACCCGAGGGGCGGTCAAACCGAACAATCCATTTGGATCGAAGTGAGCGGGGCACCAAGCTGCGTCTCTTGAAGTCGCGGTTTCGCGTGGGGCATTGGTTCTTGGCAACCCGAAGCGTGAGTTTT
>NZ_JAMYFE010000143.1 GCF_024129865.1 Stieleria tagensis | reverse complement strand
GCGGGCGAGTGAATCACGAAAGCGCTGGCTTCAAAACGCATCAGCGAGAGATTTAGGGTGTTGATGAGATCCCTCGCTGACGCGTCGGGCTACCAAAAACCAATGCCGCACGCAAAAGCGCGGGCTTGAAACCTCACGCGTCCGGGGTGTGAATGTCGGCAAACGGCCACTGTCCAGTTGGGCGAGCCGAATGATGGATTTCAATCCCCCGCGGTGCAGATTCTAAAAAACGAGTCCGAATGTCATGATCTTGGCTCGGCATTCGACATTTTGTCGGATCAATCGTAGGGTGGCGGTCGCATTCACCGTTCGGTGTGCAAAGGCAGACAGGTATAATTAGCACCTGATCCCACCCGCTCTTGCCCCACCGTTTCGATATGCATCGATCGCTTTCGATCTTCTATGTTGTGTTGGTCACTGGTTTCGCGGCTAATTCATTGCCCGCCCAAAAACCACTGCAATTCAATCGCGACATCCGTCCCATTCTCTCCGAGAACTGCTACCACTGTCACGGGCCCGATGAATCCGGACGGAAAGCAGATTTGCGGTTGGATACCGAATCAGGCGCCAAAGAGTATGCGATTGTAGAATCGGATTCGCAGTCCAGCGAATTGATCGCTCGCATCTTCTCGGACGATCCCGATCTGTTGATGCCGCCGGCCGATAGCGAACGCACGCTCACGCAGGACGAACGCGAATTGCTACGTCGTTGGGTCGATGAAGGTGCGTCCTATCAACGCCACTGGTCGTTCCAGAAACCGACCGCTGTGGAACCGCCTGATGCCGGACGCGAATGGGCGAACAATCCGATTGACCGATTTGTCATCGCACAGCTGGACGCCCAGGCGCTGGTCCCTGCAGAGCAAGCCGACAAAGAAACTTTGCTGCGGCGGATGACCTTTGATCTGATCGGTCTGCCGCCGACCAGCGACGAGATCGACGCCTATTTGGCCGACTCATCACCACGATCGACCGAGCGCGTCATCGATCGACTGTTGGCCGATCCCCGCTATGGAGAACGCATGGCAGCCGACTGGTTGGATGTCGCCCGCTACAGCGACACCTATGGTTTCCAGGTCGATCGCGATCGCTTTGTTTGGCCGTGGCGTGACTGGGTCGTCGCTGCATTCAATCGCAATCTTGGCTATGACGAATTTCTGCGTGAACAATTGGCCGGCGACCTGTTGCCCGACCCAACCCGAGACCAAATCCTGGCCACCACCTTCAACCGCTTGCATCCGCAAAAGGTCGAAGGCGGAAGTGTGCCGGAGGAATTTCGCCTGGAATACATTGCCGATCGCACTCAGACCGTTGGCACGGCATTCTTAGGGCTGACGATGGAGTGCTGTCGCTGCCACACACACAAATATGATCCGATCCTGCATTCGGAGTATTACCAGCTGTCGGCGTTTTTTGCCAACATCGACGAAGCCGGATTGTATTCCTATTTCACACCCTCGGTCCCAACACCGACGTTGACGTTGCCGACCGATGATCAATCCAGCCAACTACGAAACGATCATGCTGATGTTGACCAAGCGTTGTTGGAATATCGACGCGCGCTCGCAAAAACACAGCATTTGCCTCCGCTGGATCAATGGATGGAAAACAGTGACGCGTCCAGCGAGCCGTTGTTTGCCAAACCGATCGAGACGCTGGATTTCGAATCCGCCCCCGAATCGCCGAACCAGTCGATTGACGGAAAAGTTGGCAAAGCGATTCGATTGACCGGTGACGATCCGGTGGATCTAAAATCGGGAAATTTCCGACGCGACCAACCCTTCTCGGTATCGCTGTGGATGAATTCGCCGGACGTCAAACAGCGCGCCGTGATTTTTCACCGCTCCCGTGCCTGGACCGATGCGGCGAGTCGTGGCTATCAATTGTTGATCGAAGACGGTCGATTGAGTTGGTCGCTGATCCATTTTTGGCCGGGCAACGCGATTCGCATTCAAACGGTCGATCCGATTCCCGTCGACCAGTGGATTCATGTCGCCGTCACCAGTGATGGATCCAGCCGTGCCAACGGACTTGCAATTTCAATCAATGGGCAAACCGCGGCGACCGAGGTTATCCGCGACACGTTGACCAAGAACATCACCGGTGGCGGCGGCGACCAAATTGCGATCGGCCAACGTTTCCGTGATCGTGGCTTCACCGGCGGTGCGGTGGATTCGTTCGACGTGTTTGATTGCGAATTGACCGAACTGGAAATCAAACGGCTTGCCACCGCCGATCAATCGCTCGCTTGGATCGCATCTCCGGTCCAGGATTGGAACGCGGACCAACGGCGACTGATGGCGGATCATCTGCAGCGTCGCCATGACAGCGAAACATTGCGACGGCGCAAGGAACTTGGCGACGCACGTCGAAAACTGTGTCAGACCCAAGATGCCTTGCAAGAGATCATGGTGATGCGAGAGTTGTCGCAACCGCGGATGACTCACCGGTTGGATCGCGGGGCCTACGACAGTCCTGCCGAGCAGGTCCAACCGGGAACTCCCGAAGCGATTTATCCATTTGATGATCGCTTTCGCAGCGATCGTCTTGGCCTGGCCGAGTGGATGTTATCGGCGGACAACCCGCTGACGGCCCGCGTCGCGGTCAACCGTCTCTGGCAAATGTGCTTTGGCATCGGCCTGGTCCGGACACCGGAAGATTTTGGCAGCCAAGGCCAATCGCCGACGCATCCCGAGCTACTGGATTGGCTGGCGATCGATTTTGTACAACACGATTGGGACATCAAGCGTGCCGTCAAACAAATCATGCTGTCGTCAACCTATCAGTTGTCCAGCGAACATTCCGATCCGAAAGTTTGGCGCCAAGACCCCGAGAATCGATCATTGGCTCGGCACAATGCGTATCGGTTACCCGCGGAAATGTTGCGAGACCAATCGCTTGCCATCTCGGGTAGCCTGGTGACTGAAATCGGCGGACCACCGGTCAAACCTTACGAGGTCGAGGCGTCATTCAAACCGACCGACCGTGACAAGGGGGCGGGATTGTACCGACGGAGTCTGTATACGTATTGGAAACGGACCGGACCGGCACCAGCAATGATGACGTTGGATGCGTCCAAACGCGATGTTTGCCGGGTACGACGCGAACGCACCTCGTCGCCTCTGCAAGCATTTGTCTTACTCAACGGTCCGCAATACGTCGAAGCGGCACGCGGATTGGCGTGTGAATTGATTGATCGTCATCGCGACGATGCGGATGCGTTGTTGTCCGCGGCGTTCCGAACGTTGACCAGTCGCGCTGCGACCGCTGCGGAAAGTAACGTATTGAATGAGTTGTATGCCAAACAACTAGCGTACTTTCAAAACCATCCCGAACGTGCCGACGAATATCTGGCGGTGGGTGAACGCCAACTGCCTGCTGGCGTCGACCGACCGCAACTCGCTGCGACCGGAGTCGTGATTGGTGCGTTGATGAACTTTGACGAGAGTGTAATGAAACGATGAACGAATCCATGCCAACCACACCATCGCAGGACGCTCTGCTACGGCGACAGTTCTTTGCACGAGGCGGTCTGGCGATGGGCTCGCTCGCCATGGCTGGAATGCTGCAGGGCAACGCCCGTGGCGCCGATGCCCACCGCACCACATCCGGCACGCCCGCGCTGGCCAACGGGTTTCATCTGCCCCAGCGTGCTAAACGAGTGATCTATTTGTTCCAGTCCGGTGCGCCAAGCCAATTGGATCTGTTGGATTACAAACCACTGTTGAATGAGCGACAGGGAACCGAGTTGCCAGATTCGGTCCGCGGTGGACAGCGTCTGACGGGGATGAGTGGCAACCAATCCAGTTTGCCACTGGTGGGTTCGCCTTGGAAATTCTCTAAGCATGGAAACAGCGGCGCCGAGATCAGTGAACTGATGCCGCATCTGGCCACCGTCGCCGACGACCTGTGTATCGTGCGTTCGATGCACACCGAAGCGATCAACCACGGTCCCGGCGTAACGTTTTTGCAAACCGGCAGCATGTTTCCGGGCCGACCGAGTATGGGAGCCTGGGTCGATTATGGATTGGGCCAAGAAAATGAAGACTTGCCGTCGTTTGTGGTGATGGTCACAAAAAACAAAAGCGGACAACCGTTGGTGTCCCGGCTTTGGGGCAGCGGTTTTTTACCCAGCCGTCATCAGGGCGTTCGCTTTCGTAGCGGCAAAGACCCCGTGTTGTATCTGAACAATCCCGACGGAATCGATGCCTCCAGTCGCCGCGACGTCGTCACCGCACTCGAGCAGCTTCACCAAATCAAACTCGGCCAAACCGTCGATCCGCTTGTCCAAGCCCGCATCGCGCAGTATGAGTTGGCCTATCGAATGCAGGCCAGCATTCCCGATGCAACGGATCTAAGTGATGAACCGGAACACGTTTTTAATCAGTATGGCCCTGATTCAAAGAACCCCGGTACCTTCGCCGCCAATTGCATTTTGGCGCGGCGATTGGCCGAACGGGGCGTCCGATTCATTCAACTCTATCACCAGGGCTGGGACCATCACGGTGGCCTGCCGAAAGGCTTGCCCCGCCAATGCAGTGAAACGGACCAGGCCAGCGCGGCACTGGTTCAAGATTTAAAACAGCGGGGCATGTTGAAGGACACGCTGGTGATTTGGGGCGGAGAATTTGGACGCACCAATTATTGCCAGGGCAAACTGCAACCCGGCAATTTTGGACGCGACCACCATCCCCGCTGTTTCAGTGTTTGGATGGCTGGCGGAGGGATCAAGGCCGGCATGACCTACGGTGGGACCGATGAATTCGGTTACAACGTGACGGAAAACCCGGTCCACATCCATGACCTGCAAGCGACGATCCTGCACCAACTGGGCATTGATCACGAGCGTCTGACGTACAAGTACCAAGGCCGCCAGTTTCGTTTGACCGACGTGCACGGCGAAGTGCTGCACGACGTGATTGCCTAACGGAATGGGGCGTGGCTTGCGTCGCGAATCTGCGCGGTACCGTTACAGTTCGTCGTCGTCGGTATCCAGTTCCTGCGCGTCGAGCGCTTCGGCTGATTCGTCTTCGTCACCCAACCCAAGACAATCCATTTGGTCTTCGGTCAATCGGTAGTAGCCCAAATCGCGAACCACTTCCAGCACTTCGCTACAGGTCGGGAACATGCGACCACTCTTGCGTTTGTAGTCGTCCATGGCACGCATGAATTCGATTTCCGGATCCGAATAATCGCGTTCGCAAGTTGTCGGATCGATGTGACGTCGACGCTGCTTTTTACGGCGTGGGTTCGGCATCACTCCGACATCCAAGGCGTTTGGATCGCCCCGCCGTTCCGCTCTCGGTTGACGACGATCGATCGTCAGAATGCGGTCATCCGCATTGGCGGTTTGTTCTGCCGCTCCCGTTTCCGTGGTTTCGCATCCCTTCGCGTTTTGAACGGTCGTTTCCGCCTTCGCCTTGCTGCGTGAAACGGTTTTGTGGCTGTCAGCGTTGGTCATCGAATCAGATTTGGAAGCGGGCATGCGTTAGATTCCATAGGTAGACAAGTGAACCATCTGGCCCCGTGCGTTGCGTTCTCCAACCGTGAGTGCTGTTGCCAAGCGATCACGACTGTTTAGCTGTTGCGATGGTTCTCGCTGGTGAAGTGCTAAACGCTGAGCCAATAAAACCTAGCACGCGTTCTGGGTAAATGAGTCCGATTAGCGAAGCAAATCGGCCCAGTTAAAGCTTGCGGCCCTGGTAAGATAGCCGGCTGAACCGGTTGTGCCGGTTACGGTGAGAGTTTCGCGTAGCCGCGGACCAGTTGCTCGATGGCTTGGTCAATTTCCGCTTGGGAATTGAATTTCCCAATCCCAAAGCGAACGCTCCGCCGAGCTTCACTTTCGCTCCGCCCCAAACCGGTCAGGACGTGACTGGGCAACGCGTCCACACTGCTGCATGCCGAACCGCTGCTAAACGCGACGTCGGGACAAGCTGCCATCCAGGCTTCGCCTTCGATCGCCGGCAGCATGCAATTCAGGTTGCCGCTCAATCGTTCCGCCGACGCCAACGGTGGACCATTGATCACCAGCCCGTCGATCCCACCGGCCAGTCCAGTCCACAATCGATCTCGTAGGCCTGCAACGGTGGTTTCGGTTTCCGCCGCCTCTGTCGTTGCCACCTGCAGGGCGGCCGCACAGCCCACCACATTGGCGGGTGCCATGGTGCCACTGCGCAAGTTTCTCTGTTGGCCGCCGCCAACGATCAGGGGCTTGATCCGCACGCGGCGTCGGGTGGTGCCACCGGCCACTGTCAGCATCCCTACTCCTTTGGGGCCATAGAACTTGTGCGCCGATGCGCTTAGCAAATCCACATCGACTTGGCCCAAATTGACATCGATTCGACCGACCGCCTGTGTCGCATCGCTGTGCAGCAACGCTCCGCAGGAATGCGCGATCGCAGCGATCTGGGGCATCGGTTGGATCACACCGATTTCATTGTTGGCCCAGTGCACCGAGACCAGTGCGGTGTCATCATCGACCGCAGCGGCAAAGGCGTCTAAATCGACTTGTCCGGCTTGTGCGTGACCGGCCGGATGCACCGCCAACCGCGTCACTCGAAAACCATCCTTTTCCAGACGGCTTGCAACATCCAGCACCGATGGATGTTCAATCGCGGTGGTGATCAGGTGACGTCGCTTCTGTCGGGGATGGCGAAAGACTCCATCGATCGCCAAATTATTGCTCTCGGTGGCTCCGCTGGTGATCAGCACCGAATCGGCCGGCACCCCGATGGATTGGGCGATCACTGCCAATGCAGTTTCAATCGCTGCGGCCGCTCGGCGTCCACATTCATGGGACGTGCTGTGCGGGTTGCCGAAAAATTCGGTCATCCACGGCAGCATCTGGTCAACGACACGCCGGTCACAGGGAGTTGTCGCATGGTTGTCCAGATAGATCACGGCATTTCACGGCGGCACCCGTGTCGAAAGGTGTTATTGATACAGCGCGTCGAGCGCAAGTTGGCTCCAGGTTTCCAGCTCACCGCGCTGCCCACGCAAATCAGCGATGGAAACAAATTGCCCGTCTGCCAAATCCGCTTCGTTGCTTTGCACATGGGGTGATTGCAACACAAAACGATGAACCACTCCCAAGTGTACTTGGCCGACTTCGTTAGACGGATCGTAGATCAATCCTTCGCGTGTTTCACTATACGCCGCATCCAACTGAATCTCTTCAGCCAGCTCACGTTGCATCCCCGTGTTGTAAGCGTCACCGCCATCTGCCGCATCCTCGCGGCTGATGTGTCCACCGATACCGATGCTGCGTTTGGCGTGCAAACGTTTCTCGCCACCGCCACCGCCTCGGGTGTAGGTAAACAACTGGGTTTCCCCAGACGTCGGGTCGGTCCACTGCAAGACCACGTAGGGAATCAATTGTTTGAATCGAGGATCCGTCTCCATTGCCGATCGCGGCTGATACGACAGTTGGTCGCTTTGCAGAATGGGTCCCAGAAATCGATCCACATCGGATTCAAACCCGTCGATCACGCCAATCGAATCGATGACAGATGCAGGGATGACCAGGACGTGTTCTTCGGATTGGGGCATGAAAACTAGCTAGTCAGAAGGAAGTCGGTTCAGGGTGATTCAATCTCGCTGCGACGCTACTTAGACAACATTGCCAGCGCGTCGTTAAACGTCTTGCTCGGTCGCATCGCGGCCGAAGCTTTTGCGCAGTCGGGACGAAAATAGCCGCCCAGTTCGACTGGTTGACCTTGGGCGGCCGCCAGCTCGTCGACGATCGTTTGTTCGGCGTCACGCAATTTGGTCGCGACCGGGGCAAACAGCGCCGCCAATTCGGCATCGTCGCTCTGGCCCGCCAAGGCTTCCGCCCAGTACAGCGTCATATAGAAATGGCTGCCACGGGTATCCAATTCGCCGACACCGCGTTTGGGCGACTTGTCGTGTGTCAGGAACGCGTCGGTGGCATCTTCAAGCGTTTTGGCCAGCACTGCGATCTTGCTATTGTCGACCTTGCGGGAAAGGTCTTCCAAGGACACAGCCAGGGCCAGGAACTCGCCTAACGAGTCCCAACGCAGGTGTCCTTCGGAAACAAACTGTTGAACGTGTTTGGGCGCCGATCCGCCAGCACCGGTTTCGAACAATCCGCCGCCAGCGAGCAACGGAACGATCGACAACATTTTAGCACTGGTCCCCAATTCCAAAATCGGGAACAAATCGGTCAGGTAATCTCGCAACACGTTGCCGGTCACTGCGATCGTATCCTGGCCGTCACTCGCTCGCTGGCAGGCGTGCCGAGTCGCATCGGCCGTGTCCATGATTTGAATGTCTAAACCAGCGGTGTCGTGGTCTTTCAAATACTCGTTGACTTTGTTGATCAAATTCGCGTCGTGGGCGCGTTGTTTGTCCAACCAGAACACAGCCGGCGATCCGGTCAGGCGGGCGCGTTGCACGCCCAATCTAACCCAGTCTTTGATGGCCACGTCTTTGGTTTGGCACATTCGCCAAATGTCGCCCTTGGAAACGGCGTGTTCAAACACGGTGTTTCCGGCGCTGTCGCTGACGATGACAGTGCCATCGCCGGCGATCTCAAAGGTCTTGTCGTGCGATCCGTACTCCTCTGCCTTTTTGGCCATCAGTCCGACGTTACTGACGCTGCCCATTTTGGTGACGTCAAACGCGCCGTTTTCTTTACAGAACTCGATCACAGTTTGATAGACACTGGCATAACAACGATCGGGAATCATCGCTTTGGTGGCATGCAATTTTCCATCAGGCCCCCACATTTTGCCCGACGTTCGGATGGCGGCTGGCATGGATGCGTCGATGATCACGTCACTGGGCACGTGCAGGTTCGTGATGCCACGATCGGAATCGACCATCGCTAGCGGCGGTCCGGCGGTATAGGTCGCGGCAATGTCGTCGCGGATCGCGGCGGCTTGATCATCCGGCAAGCTTTCGAGTTTCGATTCCAGACCGCCGACGCCGTTGTTCGGATTGACGCCCAGAGCGGACAATGTCTCGGCATGTTTTTCGAAGACCGAAGCAAAATAGACGTTGACGGCGTGGCCGAACAAAATCGGATCGGACACTTTCATCATCGTGGCTTTTAAGTGCAACGACAGCAGCAAGCCCGATTGCCGCGCCTCTTGAATTTCACGCGCGTAAAAATCACGCAGCTTCGTGACGCTCATCACCGCCGCATCGACGACTTCTCCGGCTTCCACTGCGACGGGAGTTCGCAACTCGCTGCGAGAACCATCGGCGGCGACAAATTTAATGCTCAGTGAATCCTTGTTTTCGATCACGGCCGATTTTTCACTACCGTAAAAATCGCCTTCGCTCATGTGCGCGACATGCGAGGGCGAATCCGATTGCCAAACGCCCATCGAGTGGGGATGGGCTTGGGCGTAATTCTTGACCGCTGCGGCCACACGGCGATCCGAATTGCCTTCGCGGAGGACTGGATTGACGGCGCTGCCGAGAACTTTGGCGTAACGATTGCGAACTTCTTTTTCGGCATCCGTCTGCGGATCGCTGGGGAAATCCGGGACAGCAAATCCGGCCGCCTGCAGTTCCTTGATCGCTGCGGTCAGCTGGGGAATCGATGCACTGATGTTGGGCAGTTTGATGATGTTGGCGGACGGCTCGGTCGCCAGTTTCCCCAACCACGCCAACGCATCGTCGCAGCGTTGCTCTGCCGTCAACGATTCGGGAAAGTTGGCCAGAATGCGTCCTGCCAGCGAGATGTCTTTGGTTTCGATAGTGACGCCCGCAGCACTGGCGATCGCTTGCACGACGGGAAGCCAAGAATACGTTGCCAGCGCGGGCGCTTCGTCGGTGTGGGTGTAAACGATGTTCGCAGCAGGGCTCGACTCGGAATCATTCATATCGTTTCTAGGGGTAAGACAGTTTGGCTGGCAATGGAATTTGGATCCCGCCCTGGGAAAAAACTAGCAGGGCGAGAACGGGTTGTCATCAGTGCTGTTGGTGTTACACGTCAAGCAAACTTTCGCCGGTCATCTCGACGGGTTTTTCCAGTCCCAGCAGCGCCAGGATGGTGGGGGCGATATCGGCCAATCGTCCGCCTTCGCGCAGCGATTTGCCTTCGAGTCCCGGTTCGACAACGATCAACGGCACGTCATAGGTCGTGTGCGCCGTGTGGGGGCCGCCGGTTTCCGGGTTGATCATTTGTTCGCAGTTACCGTGGTCCGCTGTGATCACCAACGATCCGCCGGCAGCCAACGTGGCGTCGACAATTTTTCCGACACAGGCATCGACGGTCTGCACGGCTTTCACAGCCGCCTCCATGACACCGGTGTGTCCAACCATGTCGCCGTTGGCAAAGTTCACGATCAATAATTCGCTCTGCCCCGATTCGATTTCCTTCAACACATACTCAGTGACTTCGGCGGCCGACATTTCTGGCTTTTGATCATAGGTCGACACATCGCGCGGCGACTGTGCCATCGCCTGGGACTGGCCGGGGAACGGATCGTCACGGTAGTCGTTGAAGAAGAACGTGACGTGAGGGTATTTTTCCGTCTCGGCACAACGAAATTGCTTCAACCCTTGATCGCTCACGCATTGGCCAAGGATATTTGGCATCTTGGCCCGCTTTTCAAAAATCACTTCCACCGGCAAACCGGTTTCGTAGCCCGTCATCGTTGCATAGAACAGGTCGTCGATCTTTTTGCCCCGGTCGAAACCACCGCCATCGATCGCCGCCCATTGTGCGTCGTCGTACACAAACGCTTTGGTTATTTCGCGCGTCCGATCGCCACGGTAGTTGATGAACACGACGGCGTCGCCATCGCCGATCGTTGCCGGCGACTGCCCCTCGGGGACGATCGAAGTCGCTTCGATGAATTCATCACCGCTGCGACTCGGTTCGGTCGGATTGTCATAATAGGCCTGGATCGCTTGGGCAGCTGTCGGCGCTGTCCGCGCGGCACCTTGGGTCAACGCTTCGTAGGCCGCCTGGACGCGTTCCCACCGCAGGTCACGATCCATTGCATAGAACCGGCCCACGACCGTGCCGATTCGGCCGACGCCGGCAGAATCCAGTTTGTCTTGAATTTGTTGCACGTATCCGAGTCCGCCGGTCGGCGACGTGTCACGCCCGTCGGTGATCGCATGCACGACCAGACGATCCGCTGGCAAACCCGATTGCTTGTACAGATCGACGACAGCCAACGCGTGCTGCAAATCACTGTGAACACGCCCATCGGAAATCAGACCCAGGACGTGCAGTTTGCCGCCGCTGCGACGCACGTGTTCCAGGCTGCCGACGAGGACTTTATTTTCAAAAAATTCGCCTTCGCGGATTGCTCGCGTGATCCGCATCACCTCTTGGTCAACGATCCGTCCAGCACCGATGTTTTGGTGCCCGACTTCGCTGTTCCCCATCACGCCATCGGGCAGCCCGACATCTTCCCCCGACGTCTTGATCAACACGTTGGGGTAGCTGGCCATCAACGCATCAGCCACCGGTGTATCCGCTTGCAGCACTGCGTTCGATTTGTCCCACTTGGGGAACGGGTTCTTGCCCCATCCATCACGAACGATCAAAACGACAGGTTTTCGGCGAACTTGGGTCATGGCTTTGAAAAAAGGGGTGCAGGTGGATGGAGACAGTCAATTCATTTCACTGCGGTTTCTAACCGGCAATGGTAGCCCACCAGAGCGGTCCTCCAAAGTGGGCGAAAACCCGGTATCATCCGGCGCACGACAAAGATTCCCGTGCTGCCCACCCCTTCCTTCCCCACCCGGAAACTCCCCGGTATTTTCAATGCCCCTGATCGGACTGCAGTGCTGTGAATCGTCCCCCAGCAGACCGTTGTCCCCCACCGAACTATCGGGCCCGACGCTGGAGCGGCTGCGAGACGAGTTTGTCGCCGAGCATTCGCTGGACTTTGCCGACGAATCCAATCTGTGCCCACGGCTGCCGCCCGCATTGCCGTTCTATGCGCTGCCGGAGCAGCAGCTGTTGGCCTACGATCGGCACCGTGAAATCAGCGAATTGGGGCACGTCTTCCGTATCGCTAACGGTTTGCACGATTTCGTCGATGCCGTGGTGGTGACCGGTTCGGGATCCGCTTGGCGGGGGGCCCAAGCACTCGCTCAGGCCTGCTGCGATCCGTTTCACAATGAACTCAGCCGTGCGGCGCGAGGCAGCAAACCACGGATCTATTTCCAGTCAGCCGACTTTGACAACGATCGATTGCAATCGCTGTTGGCCCGTTTGGCCGCCGGCGGCTACAGCGACAGCGCCGCCGAGAGCCTGTGGGCATTGATCGCAATTGACCAACCCGCTCCCTGTGACGCACAGCGTTGGTTGATCGACCATTTGATGCGTCCACTGACAACCGCATCCGTCACGTCAAAAACCGAAAGCGGCGACCCGGTGCGGCAACAATTGGCAACGGCGATCGCCTATCCCGACAGTCCGCTGGTGCAACGCTTCGAACAACTGGGGTTCAATCCTCCGCTGCGAATTCCAATGACAACACCCGGTGCCTATAGCCTGCTGACGCCTGCGGGCCTGCTACCTGCCGCGTTCTTAGGATTCGACTGCATTCAATTGCTAGTTGGTGCGGCAGCGATGAACGAGCATTTCAAATCAACCCCGGCGGAAAAGAACATGGTGCTGCGCTATGTGGCCGCGAATCGCCAGGGCCAGCCGATCGGAACGGGACGGTTGTTGGCGGTCTGGTCGCGCAGCTTGCTGGCCATGGGCCACTGGGTCAGCGAATTGCACCGCGACAGCTTTGGCGGTGCTGCCGGACGCACCGAAACGGTACTCGGGATTGATCGCTTGTTAGATGCCGACAGCGAAACGTTGTCCAGCCTGCGCGGGCGAGTCTGCAACCACGTCCTGGTCCAATCGCCACGGACCGACCCGATTGACACCGCCGACGGAAACTTGCCCGATCGAGCGACAGACGCGATCGCGGCGACCCAATCGCGGTTGGCGGCGGCCGGGATTCGGCAAACCACACTGACGCTGCCCTTGATCGATCCCCATTCGCTGGGGCAACTGTTTCAGTTGTGGATGTTAGCGGCGTCAATCGAAGCCGCCGTGATCGAAGCGGGATTGGGGGTCTAAACCGGCGTTACAGTTTGAGGTACCCTCTGACGCTTCCCCCCAGGCTCTTTCAATCCTCGTGCTGCCCCGTTTCCCATGTCCGCCATTGACGACCTGTTTGCCCGGCTGAAATCTCAAGATCGAAAAGCATTGATGCCGTTCGTGACCGCGGGAGATCCCAATATTGAAACGACCGGGGCGATCCTGGATTCATTGGCCGGTGCCGGAGCTGATTTGTGTGAAGTCGGGATCCCGTACAGCGATCCGGTGGCCGACGGACCGGTGATCCAAGCATCGTATCAACGGGCGTTGGAGCACGGTTTCCGTTTGGACGACGCGTTTCGGCTGGGGAAATCCAAATCCGCCACGGTCGGATTGCCACTGGTGACGATGGTCAGCTACGCGATCATTTTTCGTGTCGGATTGCAGCGTTACGTGGAATTGGCGCAGGCCGCGGGATATGCCGGTGCGATCGTGCCCGATCTATTGGTCGAAGAAGCGGAACAGTTATCGAAGATCTGTCGGGCGGCTGATTTCAGTTTGATCCAATTGGTCACGCCGACCACGCCGCGCGAGCGCCAGGTCCAGATCGCAAATTCGTCGTCGGGGTTTTTGTATTACGTTTCCGTCACCGGGATCACCGGCGAGCGTACCGAACTGCCGCCGGATTTGATGGACAGCGTGACCTGGCTGCGTGGGCAAACCGAGTTGCCGATCTGCATCGGATTTGGAATCAGCGGTCCGGAAACCGCGGCCAAATTGGCGCCGGTTGCTGATGGATTGATTGTCGGTTCGGCGATTGTCCGCCGGATTGCTCAACAGAGCGACCCAACCGAGGCCGCCGCCGCGGTGGCCGAGTTCGTGACCGAACTGCGAACAGCGATCGATCTGGGCGGCTAATGCCCGAAAATTCGCCACGCTGGCAATCTGGGTAGTCTTTGCGGCTTCTCGCATTTGATTCGACGGCAAAATCAGAAAAAACCTACCTGCTATCGCTTGGAATCGCCGAAATCTACAGCAACACCGGTCCGACACGGATAATCCGGAGGCGTTGTGCCACCCGTGATGGAGAGTCCCGCGATCGTCGCGGGCGGCTCTGTAAAACGCCACCGGCCGGAGCGATTTGGAACTGTAGGAGGCAATTCCCATGCGACGAAAGTATCTTGGTTTAGCGATCGCTGCGATCACCGTTTTAGGGCCGGCATCGGCTTTTGGCGGCGATCGAGAGATTGCAGAAGAAATCATGACCCGTTTGAAGAGCAGCCGTGATTCCGGGGCTCTCAGCGATTTCACCCTCGACATGAAAGTGGACCACGGCGTAGTGCTGTTCCGCGGCAGTGTCAGTGAAACAGAGCAAAAAGAGCTGGTGCTGGCCGCCGCGAAAGACGTCAATGGCATTGCCAAAGTCGTCGACGAGGTCACGGTCAAACCAGCGGTGACGGTTGTCAAACCGAAACCGGCAAAGACCGCAAGTGTTGACAGCGATGAATCCATTCGAGACATGCTGTCCGCTGGCATTGAAACCCGCAACGCCGGTTTGGAGATCGCTCCTGGCGAAATCCGACCGACCGCCGCGGTTGAACTGGCCGCACCGGTCTCTGACGCCGAAGACCAAAATTTGGTCGCCGGGGTCGTGACCGCACTCGGCAATGCCCAGCGTGCTGGGCGTTTGAAAGGATTCGGCGTCGATGTGCAATGCAGCGGCGGCGTGGTGTCACTCAAAGGACGTGCTGGGTCATCGCAACAGCGTGACCAGATTGTCCAGATTGCCCAGTCGGTTCCCGGCGTTCAAGGTGTCGATCAAATGATCAGCCTGATCGGCCAAGAACCCGCCGGCGTGCCAACTCACATGGCCAGCAATCGAATGTCGCCTGTGAGCGTGGACCAAGTCCCCGCGATGCAAGCACCCTATCAAGCTCGTCGTCCTGCAGGCATCGCTCAAGTGGCTGCACCGATGATGGGTGGCCATCAAATGGCTGGCCAACCGATGGGAACTCCACAAATGGGCGCCCCGATGGCCGGACAACCGGTCGCAATGGGCTACGGCGGCGGTGGCGGTGCACCTCACTACGATTCGCCAAACATGCCCAATTACGCTTGGCCCGGTTACGCGTCGTACCCTAACTACGCCGCTTTGACCTACCCCCAGCAATACAGCCCTTCGGCATGGCCCTACATCGGCCCCTTCTACCCCTACCCACAAGTCCCATTGGGATGGCGTAAGGTGTCGTTGGAATGGGACGACGGCTGGTGGAATCTAGACTTCACCGATCGTTAAACCGAATCGGAAGCACCAAGACTCCAGTCACAGTTCTGGAAAATCGCTGCCGCGAAGGACGAATCCACCGTCCTTCGCGGCTTTTTTCGTTAACAGCCCGCGTGAAACAACGCCAGGCACCGCCGCAAATGTCGTGGATCGCTCCGCCGCCACAAATGTCGTGGATCGCTCCGCCGCCGCAAATGTCGTGGATCGCTCCGCCGCCGCAAATGTCGTGGATCGCTCCGCCGATCCAACGTTTCGGCGCACCTGGTTTCGACGCTGGATCCTTGCCGAGCAAGCGATGAAATTGCGTCGATCCATGCCAATGGCGTGCATCATACGGGCTATTTCGTTCCGGCAGAGCCGTTGATGACGGTGGTGCGTTGGATCGACGGAGCGATCCACGACGATGCCCTGCAGCGTGAAACTGCGGCCGGAGGTGGCGTTTCGGAGAATTCTCCCGAATTACCCGCAAGATCGGTATAAGTTCACACGATAACTACAGTACACAGCGGAACGAAACCGCGCTCAGAGCGCGGCGAATGTAATTGAAAACCACGGAAGGTCGCTCGGATGTCCAGCACGACGAATAGTCAAACCAAACACGCCGCCCAGACGTCGGGTCTGCATTCGGCTTCAAATGAGACGAGTTCCCTTTCGTCTCTCGCCCGTCAACTCAGCATGGCGATGGCTGCCCTTGTCGCCATCAGCTCGGCTGGCTGTTACGGCCTCGGCGGCACCAACTACAATCTCGGATTCTTGTCCTTTCCGATTCCCGTCAGTCCTTACTACCAGCACAAGGCGGAAGAGGACTTTTGGAAGAACGAACGATATGACAAAGTGCCAATCCTTGGCCCCACCACGTCCGGTGGTTCACCGGTCGCGTTGGATCCGCCCAGCGATGACGAAGTCATGCTCGCGTTGGAAGGTGCTCGCCCGATTCAAGGCGGCATCCCATTGATCTATGAAAAGCAACGCAATGACGTGCGGATCATCAAAGAAAAGATCGCCGACTACATTGACCCGCCCCGTTTCTATCCTTTGATCGGACCGGCTCAATTGCACCACGCACACTATAAGTGCACGATCTACTTTGAAGAGAAAGCGATCATCGGCTACCCGGTCCCACACACCCTGCATGATCGCGAAGCGGTAGAAGTCATCTACATTGACCACAACCACTTCCACATGGTCGGTGACGTCGAACCTTACACGACACCTACCCTGTGACCTGACCTGCGGTGACCCGTTCCGCTGCAATTGATCTGATCCCTGTCATGCAAAACTGTATGGCAGGGATTTTTTTTGCGCTCTCCATGGCAGATGTGCATAATAGGCGGTTCGACATTCCCGCTTCCTGAATTCCCACTCCCACCGAACAAGCCCATGAAACCCGCCCTCCTGGCCACGTTGCTGCTGACCACCGCCTGTCTCAATCCCGTGGTGAACGCGGCCGACGCCAAACCGGCCCCCGACCGCAAGATTGTCTTTAAAACCATTGGCGACGTCTCGCTGTCATTGCACGTGTTCGAACCACCTGCTGACCAGACAACGACGCCGCGGCCTGCGATCGTGTTTTTCTTTGGCGGCGGATGGGTAGGCGGGTCGCCAAGCCAATTCTATGGGCAAAGCCGTGCCATCGCCGACCGTGGCATGGTTGCGATCTGTGCCGAATATCGCGTCCGGAAAACACACGGCACGTCGCCGAAAGAATGCGTCGCCGATGGCAAGTCGGCGATTCGCTACGTCCGCAAACACGCCGCCGAGCTGGGAATTGATCCGAACCGAATTGCCGCCGGCGGTGGATCGGCCGGCGGACACGTTGCCGCAGCAACGGCGATGGTCGCTGATTTTGATGACCCGAATGACGACCCAACGATCAGTTGCCGGCCCGACGCATTGGTGTTGTTCAATCCAGTATTCGACAACGGCCCGGATGGCTACGGCTATGACCGGGTCAAAGACTACTGGCAGGCGATCTCACCGCTGCACCGGTTGAACAAACAATCGCCACCGACCATCGTCTTCCTGGGTACCAAAGACAAATTGATTCCCGCGTCGACCGGAAAAGCCTATGCGGCAAAGATGAAGGAGCTGGGCGTGCGCTGTGACTTGCATCTGTACGAAGGCGAAGGCCACGGCTTCTTCAACAAAGGCGACGCCTACGAAGACACTCAAGCAAAAACCATCGCGTTCCTGGAATCGCTGGGCTACCTTTCCTAGCTCAGGTCGATGATGTCGCCGCCAGTTCCGAACCGGTCGACCTGCACAAGGGAAAGCTTCGCACGAAATCAAACTCCACGCCAAGCCAGCGTTTTTCATCACAACCCGAGGCGTGAGTTTTGAAGTTGCGC
>NZ_JAMYFE010000142.1 GCF_024129865.1 Stieleria tagensis | reverse complement strand
GCGGAGACAGGCCTGTTCGTGCCAGCTCAAAACGTGACGCGATTGTTCAACCTCACCCTGCAACCTCACCCCGACGGAACCCTGGCGGGATCCGCTACGGTGCTTAGCGAGCGCTTTGCGCCAGCCATTTTTCACAGCGTGCGACGGAGACTTTGATGGAAGTCCCCAGGGGCTGGGCAAATAAACTGATGCGCAACTCTTCGATCATCCAGCGAAATTCATCGGCAGCACGATGCTGGGGCGATTGCTCTGATTCGGGAAATCGCTGCAGCCAAGCGTTCCAGAGCTGCGAAACCGCTTGCTGACTCACTTGGTCTTTGGCACCACCACCACCTTGCAGTTTTTCCAGTCGATAGCTGATGCCCGATAAAAACCGCGGGTAGTGCTGGAGATAGTCCCAGGGGGTGACGGCCAGGAATCCCTCGCTGAGCAACCACTTGATTTGGTTGCGAACGTCAGCCGCGGCAGCCGGAAAGTTCGTTGCGGACATCGATTCGACTTGACCACGGGATTTCAATTGCGCCTGGCCGAGCGATTTGAGCCAGCCAGCGATTTCCTGGGTGGCCACTGAAATTCGTTCCATCCGATCGTTGCGGCGCGCCTCGAACTCCGCCTTGCTGCGAACCAGTGGTTGTTTTTCCACGAACGCAATCCGCGCCAGCAGATCAATCAATGCCGATTCGAACCGATTCGCCGGAACGACACCCGCCAAATAAAGCTTGGTCTGATCCAGATCCGGCAACCAGCGGACTTGCCGGCGCAGCTCTTTGCGTTCTGCAATCGAATACAGTCGCGTCAGTCCCTGCATCATCGCCGCGTCGGCCGTGGCCTGGTCGGGAAACAACTGGACCTGAACGGAATCGCCGGCATCAACCAGCGCAGGGTACTGGGCGACGCGCACACCGCCACGTTCCCGCACGACTTCAGCCGGCAGCTGTTCCAATTCAAAACCTTGCATCGGTTCAGCAGAAAACTCCGTCTCGACGACGGCAGTCGCCTGCGCACTCGATTGCTGTGCGGCGCCGCTGAACTGTTTGACCAGGGATTCGGCGGAGCGGGCACTGGCGAGAGTTTTGCCATCGTCGTCAACGACCTGGACCAGGAACTGGTAATGATCGTCCATCTTGTCCGCTTGAAAATCGTGCTGGCCGACGGGCATTTCGGCGTGCCGCGACATGGCTTTGCAAACCGCCGGCATGAAGGGGACCTGGCCGTATTCCGGCATCAGTTCGTCGTAAATTTTTGCGGCCACATCAGCGGCCGGCACTAGATTTCGGCGGATGCGTTTCGGCAGTGATTTAATCATCGCCACGATCTTGTTGTGCAACAGTCCGGGGACCAGCCAGCCGAGTCGTTCGTCACTGATTTGTGTCACTGCGGCTTGGTGCACACGCAATCGAATGCCGTCGTCCGGAGCCCCGGGTTCATACCGATACTCCAGCGGCAGTCGACTGTTGCCGATCGCAAGTTGATCGGGGAATGCATCTGCAGAAAACACTTCGGATGTGGTTTCGATCAAATCCGACGGTCGCATGAAACAGGATTCAAGATCCTCGGAAACTTGCGGCGGGTCATGCAACCATTCTGCCAGCGAAGCAGCGTCGCCGATCTGGCGGATGCCCTCGGGGGGCTGGTGGCCGTTGGCAAATTTATCCAGCCGCCCTTTGTCACATACCTGATCGGGCAATCGCTGCAGGTAGAACTGCGCGATGACGAAATCGTCGATCACCAAATCACGTCGTCGTGTCTTGGCGGCCAACTGGGCAAACGATTCTCGTAGCGCCCGATTGTGACGCACAAATCGCGCGTTGGTGACCAGTTGTTGCTCCACCAACCCGTGCTGGACCAACAATTCACGCGCGGTTCCCGGATCAATTGGCGGCAACGGCACGCGTCGTTTGACGACAATCGGTAAACCGAACAATGATTGCCGCTGGTAACAAAACGCCCCGCCCGACTTTTGGCTCCAATGCGGTTCGCTATAGGATGACTTCAGTAAATGTTGGCCAACCTGTTCGACCCACTGGGGCTGGATGCGGGCCACCGTCCGCGCGTACTGTTTCCCTGTTTCCACTAACTCTGCGGCGACGATCCATTTCGGTTTGGCATCGAACACACCACTTCCCGGCCACAAAAACAGTTTCAGATTGCGTGGTCCCAAATAGACGTTCTTTTCGCCCGCCATCGCGACGCCGGACAAAAAACCAGTCAACAAAGCTTGATGCACCGCAGCGTATCTGTCTTTGTCCAACGTCTGTTTGCTTTGGTCTTCGGCGAACCGAATGGAGCCGACTTTCACAGTGGGTTTGGCGTTGGAATTGCGTCCGCCCGATTTCAATCCAGTTGCGGTCTCACGCAGCTGGCGATACGTATCCGCCCATTCTCGCATCCGCGTCGGCGATAAAAACCGCTTTCGCAGCTCGCGTGTCAATCGGTTGCGTGAGAAATCACTGCGAGCCTGTTCGTAGAATCGCCACAGCCGCAGCAAAGAGAGGAAATCACTTTCACCATCACGAAACTCCGCATGAGCTTGATCGGCGGCCTGCTGTTGATCTTGTGGCCGCTGCCGTGGATCAGGAATCTCCATGGCCGCTGCGATCGGCAGGATTTCCGGCAGGACGCCATGTTCATCCGCGGCCAAAATGATCCGTCCGATTCGCGGATCGACCGGCATGCGTCCGAGTGATCGCCCGATATCGGTCAATTCCTGCCGGTCGTCGATGGCGCCCAATTCGACCAGCGTCTGCACGCCTTCGCGGATCGATTCCGGCCGTGGCACGTCCAACAGTGGCAGCGAATCGAGCGAGCCAAAACCCAGCATCTTGCTTTGCAACACAACCGATGCCAGGTTCGTCCGACGGATTTCCGGAGTCGTGAAGGCATCGCGTGAATCAAAATCCGATTCAGAAAACAATCGAATGCAGATGCCCGGGCCCACGCGTCCACAGCGTCCGGCGCGTTGATCGGCACTGGCGCGGCTGACCGGTTCGATCGGCAACCGTTGCAACTTGCTGCGTGGGCTGTAGCGGCTGATCCGCGCGGTGCCGGAATCGATCACGCAACGGATCCCCGGAACCGTCAATGAACTTTCCGCCACGTTGGTCGCAAAAATCAAACGTTGACGCTGGCCGCTGGGGTGAAAGATTCGCTGCTGGTCCTTTTGCGGCAAGCGCGCATACAACGGCAAAATTTCGACGCGGCCCTCCAACCCCATGCGTTTGTAGTGACCCGCGACCCGGTGGGATACCAAGCGAATGTCACGCTCGGTCGGTAAAAAGATCAGTGTGTCACCGTTTCCGCTACGCGATAGGTTCTTGATCCCGGCGATCACGTGATGTGACAAGTCATAGCCACGCTGGTCATCGGCGACGACATCTTCCCAAGGTAAGTAGCGCGTTTCGACCGGATACCCGCGGCCTTCGACATTCAGAATGGGCGCCGGTCCGTGTTGATCGGAAAAGTGCTCGGCGAACTTGTCGGCATCAATCGTCGCTGACGTGATGATGATCCGCAGGTCCGGGCGTTTCGACTGTAGCCCGCGCAGGTAGGCCAACAGGAAATCAATGTTCAATGATCGCTCATGCGCCTCGTCGATGATGATCACATCGTATTGGTCCAACATCCGATCAGACCCCGTTTCGGCCAGCAGAATTCCGTCGGTCATCAATTTGATCATCGTGTCAGGACCGGTTTGATCACCAAATCGGACCTGGTACCCGACCTGTTCACCTAGGTTGCACTGCATTTCTTCGCACAATCGCGTGGCGATACTGCGCGCGGCCAACCGACGCGGCTGGGTGTGCCCGATGACGGCCGAACGCCCCAATCCGGCCTCCAGACAGAACTTGGGCAGCTGCGTGCTTTTGCCGCTGCCGGTTTCACCGCAAACAACGATCACTTGGCGCGAACGGATCAGGTCGATGATTTCGTCCTTGTAGGCCGTGATCGGCAGTTCCGCCGGATAATCCAGGTGCGGCGTGTAAGCCTGGCGTCGCCTGCGGCGGGTGATCGATTCGGACAAGCGTTTCTGGAACTCCTCGGGCGGCAAGCGTTGTTGCTGGCGGCGGAGCCGATGCTGGTCGATCTGCATCGCATTTTCAATGCCCAAGTCGTCGTCCGCAATCACATCCACGGGCCCGGCCAAACGCTGTGGCGCGGAGCTGTTTGGCACTGAGCTGTCTGAAACAGCGCGTTGCGATTCGTACTGTGCTTCGTCGGGGACGTCAGCCGGCGACGTGGCCCGATCCGGTTTGGGGGGGCCAGTGGAACCGGGGCCAGTGGAACCGGGAGCTGCGGGTTTGGCAGAGTCCAGTCGTGGGCTGGATGGTTTGAAATTCATAGATCCGGCGCGCGGACGGAACCGTGCGTGGAGAGCGCGTGAAGGAACAGACGTATGATCAGCAGAGGTGCGAAACACACAGTACGCAATTCACGCGAAAGAGCAACCGATGCTAGGCGGCGCGGCTGACCGATCGAGAGTCCTGGAGCTGCTCGATTCGCCGGCACAGCGCTTCGCGCTCGCTGGCGTGGCGGGAAATGCGATTGGCCAGTTCAGCGCTCAACCGTTTGACTTCGGCAACCGGATTCTGATACTGCGACCACTCATCGAGCTCACTTTGAAGCTGGTTGACGGCGACCCGCAAGTAGTCGTTTTGCCCCTCTAGTCCAGCGAATTCGGTTCGAAAGCCATCCGCTGCAACTCGCAGCTGCTCGTTTTCTGCTTGAATGCGTTCCCGGTCGTCTGTTAGCTGGTCAATCCGCCGTCGCAAGGATTCCATTTCCTGTTGATCGTCATCAGCTTGGCCGCTGGAGGCATCCGCTTGGACTGCCAATTGGGATTGTTCGGCCGCTGCGGTTTGCAGTTGCTTGATGGTCGCGTCGAGCGTCTCGACATGCCGGTCGTTTTCATCGCGTTGCCGCTGGGCCTGGTCCAACTGGTTCGTTAGATCATTGATGCTGTTCTGTAGCCGGCTGGATTTTGCCGTCGCATCGGCCAGCCGCTGAACAGTCGATTCCAATTCATTCTCCACACGTTCCAGCTCGACCGCATACAGGTGCTCGGCTTCGTTGGCCCGCAGCATCGCATCGGCTTCGGCAGCACGCGCGGCGGTCTGCAATTCTTTCAGTTGACTGGTCCGCTCGGCGACCGCGGATTCTGCCAATTCGCACCGCTCGATCGCGTCGGCAACTTCCTGGTTGCATTTCTCATTGCTGCCGGTCAATTCGCGAACCTGGTTCCGCATCATGTCATTTTGACCGGCGATCACACCGTGTTCGCGGCGCAATTGTTCCAGTTGACGTTGTGCTTCGTCAGAGACGCGCTGGGTCGCGGCGAGTTCCTGTTCCTTGGCAAACATCGCGGCGTCGTATTGATCGGATGCCTCTTCCAAGGCCGCCACGGTATCGATCAACGTGTTTTTTTCTTGGCTGATCGACTGATGGCGGTCGGTCATCGCGTCCAATTGAGCGTGAACCGATTCAATCTCTTGCAGCGCCTCGAATTGCTCGGACGTATGCTTCTCAAGTACCTGCTGATGATTTGCCAGCGTTTCCCGTAGGTCGTCTTGTAGATCAGCGGTCAAACATTCCAGTTCGTCCAAGCGATGATCCAGATCCCCATTGATCAGTTCAACGGTTTCATGGTCCGTTCGAAGCATTGCCACAGTGGCCTGCAACGTCTGGATTTCGCGTTCATACAACTGGAAGGCTTCCTCAGCTGAGCCGCGGAATTGTTCGTGCTGAGCGATGATCTGTGCCAACTCGCGGCGGGCGTTGCCATGCTGGGTGTCATGCCATTGGCACAAATCGACCGCCAGGTCGTGCGCCATTTCCCAAGCCAACAACTCTTGTTCGTACTCGTCGATCAGGACCTGTTTTTCTGCGACCACGCGTTCCTGTTCGCTGGCCATATGTTCCTTCTCGGCAAGCAAGGATTCGTGGCGGCTGAGTAGAGAACGGTAGCATCCGGCCTGCTGCTGCTGTTCGGCCGACGCGGCAGCGGCCAAGTTTGCAAGTTCCTCTTTGAGCAGCGTGTTGCTTGACGCTGCGGTATGCACCTGTTGGCGAAGCGATTCCAGTTCGTTTCGCATCGCCGCTTGGCTTTGCTCGTGCAGTTCTTGATCTGCAATCGAACGCTGTTCCTGCTCGGCGAGCTGATACTTCAGCGCCGCGATCTGATCGCTCGATTGAGCCTGCTGTTTTCCCAATTCTTGGCGAGCCAATTGCCGGGCCGATTCGAGTTGCTTGGTGTGTTGCGACTGAACCGAGAGCAGTTGTTGTCGCAGGTCGGCAATTTCAGCGTGGTAAACACGCAGATCCAGAGTCGGAGCCGCAGCCGGCGCGTAAGCTGATGGCGCATACGGTGTCTGGCCTAGCAGTGGCGAGCCATGCTGTGGTGGTGGGGTGTACCGGTAGGGCGCCGCGTCGTGGTTGGTTCGCCAACGATGATCCATCGCTTGATCCCATCCCTGGGAAAGTGTTTGCGGGTCGCGGGATCCAAGTTCTTTGATCGTTAGAGCGTCACCCGCGAAGTTTCACACGGGAACAATACCGCAGCACGGTGAGGCATCGAAAGATCAGTTTCACGCCAGAAAGCATCCCCCCGCAGGAAATGCCTGCTGCGAAAGGACCTCAATCCGCTGTCACCACGCGTTCCCCAGCCGATTCGAACCTGTTCCAATAGAAAACATAGTGGAAGCCACTCGCGTGTGACGGCCGGCAATCGATTCGAAAACCACAAACCGAAAGGTTGACGTTGCGCGTTCGTGTGGGGCATTGTTTATTGGTAACCCGAAGCGTGAGCGAGGGATCCCGACAACACCCTAAATCCCTCGCTCACGCGTCGGGTTGCCGTAAAAGCGTTGGCTTCAAAACGTAAACCCAAGGAATTTAAAAATGACAACTCGATCGTTCCGGTGCAATCTTTGTGTGCTAGCGGCGTTGTTCGTCGCTGGTGTAGCGACCGCCCAAACGAACCCTAACCCGTCGGATGCAACCGGCCATCGCGGCCATGCGCACAATGATTATTTGCACCAACGACCGCTGCTGGACGCACTCGACCAAGGTTTCAGTAGCGTCGAAGCGGATATCTATTTGATCGACGGACAATTGCTGGTCGCGCATGACCGTGACAAAGTCTCCGAGGATCGGACTTTGGTCAATTTGTACCTCGACCCGCTGCGTGATCGTGTCAACAAAAACAACGGCAGTGTTCACGGCAACGATGCCCCCTTCACGTTGTTGATTGACATCAAATCGGACGGAGCCAAAACCTACGAAGCGCTCGACAAAGTTTTGTCGCAGTATGCCGATGTTTTGACCAGCGTTGATGCCGACGGTCTGCACCGCCGCGCCGTGACCGTGATCGTCAGTGGTAATCGCGCGACCGAGTTGATCGCGGCCGATCGACCGCGTTATGTCGGCATCGATGGCCGCTTGACGGACTTAGAAAGCGACGTCCCCGCCGAGACGATGCCATTGATCAGCGACAATTGGGGCAAACATTTTAGCTGGCGTGGCGAGGGCCCGATGCCGGCGGCGGATCGCGAAAAATTGGCTGATGTGATTGCCAAAGCCCACGCCAAAAATCGTCGCATTCGATTGTGGGCCACCCCCGATCGGCCAGCCGTTTGGGCGGTACTGGATGATGCGGGTGTGGATTTGATCAACACCGATGATCTGGCTGGACTGATGCAATTTCTACGTTCACGTTAATCCGCATCTCATTGTGACTTCAACAAAACCAATTCGATGACTAGTGATTTGCAACCGATATCCGAGATCCTTGTCCCCATCGACTTTGCCGAGACCTCAGTCCGTGCGTTACGACTGGCGATGCGGATTGCGTCGCCCAGCAAATCGCGGCTGCATCTATTGCATGTCGTTGACGATCCGATGCTGATCCAGCGATCGACCAGTGAAAAGTTCCGTGACGAACAGGCGGACAAAATGTCTATGAAATTCATCGACATCATGCCCCCCAGCCAACGAGAGCAATTCCAGACGATCATGAGCGTCCGTTTTGGAACGGCCTATCACGAGATCGAAACGTACGCCCAAGAGCAAGACATTGATCTGATCGTGATGGGCAACATCAGTCGTTCACTGATCACCGACGCATTGTTGGGCAGTGTCGCGGCCCACATCATCCGGCATGCCAAGTGCCCGGTGTTGACGATCTCGGACCAATGCGACGACCAATGATGATCCCATAGCCGAGTTCTTGGAGACGTCGATTGTAGGCTTGACAGATTTCCCCCTCCTTTCCAAGGAGAGTCGGGCTGAAAGCGCGGGGAAGTTTCCCCGACCCTCTCCGGCCGCTTAGACGTCCGACTCTCCGCGCGGGGAGAGTGAGATCGCTGGATTTTATTCTGACGCAAACGTAAGCAATACGTTGAACGAGGCCAGCGACAACGGGGGCGCTCTATTTGGGATACCCATAGGCTTCGTTGACGACATCAAAATCGGCCTCGGTCAGGCCAACGTTAGTCTTCAAATCACGGTACTGGTACGATTCCAACAAGGGGACTTCTTCTTCACCCTCGGACGGCCACCCGAAACTTTGGTAGCTGAGAATCAATAGTCTCTCGGGGTCGTAAACAATTTCCGCCAGTGAAAAATCGTCCTCTCCGCCACCGGGCTGACTGCGTACCGCTTGGATCAATTCACATTGTCGGCCATCAAATTCATGATCGCGCGTGATGGTGACCGTCACATCCGGGTTGTCTAAATCCCGCTGTCCGCGCTCGATCAATTTCTCGATCAAACGCACCAATCCGATTTCCCAGATCGGGTAGCGTTGTCCGGCCATGGCCAACATTCCGGTCGGGTCCAACCAAACCGTTTTCCAGCTCAGTAGCATCGAGGTTTCGTGCACGGCCATTTTACCGTCGTACAAGTCACGCCCCCAAATCACCTCGCGTCCGGCGGTGGATTGTGGCGCACTGAAATTCAGATAGATCCGCATCGGCGCGTCGTTAGACTCGTTGCGCGTTCGCGTCTGAATCTTGATATTCATCTCGGTCTTTTCAGTCAGATTGCCCGACGCATCGCGTTCTTGCTTGGCAAACCGAGCGGTGTAGTCATTCAGCGAGGACTCGCTGGACTTGAGCGCCGCCGAAGCCAAATCCAGGACTTCGGCGATCGATGAAGGGCGGGTACGTGGCGTCTGCGAGTCCGATTCGGAATCGTTCGCCGTCGTGGCCGCGGTATCGGTCGGCGCCACGTCTTGCCGGATCTCAGGTGTACTGCGCAACACCGCGGCGATCGCGATGCCCGAGACCAACAAAGCGGGGACAAGTAGGAACCAACGCCAATTTCGTTTCGACAAATCCATTGTATCGATCTGATGTTTATGCATTGCGGCGACCGGGAATCCAAAAAAGGCCGACCCAACGGATCGGCCTGGCAATTTGTCAGCAAGGCGATTCACTTAGACGTGAATCGACTGATTTAGAACGGCTGTTGTCCCTGTGGTTGACCCGCCACGGCCGCTGCGCCGATGGCTTTGATCAATCCTTCGCGGATACTGATCTTCGATGCGGCACCGTTCGGGATCGACTCGCTGACTGCATTCAATTCTCCCTTGTCGTTCGAACTGCTGAGAGCGGCGATGACGGCCGAGACAGCCGCATTGGCTTCGGGAGTGACCGACTGGGCAAATTCCATGATCGGTAGCAGACGCAGTTTGAACTGGCCGAGTGGGCGTGCACCGCCATTGTCGCTGTTTCCAGCGGTGATGAAATCTTTCAACAGTTGTTCACTGCCACGTCCCATCGCCACATAGACAGCCTTGGGAGCGGTCCCGATGTGAATTTGAATCTTGTCACCAAACACTTTGCGAGCTTCTTCTTCGCCCGGTGGCACGTCGCCTTCGATCAGGTGCATGGTGACACCATTGAAATCACCCAGATCAAATTTGAACTCGGGTGCATCCGGACTATCAGGAACTTTTTGTGCCAGGTCCTTGGCCAATGCGGCGACTTTTTCGCCATCGGCAACAAAGCTGCCCAAAACGACTTGGAACTGGTCCTTACCGGCCAATAGCGCCACGCCCATGTCGGCTTTGCCTTCGGCCAGCGATTCGGTGATGATTTCAGTCAATCGACCCAAGTACTGATCGATCTCACTCAGTTGATCTTCACTCAGTTTTCCTTCGTTGCTGAGCGCTTTCTTCAACATCTCCATGCTGCTGGCTACGCTGTCGGTCGCTTGATCGATCGCTTCGGGGCTGATCGAGGTGGCACCGTGCAGGTAGGCAGCGGCGTCGTCGCGGATGACCGAAGCAAACCGCGAGGGGATCGATTGCTGTCCGCCGTAAACCGCTGCCAATTGAGTTCCACCGACTGCGGTGAATGAAAAATCAACGTCGATTTCACGATTGGGTTGATCGATGTTCAAGCCAAAATTCAACTCGTCGGCTTCTTGAACCAATCGCTCGATTTGCTCGATCGAGTTTTCGGCCATCTCGCGAGCCGAATCCGCATCCTGTTGCTTGGCCATCGCGGATTCGAATCCCTGCCGCATTTGGTCAATCAACACGTTGCGGACTTCCACCGGTACCTGCTGGACTTGCAAACGCACGGCGACGTTGTAGTCATTGCCCATTCCTTTGAATAACCCTTGTGGATCGGCCGGCACCAGTTTCAGTGCTTCGCGGTCTTGGGCGGCAATCGCAACGGACTTGTTCTGTTGGATGTACAGCGTTTTACCGTTGATGGTGGCGACCAATGTGCCATCGTCAAGCTGATCGATCGGCCCGGTCTGGGCTTCGATACGTTTCAGAATCGAGCGGACATCGCTAGTCGGTAAAACCACGATCGGCTGCGGGGTGCCGCCGATCATCGGCACCAACACGCCGATCGGCTGATCCATGTCCATGCCTTGACCGTACGTCCCGGCCATCATCGAAAAAAGGCCGCCAAAATGCGCCTGGCCGACGACACCCGTGATGTAATTCACATCCTGCATCATCTTGTTGAGCGAGCCGATCGTGACGACCAAGACGGGCTGGGAGCCATCGGACAACGTGGCGGGCGAGCCAGCGGCCGGCGTCGCGGCGGCCGGCGTCAGTTGTTCCTGGGCAGAGGCCGCCGGAGCGATCAAGGCCGAAGCGGCAAACAGGGCGGTGGCTGCAATCGCGCGCGCCGCTGGCAGGGAAGGAATACAATTCGTCAGAAAACCCATGATCGTTTGGTGTCCTTTTTGACAGTTAGGGTCAGTCGTAAGCAAGAAAATGGTCCCAGTCCGGGCGAAACGTAACAAGTTTGCCCCATCGCGGCAAAGCGAACTCCAGTGGTTTCGTCCTTCACCGGTACCACCACTACCCCGACGATGGCCCGCCGGTTTCAACTAATTCGTCAGATTCCCCCCCACCCGCATAAACCCACAAAAAACGCGTGGAACCGGCCGCGGTCCCCTCTCCCCCGAACGTTGACTCGCTTAGGCACGCCAGCGTTCGGGGGTCGTGCAGCTTCGCGCATGCCACCCATTGGGAGAGTTGCATGCCCTCAGGTCCCATCTCTACGCCAACGGCGTTCAATAGCTTAGCCCGGGGTCTCTGCCGAACCTGCTGGAGGCGGGTTCGGCAGGAACCCCGGGTGAACTCAGCCCCGGGATCTTTTCCAAGATCCACTCTACGAATGGTGCTATGGCCATTCGGGGGGCCGTTTCTCAATGAAAGCGCGGATGCCTTCGGACGCCGAAGCGGTGTTGCAGACGGTAGCCGCCGTTGCGGCGCCGGATGCCAGATGTGATAGCAACGCTTCGCCCACGCTTTCGTTCAGCATTCGTTTCGTCGCTTGGACCGATTCCTGCGGTGCCTCGCCGCACTGCTTTGCCCAACGGTTGGCGGCGACCCAGATTTGCACCGGCGGCACCACGTCCACACACATCCCCAACCCCAGCGCTTGGTCGGCGTCGATCGCTTGACCGGTCAACAACATCCGCGCTGCGATCGCGGCACCGTAGCGAAAAGTCAGCAGGGGCGCCGTCAGGCCGCCGATCAAGCCACGTTGGGCAGCGTTTGCCGACAGCGACGCACGATCACTGAGCACGAGCAGATCAGCGGCCAATGCGAGAGCCAATCCGGCCCCGATCGCCGGGCCGTCGACCGCTGCGACCACGGGTTTGGGAAACCGTAAAATGGCTTCGCACAACTCGGTGAGCTCTCGCCAAAATTCGAACCATGCCAACTGGGCTTCGATCGGTTCCAATTGACACACTTGCCCGAACGTTTTCAGGTCCACCCCGCTGCAAAAATGATCGCCTTTGCCGGTCAACACCAAGGCGTCGACCCGTTTCTCTTGGTGAACGTCGGAAAACGCTTGCGTCAGGTCGGCAATCAGTTGACCATCCAAAGCATTGCAGACATTGGGGCGATCCATCATGACAGTCGCGATACGATCAACAATCTTGACTTCAACGGTTTGCATGGATCTGGTCAGTTGGCTGCAGTGTCGGGACAGAAACGCAATCGAGACGACTATTGCAACTCGGACAGCGAATGCATCGAATCTTTCAAATCGCTGTAGAGCTTGCGATAGATCGGAAACAGTTTGTTGTAACCGGATGCTGCAGATCGATCGACCGTGGTCTGGTCGGCGACTTGGATCGTCGCTTTGCACGCCGATTGAATGTTCTTGTAGGCACCGTCACCGACCGCAGCCAGCAGGGCGACACCAAACGCCGGTCCCTGCTCGACTTTTAGGGTGGTGATTTTTTTGCCAAACACATCGGACTGCATTTGCCGCCAGAACGGGTTTTTACTGCCGCCACCGGAAGCTCGAATTTCTCGAACCGGTACGTCCAGCGATTGAATGATGCCCAAGCTATCGCGGAGCGCAAACGTGATACCCTCCATCACACTACGTGTCATCGAACCACGGGTGTGCGTCAAATTCAATCCGACAAAGGCGCCGCGGGCGTTGGGGTCGGCATGCGGTGTGCGTTCGCCGTTCAAGTAGGGCAGGAACAACAGACCGTTGCTGCCGGCCGGACACTGCTGCGCTTCTTTGGTTGCGGCTTGGTAGACGTCTTTGCCACTGAGTCCGGCCAGGTTCTGCAGCACCGATTCGACCCACCATTGCAGTGAACCGCCGCTGGTCAAATTGACGCCCATCATGTGCCAAGCGCCGTTGACGGCGTGACAGAACGTGTGCAAGCGGCCTGCGGAATCGTATTGCGGCTGGTCGCTGTGCACGAACATCACGCCGCTGGTGCCGATCGAAGTGCTGAGCACACCTTTTTTGACCACACCATTGCCGACCGCGCCGGCCGCACAATCACCGGCACCGCCGACGACTTTGCAATCGGTGGTCAATCCCAGCGTCTTGGCCGCAGCCTTGGTCAACGTACCCGTGACTTCGTCGCTTTCGACCACGCGCGGCAACAGATCGGAATCGAGTCCCAATTTGGACAGCAGGGCGGTCGACCATTTGCGGTTCACGACGTCCAACAGCAACGTTCCGCTGGCGTCACTGACCTCGGACACGTAATCGCCAATCAAGCGACGACGAATTTCATCTTTCGGCAACAGGACTTTGGCCAAGCGGTCAAAGTTGCGTTTCTCGTTATTCCGCAACCACAGGATTTTCGGCGCCTGGAATCCGGTCAGTGCCGGGTTGGCAACCAATTTGATCAATTTTTTGCGACCGCCAGCAGCCTGGGTGATTTCATCACATTCGGCGGCGGTGCGTTGGTCATTCCACAGCAATGCGGGGCGGATGACCTGGTCGTTGGCGTCCAGAAAAACGCTGCCGTGCATCTGACCGCTCAAACCGATCGCTTTGATATCCGCCGGATTGCACTTTGATTTTCGCATCACCGCGCGGACAGTCTTGACCGTGGCTTTCCACCAATCTTCAGGGTCTTGTTGCGTCCAGCCCGGTTGGGGTTGCTCCATGGGGTAGGTCGCGTCTGCTTCGGCAATGACGTTTCCGGCGGCGTCGATCAACAGCGTTTTTGTTCCGCTAGTTCCGATGTCGATTCCCAGATAGTGACTCATGCTGTGCCTGATAGATGTTTGGAACGGGGCGACCACCGATTTCCGATTGAACCGGATCGCCGAGCGCTGCGTATGTTATCGCGCCGCCGCAAAACTGTAATTTGCCAAACAGCTTCGGCGCGGATCGATTTCAAAAAATGTTCTCGCTTGCCACCGCGGCCCGATGAATCACCTCTCTGTTTCGCCTGACAATCCCGATCGAATGCCACCGCAACGTGCCGATTCCGGTGGCAACGCGTCAGCCGGGACCCCCTCGGCCACGGGCACCCGTCGCGAAGCGATGGCGCGAATCGCCCAGGCCGCCATTGCCACGCCGCTACTGGTGGGTTGCAGTCGTTCCCAGCCCAGCGCTGGCGATTCAAGCGAAAAACCAGCCACGACGACACGCCGCGACGTGCCACTGCGAATCGCATTGGCAGGGACTGCGGCGGACGCCGATTCGATCCGATCGGGGTGGTCGATGGCATCACAGCAACCATTGAAGATCGAGTTGATCGAAATCCAACCCGACACCTATTCCGCTGCCGGCGATGCGGATCTGGCCGAGCGTCTTTCGGCTGCCGATGTCGTGATCTACCCACAGTACCTGTTGGGGCAACTGGAACGGTCCCGCTCGTCCGTCTCATTCCACGACGACACCTTGCAAGATTACCAAGACCGCTATGGAAAACCGCTGCCGGCGGTCATGAACGGTCTGGGGGCATACGGTGGAGCAACCTGGGGCGTTGCCATCGGCGCAAAACTGTTCGCCCTGCTGTCGCTCGATCCGGAAGCACAGTGTCAAACGTGGGTGGAGTACCACGACTGGGTCGAACGACTGGACGGAAAAGCAGCCGAGCCAACCGCACCAGGCTGGGCGGCGACATCGTTTCTAAACCGCTGTGCCTCGTCGGTCGACCACGGTTGGCTATTCGATCGCAACACTCTGGCGCCACAGTGGAGCGACCCCGATTTCGCTGCTGTGCTGAAACAGTTCGCCGACACGGTCGGGCTTTACCAACAACCGTCCCTGACACCGCAATCCATCTGGCAAGGGCTGCGTCGCGGCGACCTGCAGGGCGGGATCGGTTACGAAGTGGCCGACGATGTGAATGCCACCGACAACGACGATGCCAGCGACGATTCGCAGGAAGTGTTTGACGTCAGCGTTTCCGATTGCCCGCAAGAGACCGACGTCGATCGTCTGTGCTTCAGTCCCTGGACGCCCCTGGCTAGCATCAGCAGCGGTTGCCGACAAACCGATGCCTCGCGCGACTTCATCGGTTGGTTGTGCGGCGGCGAACGAATGGAGATGGTCCGCGGCCAAACCGCACTGTATTCACCCACGCGGACACCCGCTGCATCTGATTTCGGCGCCGCGGCCGGCGGGACCGCCGAACGGTCGGCGACACCTTATGTTCGCTGGTTGAGCAATCGGTTGCAAACCAGGCAAGTCGCAACGCCGTTGTTGCTGCCGGCGGCGTCGCGGTACTACCAATCGCTGGACCAACACGTGATCGCCTGTCTAAGCGGTGATGCGACAGCAACCGATGCACTGGCCGCCGTGAACGCTGATTGGCAAACCATCAGCGACCAAGTCGGCCGCGAACAACAGATTGTCGCCTGGCGAAAAACACTCGGCTTCGGCAGCTAGGGATCCAGCGATCCTTCAGCGGCGGTCCACCATCAGGGTACTGTTGTCGGCGACGTTTAGCAGCGGTCGCTCGTAGCGCGATCCGGATCCCAGTCCGCCGGGACGGAAGGTGACGCCGATCGCCAAATTCCAGCCCTCGTGTTGTTCGCCGCCACTGTTAGCACCTTCGTCGGGAATCAGGTAAGTCGCCGAGGTATTCCACAGGAGTCTGCGGTGCAGCGGCAGATTCACATCCACGCCCAACAGCGTGTCATTGTTTTCCGTGCCGCCGATGAATCCTTCACAGGACCCACAGCGGGCAAGCTGCTGGCGGTAGAACAGGCGATATTGTGACAGGGCTTCGGAAACCACCGTGTTGCGAATCGTGGCGCCGGTATTGTCGACGACTGTGGTGTCAGACGAATTGCTATCGAGCCCGGCGGTGAACTGCAGTCCGAACACATGGGAGTTGCGGAGGACCCATCCGAGTTCACCTCGCAACTGAGTCAAGTCGGCTTGGTGGTACCAGTCGTCGCTCAGGTAATCAAACACCAAGCCGTACTGGAAACCATAGTCGACACGACGGAAAAAACCGCCGGTCAAAAACACTTGACTACGTGGATCATCGGTGAATCCGGATCCGGACAAATTGGTTTGTGTAAATCTCGCACCGGTTTGAATCGACAATTCGTTGTCAAAAAACATCAGCGTGCGACCGCGGTTGAATCCTTCGTAGAATCCAAAACTGCCGGTGCCGCGATGGTCGCTGGCGGCGGTTCCCGTGTCTGCGAAATTCATCGGTCCGGTGAATCCGTTGACCCCGGCGAAGAAATCCCAGCGGTTCCAGTTGAAGCACAGCCGGGGGAACAAGCCGTCCAGGAAACGAACGGAACCGCAACAGGCATCGCAGCCACAATTGGGGTCCATCGAATCACAGCAGCCGCCGCAGCCAGCAGAGTTGCAGCCCGTCGCTCCGCATCCAACACCCGATCCGACCCACGGTTCGGCGCCACACGAAACTTCGATCCCACAGGATGCTTCCAAGCCACAACTGGGGTCCAGCAGCGGTTGTGCCACTCGCTCGACCGGGCAGTCGCAGACGGTTTCACAGCCACAAGTTGCTTCGAACACGCCGGCACCACAGTTGGGTTCCAAATAGCCGACTTGTTGGACTTGGCCTTGTGCCTCGATTGCCGCCGCGATCGGCAATTTTTGTTGAGCGGGTTGTTGGCGTCGCCCCAGCCGAGCACCGCCACGATGCTGCGCAGGGGCGGCGCCGGAAAGATCGATTTGTGCCGCCGCAATCGCGTCGGATGCTGAGCGTCCGACGGACGGATCCCCCGCCATGACAGGTACCGTCAGCAGGTGTCCCGCCAGCAACGCCAACACTCCCAACCCAATTGCAACCACGCGATCAGAGCAGGTTTTGCTAAAACTCGCAGTGATTCGGCGACAGAGTGCCCACGAAATTGGGTGGCTTGACGTTATCATGGTCCTGAATCTTTCCGCGAGAGAGACGTTGCGAACTGGTTGGGGGCGTGAAACACGTCACGCCATTTGAAGTCCCAGCTTCGCTTCTCGGTACATCACTTTATTTCTTGTTCGGCATGCCTGACCGTGATCATTAGAAAAATTTGCGCAATCGGAAAAACCTGCCAGACCCTCATTGTGGCGACCTGCTTCCTCGGAGGACTGACCCTGGCAACTGCGTCGTCGATCGTGGTCGCGCAGGAATCGGAGCCGCAAACCGACCAGAAGGATGCGACGGAACAGCCCGCTGAAACCGCGCCCGCCGGTGAAGACGACAGCCAGACCGACGTGTATGGAAAATCGGTTCAGGTCCCCGATCCGATCGCCGCTGACCAAGCCGCGGTCAACTACCCCCGAGCGGTCGCGTTGCAGGATGGCAACCTGTTGGTCGTTGATTTAGATCTGCCTGGGATTTGGGTTCAGGCCGACGGGACGCTGAAATTGCGGACCGCAGGAACCAAATTACTGCGTAAACCGATGAATCGCCCGTGGTGTGTCACTGCCCATCCCGATGGCGGGATTTTGATCGGTGATTCGGCGACCCGCGAGATCTACTATGCGGCCGCAGCAGGCGGCGATCTGATCTCGCTGAACAACGGCTACCTGGGGATTCCGATGGCGATCGCGGTGGATCCTTCGGGCGAAATGATCTACGTCGGTGATGCCGAGCGGCGCGCGGTCTTTCGGCTACCGATCGGCGGCGGGAAACCAGAACTGGTTGCCCGGGTCAACGCGCGAGGCCTGTCGTTTGATAGCGACGGAATGCTGTGGGCCGTCACGCCGGACGCAGAGGCGGTGCAGCGCATTGATGTCAAATCGGGGACGGCCGAAACCATCGTCGGTGACCGCCCTTACCAGTTTCCCAATGGAATTGCCTGGGCCGGTGACCGAGGATTTGTGACCGACGGCTATGGCAAATCTATCTGGACCTTCACCGCCGACGGCAAGACCGAGAAGTGGTTCGAGGGCGATCCGCTGGGTGGACCGGTCGGAATCACCGCCGATGACGAGTCGCTGTATGTCGCGGATCCACAAAAAAAACAGGTCTTCCGCTTTGATCGCAAAACCAAAGCGGTCGAACCTGTGTTGTAACAGCCGACCAAATTCACAGAAGCGGTTGCCGCTGTCTCAATGGTCGCTGTGTTTGATCGCGGGGCGATCAGTCGCGGACGATCACACGACCGTGCTTGGTGATGACGATGTCAACACATTCGCCACAGCACTCGAACTTGTAGGTCAGGATCTTGCGGCCCAAGAATCCACGGCGGCAATCGACGTAGCACGGGGTTTGTCCGGCACATTCGGCAGGAACGCAAACCGTGACCGGGTACTTGCAGCAGGTCACCGGGTCGATGACGCAAAAGCTGACTTCGACCGGAGGTGCGGGGCAGCAAACAGGAGTCGGCTCGCAGCAAGGTGCGGGCGCCGGTGCGGGTTCGCAGCAGCCAGCGGATGCTTGTGCCGACGCGAACAATCCGATCATCAATGCGGCAGAAGCCGCCAGAATTCGCATGTTTTTCATTTGAAAACCATTGAGAGACAGGGAATGGATGCTTGTCGGTCCCGCCAGGGGGATCGAACCAAGTGACGTCCAAAAGTCTTGCTTACCGTTAATCACAACGCAAGTCGCCTAGGACGCACTGGATGCGCAATCTTCCTAACCGGCATTCTTGGCGCCCAAAAGTGGCCTGGAAAGGTCGGCTGCACAACTGTTACTACCGACATTCGGTGTCACCTGCAGTGCCCTTTTGCTTCCAACACGCATCCATCCATGCCCGCTCTGCCAACTTTTCCCGACCGGCCGGACCACCGCTCGGTCGGCTGTCTCGGGACCTTGCGCCCCGGTCGCCGTTTGCTGCTATTGCTGGGACCTTGTGTGATGCTGGCATTATTCTCTGGATGCGTCCGTCGGCGAATGACGGTCCGCACCAACCCGCCCGGCGCGATGGTCTCAGTCGACAATCAAGTCATCGGGGCATCACCGGCATCGACTCCGTTTGTGTATTACGGCACTCGAGAGTTTCGCATTGAGGCCGACGGCTATCGCACCGAGACGGTGCGGCGTCGATTCAACCCGCCATGGTATCAATGGCCCGGCGTCGATTTTATCGCCGAGACGCTCTGGCCGGGCGAAGTTCGTGACGAGCGAATCATTGATGTAGCGCTCGTGCCCAAGACATTGCCGCCCTCAGATGAGGTTGTCTCCCGCGCGGATGGCCTGCGCCAACAAGCGACCGCAGGAATGGTCACCGCCCCGCGCCAGTAGCCCACGCCACCGTGTACGATCCACCCGACAAAAGTCGTGGATCGCTCCGCCGATCCAACGCGCGATCGACGGAGCGATCCACGACGAACCGCCAAAAGCATCTGGTAGGTGGCACCCATTGCGTCGTTCAGTCGCGACTACATCACCGAGAAGTAGTTGTCACAGGCGAAGTCGAAGTATTCGTTTTTTAACTCCACTTCCAAGTCGTTGTACATGCAATAGTTTTTGACTTGCAGCAACAAGTCACGCGGTTGGCAATTGCGGTACGGACGATTGACCGGGATGTAATGCGTTTGGATCAGGTAGTCGATTGCATCGGCGTTGTAGGGCATCTTGGTGACCCGACACATGATCTCGAACAGCTTACGGAAGTCCTGTTCGGGCGGATTCTCGACTTCGATCTTGTAAGGAATCCGTCGCAAGAACGCGTCGTCAACCAAATCTTTGGGTTCCAGGTTGGTGCTGAAGATGACCAACTGATCGAACGGGACTTGGATTTTTTTCCCACTCGCCATGTTCATGAAGTCGTAGCGTTTTTCGAGCGGAACGATCCAACGGTTCAGCAGTTCGTCGACTCGCATTTTTTGACGACCAAAGTCATCGATCACTAGCGTTCCACAGTTGCTTTTCAGCTGCAGTGGCGATTCGCTGATGTTGGTGTCGGGGTTGTTGAGGACCTCCAACATCTCCATCGTCAATTCACCGCCGGCGATAATCGTGGGGCGTTTGATGCGAACCCAGCGTTTATCGATGCCGCCGTCGTCCAACAATCCGCTGGCTTCTTCGGGTGGGGCCAGTTCGTGGTTCATGGGGTCGAACACACGCAGCACATCGCCGTCCACATCGACACAGCGAGGGATCCAGATGTATTTTCCGAATGCCCCGGTGACCCGCTCGGCGATCGAGGTTTTACCGTTGCCGGGGAACCCGAACAGGAACATCCCGCGACCGCTGGCCACGGCGGGTCCGAGTCGGTTCAGCATCTTGGGATTGATCAGCAAGTCGCTAAAGGCTTGGATCAAGTCGGCTTTTTTGGGGTATTGGCCTTCGATCGTTTGGTAGCGAACACTTTTGACATAGTCATCCAAACGCACCGGGCAGGCCCCGAAATAGGTGCAGTCGGCGCTGTGATTGCGAGCGATCTGGCGTCCGGATTCGGTCAGCACATAGACGTAGTCATTGGTCGCCGTGGCGCTTCGATAGCCCACGTGCTGTTCCATTTTCAGCCGTATCAAAATCGGCTCGATCAAACGAAACGGAACTTTGACTTGGTCCGAGATCTTGCGTCCCTCGGCTTCGCCGGCGGTCAGCAGATAGCGATAGATGATCGCTTCCAGAATCGATTCGTTGATACCCGCCTGCTCCATCGATTCCGGTTCGACCGGTCGCCAGACTTCGTCACGCGAAGGTTTGAACCCCAGCGGGCCGGCGGGGATATCACGACCGTCATAGCCCAGTGCGGCCTTCGGTCCCGGCGTGGCGGTGGAACTTGCCGGAGCCGATCGCAGGTGGGCGGGCAATTTCGAACGATGCGATGTGGTTTGGCTGCCCTGGTGCGGTGAGGGCGGCAGAGTCGGAGGCGGGGGCGCCGACTGGGCTTGGCCGACCGGGCCTTGGGGGCTGCTGTTGCGAAAGGTGTATTCCGCGATGCCCGAGGGCGTGGGTTTCGGTGGCGGCTGGGGCGGTCGCTGGGGAACCGGGGCTTGCAGAGCCGGCTGCGGTCCACCGCTGGCCGGCACGGCAGCGGATTCATCCACCGAACCAACTTCGGCTGCCGGATCCGCTGGGGGGGTCGCCCCCGGTGCTGACGGAGCACGTCGTGGCTGTTGTTTGGCAGGCTGGTCGCCGCCGCCGGTCAGTGACTGGATGCGTGAGATCAGCGAATCGAGTTGACTATCCGCATTCGCGCCATCGCTGGAGGTGTTGGCTGGCGTAGTGGGCATCGCGAATCGACCTTTCAATCAAAGAGAGTTTTCGCGGCCCGCTTTACCGAAACGTTCCGCTTGTTCCCTATCGGACGGTTGAGATTAGGAATCGTTTAACCCTAGCTCAATCCAGCAATCACGCACCAATTTGCCTAAACTAACGCCGCAAAAAATCGCTCGGGTGCACCGTTTGCAGTGCCAAAGAGCCGTGGTGGGTGATCCCGAAAATCCCTCGTAAAAAGCTCGAAAACGATCGACAGGGCAATTTCCCTGCCAAAACCAAGGTCGCCCGCTTTATTTTCGAAAATTTCACCGATGGCTATTGCGAAGCACCGAACCTGCCCCTATCTTTCCGCCTCCTCAGTGAGGGCAAGCGACGCAAGTCACTCGCCCGCAACTGAACTGATCATTGACAATTTGGTGGTGAAACTTCTGTTGAGTTCAGCATTTGCGAGATCGCTTTGCTGGGAAGCTGAGTGTCCTTTGTGGCATTTTTCCTGGCAGCAAAATGGCGAATCGCTGGGTCGTTAACCGACGGCCCGGAGCAGAATTAGACTTTCGGTTTAACTTGATTTTCCCGTGTGAGCCAAACTTGTTTGGCGAGCATG
>NZ_JAMYFE010000141.1 GCF_024129865.1 Stieleria tagensis | reverse complement strand
TCAACCTCACCCTGCAAACCCACCCTGTTGAGCCGTGAGCGAAGCAGTACGACCTCTAGGCGGGAGAGTGAATTGCAAAGGCGCAACTTCAAACCCTGTCGCCGGCTTCTGTGAGGCTGGTTCTTTCACGGCGTGGGCTCCTGCAGACAGGGCTCCTGCAGACTGGGCTCCTGCAGACAGGGGTTCACAGGGCTCAGCCACAACAGCTCTCTGGACCTGTTATCCGGTCTTGTCCAGCAACAACTTGTGCTCGTCGCGCAGCAGGTCTTCCAGCGGTGTCACATGTGAGTCGTTGATTTCATTGGGCAATAGACCCAGTGTTTGCGTGTAAAAGTCCAGCGTGATGGTTTTGCAAAGTGGAATCCAGTGATCAATCAGGTCCGTCGCTGGACGGCCGAGCGACAAGATCCCAGGCTGGTTCAGTTCGCGAGCGGCTTGGACTCGGTCGCGCGTGGGCGGGTGGGAATCGAGCAAATTCAATCGCTCTTTCTCCGTTTGCTCGGCGATGCGGCGGACCACCGACGCCGGCATGGTGCGTCCAATGTGCATCATGAATCGAGGGATGTTGTCGACCAAAATCCCAGATTGAAAGAGCATGAACAGATTGTCCAAGGTGACGGCATAGGCAACGCCGTAACGTTCGATCAGGGCGCTCGATTGCACGAACGCTTTGGTGCCCGCCAATTGCACCGCATGGCGGTCGGCATCCCATTCCATTTGCCGCGTCAATGATCCCGATAGCATGTGGGTTAGGTAGCCGAACCAGTAAAAATAGACTGGTCCGGATGCCGCCGAACGCATGAACCAGTTCGTCAGGGAACCGATCACATAGCTGGTCTTCATCGCACTGCCTTGGCGAAAGTGACCGAACTCGTGTGCGATCACCGATGCCAGTTGTTCGGTGTTTTGAATGGCAATGAATGGGATTCCAATGGTCAGCACCAGGTCGTTATTGCCGCTCTTGATCCAACCGCGTCGCAGCGATGCCGAGGCGTTGAATTCACAGTCCAAATCGATTCGACAGGGTTTTGGTGCCCCTAGTTTTTCACAGATCTGGTCGACGAACTCATACATCACCGGCTGGGACTCTCGCGTCAGCTGGGTGGTGCTTTCACCGGAGTGTCGACGTCCGAACAAGAGACTCCATCCGGCAAACATCAGATTGATCGCGGGGATCCAGCAAGCGACCAACAGCACACACAGAATGACGAAGGTGATTCCGATCACCGGATGCGGCAGACTGGAGTCGGCGCCGTAGAGCCAACCTCGATACAGCAGTAACATGCCGGCACTGGCGGCAAACACAAACACCACAAAACCAATTGGAACCAGCGCGACAGCGATTGCCGATTGGAACTGCTTTCGACCGAGCCCCGCAAATCGGTCGACCGCGCCGAGTGGTTTGGCAAAGGCAGCTTGGATTTGTTGTCTGCTGAATTTGGCGCGGGCCGCCCGCTCGGTCTTTGCACGTTGCTGCTGCACCGCAGATTGAATCGTGGCATCAAAACCACCCAATACATCGGCCAGGTTGCTGTGGTCGGCAACTGGCGAGGATGTCCCCTCGGTTTCCAGGGCATCTGCATCGGCAGCGGGCGTGGATTGATCCAGCGGAGTCGCCGTCGGCAGGACGAACGATGATTGACCGGAATCGGCCATCATCATTTGATGAAATTCGTTGTCGGCCTGTGAGTGGCGGCTGACCGGTGCGTCGAGTGCTTGAAACTCCGGCAGGTCGGCAAACGGATTTTGGTCGTCGTCCATCGACCGCACTGGCCGTGGCGACTTCGTTGATTCAGTCGAATTTCCTGCGACAAACGAAGGCAGTTGGGCAGTGATGGAGCCGAAATCAATCTCGTCGTTTGATTCAATCGCCGGTGAGGGCCGCGGGGCACTCGTTCGTTGTCGATCTGTCGCGACCCGATTGGCTGCGTCGCCGACGGCGGGAATGGTCACGATTTCGCGGCACTTTTTACATCTCGCACGCGCCCCTGAGTGGGCGGTCGGCGCTTTCAGTGTCGCTTGACAACTCGGGCATTGAAACTGAATCGGCATCTCACAACCTCTGGACGGGTGGATACCAACCAGTCTAACGGCGGCGGAGGCACGAAAAAAGGCGAGGCCGATTCCGAAGAACCGACCCCGCCTCGCACGGGGGGACGCTTAATATCTGGGTGTCGTGTCGCGCTGCTGCGTCACGTCCCTCGCACACCAAGACACTAGTCCGATTCCGATGGCAGCGGCGGCAGCCCTTCAATAAAAGGATTCAATTGACCATTCCCGTTGACTGATCGCGTCCGATTGATCAGCCGGTGACGGTTGTTGCGATTAATCGGTTCCCAATCGGGCTCGGCGGTGGCCAGGTCGGAGGTTCAGGCCAGGGATTTCCGCAGTTCCGCTGTCGCCGCCGGGATCTTGTCATAGGGCGCGTCGTCTTCGTATTCCAGGATCACAAAACCCTGATAGTTGCTGTCGCGCAGAATCGCCGCGACGCGGTCAAAGTCGGCTGGATAGGTGGTCCCGTCCGGTTTCTTCATGCTGACTTTGACCTGCACGTTGACTGCGTAAGGCACACATTTTTCCAGATCGCCATAAGGATCTTCGCTGTGAAAATTCCCGGTGTCCAGATTGATGCCGACCCAGGGATGGTCGACGGCCTGGATAATGGACAGCAGTTGGTCCGGTCGCAGGTTGCCGTGGTTTTCGATCCCCAGGAACACGCCTTTTTCTCCTGCCCGTTGCGCGCATTGTTTCATCGCTTCAATGGCTTGATCCAGACGTTGGGGGTGTTCATCCAACTGTTTCGCGGTGCCGGCAAAGAATCGGATGTGTGGCGCGCCCATGACGGCGGCTTTGTCGATCCACTCGAGTGCCGTTTCAATTTCCCGGTCCAGTTTGTCGCCCGCGCCGAGTGTAAAATTGTTCCCAATCGCTGTCCCCGAAATCGTGACACCGCGCAAAAAGGCTTGGCGTTTAAGCTCCAGGAAGTACTGCGAATCAGCATCGGGTGGAAAGAAATAACTGGTCAACTCCGCAGCTTCGAAGCCTTGGTCCACACAGTAGTCCAGAAAGCCGACCATATCGATCGCTTTTCCCGACGCGTCAGGCGTTCTGGATTTGCCCTTCATGAAGGAAAAATAGTTGCGCAGCGAATAGGCCGCCAAACCGATTCGAAAGCGTGGTCCACCGTGGCGGGCAAACGGATCGGCGGCCATCAGTGTCGTAGGATTCGTGAACGAAACAGCAGCCGCAGCGGCGCAGGCGGCCGAAAAAAATTGACGCCGCCGGGGACGAATGCGGTCGGAGGATTGATTGGCAAGGGACTGTTGCACGGGGCCACACCTGATGGGGTCTGTGAATGAAATGACGCGAACTGTCTTGTGGGACTCAGCGACCGGATTCGATCAGCGCTCGCGCACCACGCTCGATCAGTCCAGAACTGATCTGACGTCCGAGTTCGATCGCGACTGTCTGCCACTGGCCCCATTCTAGTTTGATCGGGCACTCGGCGGCGGATTCCAGGCATTCGGTCCCGTCGACCGACAGCACACGAGCGATCAGACGAAGTTGGCTGGAATCTGAGTTGGACGTCACAGTGGCGTGTGCGGCGATCGGCGCCAGGCAACCACCATGCAGTTGTGACAGCAGGGTGCGTTCGGCCAGGGTGCAAGCGGCCGCGCAAGCATCATTCAACTGCGACACCGCATCGATCGCGCGCTGATCATTTCGCCGGACCTCGATCGCCAATGCACCTTGGCCTGGCGCAGGCAGCATCATTTCGAGTGGCAATTCAACCCGCCGCAAATCATTCATTTGCAACCGCTGCAATCCTGCGGCAGCCAACACGATCGCGTCGTATTCACCATCATGCATTTTTTGCAGCCGTGTTTGCACGTTGCCGCGGATCGGCAAGATTTGTAAATCAGGACGGACGCGCAATAATTGGGCGGCGCGACGACGACTGCCCGTACCGATGCGTGCGCCAGCTGGCAGACTGTCCAGTGGGCCTCCCCCAGGCGAAACCAGGCAGTCGACGACCGTTTCACGCTGCGGGGTCGCAATCATTTGCAGATCCGGGTGCGCTTCGGTGGGCAGGTCTTTCATGGAATGGACCGCCAGATCGCCCTCGTCGTCCAACAATGCCTGTTGAATTCGCTTGGTAAACACGCCGACGGATCGTTTGCCATCGATCGGACGCATGTCGATATCGCCACTACTGACCATCGGAACGATTTGCGATCCGATTGACTGCGCTGCCAGCAAGTCGGCCACGTGGTGAGCCTGCCACAACGCCAGCGGACTCTCGCGGGTCGCGATTCGCAAGGAACCCTCTGTGTCACCAAAATTTTGGCGGACGGGGTGACCATCGGCATCAGGATTCGATAATGTCGGTTGATCCGGTGTTGGCAAGAGAATGGCTCGAATTGGCAAGAGGAATCGGGTCGCCAGCGGAGCGTTTCGCAGTGGCGCTGAATTCAGCGGGTTAGAGTAACCTGCGGGCACCACCTTCAAAAGCTCCGACGCTATACTGATACGAACCAGAGAGTGAACGTTTGGCTAGGCAATGGATCAGGTAGTCCTGTAGAGGACTGTTGTATAATCCTTGTTGACTGATCTGCGATTGTCGACCATTCACCGGTCGCCCCTGCGACAATCAACGACGACGATCAAACGGGCGTTTACTGAATCCGATTTCCCCCGGCACACCCTTTCACCTCGTCCGAAACGGTTTCCCTTGTCACATCCACAAGCTGATCGCGACGATTCCAACAGTGAATCACTGCTGGAGGAACTGTCTGACGAAGGGGCTGATTCCGGCGACCTGCCGTTGCTGCCTGGTAGCGAGAGCGCCGCTAAAACGGATGCCGAGCGAGCATTGAACGGTGATTCATCGGGATCGTTGATGAGTGATTCAGAATTGTCCGTCGCCAGTGATTCGGACGTGCCTGAGTTAGCTGCGATTGATGAGGGATTAGACGGTGATTCGGAGGGGACGATCGAGCGAGAATCGGTCGCGGCAGAGTTGCCGGATAAGGAACCACCGACCTGTGAAATGAGTAGCGGCGATGCGTTTGGCGACCTGATCGAATTGAGCGTCAGTTCGGTCGACGCAGAGGAATCGTCCGAGCCGCTGCCCCACGGTGCGACCGCGATCAAGAAAAGTGGCCGTCGGGAAACCATCCCGAAACAGATCGGTGACTATCAGATCAAAAAACTGATCGGATCCGGTGGCATGGGCGAAGTCTTTTTAGCGGAACACGTGCGAATGCAGCGTGAGGTGGCGCTGAAGGTGTTGCGCGGTGATCGAATGTCTGACGAGTCATCGATCGAGCGATTTTATGACGAAGTCCGCGCCGCATCGCGAGTGATGCATCCCAATATTGTCACCGCCTTTGATGCCGGCGAAGCGGATGGCATCCACTTTTTGGTGATGGAATATGTTGACGGCATGACGTTAACACGGTTGGTCGCCAAGAACGGACCGCTGTCACCTGGGATGGCTGCATCGGTGATTCGTCAGGCCGCTTTGGGATTGTTGCACGCGCATCGAGCTGGAATCGTGCACCGGGACGTCAAACCGGGAAACCTGATTCAAGCCAAGGATGGAACGATCAAGGTTTTGGATCTGGGGTTGGCACAGATCAGTAATGTTTTGTGGTCCGATGACGGGCGTGAAATCGGGCGGATTCAAGATCCCGATTCGTATCACAAACGCAAGGGCAAATTGATCGGGACATTGGCTTACATGTCGCCGGAGCAACTGGAATCGCCCGACGATGCGGACCCGCGTAGTGACATCTATTCGCTTGGGGCGGTGCTGTATTTTCTGTTGACCGGCAAACCGCCGTTTCAAGGTGAGTACCTGGAACAGGTTTATGGTCACCGACATGGTGAAATCCCGGATTTGATGCAAGTTCGCAGCGACGTCGACTTGGGGTTGGCCAATCTGTTTCGACGGATGATGGCGAAACGCCTGAGCGAACGCTACGCCTCGTTGGATGAAGTCATCGAGGATCTGGGGACCTATGCCGAGGAATCGCACAGTCCGGCTTGGTTGTCCGAATTCGTCAATCGACAATCGACCGGTGACCAATCAACGCTCTCGGGTGGGTCAACGGCGATCGCCAACCTGGCAATTTTCGGGATCGATTTGGGAATGTCTTATTCCGCTGCGGCAGAGTCGTTGCCGGGAGTGGGGATTCACAATTTAACCGCCGGCGCGGATTCACAGCCATTGTTTCGGATGGCGGTGGCGGACGATCACGGGCAACTGTTGTTTGACGTCGAAGCCAACCAGATGCGATTTGCATCACCGAAACAGGTGGTCCATTGTTTGCCGATGTACGTCGGCAAAGACACGGTGCAGCGCGAGATTGCCGGACGTCAATGTCCGCCGGAAGTTTTGATGTCGATGTTGATTCGCCGAATCATTGCCAATGCTTGGCCCGACAATCCATTGCCACAATTGGCCGCCATTGCGATTCCGGCTAGCTACGACCAGTTCCACCGCCGCAGTATCAAACAGGCATGCCGTCTCGCCGGGATCGAGTCGATCCGTTTGGTCGACCGCAGTGTGGCAGCGGTTCAGGCGTTGATGTTGGATAGTGAAAACCCCACGCCGTCCGACGCGGAACCGCCGGAGAATCTGCCGATTGATTACGCCGGCGTCGAAACGATGTTGTTCTTAGGGTTGACCGGCCAAGCCAGCGAGGTGGCGCTGATCAAGCGTGATTCGATGCAGTTGACACAAGTGGCCAGTGCCGGGCACTGGCACACAGGAATGTTGACCTGGCAACATCGGCTAGTCGAAATGGCTGCCCAGGGTTTTCGTGACGCATATGGATTTGACCCAACCCGATCGAGCGTCACCGCGTCGCGACTGCAGATGTCCTGCGAGCGCGCCATGAATGCGTTGCTATTGATGCCCAACGTGACGATCAGCATGGATCTGGATGACCGTTCGTTGTCGATCACCCTGCAACGTGATAAATGGTTGGACCGCTGTGACGATTTGATCCACGGGATCCGCCAAGACATGCACCAGATCTGTAAGCAGGCCGGTGTGCGTCCCAAACGGATTGATTCCTGTGTGATGCTTGGTCCACTGTTGCGAATTCCCGGATTACGAGCACGCTTGCTGGAAAATTTAGATCCCAAAATGCCGATTCGCTACGTCGACCGCAGCGATGTCGCCCGCGGTTCGGCGGCTTGTTTGGCAGCGGAACTGCCGCAGCGTAGTGAGGTGTTGTTACCGCCGCGTTGTGTTTCCAGCCAAACGATCGGGATCGTGATCGAAGACAACCAGGGGCGGCGACGGATCCTGCCAATCATCGCCCGCGGAACCAGCCTGCCGGCGCGGACCAATCGCAAGTTAAGCATTGCCAAGAATCGTGATTCGATGACTCTATCGGTGGTGGAATCGTCCGGAATTCGCGGTGACCAATGGCACTCGTTAGGGCGCTATGAATTCAACGTCGACAAAGATTCCAGCAACCAGCTGAAACGGACTCGGTTGATCGGATTCGAGTTGAACGTCGATGGGCTGTTGTCGGTTCGCGCCCAGACCCCGGGCACCCCGGAAAGCACTCGTCTGCCAACCATTCCCGAACCACTGCTGGCGATCAAGGATGAACCCGAGTGGGCCAAGTGGTTGGTCGGTTTGGAGCCTTAGGAATTTTGGGTCGAATGCCACTGTTCAAAACAGTGACGGGCATAGAAAATATCGCATCAAATCTGTGGACTCTGCCGCTACCGCTGACCAACCGCGGGGTTTGATCTGGGCCGTTCGTTTTTTTCGCTCCCTCCCATTCCTGTTTTGGAATTCCACCCTCGATGCGATCACGCTTTTGCCGGCGTGCTTTGACAGCCGGCTTTGGGTCAAGCTTGTGGTTCGTTTTTATCTCATTGTCACTGGTGGTGCTGTCCATTGCTGACTCGTCACGAGTCACGGCACAGTCGGACCCGATGGATTGGCCGGCCTGGCGTGGCCCCCATCAGAACGGCGTTTCTGATGAAGTCGGCTTGATCGACCAATTCGATCCTCGCGGTGGCCCCGGCAGCAACGTGTTGTGGAAAAGCGAGCTGGCGGCTGGCATCTCAACTCCGATTGTGATGAACGGACGGCTGTTCACAATCGTGCGCGACCAACCTGGGACGCCGTTGGATGGCGAAAAAGTCATCTGCCTGGACGCCGCTACCGGCGAGTTGATCTGGCAGAACGTCTACAACGTGTTTTTGTCCGACTTGCCGGCCGAACGCGTCGGTTGGTCCAACGTTTGTGGCGATCCTGAATCCGAGCAAGTGTATGCGCTCGGAGCATGCTGTCTGTTGCAATGCATCGACGCGCAAACCGGCAAAACGGTTTGGGCCCGGTCGATGAGCGAAGAATACGGGATGCTCAGCACCTATGGCGGCCGGACCAACACGCCCATCGTGTTTGAAAACCTGGTGATCATCAGTGGTGTCACGACCGGATGGGATGACCAAGCCCGTCCAGCCCATCGCTTTTTTGCCTTTGATAAATCCGATGGTACGCTGCAATGGTCGACCAGCACGCGCCCCCTGCCCGAAGACACCACCTATAGCACGCCAGTCATCAAGGTCATCAACGGACAAGCCGTGATGGTTGCCGGGTCGGGCGACGGATCGATCTACGGTATCCAGCCGCGGACCGGCAAGATCCTGTGGCAGCAACCTCTCTCACGCCGTGGCATCAACACCTCTGTCGTCATCGACCACGAAGGCAACGTGTACTGCAGTCACGGAGAAGAAAATCCGCAGGGCACTGCGATGGGAGCGGTGGTTCGAATCGACGCCGCTTTCGCATCGCTTGAATCGGTCTCTGCCGAGCGATGGCGAACCGAGGAGATCACGGTCGGCAAGAGCAGTCCGCTGCTGGTCGGTGATCGCCTGTATGTCGTCGAAGACTCGTCGCGTTTGCATGTTCTGGAAACGGAGACCGGCGACGAAATTGGATCGCCGTTGAAACTGGGAACGGCCATGCGCGCCAGCCTGTTGTCTGCCGATGGAAAAATTTATGCCTGCACCTCCACCGGAATTGTTCACATTCTGAAACCCAATGCGGGCGGTGTGGAATCGACTTGGAAAGTTCGTCTGCCGAAGGGACACGAAATCGGCGGTTCGCCGATCGTATCGCACGGGCGACTGTACTTGCCCACCAGCGGTGGCCTGTTCTGTTTATCGACGGAGCAAACCCCGGCACTGGATCGCACTCAGACGGCCAATGCCGCGGTGCCGCAGTCGGAACAAGATCCAGCGGAGCATCCCCAACTGGCCCAATTACAACTGTCGCCCGCCGAAACCATCGTTGGTCCTGATCAAACAGTCCAATTCACTGTCAAAGGGTTCAATGCGTTCGGTCAGCAGATTGAACTGCCTGCCGAGTCGGTGTCGTTTTCCGCCAGTCGTGGAGAGATCGACGATGAGGGTCGGTTCACCGCCCCTGCGGTTGATTCCCATCAATCCGCGGTTTTCACGGCCACCTACTCCGGCGTCACCGCCGCGGCACGCTTGCGACTGATCCCGCCACTGCCATGGAATTTTGATTTCAGCGACGAGCAAGTCCCGGTGACTTGGGTCGGCGCGCGTTACCGTCACGAACCCGCCAGTGACGATGGGGAACCGGTGATTGTCAAAATTTCGACCATCCCCAAGGGGACCCGCAGCCAGACTTGGTTCGGCCCGTCAGAGCTTTCTCAATACACCGTGACAGCGGATGTCAAAGCCAAAAGCGGTTCCAACAAGTTGCCTGACATGGGGATCATCGCTGGGCGTTACACGTTGGATCTGATGGGTGAGTCACAGCAACTGCAAATCCGAACCTGGGCTGCTCAGTTGCGGATGGCAAAAAGTATTCCCCTGCAGTGGACCGAGGGCACGTGGTACACACTCAAATTTCAGACATCGATCCAAGATGGCACGGCGGTGCTGCATGGCAAAGTGTGGCCTCGTGAAAGCCCCGAACCAAAACAATGGATGCTGACCGCGACCGATCAAGCGCCCAACTTACAGGGCAGCCCTGGGTTGTTTGGGAATGCGACCAACTGTGAATTTTTCATCGACAACGTCTCGGTACAAAGCAATCCATGAGTACGGATACACAGCCCAAATCATCCCCGTACGTCATTTGGATCGTTTGCTCGATCGCGGCGCTCGGATTTGCTTTCGACATCTATGAACTGCTGATGCTGCCGCTGATCTTGCGCCCGGCACTGCAGGAATTGGGCGGGATTTCGCCCGGCACGCCAGAGTTTGAATTCTGGCGTGGCATTCTGTTCTTTGTTCCGGCAATGGTCGGCGGGGTGTTCGGGTTATTGGGCGGCTACCTCACCGATCTCTGGGGTCGTCGACGTGTCTTGACATTCAGCATCTTGCTGTATGCGTTCGCGGCACTCGCCAGCGGATTCGTTCAGTCTCTCGAGATGCTGTTGTTGTTTCGTTGTCTGGTGTTTGTCGGTGTTTGCGTTGAATTTGTTGCGGCAGTCGCTTGGCTGGCGGAGCTGTTCAGCCAGCCGAAACGACGCGAAGCCGTATTGGGCTATACACAGGCATTTTCATCAATCGGTGGAATCCTGGTCACGGCAGCCAACTTGCTGGCGATTCGTTACGCCGCGTCTCTGCCTGAGATTGCGGGAGGTCACGAAGCTTGGCGCTACACGGTGATCTCCGGCGTGATTCCGGCGATTCCACTCATCTTGATCCGACCGTTTCTGCCGGAATCACCGGTTTGGGCGGCAAAAAAGGCGGCTGGAACGCTGCAGCGTCCCAGCATAGCTGAACTGTTCGCACCGAAACTGCGTCGCACCACGATCGTGACCACATTGATGTTTGCCTGCAGCTATGGCGCGGCATTCGGCGCGCTACAGCAAACGCCGTCGATTGTTCCCAGTTTGCCTGAGGTCAAACAGATGACCGCTGACATGACCATCCCACAGAAAAAGAAGACTGAACAAGAGATCGCGGCAACGGTCAACGGTTACCAAGAAATTGGCGGACTGATCGGCCGGTTCGCGCTGGCCACATTGGCGATCGTGATCATCAGCCGTCGCTGGTTATTGCGCGTGTTTCAATGGCCGGGTTTAATCATTGTCCCACTCGTCTTTTTCTACCCTGCCCGCGACAATTTAGAACTGCTGAAGTGGGGCATCTTTGTTGCCGGCTTCTTGACCGTCGCCCAATTCAGTTTTTGGGGCAACTACTTGCCGCGTGTGTTTCCTGTCCACTTGCGTGGGACCGGCGAAAGTTTTGCCGCCAACATCGGTGGACGAATGATCGGAACCTCGTTTGCCGCCGTCACCGCTTGGTTAACCACGATGCTGCCGTCGGGAAGCACCGCGGTCGCAGCAGGAATCGTTGCCCTGTTCGTTTACGCCGCCGGCAGCATCCTCTCGTTCTGGCTGCCCGAGCCACCCGCCGACATCGAGTAGGCTTGGGGAAACGTTTGAAGTTGCGCTTTTATGGTAACCCGACGCGCTAGCGAGGGATTTGATGGAGTCCCTCACTCACGCACTTTGAAGTTGCGCTTATGCA
>NZ_JAMYFE010000140.1 GCF_024129865.1 Stieleria tagensis | reverse complement strand
CAAACCAAAATCAAGCAAGTCACCGCGCTGCCGGAAGTGATCACGCAGAATCAAGTCTTTGAGATGATCGATCTCTGCCGAACCTTTCGCATGAAGGCCTTCATCTGGGTCACCTACACACTCGGCTTGCGAATCGGTGAAACCGTCAACCTACACGTCGGCGATATCGACAGCGAGCGGATGATGGTCCACATCCACCGTGGCAAAGGCGCAAAGGATCGCTACATCCCACTGGCGGAATCAACACTCACAGTCCTGCGTCTGCTCTGGAGCACACATCGCAACCAGACGTTCCTGTTCCCTGCTGAAGGCCGTGATCATCAGGACGGTTCAACGTCCAAGACCCCGATGAGCATCTCGACGATTCAAGGTGCCACCAAGAAAATCACCAAGCAATTGAACTTTGGCAAAAAAGTCTCGCCGCACACGCTTCGGCATTCCTACGCCACGCATCTATTGGAAGCCGGCGTCAGCCTGAAAGCCATTCAGAAATACCTTGGCCACAAAAGTTTGCAGACGACGATGATTTATCTGCATCTGACCGAGACCGGTGAAGCCGACTCGCGACAGATCATCAACCGATTGTTTGTCGGACGCGAAAAAGCCGGCAAGTAGATGCCCGCCGTCGTTGAGGCGACGGACTTCACCGTCGCCGCTGCACTGCGAAAGTTTGCGCCCGGATACATCGCAAAGTACCAAGCTCGCATGCCGCCTCATCACCGTAAGGTGCTGGGGCTGATCACGCGTTGCAAAACGGGTGAGCTGGGTAACGTGATGTATCGCTGTCGGTCCTGCATGTCACAACACTGGGTCGGTCGCTCCTGCGGCAATCGGCATTGCCCGAACTGTCAAAAAGAGAAGACTCAAGCCTGGCTCGCCAAGCAGACCGCCAAACTGCTTCCGGTGCAACATTTTGTCGTCACCTTCACGGTTCCTCAGGAACTGCGGTCGCTGCTGCGCGACAATCCAGAAGCCGGCTACGAGGCAATCTTCGCCGCCGGCAGTGAAACGATTCGCACGCTCCTGAAAAACCCCAAGAATCTCGGTAGCGACAAGGTCGGCTTCTTCGGCGTCCTGCATACCTGGGGACGTGACTTGACGGCCTATCACCCGCACGTGCACTTTGTAGTTCCCGGTGGCGGTGTCAGTCCCGACGTGACGAAGTGGATGCAAGTCAAACCGGATCGTTTGTTTCATCCGTTGCCGGCGAAGAAGCTCTACAAAAAACTGTTCGTTGAGGCGCTCCGCAAGGCCGGGCTTTATGATCAGTTGCCTGCCGGGGTGTTGAAGTTCGACTGGGTGGTGAACATCAAACCGGTCGGCGACGGCGGGGCCGTTTTAAAATACTTGGCACCCTACGTCTATCGAGTCGCGATCTGTGACAACCGGATCACTGCAGTGGATGACTCCGGGGTCTTCTACAAGGTCAAACCGTCAGGGAAGCGTCAGTACAAAACACGTCATCTTGATGGCGAATCGTTCGTTCGCAGTTTCGCTCAGCACATCTTGCCGCCCGGCTTTCGGAAAGTTCGCTACTACGGATTCATGAGCTCCAACTGCAAGTTGCAGTTGGCCGATGCGCGCTGGCTGGTGTGGCTTTGGCTTGGCTGGACGTATTGGCTGTCCAATCCGAAGACACCGCCAGAAGTGACACGTCACCAGCCACCGAAGTGCGCTCGCTGTGGTGGCGAGCTTGAACTGCAAGGGATCACCGGCAGTGATGGCCAATGGATCTGGCACATTCGACTGGC
>NZ_JAMYFE010000014.1 GCF_024129865.1 Stieleria tagensis | reverse complement strand
AAACAGCCTTTTCAACTCAAATGACTCGGCAAATTGCCGCTTCGATCTCTTTACTCTCCCGCGGGCGGGAGAGTGAATTGCTAAAACGCTGGCTTCAAAATTGACGCGTCGGGTCACTCTTCTGCACGCCCTGCCCCTCTCGGCGAGTGACGACCAACGACGCTAGAATACCAAGCAGCTTTCGCCCCCTTCCCAAGGTGCCAATGATGAACGCTGCAGCCTCTCACACGGCAACCGCCGTCTTGTTCTTGCTTCTCGCTCAGTCCGCGTTGCAACCGTCCGCTGTCCGCGCCGACGACCCCCGACCCAAAGAAACTCGGTTGGCGGAATATCTAAGCGGGACACAGTTCGTGGGCAAGTTCACCGTCGACGGTGCTGACAATGATCCCAAGACAGAAACCTACACGATCAAGTCCTGTGAAAAACTGCCGACCGCTGATCTCTATCGACTCACGGCCCGCATCAAATATGGCCAGGTTGACCAAGAGGTTCCGCTGGATCTGAAAATCCTGTGGTCCGGTGACACACCGGTGATCACGCTGGAATCGATCTGGATCCCGGGAATGGGAACCTTCGATGCTCACGTTTTAATTCGCGCCGGACGTTACGCTGGCACCTGGCAACACGGCGACAAAGGCGGCCATCTGTTTGGCAAAATTGTGCCACTCGCCGAAACCGATAGCGATAAATCGAAAACTCCCTCCTCTGACGACTCTAGCGACGGCAAACCGTAGTGGCCAACTGGTACGACTATCCACAATATTTCGACATGCTGTTTCGCGATGAAACCGCCATCGAAGTCGCATTTTTTGAACAGGCCTTTGAACGCTTTGCGACCCGCAAAGTCAAACGCCTGTTCGAACCCGGATGCGGCAGCGGACGCTTGGTCGTCGCAATGGCCGCCAAAGGTTACGACGTCACCGGATTGGATCTAAGCGATGCGATGCTGGACTACATGCGCCGCAAACTGCAACGACGCAAATTGAAAGCCACCTGTGTCAAAGGCGACATGACACATCCGGCGTTCGACAAACCGTTCGACGCAGCGTTCTGTACCTACAACACGTTTCGTCATCTGCTGAGCGAAAAAGATGCTGTGTCGCACTTGCGTGGCATGGCCGATTCGATCGCGCCGGGCGGTCTGTACATCATCGGCATGCACCTGGACCCGGAAGAAGAATACGATCCGATCGTCGAACGATTCAAGATGCGCCAGGCCGGAACGACGCTGACGACCACCATCAGTGTCCCTGAATCGGATCTGAAGAAACGTTTGGAAACACTGCGCGTCAAATTGAAAGCGGTTCGCGCCAGCGGCGAAACGATCCGCATTCAAAGCGAATTCCCACTGCGGTTGTACACCCCGACCCAACTGAAGCGACTGTTCAAAAAAGTCGACGATCAATTTGAATTGGTCCAGTCGTTCGATTTTGCGTACGACATCGACGATCCGTTGCCCTTCGACAAAGAACTAATCGAGGGATTGTTTGTGCTTCGCCGTCGTTCTTAGCAGCCGGTGGCTGGTTGATGCAAACGCCAGCCTTTACGACTGCAGTTTGGCGTTGTTGCGATGACGATCTTTGTCGCGTTTGGTTTTCTTTGCCAAGTTTTCTCGCAGCGCGGTCGTCAAGTCGATTCCTGACTGGTTGGCCAGACAGAGCGTGACGAACAAAACGTCCGCCAACTCGTCGGCCAACTCACCGGGCTGGTCAGATGCCTTATACGACTGCTCTCCACAGGTCCGTGACAAAATCCGCGCGACCTCGCCGACCTCCTCGACCAACTGAGCCAGATTGGTCATCGGATCAAAATAGCGAACCCCGATCGACTGGATCCATTCGTCGACCTGGTCCTGGGCCTGCCGGATAGTGACCGATGCCGGCTGGGAATGTTGTTCGTCGCTCATGTGTTGCTGCGTCACGGTTCTTGAAGTCGGGCTTTATCTATCGTAACCCGACGCGTCAGCGAGGGATTTAGTCGGTAGACGGGATCCCTCGCTCACGCGTCGGGTTACCAAAAACCAATGCCCCACGCAAAAGCGCTGGCTTCAAAACTAACGCGTCGGGTTACTAAAACCGACGCTCATTCAAACCCGCAACTTCAACGGTCCTCGTTCGAGCGGAGCATCGTTCACTCGGCCAACAACAAATACGTGCCGCTTTTTCCCGCCACCGCCAGATCGGTTTTCCCATCGCCATTCAAATCTTCGGCAACGATTTGCAATCCACAACCGACATGGCCTTCATCGATCGTGTGCCGCTGGAATGACTTGGCATCGTTGTCCCAGGTGTAGTAGTACAAGCAGGGTGGTTCATTGCCGCCGGGGTCTTTGCTGTTGTGGGCATAATAGCGTTTGCCCGTCACCAAGTCCTGCTTGCCATCACCGTCGACATCAACCCAAGCCAACGTATGAGGTTGGCTGAAACTGGAATCGATCTCGTGTTCGGTGAACTTCAATTTTCCCGACGCTTCATCGCTGCCGGTTTGCTCCCACCAAGACAAACCATAATCGTGGCCTTGTCCCAAAATCACATCGCTATCGCCATCCTGATCCAGATCGGTGACGATCATCGGCAGCGAGCTGTGGATATCCCAATCGGCGTGAAATTCCCAAGGTGCGGACCAGGGGTCGGAACTCGGTTGCTGGTACCAGCCCTGCCCGACCAACACGTCCTTTTTGCCATCTCCGTTTAGATCTCCCACCGCGACGCCATGCCCGTTGGCGGTTTGCCCCAGCGCGTGCCCGGCCAGCGAATAGACCGCGACGCTACTGTCGGGTGCTGATTTCGAATCTTGGTCGGTACTGCGAGCCGGTCGGTCGATTAAACGATAGACCATCATCGGACAATCTTTCTTCCAACTGTTGACGATCCATTCCGGTCGCCCGTCGCCATCTAAATCTTCGAACAACTGGCCTTCGTTTTGTGATTTCTTAGTGTCTTTCAACAGATGCTTGGGCCATTGCTTTCCCAATCGCAACGCTTCTTGGCCGGGATTTTCGTACCAGAAGACTTCGCTGGGCAAGAATGAACCGGCGACGACATCCAACTGTCCGTCGCCGTTGACGTCAAACAGGTAGTCGCCGTTGCTTTGCACGTATCCGTTCCAGTCGTCGATATTGCGCAGCGGACGCGCAGCCCAATCACCACCGCGGAACCACTGCCGCCCGGCGACCAAATCGGTTTTTCCGTCGCCGTCTACATCGCCCGCTGCGATCCCTTCGTTTGCGTCCAATGCCAACAGCCGAATTGAAAATTGAACCGGATCGGCGGCTGAGGTGACGTGGTGCGGCAGCAACATCAAAACTGGAATCGCTAGCAAAAAACGCTTGAGCATGGCGGGCAACTTTGAAAGGTGGGGAAGGGGGCAACGTGCAACATGAAAAACAGCAACGGGCGTCAGAGCCAACACTAACCTAGTTTACTGAGTCTGCCGATGCCCCCCAATCCGAGAGACCCGTGTCAGACCCGCAATCCTAAAATAGTGACAAAAACAAAAGAATTTCCGCTATTCCGAGGTCAAGACGCTGTTATCGAGCGGCCTGGCGGGGGATGATGCGACAGATCTGATTCAGTGCCCTTCGGAATCTCTTATGTCAATTGTGAGTCTCTATAGTGATTCGGCCCGCGGCGATGATTCGGCGGGTCCTGCCAAGGTTGCTGTGTCCGGCCCCGAACGCAACCGCCCAGCGCCAGCCGACAGAATGTTGTACGCCGAAGATTTGGCGGTGGGCGATTGTTGGACCAGCCACTTCTGCGAGATCAGCTCCGATGATGTCCAAGACTTTGCAAAACTGACCGGTGATCACACACCGCTGCACGGCCAAGGCGAAACCGACTCCCCCTTTGGCGGCCCCATCGCGCACGGATTGTTAGGGTTAAGCGTGTTGGCCGGATTGGGAACGAAACACCCGCGGGCATCGACATTGGCATTGGTCGGGATCGAAAACTGGCAGTTCGTCGCGCCGGTCTACTTCGGCGATTCAGTCAAAGCCCGAAATGAAATTGTCGAGATCGAACAACATGGTCGCCGGGCGGTCAAAGTACGCTGGCTGCGGCAACTGCTGAATTCGTCCGGTCAAATCGTGCAACAGGGCCACTTTGTCACGCTGGTCGGCTCCAGCACTCGCGCCGGCCACAAACCACGCTAGAAAATCGCGAACCTGGCTGTTCTCGCCCGGGTCTATTGGCACGCAAGATGCATCCCACCAGCGGTGGTTGGTTCTTGACAGTCAAATCTGCGCTCAGCGTCTGGCTTGGCTATACTGAAAGCGGTTCGATTGCTCGACTCCGAAGAGGCGTTTTTAATACGTGCGTGAACAACATAAAGTCATTGATGACACCCCGGAACGAAGTATTTTGGCGCGATTGGTGCTGCCAGACACTCCCGTTTCCGATGATCCACTGGAAGAACTGTACGGATTGGCGACAACCGCCGGAACGCAGGTTGTCGGCGAATTAGTTCAACGGCGTCCGACGCCGGAACATGGCACATATCTAGGCAAAGGCAAGGTCGAAGAACTGCGACTGTTGGTTGAAAAGACCAAAGCCGATGTGGTCGTATTCGACAACGAATTGACACCCGGCCAAATCCGCAACCTGGAAAAAGCCGTCTGTGCAAAAGTGCTCGACCGGACCGAGTTGATTTTGGATATCTTTGCCGCCGGTGCGCGCACATATGAATCACGGTTGGCCATCGAATTGGCGCAACTGGAATACTCACTGCCACGCCTCAAACGCATGTGGACTCACCTGTCGCGTCAGGCGATGGGCGTGGGGATGCGTGGCCCTGGTGAAAAACAGTTGGAAGTTGACCGCCGACTCGCGCAAAAACGCATTCACGATTTAAAACAAGAACTGGGCAAAGTTGAATTACGTCGCGAACGTCAGGTCGCCTCGCGTCAAGAAGCGCCCACCGTTTCACTGGTCGGTTACACCAACGCCGGCAAAAGCACGTTGATGAACGAGCTGACGGCAGCTGGCGTGCAGGCTGAGGACAAACTGTTTGCGACACTTGATACACGCACCCGACGCTGGTATCTGCCCAACTGGGGAACCGTGTTATTGAGCGATACGGTGGGTTTTATCCGCGACCTGCCCCACTCGTTGGTCGCTAGTTTTAAATCGACGCTCGAAGAAACGCGCCAAGCCGACTTGCTGTTGCATGTCGCCGACGCGAGCAATCCGAACGTGTTTGAACAGATCAGCGCGGTCTACAAAGTGCTGAGCGAAATGGAGATCGAGGAAAAAGACACGCTATTGGTGCTGAACAAGGTCGACGCCATCGCATCGCCGGCAATGCTCAATCGAGTCTTGGATCGCTATCCCAACGCAATCCCGGTCAGCGCCAAAAGCGCCAAAGGCATCGGCATGTTGACCGAAGCGGTCGGCGAAGCGCTGGGGCGCGAGTTCATGGACCTGGACATCGATGTGGATCCCAGTGATGGAAAACTGCTGGCCTACCTGGCAGCTCGCGGCGAGATTGTTTCTCAGGAGTTTGGCGAAGACGTCGTGCACGTTCGCGTCAAAATGCCGGTTGCCGCGATGGGCCCCGTCCGCATGACCGCCCTGTCCATTCGGCCAGCCGGAACCACATTACCGGTCGCACCATCCGAATCAGAACCATCGACCGCCGCCACCGACGTCGCCTAAGATCAGTAGTGGATCTTGCCAAAGATCCCACACCACAACGGACGTCAGCAGCAGGAACGATCGCGGTGACGAATTGGACCCCCAATCGAAAGTTGGCCGTCGTCACCGGAGCCAGCAGCGGCATCGGACGCTGTCTGTGCAAACGATTGGTTCAATCTCAGTGCCAGGTCATCGCTGTCGCGCGACGTCGTGACCGGTTGGAACAATTGAGCCAAGAGATCCGTGAATCGGTCGACGGTGACTCGGCCAACCTAATCCCGCTAGTCGGCGATATCACCGACCCGGAAACTCAACAACAAATTGTTGACCGCGTCGAAGCTCTCGGCCGCCCGTTGGACCTGTTGATCAACAATGCCGGCATCGGTGGGATCGGTGCCTTCGAAGATGCCCAGCTATCGCGTTTGCGGCGAATCATGGAGGTGAACTTCATCGCGCCCGCGGAATTGACGCGGCGGCTATTGCCGGCGCTACGATCCAGCCCTGACGCGGTGATCTGCAATATCGGCAGCGTGCTCGGTCATCGCGCGGTGCCCGACAAATCTGAATACTGTGCCAGCAAGTTCGCAATGCACGGCTGGAGCGATTCGCTGCGCAGCGAGCTGGCAGGCACCAACGTCAGCGTGACCCTGGTCAGCCCCAGCACCACACGCAGTGAATTCTTTGACGTGTTGGTCGAATCTGACTCCGACACGCAATCCAAGAGTATTGGCAGCTGGCCGGCCGATCGCGTCGCAGCGGCAACTCTCTCGGCCATCCGCCGACACCGCGCCGAGGTCATTCTCAGCGTGGGCGGAAAACTGTTGGTCTACGCCGACCGCATCTGTCCACCGCTGATGAACTGGCTGCTACGCAAACGGTCTTAGCAGTCCGGCGCGTGAGGGGCTGTCGAGTTGCTTAGCCGGTCGCAAGTTGGTGTGGAGGATTTATCCGACCCGCTTTATTCTTCGCAGAAAAACCTTACCCAAGTCGGATGAATCCTCCACACCAGCGCCGCTGAAGATTGAATCAACAGCTCTCAGATAGTGTGCAACGGCCCTAGGCAAATTGCTCGGGCGTCACCAGCAACTGAACCTGTGGTTGGGCTTGGCGGGTGCGGAAATAATCCGGCGCCCAGCGATTCAATTCGATCCACATCGAGATCACAGCGATCAACAAGAACACCATGCTCAAAATCAGCATGACGGTGTAGACGCTTGGCGGCTGTTTGCCACCCTCATTTGATGGAAGTGTCGACACGGTCACCCTCCAGGATAAAACCTTGGCTGTAGTCTTTCATGATTTCCGCAACGGAACGGTTCGGTTCTGCCTTCAGAACTTTCAGACGGCCGACATAGCGGTTGTCACGAGTGACTTCCAATTCATGTCCGCCGCGTAGCCCGTCGTCCGATCCGATCGAAACTTCAACCAACGACTTGGGTCGATCGATCACAAGCACGGTGCCGTTGCGATCCGGTGGCGTTCCGTCGAGCGGCAATTTGGGGTCGATGCCCATGTGATCCGCGACTTCGCGGAACCGTGTGACTTCTTTTTGCAGCGACGCATTGCGCTGTTCGAACTCCAATCGAATGCCACGTTGCGTGTTCAGGTTGTCCTGCAACACCAACAATTCACCAAACAACGTGTCGCGGTTTTCCTGTTCTTTGCGAACTTGATCACGCAATTTTTGGTTGGTATCGGTCAACGTTTGCAATTCAGTGGCACGAATCTTGTCCAACTGAGCCAGGTTCGATAGCTCGCCCTCCAGCTTTTGAACCGAACTGATTCGCAGTTGCAGTTCGCCTTCGAGTTGGTCGAGTTGGGTTTGCAAAGCCGCCAGTGCGGTGCGCCGGGCGACCTGTTCACGAGCCAGTGACGACTGAGCACGCTGTTGAGCGTCTTCGAGTTGTTCGTTTTGGCGAGAGATCGCCTCAATTTGTTCTTTGTAACCGGCGGGCCCCAAGACCACATCGCGCCAATTGCGGTGCGATGCGTTCACTGCCAGCGACAAAACCATAAAGGTCAGGCTGAGCAGGAAGATGACGACGGTGAACGACTTCCCAAGTAAGGTCATGTTAGGAGCTTTCCTTTGACAGAAGCAGTCCGGACGAGGTGTCGGGTTGGAAGGTGGACTGACGACAAGTTGCCGGATTCATGGACGACGATAAGCCGGGTGCCCATGGTAAATTTCATTGCCGAGTCATGGGATGCTGCGCATCAACCACTCACTCGCACTCCCGGAAGTATAGTTACCGCAAAAATCAACTGTCAACGAAATCGGCACGAAAAGACCCAATCCCCCAGTTTGCCCGACCGGATCTGCGAGATTCGGCAATCAAAGTTGAATTTGAGCGGGGTACGCGGGTTATAACGACCCGCCCCGCAGCAGGGTACCCGACAATTCTCTGACAACAGACACCGGCGTCACAGCGCCGTTTAGTGAACCGCCAGCATCCGCTCCAGCGCCACCAGGCTCCATTTCGTCACTTCTTCGGAAACCTCGATCGTGTTGACCGGCGTCCCGTCACGAAGATTCTCCAGTGCCCAGCACAGGTGCGGCAGATCAATTCGATACATCGTGGCACACATGCAAACGACAGGGCTTAGAAAGTGAATCTCCTGCTCGGGGTGCTCGGCTTTCAAGCGGTTGACCAAGTGCAATTCGGTTCCGATCGCCCATTTGGTGCCCGGCGGACTTTCCTGAACTGTGCGGATGATCAATCCGGTGCTGCCGGAAACGTCGGCTAAATCGTTGACTTCACGCGGGCACTCCGGATGCACCAAAATCTTGATCCCCGGGTGCTGCTCGCGAAACTGGGCAACGTGTTCGGGACGGAACATTTGGTGGACGCTGCAATGGCCTTTCCACAAAATCACCCGGCTGTCCTGGAGAGCCTGTTCTTCGTTACCGCCGCACTCGAGTGCATAGGGATCCCAGACCGGCATCTGTTGTTCGGTGATTCCCATCTTCAGCGCGGTGTTGCGTCCCAAGTGCTGGTCGGGAAAGAAAAACACGCGATCGCCGCGTTCAAATGCCCATTCCAAGACGGCTTGCGCGTTGCTGCTGGTGCAAACAATCCCGCCATGTTTTCCACAAAAGGCCTTCAAACTGGCCGCGCTGTTGATGTACGTCACCGGGATCACACGCTCGGTGTCGATCACTTCGCCCATGTCCTCCCAAGCCGCTTCGACTTGCGCGATCGCTGCCATATCAGCCATCGAACAGCCGGCGGCCATGTCCGGCAAGATCACGCGAACACGCTCGCCGCCGCGACTCTCCAATGACTCCGGGCGGTTGGCCAGCAAGTCGGCCGTTTCGGCCATGAAGTGGACACCACAGAAAACGATCGCCCGACAGGCTTCGCTGGACGCGGCCATTTGCGACAACTGGTAACTGTCCCCCCGCAGGTCCGTATGCGCGACGACTTCGTCCTGTTGGTAGTGGTGGCCCAGAATCAACAACCGGTCGCCCATTTGCTCGCGGACCGCGGAAATGCGAGCGATCAGCTCATCAGTCTCCAGCGTCTTGTACACCGCGAGATCATGTTTTGCGTGGGCATATGCGTCTGTCTTGTCAGACGCATCATTGATGACAGCCGGCAAAGAGGGAATGCTCAAAGGAACGTTCGTCGGTGAGGGGAAATCATCGGGCTAGGCACTACCACGTGATTATATCGTCCCCGTCCCCACTTGGAAAACGCCCGCCGCCTAGTAAACCAGGACCGATTCGACGCGATAGGGCTCCAATTTGGCTTCCCCATGTAGATCCGCCAGATGGATCAGAAAGGAACACCCCAAGATTTCGGCATCGCAGCGTTCCAACAATCGGCAACAGGCCTGCATCGTTCCGCCGGTGGCCAACAAATCGTCGACAATGACCACACGCTGCCCCGGCAATACGCCGTCGGTGTGCACATGCAATTCGTCGCTGCCATATTCCAGATCATAGGCGTGCGAGTGAGTCGCAAACGGCAATTTCCCCGGTTTGCGAATCGGCACAAATCCAGCGTTCAAATGCATCGCTAACGGTGCCGCGAAAATGAATCCGCGTGCCTCCGCGGCGGCGACGATGTCGACCTTTTGATCCCGATACGGCGCCGCCATGGCTTCGACCGCGGCGTGCATCGCATCCGGGCTCAACAGGAGCGGAGCGATATCGCGAAACAGGATGCCCGGTTTTGGAAAGTCCGGAATGTCGCGCACAAACTCTTTCAACTCAACCGTCATCGATGGATTCTCAAGGTGATGGGAACGATGCATCAATCGACGGTGGAGATACCGCTGGCTGCCATTCGACTGGATGCGATCAGATCTCGGTGATGATGCCACAAGCGGTGCAGCCAGACGAATAGAAATCCGTTGGCGACCAGCGAGCACAGTAGAAAAATATTGACATACGGGTTCGATTTGGGAGCCAGACCACCGTCGGCAGAATCCGACGAATGCGGCTTGCCTGGCGCCGATGCCTCACCCGATTCTGGGGGCTGTGGAGGCCGGTTGGCACTGATGCTCGACGAGTTCCCAAAATTCGGTGGCGCAACACCTCCGCCTGCCGCCACCAATTGCCCCGTGGTGAATTGGCCCGGTCTGCCGGGATTGGACGCCGTTCGATCTGACAGACTGACCGGATCGGTGGGCGGTCCCAAGATCGGAGTGTGATCACCACTCGCTGCGTTTTCTTTGGCGATCCGAGCTTGCGCTTCTTTTCGCTTTCTGCCGATCGTCAACTCATAGGACGTTTCATCATCCACGCGCTCGCCAAAACGGTCCAAGATGTAGCGGTCGCGGTCGATCGGGTTGCCATATTTGTCAAACGAATAGCCGTTGACGGGCAACCGATCGATATCCGCTTGCGACAATCGCGAATCGACCTCGGTTCGTCGCGATTTAGAAGCGGCGGTGGATTGCGTTTCTGGCAATGTCGGTGGCAACACCGTGCTGTTCATCCCCATTCCAGGTCGGCTGGCCAACCGTGGATCAACACTGCCGGGCATTTGCAACGAATCGCTTGCGGTCGCGCCCGGCATCGAGAGCGAAGATGGGGTACCCCATCGATTCGTCGGGCTCGGGGCCTGCTGTTTGGCCAAGGAATCCTGATAGACCTTGTGAAGTTGATTGACGTAGGCTTCGTCTTGCAGTCGCGGATCGTTCGGCGGAATTCCAAATTCGCCGCCCAACGCAGCGATTTCTGCTGCGGTCCAATTGGTTTTGGTACCCGGGCGTCCGAGCGAGTTGGTGACTGCCGCGGTTGATTGGCCCGCCGATGGCATTCCCAATCCAGAACTATTTTGGTTGCCGTAGACGGAAGGGCTATTGGTGTTAAATGCGGACGGATCAAAACTGGATTGTCCGGTACGCTGCGCTGCCTGAGCGGCAGTGAGGGGACCAAACTGCGGTTGTCCGCTGGCCGTATGACCGCCGGTCTCGGTCATTTGATTATTCGAATAATCGTTACTAAACGTTGATTGCTGTCCGGATTGCAGTGCCCGCGGCGGCAAGTTTACGCCGTCTGGCAGACTGCCAAAGTTCTTCGACAGAGGTGCCGATCCGGCTGGCGGTCCGGACGCTGCCGTGCTGCCGCTGGGATCTTGAGTCCCGGAAACTGTGCTGACATTGCCGCGCATGTAATTGGGCTGCTGAGCAGTCGTCCCCGGAAATCCAGCGGATCGGGATGTCGAAGAAACAGGATTGGTCGAGGGTCGCTCAGATCCCGAATGCATCGAATCAGTCAACCAAATGCTATCTCGGTTCCCGGTCGGTTCGGTGCTCGGTCCACCGGTCATCCCCGCGCCGCTCTGAGTGTTGCTGCCGCCGACAAATCCGCGTAGCTGAGGCGATATGGGGGCAGAGTTGGCCGTCGAATTGGCTGCGGCCTGAACCTGTTGACCGAATGCTTCCATCGCATCTCGGGCAGCACCGGATAGCGAACTTGGAAGTTGCATTCCGCCTGCGCTCGGCCCACCGGCAACCTGTGCCTTGGCTGTTTTCACGCTCAGCGCAGACATGCTCAGCACGGCGGCGATTGTGGCGACCATTGAGTATGGAATGGTTCCGCCCATAACATTCTTCCCTGAACAAACGATTGGACATCAAATCCGTTTCACGCGTCCATCGACGCTGTAGCACTCGCTATTGACACCATGAGCGCGTGTTTCATGCGCCAAGCGTAACGCGACCAGCCGATCGAGGTAAAGAGAGGTTTCAGGTGCCCCCGCTGCCACCGACAACTAATGAGACCACATCGCGTCCGTTTTGAAGGGGCATTTTGGGCTGAGGCATCGGCTTTGCTAGCCCGACGCGTCAGTTTTGAAGCCAGCGCTTTTGCGTGGGGCATTGGTTTTTGGTAACCCGAAGCGTCAGCGAGGGACCCTGTCAACCGACTAAATCCCTCGCTCACGCATCGGGTTGTGATGAAAAGCCCAACTTCAAAACCGGTCACGCCGCTCGAATCGAATCCGAGACGCCGGCTGAAACCACCCTCAACTCAATAAATTGTTGCCAAACCCGCTACGCAACGAGTGATTCTTTGCAATCATAACTCACACCACATTTCCAATCTGTGTGAGAATTTTTTGATGAAGTCTTTGCGTTCCTCCTCCCTTGCCAGGTTTACCAACACATGGCTTGTCCTCGCACTGCTGTTTCCAGCAGCCGGCTGTCGATCGTCGACCGACTCGCCGCCTCGCGATCTGACATCCACTGGCGGCACGGCGGTGACGGTTCAGTTGAATTGGTACCCGGAATCGGAACACGGCGGACTGTACCAAGCTCTCGCTAGCGGCGACTATGCGAATCAGGACTTGGCGGTGCAAATTCGGCCGGGCGGACGGGCCACACCGATTGGTCCCGAACTTTCGCTCGGTCGCTGCCAATTTGCGATCGCCAATGCAGACGACGTGATGATTTTTCGCGAACAGGGGATCGACGTGGTCGCGGTGATGGCGGCGATGCAGAACCATCCCCGCTGCGTGCTCGCCCAAACCTCCAGTGGCGTCCAATCGTTTGACGATTTGGGGGGAAAGACCTTTCAACGCCAAGCCGGACGGGCCTTTGTCGAATTCATGCGTGCCAAAGGATTGCTGCAGGACGTCAAAGAAGTGCCGTATCATGGCAGCATCGCATCGCTGGTCGCCGACCCCACGATCGTGATTCAAGGCTACAGCTGCGCCGAACCATTGCTCGCCCGACAACAAGGCGTTGACGTGACCACGCTGATGGTCAGCGACCTCGGATTCAATCCCTATTCCAGTGTGCTGGTGACGACGGGCAAATTGATCCGCGAGCAACCGCAGATGGTGCAGCGTTTTGTCGACGCCACGCGACAGGGCTGGCGGGACTATTTAAGCGATGGAAAACTCGGCAACGCTGCGATTCTGGCCGCCAACAGCGAAGGGATGACGGCCGAGGCACTGGAATTTGGTGCTCAGGTGATGCGTGACCTGGCGATGCCCGAGGGGGCCGAAATCGAGACGGTCGGCACAATGAACGAGCAGCGCTGGACGACCTTGTTTGATCAACTGGTTGAATTGGACCTAGTACATGCGGACAAAGTCCAAGCCAAAGATTGTTACACGCTGCAGTTTCTGAAATAGCAGATCAACACACGACCAGCCGATCAGCGCCCCAAATACGTTTCGATCTGCTCGGCTTTGCGCAATAGATAGGGGATGTGCTGCTCGGTGGCCTGGATCATTCGCGAGAGTTGCCGCAATTGATCGCTGAACTCGCCAGCAAACTTTCGCTGCTGCTCATCCCGCCAGGTCTGTTCCAATTGGTTCATCTGGGTCCCCAACGCCGTCGAGCGTTCCTTGAGATCCTCGGCGAACCGGTGCAGGTGGGATGCAAATTGACGCAACTGTTCTGGATCAACGACAGCTTGATTCATGACTTTGTTCCTTCCGATGAGTGGGCGGCGGCGGCTTCGGCTCGTTTGAGTTGCTCGCGATACTCGCTTTCGCTGGCGTCGAGCGTCAGTTTTTTGGCCAGGTCACACAAAAGTTTCAGACTAGCGATACGCAACCGAGGCGCCGAGACAACGGCTCGGCGCAGCGCGACGGCACGCAATTCTTTCATCGCCGGCAGATCCTTTCCCAAGGCGATCAAGCAACGCGCGCGGATAAAATGTGCCGGCGCAGTGAATTCATCCAGTTCCAACAATCGGCCGGCCTCTTCATAGGCCTCTTCATAGCGTTCGGCATCAAATTTGGCTTCCGCCAGCGCCATTCGCAACGCGACTTGCGACGGATCACGTTCCAGCCGCGCCTGACAGACTTCGATCCGCCGACAGGCCCAATCGCTGCGACTGCGTTCGAGCGCGCGATCGCCTTCGACCGACTTCAAACGCGTTGCGACGTCGCTGACCTCGCGATACTGTTGCAACGAACGAGCCAGCACCGCTTCTTCGAGCTGCCAACAAACACTCTCCTCATCGGGAAAGATTTTTGCGGCCTGTTGCAACAACCGCTTGGCTTCCAACGGTCGTTCTTCGGTGCGATAGATCGCGGCGAGTTCCAGATACCCTTCCAAATCGGTCGGGTTCGCTTTCAACTTGTGTTCGAGTTCCTGTCGACGTTCGAGCAGAACGACAGGCTGCTGGGTATCCTGGTTGGAATCAGAATCAGGCATCGTTGGTAAGCGCCGCAAAAGAAAAGAGTGTGCGGCACGGGCGCCGCTGAGAGATCAGTTTGACCCCTCGAGCGGCCTGATGCAAACCATCAGCAAATTTCAACCGATTCTCACCAAGGGCCGCGGACATAGTTGTAGCCGAATTGATCGGTGTGGCTGGGCCACGCCGGGGTCGGCAAGAATTGTCCCGGTGCTGCGGCGCCCGGGTACGACGCGTTGCGACCGAATTGATGATGGATCGGATACATCAAATTTTGGCTGACGCCCCACGAATACGTTTGACGCATGTGCGCGGTTGGTGGCACAACCACGGCAACCGGTTGGCCATAACTTTGGTTGTAGTAGTGCGAATGCCAGGGACGATCCATGGCAAAATTGTGCGACCAGACTTGGGCCATTGCCATTGGATCGCCGGCATTGACCTGTTGTTGGTCAGCGACGGTCGAAAGAGTCGCCACACATGCGACCAGTAGAAGCAGTTTACGCATGATTGATGCCTTTGATTAGAAATGGGGTTTCAATGCCGGTGCCTAAAACTTAACGAGGCAACCTTAGCTTGTTCCAATAGATGTTGCTGAGTCCCGTTTTAATTGGCGGAGCATAATAAACCGCTCGGGTGCGATTCATCCCGCGTCCGTTGTCGTAATAGTTGTGAAAACGGTTCTTGTGCCAGTACAGGTACTCTTGCGGATAAAACGGCTGGTACGTGTTAAACGTGTGGCCGACGTAATGGGGCACCGGCACCGGCGAAATGTACATCTGGGCGTTAGCCGAGTTGTAATTGCCTTGGGTGTAGTAGTTGTAGAACAAGTCGGACTTGTCGTACTTGCGATCTTGCATACCGACCGAGGGGGCACCGCCATGCAAGTGCTGGTGAAGCCTGCCGATCACCCCGCTGCCACCGCCGCAATTGCCACCGGCACAGTTGCCGTTGCAATTTCCGCCCGCACAGCTGCCCGTTTCGCCGCCGCCACAGGAACCATTTTCGCAGCCACCGCCCTGCGAGCTGTAATCCAGATCCCCCACATAGGCTTCCGCCGGGCTTGCAGTGTCGCTGACGATCTGGCTGGACACGATATACGAGTCACCAGGCTCGAACGCGGAAACGCTCGCAGCGGAAGTGGCCAACGCCAGAAATGCGGCAGCAGATAGGATTTGTTTTGTCATTCGAAGTCTCATCCGGTGGTTCCTCCGAACCAAAGTTTCAGCCATAGATTCCGTTCTCGCCCGGCCGCAGTCCATCCGTCGGCACGATTCGTGTGCGGGCCATTTCAGTTCACACGTTTCTGTTGTTTCGACCAGTCCGGGCTGCCGTCCCCAGTCGAGCGCGACTGGCTGGCGGTTTCGGTGCATTGCATAACATCGCTACCACCGGCCTTTCCCGACCAAACGTCATTACTTGAGGAAACCGGCAATTGGGATGGCCCGCCTGCCGCCCAGGCCGGCGCTGGTGGAAGGTGTGTTCTTGCCGCAAGTGCGACGCTTCAGCGTGGGATTTTGCCGGTCCACGAATACCAGGACCGTACACCTTGCCCGAACCGCCTGTCTAGAATTTTCGCCGTCTCTACCCTAACTTGACCGAAGCAGAAGGCCGCCGCGGCCGATTGACTGTTTGCAGTGCCGGCCGGAATCCCAGCAGGCCGATATTTTCATGGGCTGATACCACAGACCGATTGACCGCTCCTGGCGAAGAACATCTGCCCCCCCCGCTCATCGCACCCACTTCTCTCTCCTCGTTTAGGGCTCAGCACGCGTGGCAAAACGACGTCCCCGCAAGTCATCGAAATCCAACGGCAAATCACTGTTCGACTCCGTCGAGGAGTCGTTGTTGTCGACCGTGCCCCTGCGCCAAGCCGCCCAGGAACGCTATCTGAACTATTCCCTGTCGGTGATCACCAGTCGTGCTCTGCCGGACGTTCGCGACGGATTGAAACCGGTGCAGCGGCGCATCCTCTACACGATGCACCAACAGGGACTGACCAGCACGGCGAAACACCGCAAGTGCGCCAAAGTCATTGGCGACGTGATGGGTAACTACCACCCCCACGGTGATAGTTCGATCTACGAAGCCCTGGTGCGAATGGCGCAACCGTTTGCCATGCGAATGCCGCTGGTCGACGGCAGCGGAAACTTCGGCAGCGTCGATGGTGACAACGCAGCGGCGATGCGCTACACCGAATGTCGAATGACGCCGATCGCCGGCGAGGTATTGACCGATTTGGCCACCCGTACCGTGGCCTTTAAACCCAGCTATGACGGCAGCCGCGAAGAACCGGTGGTGCTGCCCAGTCGGTTGCCCAACCTGCTGCTCAATGGTGCCACCGGGATCGCCGTCGGCATGGCCACCAACATCCCGCCGCACAACCTGCGCGAGATCTGTAACGCGCTGTTGAAACTGTTGCGTGATCCCGAAATCAAGCCTTACCAGTTGGTCGCCAACGATGCGATCCAGGGGCCTGACTTCCCCACCGGTGGGCAGATCATCAACACCAAAGAAGAACTGCGCGAGATCTACGAGAACGGCCAAGGCACGATCAAGCTGCGCGGCACCGTGGTCAAAGGCGACAAGTCACGCGGCGGCGATGTCCTGCAAATCGATTCGATTCCCTACGGCGTCAACAAAGCCCTGTTGTGCGAGCGAATCAGCGAATTGGTGTTCGACGGCAAACTGCCGCTGGTGACCGAAGTACGAGATCTTTCGACCGATGAAATCCGAATCGACCTGCTGCTGAAAAAAGGCGCCGACGAAAACAAAGTGCTGGCGTTTCTTTTTAAGCACACGGACTTTCAAAAGAATTTCAACGTCAACCTGACCTGCCTGGTTCCCACCGAAAACCCCGAACTGGGAACGCCAGAGCGCCTGTCGCTCAAAGAAATCCTGTGGCATTTCCTGCATTTCCGCTTGGAAGTGATCACCAAACGCCTGGAAAATGAACTGGCGTCGTTGGAACGACGCATTCATCTGCTGGAAGGGTTCGCGTTGATCTTTGACGCGTTGGATCAAATCATCAAGATCATCCGCGAATCGGAAGGCAAATCCGATGCGGCTGAAAAAATCATGAAGCGATTTCCTGCCGCTAAAGGCGGATTGGATGCGGAACAGACCGATGCAATCCTGGAACTGAAACTCTATCGGTTGGCGCGGCTAGAAATCAATTTGATCCTGGATGAACTGAAGGACAAACAGAAACGCGCCGCTCAAATCCGTCGTCTACTGCGCGAAGACACCAAAGACACCAATGCCTCTGGGCGTTGGAAAATGGTCCGCGAAGAAATCGAGAGTCTGATCACCGATTACGGCAAAGATGCGGTCGGGCGTCGGCGATCCGCGATCAAGTCCGATGAAATAGAAATCGAGTACTCCGAAGAAGACTTTATCGTCGACGAGAACTGCCACGTCTTGGTCACCAAAGACGGTTGGGTCAAACGCCAAAAACAAATTGTGGATCCTTCCAAGAGTCGGCTGCGACAGGGTGATGAGGTGTTGGCGTGCATCGGCGGCAGCACCCGCGCCACGCTGGGACTGTTTTCATCACTGGGTGTTTGCTACACCACGCGGTTCACCGATATCCCCGCCTCGACAGGTTTTGGCGAACCGATCCAGAAACTGTTCAAGATGAAGGACGGCGAAAAAATCATCGCCGCCATTTCATTTGATCCACGCCGGATCGGCAAGATTCACGAGGACCCAAAACACCCGGATTATTGTCCCGAAGTCCATGGGTTTGCGGCATCGAGCAACGGCTATGCTCTGCGATTCGGATTGTCCGCCCTGTCCGAACCGTCGACCCGCTCCGGCCGTCGCTATGCCCGCGTCACAAATGACGCATCCATCATCGATGTGATCGCGATCACCGGCAGCGAAGTCATCCTGGCGGCTTCGGCCAATTGCCGCGCGACAGTTTGTGACGCCGAAGAAGTGAACTATCTATCGGGTGCCGGCAAAGGCGTGCTGTTGATTCGCTTGGGTGAAGGCGACCGCCTGTTAGGCTTCAAAGCCAGCACCGGCGATCGAGATCTGATGACCGTGGAAACCAACCGCGGCGCTCAAAAAACAATTTCGACCGCCAAATACCGTGTGACCAGCCGAGGCGGCAAGGGTATCGAACTGCAAAAGAACGGCAAAATCGCCAAGATCATTCTGCCACCGGTTGCGCCGCCAGAACCCTTCGATGACGAATAGCGGCTCGTCATCCCCTGCGGCCCGATCCTAGCACCGATCCAATCGAATCTCCAACCACCTCATTCATGACTGCTACCGCGACTAAAACGAATTACAACGCCGATGCGATCGTTGCCTTGGAAGGCTTGGAACCGGTTCGCAAACGGCCCGGCATGTACATCGGCGGTGTCGGTTCCTCTGGACTGCATCACCTGATCTGGGAAATCGTCGACAACTCGGTCGACGAAGCGATGAATGGGCATGCCAGTGAAATCACGGTGACGCTCCACAGCGATGGACAATCCATTTCGGTGGCCGACAACGGCCGCGGAATCCCCGTCGACAAACATGCCAAAACCAAAAAGCCGGCTTTGGAAATGGTGCTGACGATTTTGCACGCCGGCGGAAAATTCGAAGGCCAGAACTACAAGACCGCCGGCGGCTTGCACGGTGTCGGTGCCTCCGTCGTCAACGCGCTCAGCAAAGAACTGACCGCCGTCGTCCGCCGTGACGGGGCGCAGTACAAAATGACGTTTGCCCGAGGCCAAGCCACCAGCAAACTGCAAAAACTAAAGGGCGCCGTCCGCGGTACCGGGACGACCATCACGTTCTCGCCCGACCCCCAGATTTTCCCCAAGACGGAATTTGATTCCGCGCTGATCCGATCGCGCTTGGAAACCGCCAGCTTTCTGCACCGCGGCGTTAAAGTCACGTACGTCGATGAAGTGGCGAAAACCAAGGAAACCTTTCTGCACGCCGAAGGCATTGTCGACTACCTGAAAAAGGTTCTCGCCGAACGCAAAGCCAAACCGATTCACGAGCAACCGTTCACGCACTCACTGGACGACGACATCCGTCTGGAAGTCGCACTGCAATGGACCGAATCCACCGACGAACATGTCCGCAGTTACGTCAACGGGATTCCCACCGGCAGCGGAGGAACCCACGAAAACGGTTTTCGAGCGGGTCTGAACAAAGCGGTCCGCAACTACATCGACACTCACAACCTGACCCCGCGTGGTGTCAAATTCACCCACGAAGACATCCGCGAAGGAATGGTCGCGATCGTGTCGGTGTTCATCAGCGAACCGCAATTCCAAGGTCAAACCAAAGACCGACTGAACAATCCCGAAGTCCAGGCGCAAGTCGAAGGCGCCGTCCGCAGCGAAATCGAACAATGGATGAACAACAATCGTTCCATTGCCGATTCGATCATCGCTCGGATCATCGCCGCCGCCCGCGCCCGTGCCGCATCCCGCGCTGCATCCGAAGCCATCTCGCGCAAAGGCGGCTCCAAACGCACTCTGCTGCCCGGCAAATTAAGCGATTGCCTATCGGGTGGCCAACTGGAATCAGAATTGTTCATTGTCGAAGGTGATTCAGCCGGCGGCAGCGCGAAACAAGGACGCGATCGGAATTTCCAAGCCATCTTGCCACTGCGTGGAAAGGTGTTGAACACCGAGTGCGCCACACTAAAGAAAATCCTGGACAACAAAGAAATTCAGGACATGGTGTCGTCGCTGGGCTGCGGAATCGGTCCGAAAATGGACATCGCCGGACTACGCTATGGTCGCATCATCCTATTGGCCGATGCGGATTCGGACGGCCATCACATCACCACGCTGTTGTTGACATTCTTCTATCGACACATGCCACAATTGATCTCCGACGGTCGATTGTTCATCGCCGTACCGCCCCTCTTCCGCATCGACCTGGGCAAAGAGACGTACTGGGCCAAAGACGAGGCGCATCGCGAACAGATTCTGGCCGACTATAGCGGCCGAGCCAAACCGGAAATCACGCGTTTCAAAGGGCTCGGTGAAATGATGCCCAAAGTCTTGTGGGAAACCACACTCAACCCCAAGCAACGTCAATTGTTGCGGGTGGAAGTCGACGACCAATTGGAAACCGATCGCGTCATCAGCGATCTGATGGGCCGCGACGCATCGGCACGCTTCCGATTCATCATGGACCGCGCCGCCGACGCCGACGTCGACATCTAACCCTCCCCACCGTTGGAGTTCAGGCTTTAGCCTGCCAAACCTGAACTCGCCCACGGTACTCCCCACCGTTGGAGTTCAGGCTTTAGCCTGCCAAACCTGAACTCGCCCCACTGTTGAAATCCACTCTCCGAATCCGATAAAATCTACGTTCCCCGCGAACAACCAACACCTGCTCTCTAAAGCATGAACTCCAACCGAGCGGACGGAACATGCCGTGTGATCCATTGGCGATATCACAGCGGCATGCTACGAGCATCGCGCGGTGATCGGAGTGACAAGCCAACGCATGGCTTCGTTCGAATCTGAATTGTTGCACTGTGTGAGCGATAATGGTGATTCCATCTTTGCTTGGTGCGTGCTTCCCAATCACTATCATCTCTTGTTACGAACCCAATCGGTCATTCATTCATTGACGCGTATTGGACGTTTGCACGGTAAGTTGTCGTTCGAGTGGAATCGACAAGAAGAATTGACGGGGCGACGAAAGGTCTGGGCCGGTGCCGCAGAAACCGCGATGAAATCTGAACGGCACTATTTCGCAACGCTAAACTATGTCTTGAACAATCCCGTCCATCACGGCTACGTCAAGAAATGGACGCAATGGCCATTGAGCAATGCAAATGAGTACCTGCAGGAACAGGGTCGTCAGAAAGTACTACGGCAATGGCATGCCTACCCAATTCGCGACTACGGCAAAAACTGGGATCCTCCAGACCTGTAACCCTCCCCACCGTTGGAGTTCAGGCTTTAGCCTGTCAAACCTGAACTCGCCCACGGTATTCCCCACCGTTGGAGTTCAGGCTTCAGCCTGCCAAACCTGAATTCGCCACGGCATTCCCCACCGTTGGAGTTCAGGCTTTAGCCTGCCAAACCTGAATTCGCCACGAAACAAGTATGCCTGCAGGCTAAAGCCTGAACTCCAACGGTGCGGAACTCAGAATTTCCAGCGGTATTCCATGCGGGTGCCGTAGACGTCGTCTTCGCCGCCGCGCCAGCCGTACATCACGTCGAACCGTAACAGGGACGCGTTGCTGATCGGAACTTGATAGCGCGATCCCACGGCATATTGATCGCCCTTGGCAATTGCTTGGCTGCCGTGCGGCGACAGATAGCTCAGTTCCAATAGCAGTTGCCGGTCCAGATCATCACCGATCAAATCCACGCCGACCGAACCGCCTGCGGTGTCCGCACCGGAGGTGTCCAGCGTTGCGAATCCGTTTAATCCATCGGTGTCAAAATTGATCCCGGTGCTACGTAAAATGCCACCGGAAATCGCTGCCCGCGCGACCGATTGTGGCCTACTCCAACCGTAGAAAAAATTGGCGTAGGGCACGACCGTCAACGGCGCCGCAGTGATCCAACTGTTCTCCACCAACAACAATCCACCGTCTGCGGTGCGGTCCGATCGGGCACGATCCTGACCGGCGTTGACGATCACACGGACACTGTTGCTGATCCGATCAAAGTAGCGGCGGGTGAAACTGGCCGTGATGTTGTGATAGCTCAGCGAATCATCATTGCGGTCTTTCAAATAGGCGTAGCCGGATTCGATGTAACCGCCATAGGCTTCGATGAACCAAGCCGTTCCGAACGCCTGGGCATCATGTTCGTCCGCAAATGCCGGGCTGTTCAACTGATCAAACACGGCAAACAAACTGATGTCAAAATTCGACCAATTCAAAAGGCGACTGTGCTTGGCCGGCAGCGCCATCGCGACGCCGCTGACCGCGTCTTCCATCCAGATCCCGTTTTGAAACAACAGTGGCAACAAGCCCATTGAAATCGGCAATTCGAACGGTGATGATGTTCCGCGACTCGCCCCCAACATCACGCCCAAGTCACCTTCGAAAAAGGCCGTCGTCGGCGTCCAATTCATCTCGTTGCGATACTGCCATTCACCATCGACCAACTGATAGCGGGTGAACTGGTTCTGTTTGTCCAGTGGCCCGACAAACGCATGAAAGCGTTCGGTATCAGTCAGTTGCAAATCCATGTCCAAGTTTAAACGGTTGGCCCAATTGTCGGCCCGCCCACCGGCATTGCGACCGGCCTGAATCCCGCTGCGAAAATCGCCGTACAAGTAAAACTTGGGGCGCACCAAATTCATCGGCCCGAACCAATCGCGACCGCGGGGCGTGATGCCATCGCCATACCAGATTCGCCCCCACTCGATCCACGGATGCTGGGTCGGCACCTCTCGCTTGGCGTCATACACCCAGGCCTCACGGCCGGGATCATGATCAAACGCATCGGGCTGAAACGGCGACGGTGAAAAATCGTTGCTATTGGGAAAGGGCAGCGTGCACGACAAATCGGTCTTGGCATTTTCCAGCGCAGCGGAAACCTGATCGGGTTCTAATTCCAGCGGTTCCTGTACCGGCGGCAATCGTCGCGGTCGATCCACCGCATGACTGGATACCGGCCACGCCATCAACAGCAGTGCCACCGCAGCGAATATCGGCAGACGACTCTCGTTCATCACTGCACCCGAAAGGTATGACTGGATGAACGCAGATCTAATGTGTTGTCCAACATTCGCTGCATCATGTCAGGCGTACTGTTGATCTGTCGCATAAAGTACATCGGTTCGGTGCGGTTGCGCATCCGCACACTCAATCGATACAGACCGGGTTTGGTCATCAGATTGGCCGGTACACTGTAGTGCGCCGTGCGATGGTCTAGCGGCGGAATCGAATGCGCCTCCATCCGAATCAACGGCGGATGATTCAGCACCGACACGGGAACCGCACCGGGCCGCAGAAACACAAGTTGATCGAGCGAAAAGTTCAGCGGCAGAGAAACTTCCCGATCGGTGCCACGCACGTTGTTGATCAGAAATTTCGTTTGCAAATTGAACAGGTTTTTGTCCCGAGCGATGCGATGTGTTGCGACATCGACCGAGTTCATGTCGGCCAGATCACCATGCTGGTCCAGGTAGCCACTTTCCCAGATCCGGCATCCATCTGGATCGATCAACGCGACGTTCAACCACAGTTGCGGCTGAGCGCCGAGCGATCCGGTTGGCAAATTGTGGCCTTCGCTGGTATTGCTAACACGGTAGTTGAATCGCAGGCGACGTCCGGCTGTGGGCGGGAAATGAAAATGGGGGCCGTCGATTTTGATCGCACCCTCCATGGTTTGGATGGCGGTGATGCGTTTCTGTAGCAATTTGTCCAAGTTCGCATCAATGATTTTCCGCCCATCCCGGCGGTCATCGCTGGTGTCCCACGGCGGCGGGAATGTCACCGTCGAATCCACGCTGTTTTCAAAAGCCTCCGTTCCCCAACCGGCTTGGTAGTCAAACGCCAACCATTGCCGTGGCGTGTATTGGTTGGCTTTGTGGTTGTGGGGGAAAATACCTGGGTGAGCGATGGAATAACCAGGGCCCCAAAACTGGTGATTGGATTGTTTGCGTTTCTCGCCAAACGGTTTGCCACCCAGGTGAGCGACAAAATCCAGTTCATAGCCCGCCGGCTTTCCGGGAACCGCGCCCATGTGACACTGTTGGCAGGTGATGCCTCGTTCGGCGGCCGGCCCGTTGCGATACTGGGCATGAACAACTTCTAGCGCGATCCCGGGCTGCACCGCCACTTGGTGACATGACGCACACACATCACTGTTGGTCAGCGGTTGAAAGAATCGTCCTTCCAAGTGGATGGCTTGGCCGGGACCTTGGTCGTCAGGCGACAGTTTCAGTTTCAGCTGATCCGCATTGGCGATCGCCTGGTCCACGCCCTCGCCACCGCGGCCTCCGTAAACCGGTGCATGCAGATTTCCAGGCAAAATGCGACGGTCTCCGTTGCTGCGCCAGTAGTGTTCGTTCACTCGGTGGCACGCAATGCATGTCACACCTTCGCGGACGACCGGTGGGGCATCCAAGATGCTAGCGGCACGAGAGAGTTTCAACTGGGTCTGCACCGGGGAATGACAGCGGACACAAAAACTGCCCACCGTGCCTTCGGACAACTCGGTCATCGCCTGCTCGAACCGATTGAACATCGGCGACACCGATGCATAGGCATGCCCGCTGGAACGCCATTGTTCATATTGCGTCGGGTGACAGACGCGACAGGATTCCGCCGATGGATAACAATCCTCGGTCCATAGTTTTTCATGCGGGTCAGCCCCCGCTGGGTTGATTGCAGCTGCTGGATTGGTCGCCGCAGTTTCGGTGTGGGGTCGAGCCGCTCCCAGATTTTCCAGCGGGTCGCCGCCGTCGGCAGATTGCCGATGGCGAAACGCGTCGCGCAGTTCTGCGACGCTCATGCGTGGCCCGCCGTCGCCGACCGGGTGTCGATGCAACGATGGGGTCTGATACAGCGGCGCGGGCGGGTGATAATTCGGCATTCGATCGCGTCCCAGCCCGGAATCGCCCCAAGCATCGCGATGAACGGGGCTGGACCAAAGCAAATCGGACGCCTGCTGTGCCGCGCAGCGAGACCCGTGCGCCAGAATCGACGTCATCATCACGATGGCTAAAAAGACAATTCTTGCTGGCATCCAAACCTTACCGCTTGAGTCAAACGCCAGGACGCCGGTCAATCCACCCGGACGATCCCCCATGATCCAGTTCGACAGCTTAGGACCCTAATATTCGGTCGAGCTGTTATGCCAGGTTCAACCGCTACAACCGGCACACTTTGCCAATGAATTCCATGCCCTCGAAGGCTTCGGTCAAGCTGTCGTTGGGATTTTCGAGCTAGCGTTTCAACGTTCCTCCATCTGTCGCGCGCGACTTTTGCGCGTCGACCGAGTCATTCTTGGCAGAACACACTTGAACGGTTGCCCGCACGATGTCCGAATACTCCTACAACACGATCCCTACTCCGGTTGAGAATCAGGCTGCGACCTATCGCTGCAAAGTCATCGGTAATAGCGAGGCCCAAATGCACGTCGGGCGGCGCTGGTGGAAAGTCCAGGTTCGGGAAACGTCGGGCAACGGGTTCACGCTGGGACTCCCTCGCTCACTCGCCAAAAAAATCAGCTCCGGATACCGTTACGAACTGCGATACGATGATCGCCGGATCCAGTTGTTAACCGAAGATTTCATCGATTCCGAGAATGGTGAAGCCCGGCTTCATGTCGTCATCCTTCGCGAATACGAACCCAAAGAACGCTGGGCATTCCGTTTGCCATTCTGCCGAGGATCACGTGTGATTTCGCAGGATTCGGCAATGAATAGCAGCGCCGCCTATGGAGGATTTGTGCTGGTGCTGTTCTGCGTCATGTCGCTACCGGGCATCGGCGACCAATTGGGCACGGCACCACGGATCGAAAATGCCGTCAAAATCATGGGTGAAAAAATCACCTATGCCATCCGCGCTATACGTCAATAACGCGTCCGTCACCGAGGCGTCAAATCTTTCCTAAAGCCTCTGACCCGCACAACCGATACTAATGGCACCTGCTAGACGTGGGTGCCATTTTTATTGCGCCCTGGATTCAGGGCCCAATCGGAACCAATGCCGGGATATTCAAGGTCTGACGCGATGAAACGACCACTTGCAACGCGCTGTGCGATTCACAGAGTTTCACGACTCTGTTTCCCGCTGCTCGTTCTTCTCCTGTTGCTTTCAACCGGCTGCCGATTGTGCTGTGACGACGAAGACCGGGCCTATGCTGCCTATGGCGGTGTTTGGGAACGCACCGATCGGAACCAGGGGCGCGTGGGCAGCGTGTTCGATCCCGGTGGTGCAAGGAAACCCAGCCTGTCGGACAAAGTCGACTCGGAGGTTGCCGACGCGATTCAGGATCGCCGACAAATTGACCCGCTCGGTCAGCCAGATTCCGATGCTACACCTGATGACCCGTCAGATAAGGACTCGGGTCTGAACATTCCCGATGCAGAAAGCGATCAAGAATTTGAGGACCGCATGAAGCGGTTTGAAGATGAAAATACGATGGACATCAACATCGTCCCGGGCGCTTTGGTTCCACCCGATGTCCACTGACGATCAACAGACGACATCATGGCGTTTGAAACAGTCCCGCATCGTCGGGCAAAGGTCGCAATCCATGCTGGGTCAATCGGTCTAATTCCAGGTAGCGGATCCGCACATATTCGGTCGTGCTGGAAAGTGATTCCTGCATTCGAGCCTCGATCAACGCTTGCACTTTGACCTTACTGATTTGTCCGTCGTCGCCGGCGACCTCTGCTAGTGCAACGCGAAACGACTTCAATCGATCCACGGAGTCACGAAACTGTTGTTCGATTCGGGGGTCGGATGAAAGACGAACGTGGTCAAATTCGTGCAACACCACCCGGTCGTCCCAGAATCGTTCCGGCGGTGGTGGATCTTTCAACCAGACTTCGTGTGTGGTCGTCATTTTGATGGAACGGAAACGCACACGGATTTGCACGTCAGCTTGATCGCTGGATTCTGACCCGCGACGTCTGATCAAACTCCAGCGCGCCCGGCTGTTGTAGTGATATCGAAAGGTAAAACGAGTCTCACCGGCCAACCGCCCCGCCGCTGGCAAGGTGTCGGCATTTGAAACCGGTTGCCCACCGGTGACAAATTTCACATCCCCCTGTTCGATCAGGCTGGCGAGCGTTGGAGGTGGAGACGGCAAATCCGCGAGCGAGATTTTTTCCGTCGCGTCGTCGACGGTCTCCACTGGCGGAGCAACCTGTTGTGGTGTGGCGGCCGGACTGGTGGGTGAATCAAAACCAACCGTCCAACAGACGACAACCATCAACAGTCTCAGGCGATCGGCTACCACCGCAGGAATCTCGTCAACAGATCGACACCCGGCTGCGTCAGAAAACTTTCCGGATGAAATTGCCATCCCTCCAATTGAAACGTCTTGTGACGGACGCCCATGATTTGTCGTTGACCACCGGTGTCGGTCCAGGCCGTGATCTCTAAACAATCTGGCACCGTGTTAGGGTCGATCACCAAACTGTGATAACGCGTTGCCGTGAACGGATTGCTTAGCCCCGCGAACAATCCTTTGCCGTCATGAACGATCTGGTCGGTTTTTCCATGCATCAACTGCGGTGCCCGTATGATCGAACCGCCATAGGCCTGGCCGATCGATTGATGCCCCAAGCAAACACCGAGGATCGGAATCTTTCCGGCAAAGTGTTTCACGCATTCCACACTCACCCCGGCTTCGTTGGGAGTGCAGGGACCGGGCGAGACCAAAATCCGCTGCGGCGAAAGCGATTGCAATTGCTCGATTGACAATTCGTCGTTGCGGAACACTCGCACATCGGTGTTGGCGTCTATTTCGCCAAGCCGTTGTACGAGATTGTAAGTAAACGAATCGTAGTTATCGATCACGATGACCATGGGCACGCCGGGATACAACGGGACTGTCTGTCAATGGGAATCTGAGGGTGAACTGGCAAAATGCAATTCTTTCATATTGCGACGATAAACGCTCTTCTGCCCAGTTCGCTCGGCCATCTATAATGACGTGCATCAGGCGATTTGCCGAGAGCCTGACCCGTCACTTCGAATCGGAAAAGCGACGAATCACTCGGCAATTGCGACCGCGGTCGCGTGTTATAATCATTTGTTATTGCTGGTCCTGCGAAAAAGCCACGTCATCGGCTGGCCGTTTCTCAGCCACCAGTCCTCGTCTCCGTCGATCTTGGAAATCCGCCTGTGCTCTCGGTTCGCCCCAAAGTCGCCGAACTCGCGTTTCACGTGTTCAGTCGTTCGCTTCACCCCGAACTTTATCGCGTGCATCGCACCCGTCGTATCGAGCGAAGTGCCTATCACGCTCAGGTCAACATCACCAATTGTGGCCACGTGATCACTTGGAACACCACCGGTTCAGCACCGGTGACCATTTGCGAAGTCGCAACCAGTGCTCACCAGCCGCTGCCGAGCAAACGTTGTTTGATCAGCCGTTCGCTCAAAGGCAGTCGTACCGAGAAAGCCGAGTGCCGATTGGGCGTCGGGTATCAAACTCATTTCCAGTTGGAACCGGTTGATCCCGACATGTTCTTCATGGTCCAACAACAACTCTGCAAACAACCGACCGAAGGCTTGTTGCATACCTTTGATGCCAGTGGCCGCATGTCATTGGGCGCGCTCAGCTACGTCAACATCGAAACCCGCCAACGTTCGATGCTCGTGCAAGCGATCCACACCTTCCCCGACGACTATGCGATCGTCAAAGTCGAATCGCTATTCTCGTTGCCCGATTGAGTGGATGCCCCATTTCGATCCGATTGGATTCAACCAGAATTACTGCGACGTCTGGTGGGTGTGGTCGATCTGCGCTGCGGCCAGGCAGTTCACGCGGTGGGTGGCCATCGAGACCGCTATCAACCGTTGGCCCAGTTCTTCCCGCCGGGACATCCCGTCATTGCGATTGCCGGTGATGCTTGTCGCTTAGCCCAATCCTACCGCGCTGTCGGCCTGTCGTCATTCTACGTCGCCGACCTGGATGGCATTCTGTCGGCCCGCTGGCAACAAGCTCTGGTGCTCGAAATCTGCGGCCTGATGCGTTCGGCAACCCGACTCTACCTGGATCTCGGTCTCAGCACCGATCATTGGCGGTCGAATCGTTCCCAGTGGGTCGAATTGCTGAATCAATTCCCCAACCTTCAACTGGTGATGGCGACAGAATCCGCGAACAGCACGGCGCTCTTGGACACGGTCCTGGACGACGTCCCCGTCAAACGCGTGACCGTCAGTTTTGACTTTCAAAAACAGCGGTGGCTCAGCAACTCGACGACAATCGAGCAATGGATAGCGGCCTGTCGTCAAACGGGGATCCGATCGATCATTGGTCTGGACCTGATTGCCGTCGGCAACGCCACGATCCAGCCCACCCTCGCGCTCTGCCACCAACTGCGACGCTCGCTACCGGCGGTTCGTTACATCACCGGCGGGGGAATTCGGAGCGTCGATGATGTGCACCGATTGGCGGCTGCCGGCGCTGACGAATTGCTGGTCGCCAGCCTCTTCAACCGTCCGCTTTGAACGCTGGCGCTAGCGTCGGCGTTTGACTTTGCGGTGCATCGGGTTCAGCAACTTTTTCATCGGATCGGCTTTCTTCTGTTCCGGTTCGGCGGGCCTTTCGGGAGCCGCAAAGCCGTCCATTGAATCGCGAATCAGTTGTTTGTTGATCCGTTGCTCGATGCTGGTCAACACGTCGCCCTGGCCAGGAACGATAAACGTGTACGCCACACCGTCGCGTCCCATTCGACCGGTTCGGCCGACGCGGTGCACATAATCGTCACTGTCTTCGGGGACATCGTAATTGATGATGTGAGAAATCGTGGTGATGTCGATCCCGCGGCCGACAACGTCAGTCGCCACCAAGATGTCTAGATCACCATCACGCAGTCGTTGCAACACACGATCGCGTTCGCGTTGTGCCATGTCTCCGTGCATCGCCGCGCACGAAGGATGGTCCTTGCTAAGCGCCCGCCACAATCGATCGGTACCGCGTCGGGTGCGGCAAAACACGATCGCCTGTCGGGGTTTTTCACGCGCCAGCAACGCCACCAACAAATCTTGCTTTTGGTCTTGGGGGACGGTGAAGTAATGCTGCTCGATCGTCTCCACCGACATCTCGTTCTTGCAGCAATCGATCACCAACGGATCCACCATGTACGATTCGGCCAACCGCTGAACCGTGGGCGGCAGGGTGGCCGACAACAGTAACGTCTGGCGGTCGCGCGGACACTTGCGGAGAATTCGTTCGATCTGGGGACGAAAGCCGATGTCCAACATCCGGTCGGCTTCATCGAGCACCACGCACCAGACGTCTTTGGTCCGCAGCGATCGACGCTGTAGATGGTCGTGCAACCGGCCCGGGGTACCGACAACGATCTGCACGCCGTTTTCAAGCTGCCGAAGCTGGGTTCGAATGTTTTTGCCGCCAGCCAAAACTGCGATTTCGGTGGGCACGCCATAGGCCAACCGTTGGGCTTCACGCCCCACCTGGTCAGCCAATTCCCGGGTCGGCACCACAATGATCGCTTGGGGGTCGCGGCAGTCGTCCAAGGAATCGAGCTGCTCGAGAATCGGAATCGAAAATGCGGCCGTTTTTCCGGTCCCGGTGCGGGCTTGGCCGATCACATCCAGGCCTTCCAGAGCGTGCGGGATCAATTCCGCTTGGATCGGTGAGGGATTTTTAAAACCGGCGTGGGCGAGCGCTCGGCGCATGACAGGCGACAAATCCATGTCGTCGAAACTGGCCAGCGCGGGTTCTTTGGCTTCTAATTGATTTGAGTTCATCCCGCTAGCATAGCGACACAGCCGATTCTCCACTACGACCGCAGACTCATCCTCGCGGTAACCAATGAGAATTCGCGACCGATTGTTCCAGTCGCAGTTTGCCTTGGCACCGCATCTCGTCTTCGGCGGCCGTCATCCGAATGTGCACAATCACGTCATCGCCGCTGGGAATGCGATCTTGCCAAGCGATCGGAACGTGAATCCCATCAACCGGAGCCTTGTGGATCAGTTTGCGGACTTCATCGGGCGTAAACGTCCAGCTACCCACCCGTGGGTCCTCTGATTCGTCATGTGGATCCAGGACCACGACGGTCATCTCCGCGTCGACTTCATAGTTTGTCAACGAAAGTGAATTGCCTTCTTCATCTTCGACGACCACCACCAAATACAGGCCGTCAACCTCGCTGCCTGGTTCGGAGCGATGCCCCCCCGACAAACCATCATGCAATTCTAAATGATCAGGAATCGGCAACGGCTCGGCTTGCTGCGGAGCGTCAAACTGCATCGTTTTGGTTCCCGGTGGAATAATCACCCGGCCCGGCGGATCGCTCGGCTCCGACTCAGGCGGCTTGACTTCGCCCTCGATCAACGGCGAATCCAACGATTCGACATCACCCGGCGGAACCAGCTCCGGTGACTTTGGCGCCGTCGATTCGGAATGATTGCTCGGGTCAGGAATCGGCAGCGGTGCCGCTCCCGATGGCATCTGCAAACCCGGACTCGGCGGATCTTGTAGTGGCTGCGGTTCATCAGGCAACAGTGTTTCATCGACCGCTGGTGGTTGCGGCAAGCCCAACGCCGGCGCCGCACCCGGTTCCGGATCGTCCTGAAACGGGTTCTCAGTCGACTTGGGATCCGAGTCGGTCTTGCTAGCATCCGACGCGTTCGGCGGCGAGGGTTCGATCGGGCCGATGTCGCTCGGTCCGGATTTGGCGGACGGAGCGGGTTTGGCGGGCGAATTTTGCGCCGAGCGGTCTGAGTTTTTCAGCGCGGCGTCGTTGGCCGCATTGCTGGCGCGTTCCAATTCATCGCGCAGCACACGATTTTGGTAATCCGCGTCATACAGTTGATCCTCTAAGACACGAATCTCTTGCGTCAACTTGGCTTGGTACATTTCCTGCTGAGCCCGACCGCGGCAGCCCACCACGCCGACCAGCAAACAAACCGACAGCCAACCGGCCAGCGTTGCAGCGCTGCGGTGGTGTGGAGCAGAGACAGATTCGCGCAATCGATCGGTCACAAAGATCGTTAAAAATTGGGCGTTTGATTCATCAAATTCAAGCGAACGGCCGACGGGTACCGCTTTGCTACCCGTCGCATACCAATTCGCCGCTACCCAGGTCAAGAGTTTCTCGCCAACCACGCATTGCCAGCAAAACAGCCCAAGCCTCCACCAACGGGGTCTGTCCCCAGCCGAATCGCCGTCTCCCTCGTAGCTGATCCCGCCAGGGTTCAGTCGGCCCGGGAACCAACGGGGTCTGTCCCCAGCCGAATCGTCCTCTCCTCGTAGCTGATCCCGCCAGGGTTCAGTCGGCCCGGGAGCACAGCAAATCTGAACCGTGGCCGGTCCAGCTACGGCCGGGGGGAACCAACGGGGTCTGTCCCCGGCCGAATCGTCGTATCCCTCGTAGCTGATCCCGCCAGGGTTCAGTCGGCCCGAGAGAACAGCAAATCGGAACCGTGGCCGGTCCAGCTACGGCCGGAACCAGCGGGGTCTGTCCCCAGCCGAATCGTCGTCTCCCTCGTAGCTGATCCCGCCAGGGTTCAGTCGGCCCGGGAGCACAGCAAATCTGAACCGTGGCCGGTCCAGCTACGGCCGGAACCAACGGGGTCTGTCCCCGGCCGAATCGTCGTGTCCCTCGTAGCTGATCCCGCCAGGGTTCAATCGGCCCGGGACGACAGCAAATCTGAACCGTGGCCGGTCCAGCTACGGCCGGAACCGATGGGGTCTGTCCCCAGCCGAATCGTCGTTTCCCTCGTAGCTGATCCCGCCAGGGTTCAGTCGGCCCGGGAGCACAGCAAATCTGAACCGTGGCCGGTCCAGCTACGGCCGGAACCAACGGGGTCTGTCCCCAGCCGAATCGTCGTGTCCCTCGTAGCTGATCCCGCCAGGGTTCAGTCGGCCCGGGACGACAGCAAATCTGAACCGTGGCCGGTCCAGCTACGGCCAGAACCAATGGGGTCTGTCCCCGGCGGTAACGTCCGCACCTCGTAGCTGATCCCGCCAGGGTTCAGTCGGCCCGGGAATACAGCAAATCTGAACCGTGGCCGGTCCAGCTACGGCCAGAACCAACGGGGTCTGTCCCCGGCGGTAACGTCCGTGGCCGGTCCAGCTACGGCCGGAACCAAAGGGGTCTGTCCCCGGCCGGTAACGTCCGCAGCAAAATCTGGCTTGGCAAACGATGTCAATTTGTAGCGATTACGTCGACTCTGACGATTTTTCCGATTTTTCCGGTTTTGCCTACAGGACAGTTTGCCAGCTCGTCGATACCTCGGGTGACAGGTCGTGCCCGCCGCGTGATTGCGGCGGCACTCCGAAAACCTTGGCTGTAACCGAGATGTTGCGGTCCTAGCGGTTCCAGTTTTGCGAGCGTCGTGAAACCCTCAGCCGCGGAAAGGTTTTACCCCCCCAGAGTCTCAAGTGGTGACGACCGTGCCTAACCTCCAAAAATTCCGTCCGCTCAGTGTCGCGTTGTTCGCAGCGTTCACACTCAGCTCCTTCAACAATTCTCCCGCCGACGCACAAACTTCGTCGCGGTCCAACCAGCAACAGATCCAAGCGGCCCGGGCCACCTGGAGTCCGACGCGAACCGCGGCGACGACCAGCAACCGCCAATCGGCGCCGGCACCGACACTGCAACCGAAATCAAACAGCGGATCGCGTGTGGCCCGCCCACGCACCAGCAAACCCTCCAGCTCGGCCGTTCGCCAAGCCGCCCATCAAGTCCCTTCGCCACCACCGGTTGAAGGGGAAGTGATTTACGAAGGTCACTATGACGGCGGCATCGTCGGTGGCACGATCATCGACGGTTCCTGTGACACGATGGGCTCTTGCGGCTGTGACAGCCCGGGCTGCGACGCGATGGGATCCTGTGGCCCCAGCTGCGGATGCAGCATGTGTGGCGAACTTCCCAGCGGACGCGCCTGGCGACCCGCCGTCACCCTGAGCCTGCCTCAAGACGGCTGGGTGTCCTTCGAAGCATTGCACATGCGAACCGATGGTTTGAGTTTGCCACCACTGATCACCTCGTCCCCCTCAGGCACCGACCGCAACAACGCTGGCGTCCTGAATCGCCCCGGCACCGGCGTGATGTACGGCGACGACCATGTATTGGACAGCTTCAATGGCGGCCGACTACGGTTTGGATTCTGGTTCGACCGATGCCACACCCTAGGCGTCGGCGGCGAATACTTCGAACTCAACGAGGAATCGGATCAGTTCAGCGCAACCAGCACCGGCACCCCGATCTTGGCTCGCCCGTTTTTCAACACCCTGACCGGATCAAATGATGCCGAACTGATCGCATTCCCCAACGTGCTGACCGGCACGGCAACGGTGAACGTCCAAAGCCACCTGGTTGGCGGCGGATTTTACTTCCGCAAACTCACCTGCTGCGACGAAGGCTGTCGTGAACGGCTGTTCTGTGGTGGCAAAGGCCACTTCTGTAGCCGATCAGAATTCCGCCTGGGCTATCGCTACATGCAACTGGGCGAAGGCGTTCAGATCGGCGAACAACTGGTCAGTGCCGGAGCAGGAAATCAAGGCACCTTTGGCATCATGGACTCGTTCGACACCACCAACCAGTTCAACGGACTGGACCTGGGATGGAACCATCGCGTCACCCGCGGCTACTGGACATTTGATGGCTTGGTCCGCATCGCGGTCGGTAACACGATGCAAACCGTGGACGTCAGCGGATCGACGACCATTGTCGACCAAACCGATCCTGCCAATCAGACGACAGAAACCTACAACGCCGGATTCTTGGCTTTGGATTCCAATAGCGGCATCCACGAACAAGATGAATTCTCGGTGATTCCTGAACTGACGCTGACACTGGGCTACCAGCTGACCGATCACCTCAAGGCCACCGTCGGATACACCGGAATTTACTGGTCCAACGTGGTTCGCCCCGGCCAGCACATCCCGACCATGATCAACCCGGACTACCTGCCACCGACGGCCGGCAACCCGCAGGGCGACGCACAACCATTATTCGCCTTCGATACGACCGACTATTGGGCACATGGCATCACGTACGGACTAGAGTACCGTTGGTAATCGTTAAAAACTGACCGGGGGTAAATTCTGGTCTGCAATCGGACCGATAGCAGCGACTGAGACTATTCTCCCCCCGAACACCAGCATTGCGATCACGGTGCGGCAACCCGCTACACCGGTAATGTTTCACACCCGATTTCGTGTGAAACGGCTCGCCAATCGGACCCCCGCTTACAGGAACGTTCTCATGGTCTGGCAACGAATGATCCAGCGACTTCAACGTCGTAATCGTCGCCCAATCAGCGCTCACACATCCGGCAAAGGGCGACGCTCCCTACGCCTTGAGTCACTTGCAAAGCGAGAATTGCTCGCCAGCGACCTTGGGGCCGTTTCCGGAGTCTCGTACGCTGATTTGACTCTCGACGGCCTGACCGCGGACGATGTCCGGCTGGCAGGGGTCACCGTTGAACTGTACCGCGACGTGGACGCCAGCGGCTCGCTGACGGCCGGTGACGGTGCCCCGATCGCGACCACCACCAGCGACGCTAACGGCTTGTACTTCTTTCGCGGGCTGGACGTTGACACCTTCATTGTCAATCAACTGTCCGCCGGCAGTGACCTTGTCGCCCCCGATCCCATCGTCGTTAATATTGCAGACGATTCGGGCGCCGTACTGACTGTGATCGATGACTTCACCGAAACCGCACAGATGGTCACTGTCGACGGCATGGCGACCACCGCGTCGGACTCCGCCGCGGCCAGCGAAGCACTGGGTGGTTTCCGCGATCTTTTGGTCACCCGCACCAGCAACGTTGGCATCCTGAATGTCGCCGCGGACCCCGTTGACGATATTCTGTCGATCGGATCACAGACCAACGGCGAAGGCACGTTGTTGATCCAATACGATGGCGACGATGACTCAAGCACCCTGGACTTCACGGGTCTGGGCGGCATCAGCCTGGTTGGTGGTGATCCCGGTGACCCAGTCGATCCCGATGCCGGAATCCTAATCCAGGCCTCGACCGAAGCCACCGGTGACACGATGACGGTTCGTGTTTACACAGACGAAAACAACTTTGCCGTCGCATCGAACATCCCCGTGCCCTTGGACACGATGGTCAACGGCGTCCAAGAAGACGTGTTTGTCCGCTACGCTTCGGACTTTGTCTTCACCGGCAACCCCGACTTTAACAACGTCGGAGCGATCGAATTTGAAATCACCATCTCGGACAACAACGACGGCACCTTCGCTGCGTTCACCGTTCGTGGCCCGAACGTCGAAACCCGCAACTTGCCCAACGAGCAACTGCTACAACTCGGCGGATCGCTGTTCGATGACATGGGCGGCGGAGCCGAAACCAACAACGGAATCTTTGACGCCAGCGAAAGCGGCGTGGAAAACATCACGGTCGAACTGTACGGCGAACCCACCGGCGGCGGAACCATCGATCCGTCCACTCAAACGCCGATCGCGACAACGACCACCGATGTCAACGGCGACTACTCGTTTGATCAATTGATCGCCGGTGACTATTTGGTCGTGATCCCCGAATCCGAGTTTGCATCCGGGGAAACTTTGTTCGGCTACACCTCTAGCACGGGCAACGCTCCCACACCGGATCCCAACGACGACGTTGACAACGACAACAACGGCAACATGGTCGCCGGCATCGGGGTGGTCAGTGGAACGATCAGTCTGGTTGCCGGTAGCGAACCGATCGACGACGGTGATACCGACCCCAATTCCAACTTCACACTGGATCTCGGCGTCACGCCGACCATTGATCTGGACATCACCAAAACGCTGGACGAAGCCGCATCGACACTGGAAAGTGGCGGCCAAGCTTTCTTTGACCTCGACTTTGAAAACCTGGGTCCACTGGACGCCAACAACGTGGTGTTGACGGATCTGTTGCCCGACGGCATGACGATTAACGAAGCCGACTCGGACTTCGGCACGTTCACGCCGACCATCACCGGCCAGACCATCAGCATTGACCTTGGCTCGCTAGCGATGGGTGCCAGCGGTACCGTTCGCATTGCAGCCGACATCGCCGTCGGCCAGACCGCCGCGATCACCAACACGGCTTCGATCACCGCTGATGAACTCGACGTTGACGCGGTCAACAATGACGACGCAGTGCTGGTCACACTGGCCAATTCGGATCTGGTGATCACCAAGTCCGATAACACAGACAGCGCCGTCATCGCGGGTGAACAATTCACCTACACGATCACCGTCACCAACGACGGCCCGGATGACGCACGCGGGATCCTGGCCACCGACGACCTGCCCGACGACCTGACCTTCGTCAGCGCATCGTTTACCACCGGCAGCGGCACAGTCACCGAAGACCCACAAGATAGCGGCAGCCTGTCGATCAGTATCGACGATTTGGCCGCCGACGAATCTGCGGTGATCGACGTCATCGTACTCGTTTCCGCCAATGCGACCGACACGCTGCAGAACACCGTCACCGTGGTCGTCGATCCGGAAACCGATCCCGATCTGACCAACAACACCGCCACCGAAGAAACCCCGGTTGCACGCAACGTTGATGTTTCCGTGGTAAAAACCACCTCCGACGTTGCCCTGGCCGGTGGGCAACTGGTCTACACCATCGATGTGACCAATAGCGGCCCCGGTGATGCTCGGGGCGTGGAAGTCACCGACACGCTGGACGCGTTCTATACGTTCGACAGTTTGGATGCCGGGACCTCCGGCGTCACGGTCACCGAAAATGGCCAACTGTTGACCTTCGACGTCGGCACCGTCGCCAGTGGTGCGACAACCACGTTCACGTTCACCGTTGACATCGCTGCATCGGCCACCGGCACGATTAACAACCAAGCCGACGTCACAACAACCGACAACGACACCGACACGACCAACAACAGCGACGATGTCGATTCGACGATTGGCACGGACACCGATTTGGTGTTGACCAAAGAAGTCGACCTGACGACCGCCGTGGCCGGTGAAGACACGTTGACGTACACGTTCACCATTTCGCATGACACCGACAGCATGAGTGATTCGGGTGAAGTCACCTTCACCGACACACTGCCGGCCGGTGTGACAGGTGTTACGATCGACGCTCCCGATGCAACGTCATCGGGTTTTGACACCGGAATGCAAACCGTCACCGTCGTGTTTGCTCCCATTGCCTTGGGCCAGACGCGAACCTTCACCGTCACCGCCAGTGTCAACGAAGACGCCACGGGAACCATCACCAACACCGGTTCGATTTCGGTCAACGGCGGTGATTCCGACACGACCAATAACAGTGACAGCGCGGCAACTGACCTGACGTCTGAATTTGATGTCACCCTCACCAAGACGGCCAACGACACCACGCCGGATCCCGGTAGCAATGTCACCTACACGATCGATCTAACCAACGACGGCCCCAGCACGGCGACCGGAGTGGTTTTGACCGATGTCGTTCCCGACGGCCTGACCTTTGTCAGCGGGACACTTAACGGACAATCCGCGACGCTGTCCGGAACCACCGTCACCTTCCCGACCATCAGTTTGGATGCGGACGAAACCCTGTCGGCCACGTTGATCTTCACTGTCGACGTGGACACCAATGGCACCGTGACCAACACAGCCTCGGTGACCGCCGATGCCGGCGAAACCGACACCACCAATAACTCGGCCAGCGCAGACATCACGGCATCGGCACTGGCGGACCTGACAGTCACCAAATCCGTGGATGAAACGGAAATCCAAGCCGGTGGCGAACTGACCTACACCATCACGGTCACCAACAGCGGTGTCTCCACCGCGGTCGATGCAACAGCGGTCGACACCTTGCCCACCGGCGTTACCTTCGTCAGCGGTACCGGACCGAACAACCAAGCTCTCACGGCCAACAACGGTGTGGTGACCGTCGACGGCGGCGACTTGGCCGAGAACGAGTCCTTCACTTTCACCATCATCGCAAGTGTGAACGCGACAGCCACCGGCACCCTGACCAACTCGGTCAGCGTCTCGACCACCACCGACGAATCCAACGAGAACAATAACACTGCGACCGCCGCGACCACGATCGACACGATCAGCAGCAGCTTTGGCGGATCGGTCTACATTGATGCCAACGACAACGGAATTCGTGATACCGATGAAGAGGGTATCGAAGGTGTGACGTTGGTGCTGATCGGAACCGATAGCCTGGGCAACGCGGTCAATCTGGCGGCGACCACCGACGACAACGGCGACTACGTGTTCAACGACTTGGCCGCCGGGACCTACCGCGTCGACGAACTGCAACCCGCTGGATTCCGTGACGGGCAAGACACCGCTGGTACCGGAGCCACCGCGACGGTACTCAATGACGCTTTTGTCGACATCGCTCTCGAAGCGGATACCGACGCCGTCGATTTCAACTTCGGAGAACTACTCGACCAACTGTCGAAACGACGTTTCCTCGCGTCAACCTGACCTGCGCGTCCGCAGGGACTGACCGAGTGTTTGCCAAGCGTGTTGCCGGAGCCGGTGATGTAGCAAGACGCAGCGAGAACATTCAGCAGCCCGGCGGACAAAATCGCATCAGGCATTGGCGAGGAAATCGTTAAACGCACGGCCTTTCGGGGGGAAGGCCGTGCGTTTTTTTATGCCACCACATCAGCCGCATCCAAACCATCCCTTGCCGAAGCATTTCGCTTCCTGACAATGCTGACCGAATCAGCCGGCACGCGCGAGCGCGTCCAGTCCCCGGACGTTTAAAAATGGCTCGCAAGGAACCGTGAGTGAGCGTTCAACGGCTGATGAATCATCCGTGCCTGGCGTCGGATCCAGCCGGACTCACTGGGGCTGTCGCTGCTGCTGCAAGAAACAGAGCTGTTGATACAGCATTTCGGTCTTGGGCATCGCCACACCGGCGCGACGCGCCGTCTCGATCGGGTTCTTCAAGATCGCCTGCAACTCCATCGGTCGACCGGCCAGATAGTCCAGACGCATGCTGCTGTCGTAGGGCACCATTTGACGGGTATGGTCGATCGTCTTATCGATCCACTCCGCACCGATCTGCGCTCCACAGGCTGCTGCCGCCGAGTGAACTTCGCTGATGATGTCACGCACCAGTTCCACCGCGGCCTGACTGGCAACCAGCTTGTCGGTCGATGCGTCCAATGCCACCGACAGCCCATTGAACGGAATGTTCCACATCAATTTGCGCCAGCGAACCTTGTTTAAATCGTCCGAGCACTGCACCTCAATTCCCGCCGCATCCATTTCTTGTCGAATCTGATCGGAGATCGCCAACGTTTGCGCCGTGTTGCGCAGGGGGCCGAACACGATCCGTCCGTAATCGATATGGCGGATGTGACCCGGCCCGACTTTGTTGCTGCACAGAAAACAACAACCGCCCAGCACCCTGTCTTCACCGACCAACTGGGCCACGTCACGTTCCACCCCCAAGCCGTTTTGCAACACCAGCACGACGCCGCCACCACTGGTCGGCTGTTTTAGCAATTCCGGCAACAAATGATTGTTGACGGTTTTCAGCCCCAACAATGTCACGTCACAGGCTGGCATCGCATCGGCTGATTTGTAGGCGTTGACGTCGGGCAACTCAAAATCGCCCCAATGGCTTTCGATTTTCAAACCATGCGTGCGAACATGGTCAAAATCCGAGTGCAGTAAAAAATGCACGTCGTGCCCCGCCGCTGCCAACAAAGCGCCGTACAGTCCACCCAGCGCGCCGGACCCGATGATTGCATAGCTGTTTTTGTTCATATCCCATCATTCTCAAGTGTCAATCGTTCGAGCCGCATGGGTGCAGCCCGGTGCGGGCGGCTACACTCGCTGGATCACCCACCAGCGGCTGCATCGAGTTATCATTTGCAACTACAATTACTGAAAGTGTTCGATCCTCCGATCGGCCCTCCCGCCCCGTCCTGACTTCCCCCCGTTGAACTCCATGCGACGCCCCACTGTCTACCTGATTGCCGCTTCCGTTTTAACCCTGCTGGCCAATGCGACCGCGCTGATCCCATTGGCCTCGGCACAATCGCGTCCGATCCCACTGATCTTTGATACCGACTTGGGAAATGATTGTGACGACGCAATGGCCATCGGCGTGATCCACTCGCTGCAAACTCGCGGTGAGTGCGAATTGCTAGCCGTGACGATCACCAAAGACAATCCGCTGGCTGCCGCATTCGCTGACGTGCTGAACACCTTCTACGGTCGCGGTGACATTCCGATCGGGGTTTGTCACAGCCAAGTCACTCCCGAAACCGGCAAGTACAACGTGTTGGCCGAAGCCAAAGACGAGGGGCAACCTCGCTACGCCCATGATTTAAAAAGTGGCGCCGACGCACCAGATGCCGTCGACCTGCTACGCAAAACGCTCGCCGCCGCCAACGATCACAGCGTGGTGATTGCTCAAGTCGGATTCTCCACCAACTTGGCGAATTTGCTACGTTCCCAACCCGATCAACATAGCCCACTGAGTGGCGTCGATTTGGTGAAACAGAAAGTCCGCTTGCTGTCCGCGATGGCGGGTGCCTTCACTAAGATTCCCAACAAAGAAGGCCATCTGTACAACCACCGTGAATACAACGTCGTCAAAGACTTAGACAGCGCACGGTATTTGGCCGACAACTGGCCGGTCCCGATCGTCTGGAGCGGATTTGAGATCGGTTTGAATTTGACCTATCCACACCGCAGCATCGAAACCGACTTCGACTACGTCAAACATCATCCCATCGCCGAAGCCTATGTGCTGTACAACCCGCCACCCCACGATCGTCCGACGTGGGACTTGACGTCGGTGCTGCACGCAATCCACCCCGAACGAAATTACTTTGACCTGTCCCCTCCTGGCCGAGTGAGCATCGACAAAGAGGGTCTCACTCATTTCCAAGCGGACGAAATGGGACGCGATCAGTACTTGATCCTACGTGAGGATCAAAAACCACGCGCCATCGAAGCCTTGGTTCAATTAACCAGTCAACCGCCTGGCCAATGATTCAAAACTTCTTGTAGGGCAAGAACTTTCCATTGAACGTGATCTTGACCCGGTCCCCTTTGGGATCGGGTTCACGATCAACGTTAATCGAGAAATCGATTGCACTCATGATGCCATCGCCAAATTCTTCTTGGGCGACTTCTTTCATCGCCACACCGTACACCTGCATGATTTCATAAAAGCGATAGACAAACGGATCGCTGGGAATCGTTTGTGTCAGCGATCCACGAAATGGAAACCCTTGCAGCACTTTGCATTCGGCTTCGGTCAACTCCAAATCGTCACTCACCGCTTGGCAGTCCTCTGCGGACATTGAACATTGCCCCGTCAATGCGGCGGCCACCCAGACAGGGTTTTGCCCGATCTTTTCAGCGAGGTCCGCCCAGGTCAGCCCTTTGGCTACCTTGACCGATTCGATCTTGGTTACGACTTGCTCTAATGTCGGCATCGGCTGGGTCATCGTCGTCATCGTGCTACTGTTTCCAAATGGGAAGGAGGGGGGAAAATCGACCGGTATCGATCACCCAGGTTGCACAGCAACGGCCATACCAAATGACCAACAGCCGCCGACAAATCTGAACCCACGCACCTAAAACACTCAAGAAACACAACGAAAAAAATTGCGTTTTTACTACCCACGTCGGCAACTGACAGCCAGCCTGCGATTCATTTGCCGAACACCAATGCACCACTGCCTAGCGAGTGGGCAAAGAAATTCGGCTGGGCCATGGAACCGCCAGCGAGTGCTCGACGGCTGGTGAACCATTTGATTGGTTGTGCTTTTGCATGAGGCATGAGTTTTTGGTAGCCCGACGCGTCAGCGAGGGATCCCGTCAACACACTAAATCCCTCGCTCACGCGTTTTGTGAAGCCAGCACCAATTAGCCTTTTCAACTCAAATGGACCGGCAAAGTGCCGCTTCGATCTCTTCACTCTCCCGCGGGGCGGGCGAGTGAATCACGAAAGCGCTGGCTTCAAAACTAACGCGTCGGGTTGTGATAATCGCTGGCTTCAAAATGAATGCTCCGGTTTAGCGGACCAGAAAGCGGACGTTGACTGGCGAATCGAGTTTGACTTCACTGCCAGCCGGGGTGAGCGTGCCGGTTTCCGGATCCACTTTCAACGAAATGATGTTGCCTGATTTCTGATTGGCCACAACCAAGAACCGCCCCGACGGATCGATCCCAAATCCGCGTGGTATTTCGCCCTGTGTCGACTGATGCCCGATCGGCGTCAACTGCTCCGCTGTCGAATCATAGTGAAACATCGCAATGCTGTTGTGCCCCCGATTGGAAACGTAAACCGTCGCTCCGTTGGGATGCACGAGACACTCCGCGGTGCTGTTGTTGATGGAAACCCCATCGACATCGGCGGGAAGCGTCGACACAACGTTCCCCAGCGTCAATCGACGTGCATCAGCGTCATAGCTCAAGAGAGCAACTTGCGAAGTCATTTCTAAATTTGAAACGGCAGCATTGAAAGTCGAATCAGCCGCTGGCACAAAGCAAAAATGCCGGGGCCCACCGCCGGCGGGCATCGCCAGCGACGGCTGCTGGGACGGTGTCAACTTTCCTGATCCAAGATCGACGTCGTACAGCATGATTTTGTCGGTCCCCAAATCGGCGACGAAAGCTTGCGTACCCGTGCTGTTAAAATTGATCGAGTGTGCGTGCGGCGCCGATTGACGTTTGGGGTCGGCGCCGCGTCCGGCATGCTGATGAAACGATGCGATTTCACCCAGCGACCCATCGCTGCGGATTGAAAACGACGCACAACTGCCGCCACCGTAGTTGGCGACTCCGACGCATTGACCGGTCGGATCGACAGCAACATGACAGGCGCCCCCGCCACCTGTGGAACGCTGATTTAACTTGGTCAACCGACCATCGTCGTTGATCGAAAACGCAGCCACTCCGCCGTTTTCTGCATCGGCTTCGCAAGCCGCATACAATGTTTTTCCGTTCGGATGAATCGCAACAAATGATGGATTGTTGACTTTCGCCGCCAACACCGGCGGGGAGATCGCGCCGGTCACTTCATCCAATGTCGAAACATAAACCCCTTCGCTGCCTGATTGACCTCGCGTGTAAGTGCCAAAATAGACCCACGTTTCAGCAACTCCCGTCACTGCCCATCCGACTAGACACAGAAACACGACAGTTCGCATCGGTACACTCTTGGTAAGGTTAAACTAACAATCGCTAAACGTTGACGGCATGATTGTAAACCAGCGAAAGCCTTCGCTCCGACACGATCCCAATCCCTCCCCCAAAATCCCCACCAAATCCTCCCATGCGAATCGGATCACTGCTGACCCTCAGCTGCCTGTTGATGTTCTCCAACGTCAGCGCTCAATCAACCGCGCCGGCCAGCACGGCATCGCCGTCAGATCACGGCGACTCACTGCTCGCCGACTACTTCCGCGCCGAAACGAGCAAACTGACCGAGCAAACGTTTGCCGGCATCAAAACCCTGGACGACTGGACGCAGCGGCGGAACGAGTACCGACGGCAACTGTTGGAAATGCTTTGCCTGGATCCGATGCCACCCAAGACAGACCTTGCAGCAACCGTGACAGGATCACTGGAAGAACAGGGCGTGATCGTCGAACGACTGCATTTCCAATCGATGCCTGGGTTGTATGTGACCGCTAACTTTTATCGACCGCGCGATCAACAGGGACCACTGCCGGCAATCTTGTATGTCTGCGGTCACGGCAAGGAAATGGCCGATGGAGTCAGCCTGGGGAACAAGACGCACTACCAACATCATGGTGCTTGGTTTGCCAGAAATGGATACGTTTGTTTAACGATCGATACCGTCCAGTTAGGCGAAATCGAGGGCATTCACCATGGCACCTATCGCGAAGGCATGTGGTGGTGGAACAATCGCGGTTATTCATCGGCCGGCGTGGAGGCATACAACTGCATCCGCTCACTAGACTATCTTCAATCGCGTGATGAAGTCGATGGCGATCGAATCGGTGTGACCGGGCGCAGCGGCGGCGGTGCTTACTCATGGTGGATTGCTGCGATCGACCAGCGGATCAAAGCGGCGGTGCCGGTCGCAGGAATCACCAGTCTGAAAAATCATGTCGTCGACGGGTGCGTGGAGGGCCATTGCGACTGCATGTACATGGTCAACACCTATCGCTGGGATTTTCCAATGGTCGCCGCCTTGGTCGCGCCGCGCCCACTGTTGATCGCCAATAGCGACAAAGACCGTATTTTCCCACTCGACGGCGTCGTTGATGTGTACACCAAAACGAAACAGATTTATTCGCTGTACGACGCCAGCGGAAAGTTAGGCTTGCACATCACCGAAGGCCCCCATCAGGACACGCAAGAACTACGCATCGGAGCCTTTCGCTGGTTCAATCGCTTTCTGAAGAAGGATGATGAACTAGTCGAGATGGCTGCAAAGCCGTTGTTTGAAAAACAGCAACTCAAAGTATTTGACGAACTGCCAGCAGACCAGCGGGTCACCACGATCCAGGAAAGTTTTGGCGAAACGGCATCGATCGGCGATTTCACTGGCGACACGAAAGAATCGTCTCAAGCCTTGCGCCAACAAATCTCACAACGTTGCTTTGGTGGTTGGCCAGATCCCGCCGAACCGTTGGACGTAAAAGTCATTAAATCCAATTCTGGTTCGGTCAACGCCAGCCTGATCGAGTTCACCAGCCAGACGCCCTACCGTTTACCGATCTACCTGTTCCAACACGCGGGCGACAACAACGGGCCATTGGAAATCGTGGTTCTCGATGACGCCGGCTGGGACAAATGGTCGCCGATGCTGGCGGCGAGTTTTCCCGATCAATTGCCGGCGATCCAACCGGACGAAAAACTTCTCGCCCAATGGCAGTCCTCATCAGCGCACAAGAACGTGGCCTTTGTCGCACCGCGCGGCATCGGACCGACCCACTGGACCGACAACGATCGAGAACGAACGCATATCCGGCGACGGTTCATGCTGCTGGGACAAACGTTAGCCGGGATGCAAATCTATGATGTCCATCGATCCCTCCAGGCGCTCCGCGACGTTCCTCAACTGCAATGGCAATCCTTAAAAGTCAGTGGGGATCAAGATGCCGCGGTCTGGGCGTTGTACGCCGCACTGTTTTCCGATGGGATCGACGAACTGACACTCAATGGGCTTCCCAGGCGAAACCGCGATGCCCCCGATCTGTTAAACATCAGTCGGATCATCGAGTTGCCCGACGTCGTCCAACTCGCATCCCAACGGATCGAAACCATCAACGCCCATTATGATTCCAGTGAACAGTGATGATCCACCCGCAAATCGAAGATGACATTTTGAAGTTGCGCTTTTGCGTGGGGCATTGGTTTTTGGCAACCCGAAGCGGGAGCGAGGGATCCCGTTAACACCCGGAATCCCTCGCTCACGCTTCGGGTTACCATAAAATTGCAACTTCAAGAGTCCGGCACAACGGTGCAGCTTGATTCTCCACACTCGGGCTAAGAGATAAAGCGATGCCAGCGTCACCGATCGCATTCTTTTCCTCTTCCCATTACTCCCACTCTCTCACACAGGTCGACAAATGTTTCGAATTCAATGGATAGGGTCAACGGGTTGTTTCGTCGCCCTCTGCGCAGTCGCCAGCACAGCTCTATCTCAACCGCCGGGCGGCAGGGGGCGCGCCGGCGGCGCCAACCCCGCACTCGCAGAACCCTTTCGCGGTGTCGCTGCCGATGGCAAAATCGAACCGGGCTTGTTTAAAATTCAATCGACCGGGGTGAGTACCCAACCAGTGGTTGATGCTGCGACCGCATTTCTCGCCAGCCTAAGTGACCGGCAACGACAGCGAACCCGTTTCCCGGTCGATGACTCGGAATGGCGCAAATGGGACAACCGCCACTCGCCGAAACGCCAGGGTGTCGGTTTCGACGAAATGTCGGAAGCCCAACGCAAACTCGCGTTTGATTTGATGGGGGCCAGTTTGAGCGCCAAAGGCCTGAAACTGTCAAAAGACATCATGAAGCTCAACGGAACACTTGCTGAACTGGCGAACAACTACACCGAATATGGCGAGTGGTTGTACTGGATCACCATCATGGGGGAACCGTCGAGTGACCAGCCCTGGGGATGGCAAATTGATGGCCACCACTTGGTCGTCAACTATTTCGTCTTGGGCGATCAAGTCGTGATGTCGCCGTTGTTTGTTGGCAGCGAACCGGTACACGCGACCAGCGGTAAATTCAAAGGCACCATCATTCTGCAAGACGAGCAAAACGCCGGCTACAAGTTGATTCGTTCGTTGGATCCCGAACAACAATCCCAAGCCATCTTGTCAACCGACAAGCCTGGAAACAATGCCTTGGCACAGGCCTACCAAGACAACTTGGATCTGGACTACGCAGGAATTCCGGCATCGAAACTAAACGAGAGCCAGCGGGAACAATTACTCAGTGTGATCGAGCTGTTTGTCGGCAATCAAGATCCCGGACATGCCAAAGTGAAGATGGCGGAGGTCAAGCAGCATCTCGACCGCACCTATTTCGCTTGGGTCGGCCAAACGGAACCCGACAGTGTGTATTACTACCGTGTTCACAGTCCGGTCGTGTTAATCGAATTCGATCACCAACGACGTGTCGCTCCGTTTCGTACCAGCGAACCGACGCGCGACCACATCCATGCCGTGCTTCGCACCCCCAACGGCAACGATTACGGCAAAGACTTGTTGCGGCAACACTACCTGGACCATGATCACAGTCATAAGCACGGTGACAGCCATGATCATGACCATGGTGACGCCCCCGCCAAACCAAGCCCACGTTAGAATCTGCGGTGAATCCAACTGGCCAGTTGCTCGGACACAAAAATCAGATCGCGTGGATCGCGGATCAGCAAATGGTCCGCGCCGGCAAGCGTCAGCAAACTGACCGGTGTGTTCGGCGCTGTCGCGTCGTCACGCTGGGTCTGGATCAACGACATCAATCGAATCGCATGGTCAAAACCCACGGTTTCATCGACGGGTGAATGCATCAGCAGCACCGGGCATTTGATTTTTGGCAACCATTTCGCCACATCGTGTCGACGAAAATCATCCAACATCTGCTTTCGGATCTGCCAATCGATCCCGCCGATCGTGACCGTTGCGATGCCTGCCGATTCGATCGCGGGATTCATCTGTGTCAGCAGTGTCGCCAGGTGTCCGGTATCACTGGGCGCTGCCAACGTCGCGACAAAGCCCAATTGCGACAACGGCAATTCGTCGCTGTCGTCCTGGGCCTTTGCCGCGGTGACGAGCGATGCAATCCCACCGAAACTGTGACCGATCAAGGTGCTCACGGGACCGATTTGCGAATCAGCATAGCGAATCGCTGCGGCCAAATCCGCCAAATTGGTTGTGAAATTGGTCTGCGAAAAATCCCCCCCGCTACCGCCCAGCCCGGTCATGTCGAACCGCAGCACCGCGATGCCGGATTTCGCCAGCGCGCGACTGATGCGAACGGTCGCCTTCAGATCTTTGTTGCAGGTAAAACAATGCGAGAACACCGCGACTGGCAGATTGTGTTGCGGCGACACATCGGCCGGTCGATCGACGATCCCCGTCAGTTCGATGCCGTCGAAATCGGCTGACGAATCGGCCGCGGTTGGTGAACCAGCGGGAAATTTGACGCGATAGGAGGTGGTGGGGTGGATATTCAACGCGGAATCGCCAATCAATCTCACTCAGACCCGATGCTACCCGGCGCACTGATCCGGCCGGCTCGAAACGCTTCTGCCATCGCTCGTGGCACTTCCGCCTCGGCCAGCACCAGGTGGGATTTGTTGCTGGCAACCTTGGCCCGCATCTGCTGTTCCTGAGCCACCGCCTCGGCACGACGACTTTCGGCTTGGGCTTGAGCCACTCGCGTGTCCGCTTCGGCTTGATCGCTCTGCAATCGGGCGCCGATATTTTCACCGACATCAATATCGGCGATATCAATCGAGACGATTTCGAACGCGGTTTGCGCATCGAGTCCACGGTCAAGGACAACCCGAGTGATCATGTCGGGGTTTTCCAACACCTTGAAGTGCGTCTCCGCTGATCCAATCGAACTGATGATCGCTTCACCAACCCGAGCAATCACCGTGTCCTCGGTCGCTCCGCCGATCAGTTGTTCCAAATTGGTCCGCACCGTGACGCGAGCACGCACCCGCAGCTCGATGCCGTTCTTGGTGATCGCACTGAGCGTTGTTTTGCCGCTGCGGGTGGGATCGGGGCAATCGATGACTTTGGGATAAACACTGGTTTGAACCGCGTCCAAAACGTCGCGCCCGGCCAAGTCGATCGCGGCCGCTTGGTCAAAGTCCAACGGAATTTCCGCTCGGGCCGCGGCAATGATCGCGTGAATGATGTTCATCACGTTACCGCCGGCCAAATAGTGGGCCTCCAAACGCCGCGTGCTAATCCCGGCCTTGCGACCGATATCCAATCCGGCCTGCGCCGACATCACTTTGGCCTGCACGATCACATTCGGATTCACCTTCGTGAAGTGCATTCGAATCAGACTCGGCGCGCTGACATCTGCCACCGACATGTAGGCTTGAATCCAAAGTTTCCCGTACTTCAGGGCAAAGAATCCCATTACGATCGCAAAGACCAAGAAAACCACGCCGCCAATCACGATCATTGCCGCGTTAAATGCCGTATTGGCAATCGGCAAACTAACCGCAAGCGCGACTGCAGATAAAGACGACGGGGCGAGCAGCATGATGCGTTCCTTCCTAGGGCGTGATCGATTTCACCGATCGGGCGGGATCGGTGAAGTCACCCATCCTTCCGATCCACTCGTGTTAGGGGGATCTTAAAACGCCATTGTAAACCTACGCAAGCCTGGCGTGGGCAATTCAGGCCCCACCGCAGCCCCGAACTCTTGAAGTTGCGTTTGACGGTATCCCGATGCGTTACAAATCGCTTTGCAAAGAATTCATGAAACTCCGCGGGAAACTTTGTCGCAAACACGTTTTCAACTGTTGAAAAACATTTAGACCACCTAGGGTAAGGCAAACCATCCCCATCACAAATCACCGTCGCTCCGCTGGCCTCCACCGACCGCCACGCGTGAGTGATTTAGCTGTATCGGAGCGTTCCGTCATGCGAGCAGAATGGAAAGAGGGCGACTGGGCCGTCTACCGAAAAAGCAAGCAGGGTGCCAATCCAGGCCGCCGCGCTAGCCAAGTCGTTGCGTCCAGCAAAGGCGAAACGTACCGCTATGTCGTCGACAAATTCTGGGTGGTCGATAAAGTCTTGGAGGATGGCCACCTACGCCTGGTGACCGCTCGCGGAAAATGCCATTTGATCAGCGCGGATGACCCCAATTTACGCCGCCCCGGACTGTTGCAAAAACTGCTTTGGCGAGAGCGATTTGTGATGGTTGAATCCAGCCGAGGCAACGACGACCACTTCCGATCCGCTGGCAACACGATCGGCGCTTAAGATCCACTTCTGATTGCGCCCGTCAGGGTTCTATTGTTCGGCGTTGGGGTGGCGTCCTCGTAGCGGATCCCGCCAGGGTTCCGATGCCTGGGACGCAGAGGTTCTGAACCGTGGCCGGCCCAGTTACGGCGTTGCGGTGGATTCCTCGTAGCGGACCCGCAAGGGTTCCGATGCCTGGGATGCTGAGGTTCTGAACCGTGGCCGGCCCAGCCACGGCGTTGCGGTGGATTCCTCGTAGCGGATCCCGCCAGGGTTCCGAGGCCCGGGATGCAGAGGTTCTGAACCGTGGCCGGCCCAGCTACGACGTTGCGGTGGATTCCTCGTAGCGGATCCCGCCAGGGTTCCGATGCCCGGGATGCAGAGGTTCTGAACCGTGGCCGGCCCAGCTACGGCGTTGCGGTGGCGTCCTCGTAGCGGATCCCGCCGGGGTTCCGATGCCTGGGATGCAGAGGTTCTGAACCGTGGCCGACCCAGCTACGACGCTGCGGTGGATTCCTCGTAGCGGATCCCGCCAGGGTTCCGATGCCCGGGATGCAGAGGTTCTGAACCGTGGCCGGCCCAGCTACGGCGTTGCGGTGGCGTCCTCGTAGCGGATCCCGCCAGGGTTCCGATGCTCGGGATGCAGAGGTTCTGAACCGTGGCCGGCCCAGCTACGGCGTTGCGGTGGCGTCCTCGTAGCGGATCCCGCCAGGGTTCCGATGCCTGGGATGCAGAGGTTCTGAACCGTGGCCGGCCCAGCTACGGCGTTGCGGTGGATTCCTCGTAGCGGATCCCGCCAGGGTTCCGATGCCTGGGATGCTGAGGTTCTGAACCGTGGCCGGCCCAGCTACGGCGTTGCGGTGGATTCCTCGTAGCGGATCCCGCCAGGGTTCCGATGCTCGGGATGCAGAGGTTCTGAACTGTGGCCAGCCCAGCTACGGCGTTGCGGTGGCGTCCTCGTAGCGGATCCCGCCAGGGTTCCGATGCCCGGGATACAGAGGTTCTGAACCGTGGCCGGCCCAGCTACGGCGTTGCAGTGGATTCCTCGTAGCGGATCCCGCCAGGGTTCCGATGCCCGGGATACAGAGGTTCTGAACCGTGGCCGGCCCAGCTACGGCGTTGCGGTGGACTTCCCGTAGCGGATCCCGCCAGGGTTCCGATGCCCGGGATTCAGAGGTTCTGAACCGTGGCCGGCCCAGCTACGGCGTTACGGTGGATTCCTCGTAGCGGATCCCGCCAGGGTTCCGATGCTCGGGATGCAGAGGTTCTGAACCGTGGCCGGCCCAGCTACGGCGTAGCGGTGGATTCCTCGTAGCGGACCCGCAAGGGTTCCGATGCCTGGGATGCAGAGGTTCTGAACCGTGGCCGGCCCAGCTACGGCGTTGCGGTGGATTCCTCGTAGCCGATTCCGCACGCGGTCGCGGCTGACACGGTGAATAGAATTTCGGCCTGGCCACCGACGCTGCGGTCGGCTCGTGTTCGAAACAGTGGCAATCGCTGCATCTGCCCGATCACGTTCAGTACCCGTGGGTCCTGGTAGAGTGCCAAGAACGACGGCTCAAATCGCTGCGGTGTCGAAAACCGTCTACACGCTCCGAGCGAATCGGCGTCGGCCTGAGCAACAAACTCGTCTGCATTTGCCAACAGTAAACTCCCCCGCTTCATCCCCACACCCACGTTCTCGCCGACCGGCCCCGCGACAAAAATCGTTCCGGCCACCATCGACGCAGCCAGCATTGCGCCGACAGATCCGCCGATCACAATGGTGCCCCGGCGCATCCGATGACCGGCGTAATCACCCGCGTTGCCGGTCACCGAAATGCTGCCGCCGGACATGCCGATCTTGTGGGCTCCGATCGGTTCCGCCAAAAAATTGCCGACGTCTCCCTCGACCAACACACTGCCGCCGGTCATGCCAGACCCCAAACCGTTGCCGGCACTTCCTCGCACCAAGAATTCACCTTGGTCATGGCCCGCTGCGATTCCATGCACATTTTTCAAATCGCCTTCGATCACAACCTGATCGGAAGCATCTAGATCCGCCACGACAGAAAACAGTTCCCCTAGCGCAACGGCGTTTCCGTCTGCGACCATTGGTAGCGATTCGATTTCCCCCAACGTCATCTTTGCCAAGTCACGTCGACGAATCGCAGTTGCATCAATCGATCGCTGGGGGCCGCTGCGACGAACAAAATGCCAAGCGGTCATGCCAGAATCTCGTGCAAATGAAAATGATGACGGCCGAGTTTGCCGCCATAGTTGCCGGCGCTGACAGCGATCAATCCGTGTTCTCCGCAACAATCACAGGCCGACTGAATCCCGGCTCGCATGGCCGCACAAATCGATTGCTCAGTCAAACCGTCCAAGACAATTTCCAACACCGCATTCTCGCCGTCACGCAACTTCGATTCCGTCACGCCCCGCAACGTCGGGCAATAGGCGTCGTTGGTCGATGCCACCAACGACGGATACTTCGACCCGATCTTGGAACCGCTGCGTGTGACGCCACCGGGAAACGGAGCGATCACACCGGGAATCGGCTCGATCGCAGCCATCGCGGCACGGGCAGCACGGCTGGCAGCATCGATATCCTTGGCGATCAACAAAAAGTTTCCGCCACCGATCCCTGACACTCGTGGTGCGTCATGCTGACAAATGAATTCACCATCCATCACCGGAATCCGCCAAAACCGTTTGCCGTCAATCACCTTGCTGATCTGGTGCCCATCACCAAAGTAGCGCAGTGATTTCCCCAGTCCGATTCGTTTTTCATCGGCGTACTGAGGGCCTTCCAGCCCGGCAAACAAGGCCGTTGTGGGACAGGTCAACACGCACTGACCGGCACGACGAACGATTTGTTTTTCCAATTCATCGCCCGACATCGCAAACGCTAACAATGCGATTCCCGGACGTCCATCGGGCGTCTGTTTGGGCCACAGCGGTGTTTCAACGTCAATCTCCAATTTGCAATCGATCACACTGGTCCCAAAACCACTCATCGCCGACGCGGCATGCTCGGCCCAGATTTCGTCGTTCGCAGTGATGATGATTCGCGTCGCTTTCATGTCGAACGCTTCAGCAAAGGTTGGTTCAATACGGACACCGTTGATCAGCAATGTCTCGCCTGGTGACGGGCCAGCCGACGGGTTCAAGTCACTCATTGGTTTCCCCCTGGCCAACGATTGATTTCAAACCACTGTGCCCAATCGGCTGACGGTCAGGTCGACTACGCAAAACTGATTCCATTTCGTCATCACTGATCCAAAGCCGATGAAAATCAAAACTCGATCGCTGCTTGTACCATTCGCGAAATTCGCCGACCGAGTCGGGATCGAATGACACATCGGCGGTCAAAGTTTGGTGCGGCAACGGATCGGCGTTCGACAGATCGATCGGCGCACTCTGACGTGTGCCATTGCGAATCAAATGTTGACCGCGGGCGAAAACATGGCTGGGGGAACGAAACATTTGCTCCAAGTTCATCCCGGCGCAGGCAGCAACATCGCCATACACGACCACATCGGCCAGCGCCCCCGGGTCCAACCTGCCGCGATTTCCCAGACCCATGATGGCCGCCGGCGCGCTGCGCGTCATCGTCGCAATTTCGGCAAGCGTGTACTCGCGATCGATCCCACCCAGTGAACTGGCGGCGACGGCATCCGGATGGATCTCCGCCAGGGCGGTTTCACGAAACGAGCGATCACCCAATAGACGCAGCAGATGCGGATAGGCGGTGAACGGTGCACCATTGGGATGATCGGTGGTCAGAAAAACGCGACTGGGGTCGTCAATCATCAAAAACAATTCCAATCCAATCGCCCACTGCAACGCATGCACAAACTGGCGACGACGATAACGAAACGGTACGACGCCACAACCGGCTTCGCACTCGATGTCGACGATCGCTGTTTTTCGCGGTGAGGCGTGTTTTCGATTGGCAAACTGATGCGCCGAATCGGCACTGATCGTGACCGTTTGCCCGAACATCACTTGCCCAACATCGATCGTCACATTGGGGTGTTTGACAAGTGCCGCAACCAATTCGCTGGCGGCCGAAGACATGCCATGCCGACTGTTGTCGCCGTAACAATGAAACTGGGCATGAGTCAGATGAATCGGGTACCCGGCGGCAGCCTCGATGGTCGCGATCGTCGATCGAATGTTGCCGGGCACGCCCAGATTGCTGCAGTGGATGTGCAGCGGATGCACCAAACCGATCTCTTGTACGGCCCGTGCCAGTACACGAATGATGTCTGCCGGTGTCACACCATATTTCGGGTGCGGCGTGTCCACATCCAGCGGTCGATCGGCGAACTTGAAGGCCGAAATACCACCCGGGTTAACGACTTTGACCGCAATGCACTGGGTGGCTCGGACCATCCAGGCGACATAATCATTGATCAACCGCTGCGGGCTTTGACGAGCGATCAATTGCAGCAATAGCTCGTCATTGCCCAGCAAACAAAATCCGCCGGTAGCCAGTCCAGGCATGTCAGCCATTTCGGCATGGGCGGCGCGGGCGTTGCAGGGAATCACCGCGGGTTCAAACGCGACGGTGTATCCCATTTCCAAATACCGCTGCGCGGCAACGGCGGCCGAAGGCAAAAATGGCGACTCAGCCGCCAGTGTCGCGGTGGCTCGAGCGGAGTCGTCGATGGTGTCGGCCATCAACATCCGCGCGATTGCCAATTTGCCACCGCCGATGTGTGTGTGAATATCGATCCCACCGGCCATCACGACTGACGATGTGGCATCAATCAACACGTCGGCTTGATCGCGGTGCAATGCATTGCCGTCGATGATCGAATCGCCCGCGATCCAAACGTCTTCCGTCCGATCAACACCGCTGGCCGGATCGATCACACGCCCTCCATGAATCAGTGTTTTCATAAACCCGCTTCGTCGTCGGCCTCCGCCGCTTGGTCTGGATCGGCGCCTGGTTTGCCGCTGCCGGCTGTGTTGTCCGGTTTGGCTTCGTCGACCGGTTCCGTCTTTTTCTCGCCACGCTTGCGTCGGCTGTTTTTCTGTTCGCCCGGTTGAACTTCGCCGTAGACACGATCGGTGGTGACCGTGATCCGCTCGGCTTTGACCTGGTTTTCATTGGGTGCTTGATAAAAACCAGCCACCGTGACTTTGTCGCCTTCCTTTGCCAGCGACAAATTGTTGTAGCGGACTTCCAATTCGGTATCCGCGTTGACCGGGACTTGAATGGGCATTCTTCCGGCTTGCAATGCCAGGATACCATTGGGTGTCACGCCGATCAGACTTCCGACGATGGTCAACTTGCCCGTCATCGGCTGGTTGGGATTGCCCGGCTTAGGATCTCCGTGGATTCCCGGAGTGAATTGATCCTTGGCCCGACCTTTGATCGATCGCAGATCCACCTGCTGGAACAACGTGATCTTGGCGATCGGTTCCAAGGGCACGCCACCGGGCCCAAAATTGCCCGTCAGACGAACCAGCATGCCACGCTGTAAAAATGCCGGTGAAGCTTTGGCAACGAATTGAAACGAAGAGATTTGGTCGGGTGGCATCACCATCGCTTCGGTGCCGTCGTCTTTTTCAACGATCACCAGGCCACGCTGAAACCCCTTGAGTTTGCCGGTGAAATTGGTGACCTCGTTGGACGGCACCGCCGTTTGCCCACCGGCCGCTGCGCCAAATCCTGGTGGATCCCCAGCCACCTCGCCGGCGGTCAACAGAACCCCCAGACAAATCAGCCCCAGCGAAACGAAAACAGGCCTTTGAAAACGGTTCATGATCAATCCACTCAATTTCAGTATTGAATCCAACGCAGCACATTCATGCCGTCGCACAGTTTAACGTCAATTCTCTCACCGTGCTGTGAGCATCGCACACACACCCAATCCCAATCCCCGTAGCTGGACCGGCCACGGTTCAGACTCTCCCCCCACCCCTAAATCCTCCACACCAACAGATGAATCGCGCGCCCCAGCAACATCACGCCACGGGTGATCGGTGTTCCAATTTTTCTGGGTCTGTTAGGCTTCCGGTTTGCGATTCTCCCCCCACACAGCAATCGGAACCGCCAGGAATCGAAATGGCTGACCCCAATTCCCCCGCCCGAATCACCACGCGTACGCTGCAAAAGCGACGTGACAGTGGCGGAAAAATAACGATGCTGACGGCCTACGATTTCCCGACGGCAAAATTGCTGGACGAAGCCGGGATAGATGTGTTGCTGGTGGGTGATTCACTGGCCATGGTCGTGGGTGGCCACGAAACCACATTGCCGGTCACGATGGACCAAATGCTGTACCACGCCGAAATGGTGGGCCGGGCAGCCAATCGATCGTTGGTCGTGGTCGATCTACCCTTTCCCGACGGGCAACTGGGAATCGAACACAGCATTCGCTGCGGTGCTCGGGTGCTTAAAGAAACCCGCTGCCATGCCGTTAAACTCGAAGGCGGCGCCGAACAAGCTTCTCGTATCGCCGCCTTGGTGACGGCCGGGATCCCCGTGATGGCGCATGTCGGACTGCGACCTCAAAACGTGTTTGTCGACGGCGGCTATCGGGTCCAGCGCGACGAAGCGGCGTTGGTGGCCGATGCGGTTGCGGCCGAACAGTCCGGTGCGTTTGCTGTGCTGATCGAATGTGTCCCCGAATCTGTCGCCCAGGCCATTGATGATGCTGTCACTGTTCCCACCATCGGGATCGGCGCCGGACGCGTGACGACCGGCCAGGTCTTGGTCACACACGATTTAATCGGTTTGACGTCCGGCTACACCCCCAAGTTTGTTCGCACGTTTGCCTCGGTCGGGGAAACGATTCGGTCGGCCGCCGAGTCCTTTCAAAAAGCTGTCGATGACGGTAGCTTTCCCGGTGCCGACGAAACGTTCCAATAGTCTGCCAGTACACTCTCCTTTCACGTTAGCCATCGCCACATTCATGTCCACCACAAAGTCTCCGGTTCCGACTCAGTCGCTTCCCGATCGCAAGGATGTTCCCCAAGCAGACTGCTGGAATTTGGCCAGCTTGTTCCCTAGTGACGCCGAATGGGAAACAGCCTACGCCGAACTGGAGTCCCAAATCGACACCTACGAAAGCTTTCGTGGCCGGCTAGGTGAATCTGCCGAAACGTTGCTGGAAGCGCTGCAGTTTGAGTCCGATTTTTCTCGCAAAGCCGAACGGGTGGCGATTTATTCGTTCCTCAAAACGACCGAAGATCAAGGCGACAGCGACTACCAGGCGATGAAGGCTCGGTTCCAAAATCTGGCCGTCCGCGCCAATCAAGCCGCCAGTTTCGTGCAGCCTGAATTGTTGGCGATCGATCCCGAACGGATGGACCAATTGGCAGCCGATCCGCTGCTGGAACCGTTCCGATTGCAACTCGACCGCGTGCTGCGACAACGCCCGCACACCCTGAGTGATCGCGAAGAGCGTTTGTTGGCGATGCAGGGCGAGATGTCCTCTGCCGCCGGCAATGCGTTCCGCCAATTGAACGACGTGGATTTGCGGTTCGGGTCGCTGACCGACAAAGACGGCAATGAGAAGGAATTGTCACATGCGACGTTCATCCAATTTTTGAACAGTCCCGATCGCAGCATCCGACAAGCCGCATTTAAACAATACTACAAAGCTTTTGGCGAACACGAAAACACACTCGCCGCGACACTCGGTGGCAGCGTTCATCGCGATGTCTATTACGCACGCGCACGAAATCACGAAAGCTCGCTCGAATCCGCTCTGTTCCCCGACAACGTGCCAGTCGATGTCTATGAAAACCTGATCACTGCGGTCCGCGATTCGCTCCCCACGGTCCATCAGTATCTGGATGTTCGCCGCCGCAAAATGAATTTGCCGGACATCCATCATTACGACACCTACGTTCCGATCCTAAGCGATATGAAAAAGGAACACACTTGGGACGAGGCTTGTCAGGTCGTGATCGAATCACTCGCCCCACTCGGCAGCGAGTACACCCAGACGCTGACCGACGGTCTGCGCAATCGTTGGGCGGATCGCTACCCCAACCGCGGGAAACAAAGTGGCGCGTTCAGCTGTGGATCGTTCGACGGTGATCCCTACATCTTGATGAACTTTAAAACCGATGTGCTCAACGATGTGTTCACACTGACCCACGAAGCCGGGCATTCGATGCACAGCTGGTACAGCGCCAAAAATCAACCCTATCAATATTACGACTACACGATTTTTGTCGCCGAAGTCGCCAGCACGTTCAACGAGCAATTGCTGACCGAACACTTGCTAAAAAACGCCAGTGACGATGCCGAGCGAGCCTATTTAATCAACAACGAACTCGACAGCATTCGCGCCACAGTGGTCCGGCAAACGATGTTTGCCGAATTCGAAAAGAAGACCCATGAAATGGCTGAATCCGGCCAACCGCTGACGGTGGCTTCACTACGCGGCGCTTATCGGGAATTGCTAGACGCATACTTCGGACCCGATTTTGTCGTCGATGAAGAATTGGAATTGGAGTGTTTTCGTATCCCCCACTTCTACCGCGCGTTCTATGTCTACAAGTACGCCACCGGGTTGAGCGCCGCGGTCGCGCTGTCGCGACGTGTGCTCGAAGGCGGTCAAGCGGAACTGGATGACTATCTGAAATTCCTGTCCGGCGGTTGCAGCAAAGACCCATTGGATTTGCTGCGTGACGCAGGCGTCGATATGGCCAGCCCGGAACCGGTCAAAACCACGTTGCAGCGATTCAAAACGTTGACCGAAGAACTGGACCAACTGCTGTAGCCTGGACAGACATCGGGATTGCGTCTGGTGGTATGTTGGGCAGCAGCGGCGCGATATGTTGATGCGGCGTCGCCTCTGCTCTCTTTCTACCACTCGAGTGACAACGATCGATGACGAAACTGACTTTTTGTGGGGCCGCCGGTACCGTGACCGGCTCGTGTTCGTTGTTGGACACCGGGAAATTCCGCTTCTTGATCGATTGTGGACTCTTTCAAGGAAGCAAGACGACCCAGGAATTGAATTACCAACCGTTTCCGTTTGATCCCCAATCGATCGACTTTCTGATTCTCACTCACGCCCACATCGACCACTCGGGGCTGCTGCCGAAACTGGTCAAACAGGGTTTCACGGGCACAATCTTCGCAACCGAAGCGACTTGTGACCTGCTGAAATTCATGCTCGCCGATTCAGCCTACATTCAAGAATCCGGCGTCAAACGTCACAACAAGAATCTACGCCGTCGCGGGCTGCCCTCTGTCGAGCCGATCTACACGATCCCCGATGCTGACGCGACGTTGAAGTTGTTGGAACAACAGCCCTACGAACAGTGGTTCACGCCACACCAAGGCGTTCGCGCTCGGCTTTGGAACGCCGGTCATTTGTTGGGTTCGGCGTCGGTCGAATTGAAGCTGCAAATGCCAGGCGACGAGCAAGAATTGTCGTTGTTGTTCTCTGGCGATATCGGCCCCGAAGAAAAAGTGTTCCATCCAGAACCCGATGCGCCCGAAGGATTCGATTATATCGTGTGCGAATCGACCTACGGCAATCGTGATCGCGAAGATTACACGTTGGAAAAACGTCGCGAAGCCATGCGTGACGAATTGACCCGCGGTTTGAAGCGCGGCGGAAACGTTGTGATCCCCTCGTTTGCCGTTGAACGCAGTCAAGAATTGCTACACGACATCGGCTACCTGTTGGCCCACAACGAGATCCCCGATTGTGACGTGTACCTGGATTCGCCAATGGCACGCCGAGCCACCGAGGTGTTTATCAAACACGCCAGCGAACTCGAAGATATCGAAGTCGACGAGGCCAAACTGTTTCGCCACGAACGATTCCATCTGGTGCAATCGTTGGACGAAAGCAAGGCCATCAACAATATCAAAAGTGGCGCGGTCATCATCTCAGCCAGCGGCATGTGCAATGCAGGCCGGATCAAACACCACTTGAAGAACAACATCTACCGCCCCGAGTGCACGGTGCTGTTTGTCGGCTATCAATCGCCTGGAACCCTTGGACACATCATCACCAGCGGTGCCGAACAGGTTCGAATTCACGGCGCCGAATACAAAGTCCGCGCGCAAATCCGTCGACTCGGCAACTACTCGGCGCATGCCGATCAACCTGAACTGCTGAAATGGATCGAAGAACGTCGGCCGATCACCGGCGCGTTGTTCTTGAACCATGGCGAAAATGATGCGCGAGCCACGTTGCGTGATTTGCTGCAAGAACGCGGCTTGGATTCCGAACGCATTTTCATGCCTCAATTTGACGAAACGTTTGATCTGCATCCGGGAACCAAACCAATGTCGCAAGGGGCTCCCGAACCACGCTTGAATTTGGCCCACACCGCGCACGATTGGCACAACGACTATGCCGAATTCATGCTCGCGTTGACGACGACGCTAGAATCGTCCGGCGAGCAAGAAAAATATGAGTTACTCAACCGCTTGAAGGTCTCGCTAAAACCGTCATAACAGCGACGCCTTTCTGATTCCGCTTGCCGACTACTTCGTGGAGAACGTCCCTTTGAACGTTACCGATTTTCTGGATCGTCACTACCGCCATTTCAACGCCCGCGAAACCGTGGCTGCGGCACGTGCTTACAAAGAATTGATCGATGCCCAAAACGGTCGGATGATGGTCACCTTGGCCGGCGCCATGAGCACCGGTGAATTGGGGTTGTCGCTGGCAGAAATGATTCGGCAAGGCAAGGTGCACGCGATCACATCGACCGCGGCCAATCTGGAAGAAGATATTTTTAATCTGGTCGCCCACGATGAATACCGCGTCATCGAGGACTGGCGGGCTCTGTCGGTCGATGACGAAGTCAAATTGCTGGACCAGGGATTCAATCGTGTGACGGACACCTGCATCCCAGAAACGGTGATGCGACACATCGAAGCCCGATTGACGAAACTGTGGATCCAAGCCGCGGAATCGGGGCAAGCGAAAACGCCCGCAGAATTCATGTTCGCGCTGCTGGATGATCCGGAATTGGAACAGCACTTCCAGGTGCCACGCGAGAACAGTTGGGTCGCAGCCGCCAAGGATGCCGGCATCCCGATTTTTGTCCCCGGCATCGAAGACAGCACGCTGGGCAACATCTTCACCGCTCGCGTGATCGATGGCACCCTGTCAGGACACCACGCGATGCGCTCGGGCACCTTTCAACTTGCACGGTTGTCCGAGTGGTACCGGGCAACGTCGGCGGAACATCCGATCGGGTTCTTCCAAATCGGCGGCGGCATCGCCGGCGACTTTTCCATCTGTGTGGTGCCGATGATGCGGCAAGATTTGAAGGAAGACATTCCGTTGTGGAGCTATTTCTGCCAGATCAGCGACGCGGCAACCAGCTACGGCGGCTACAGCGGCGCTGTCCCCAACGAAAAGATCACCTGGGAAAAACTCGCCCGCGACACCCCCAAATTCATGATTCAAAGCGACGCCTCGATCGTCGCCCCACTGGTGTTTGCCTACGTCCTAGGCTGGTAGCCGCAGTCGATCCAACATCTTTGCAGACCACCTACAGCCGGGCTCTGCGAGCCCAATCCGGCCCACGAGAGGCCACCGACACAACTACCGGGGACAACTACCGGGGACAGGGACAACTACCGGGGACAGAGCCCAATTGCGTCGAATTACCGGGGACAGAGCCCAATTGTGAGCAGTTGTCGCTCCCCACCCGGGAAGTCATCCTCGGCAGACGCGATTCCCGGTCAGTTGTCAGTTAATCAAACGCGAGATCGTCCGAAATATTTGGGCATTTCTCACTCTCGGCGCGTACCGGTACCCGCGTTAGCTCGGCTTTGTCGGTTTATTCTGCCGACAGCTGAATGATGCAGCTCTCTATGCCGCTGACGTCAGCAATTCGCGGGCGCTGGGCCGGACTCGGAAGCGACGTCCGGTGCGATAACTTCTCTCGGCATCGATGCGATCACAGCGACCAGCCAGATGACAGAACATCTCTTCGAAACTGGCGACCAGCGCTAGCCACGCCGGTTTCTCCAACCCCAACCGCTTCAACACCGGTGGTGCGTCCGCCGGAGTCGATCCGGATTTGCCGGGGCAGAACTGACGTGCCGTCCAATCAAGTAGTTCGAAGTAGGCCTCGTTGCTGATCGACAAAAATCCTTTATCGCTACAGCGAAATGACGTTTGATTAGCGACCGGACCAGTTGGATCATTGGCTTCGTCAATTGTGAGCTGTGCAAGGAATCTGTCCCGCCGTTGCTCGGGAGTGAGCGTTGAAATCGTTGAGTCGGGTTGGAATGATGTTGAATTCGTTTCAACGCCTGTGTTCTGCGACGCTGCCGCGAGTTGCTGGCGCGTTTCGATGCGACGTTGCACCGAGGTGTGATCGCTGGCTTCGATGGTTTCCGCCAGTCCGGCGCGAATCGGATTCAAATCCACATAGGCCGCGCAGGCCAATAGCGATTCTTCATCAATGATTCGGATCGCACGAAAACGGTCCTGCCAGAATCGACCCATCTCCTCTTCTTCGCGGTTCGCCCGTTGTGCGATGCGTTGGTTCAGCAACCGCATCCACCAAGAGATGTTGCTCAGCCGCTGCCGCGCCTCTGCCAATTTCACCGGGCAGTTGCGAATCGAATTCAATTCGGGCTCGGTGGGTGCAGCGGGCTTGCCATCGATCTTGCGCAGGGGACAGATCAATAGCCAGCGGCGTGCGACTTCGCTGTCATCCCAACTCGCGACAACATCCGGCCGCGAGCGAAGGATCAGGTGGTAGTGGTTCGACAAGATCGCAAAGCACAGCAGATCGATGCCGAAGCAGGCCGCGAAATGCTCGAGCAATTCTTCGATCCAGACCTTGCGATGGTCAAAGTTCTTGCCGCTCATGGGATCATCGCCGAACAAGAAACAGCGGCGGACGGTGCGATTGATGACGTGCACGATCGAAACTTCACCGGGATCGATCACTTCACCGCGAGAGAGTCTGGCCATAGCGCACTTCTCCTGCAAAACCCATTTCGGGCATTTGCCGAGAGCGGAGCTCTTGCGTCCGCGACCCAGCCCACAGAAAAGGCGCTTACCCTGCAACCCCAACCAACAGGCCCCCATTAGAACCCCCTCCGCGATCGCTGTCAAACCCCGCCGGGATGAGGTCTGTCCCCGGCATTCGGCTCATCGGTGGGGCCGATCTTTGCGTCCACTCGGTCGACCAGTTGAACCAACCACTGCCGCATACATTGAAGTGAGCACCAACTCAGATCGAATTGTCCGCCAGCAATATCATCCACGATCGTGATGTCACCCGAGTCTCGCATGTCGGGAGCTCGACCATGAAACCCAATGTGCAGAAAGCCTTTGAGTCGATCGAGATGGATGCTGTCCTGCCCGTCTTCGGATAATAACAATCCGCCACCAGACAAGTACGCCACGCCAGTAGCGAAATCGTTACCGCAAATCGGACAGCGACGATCTGCTGGGAAATGACCAGCGTCGGCGTCGGAAAGAAGGGGATATCGCGGCTCGTCCAATTCAAAAACTCAAAAAAGGGGCTGGGGGTCTTATCTCGTCACAGGGTTGGAAACCGAGTGGGAGTACGAGTACCGGCTGGCGCCTAGTACGAGTACGACAGAGCGAACCGCTGACGATCAGTGGACGCGTTGTGTGTCGGAACTGTTCGCACGCAGGCGGAATCCATCGCTTTGAATTCCCAACGACACCGCACTGACCATGTGCGTCTATCTGCGACCCGATTCCGCTGATTCAGGGAGACCACAATGCCTGGGCAGCCCATTGGCTTCCATTGTACGTCATGTAAATTCCGGCACAGGTGATCGCGATTGGATACGCAAGATAGAACAGCATGAGTGGGACTGCGATGATCCAAGCCTGCCATCCGTTTTTGTCCTCCATCATCCCCGGCGTCACGACACGCCCCAGCACGGAATACAGTACAAATCTCGACGCAATCACGAGGGAAATGCCGACCACGAGTCCGCCCGCAAAGAATGGCAGCGTCATCCAACGGGCCCCGGCTGTGAACGCAGCATTTCCAGCAGCGATGGGGTACATCACAACCGAACCGAAGAGCATCCCGTCAGCGTGATTGACTGCCATGTTTCTGATCCGACCAGCGCAATGTCCCCGGGGACGGGCGAACGGTGTTGTGATGACCAGCAACCGAACTACACATGCCGCGGTGCAATTCGCAGCTCATGAAAGCTGCTGCGTGGCGTGGCTTCCGCTAGCCATCTTCGGGCACTGAGTATACTCAGTTTTGATTGGCTTGTTTGGGTGTCAAGCACCGAACAGCAGTGCGATCATTCCCAGCGTGACAACGAACAACAAGATGCCCACGAAAATTTTTACGATGATCGAGGTCTTGTAGCGGATGTGTGGCGTTTGACGAATCACGTCTTGATATTGCGGTGAAAAGACCGTCTGCCCGATCTGGCTATACAGCAAATATAAAATGTAGCCATTGATGATTGTTCCCAGCGGGATTCCGATCAGCCCCAACGTACTGAAAATCGTCACGATAATCTTGGCGGGGTATTCGAACCGCCGGATCCCCCAGCTGGCATACAACAACAAAATTGCAATCGCCGCGAAAATGATCAGCCCCAGAATCAACGGCCAAACCACTCCGCCGTCTTGCGCGACCATCGCAATTTGGCCGAGCATGGCCAACGAGACGAACGACATCATTGCCCCGGCCAAAAAATAGAATATCCCGATTGATTTGATTCCCGCTTCGTGTGCCAAGTACTGATGCCGAAATGCTTCGGCATCTGATTTGGTCCCATCGCTCTCGGAAACATGAGCCGACGGCGCATAGGGATTGAATGCCGGATCGGGTGCGGAAGATTGAGGGCGGGCAAACGGGTTCGGCGGGTCGTCTGGCATGCGAAAGGGGTCGTTGCTCAGGGACGTAGATTTGCGAGATTCGCTTCGGACAAACAATCAACGAGACTCCCATGCCGGTGATTTACCGACTCAATAGTGTACTAGTTTTTGTCGCGTCTGTCGGTCACCACGATCGTTTCGCAATTCGCCACGCTGCTCGATGTCGGCGGATGCTGTCGTGCGGGCGCCGATCGGATAGATTGCTGCATGACAGCGCTCCCCCAAACCTTCTTTCCCATTGCTGGACTGCTTGATTGATGACGATTCGGCCTCTACGAAAACTGCTTGTTGCCAACCGCAGCGAAATTGCGACGCGTGTGTTCCGCAGCGCCACGGAGCTCGGGATTCGAACCGTCGCAATCTATTCCCACGAAGACCGATATGCATTGCACCGGTTCAAGGCTGACGAGGCGTATCAGATCGGTGAACCCGGCGAACCGATTCGTTCGTACATGAACATCGATGCGATTGTCGCGTTGTGCAAGAAACACAATGTCGACGCGGTCCATCCCGGATATGGATTCCTGTCCGAACGGCCGGAATTCGCTGCCGCCTTGGAACAGGCCGGAATCACATTCGTCGGCCCCAGCGTGCATTCGCTGAACCAACTGGGCGACAAGATGTCCGCCCGCGAACTGGCGGAAAAAGCTCAAGTCCCTGTCCTGGGTGGCCAAAACAAACCGCTAGCCAACGCCGAAGAAGCGTTAAAACTGGCCGAGTCGATGGGATTCCCCGTGATTTTAAAGGCCGCCAAGGGTGGTGGTGGTCGGGGCATGCGTGTTGTGCACTCCGCTGACGAACTGCCGGCGGCACTCGAAGCGGCGATGCGTGAATCAAAGACGGCGTTCGGCAGCGACGAAGTTTTCCTGGAGCGATTTGTCCAACGTGCCAGACACATCGAAGTCCAGATTTTGGGTGACGGCCAAAACCTGATTCACCTGTTCGAACGCGATTGCAGTGTTCAGCGTCGGCACCAAAAGGTCGTTGAACTGGCGCCTGCGCCCAACTTGCCTGGCGAGCTGCGCGACCAACTATGCGAGGCCGCGTTGAAGATCGGCAGAGCCGTTGGCGTCGATGGCTCCTGTTACGAAAATGCCGGAACAGTTGAATTCCTGCTGGATGTCGATAGCAACCAATTTTTCTTTATCGAAGTCAACCCGCGAATCCAAGTCGAACACACGGTGACCGAAGAGGTGACCGGAATCGATATTGTCCGCAGCCAAATCTTGATCGCCCAGGGGCATCGGCTGGACGATGATCGCGTCGGCATCCCACCGCAGGATCAAATCCACACCACCGGATTTGCGATGCAGTGCCGTGTCACCACCGAAGACCCCGAGAATCAGTTTCGTCCAGACTACGGCCGCATCAGCCACTACCGTTCAGCGGCCGGGCTAGGGATTCGTTTGGATGCAGGCACCGCGTTCAGTGGCGCGGTCGTCAATCCATTTTACGATTCGATGTTGGTCAAAGTCACCGCCCGCGCGTCGTCATTGGATGCTGCGGCGTCGCGGATGGATCGCTGTCTGCAAGAATTTCGCATTCGAGGCGTCAAAACCAATATCCCGTTCCTGTTGAAATTGATCAACGAACCTGTATTTCTGGCCGGTCAGGCGACCACCGGATTGATCGACACGACACCCGAACTGGTCGAATTACCACGTCGCCGCGACCGCGCCACCAAACTGCTGAAATTCCTTGGCGAAACGATCGTCAACGGCAATTCACTGGTCGCCGATCGCCCGGTTGCAACCCGCCGCACCCCTGCCCCTGTGCCAGAAGTCGATCCGTTGGCCAAACCGCCGCGGGGTACCAAAGACATCTTCCGTGAATCCGGGATCGAAGGATTGGTCCAGTGGATCAATCAACAACCGGGATTGTTGTTCACCGACACGACGATGCGAGATGCGCACCAATCGTTGTTGGCGACCCGCGTCCGAACCTTTGACATGTTGCAAATCGCCCCCGCCTACTCGCAACATGCATCACAGTTGTTCTCGATCGAAATGTGGGGCGGCGCGACGTTTGATACCAGCATGCGATTTTTGAAAGAATCGCCTTGGCAACGACTCGCCGATCTGCGTGATGCCGTGCCGAATATTTTGACACAAATGTTGCTGCGGGCCAGCAATGCGGTCGGCTACACCAACTATCCGGACAACGTCGTTCGGCTGTTTGTCCGCGAAGCCGTGCAAGCCGGGATGGACGTGTTCCGTGTGTTTGACGCGCTCAACTGGGAACAGAACATGGCGGTCGCGATGGACGCCGTGATCCAGGAAGGCGGGATCTGTGAAGCATCGATTTGTTACACCGGAGATCTGCAAAATCCACGCCGAACCAAGTATGACTTGGCCTACTACGTCGATTTGGCAAAGCAGCTCGAAAAGCGGGGCGCGCACCTGCTGGCCATCAAAGACATGGCGGGACTGCTCAAACCAAAAGCCGCCGTCAAACTGATGCGAGCGCTTCGCGAAGAGATCGGAATTCCGATTCACCTGCACACCCATGACACCGCCGGCATCCAGGCGGCCACGATTCTTGCCGCCGCTGACGAAGGGCTACAGATCGCCGACGCGGCGTTGGCACCGCTGTCCGGTGGCACCAGTCAAGTCAACTTGAATGCCTTGGTCGAAGCACTGCGTGACACACCACGCGAAAGTCAGCTGCGGACCGAAGCGCTCACAAATCTAGCGACTTACTGGCAAGCGGCGCGAGAGTTCTATGTGCCGTTCGAAAGCTATGTGTTACCGGCAACCGGTGACCTGTACGATCATGAAATGCCGGGCGGCCAATACACCAATCTATTCCAGCAAGCGCGGGCGTTGGGTTTGTCCGATCGTTGGGCCGAGGTCTGTAAGGCCTATGCACAGGTCAACGCCTTGTTCGGCGACATCGTCAAAGTCACTCCGACCAGCAAAGCGGTCGGTGACATGGCACTGTTTTTGGTTGCCAATGAATTGTCCGCCGACGAAGTGATGAGCAGTGAAAAATCGCTCGCCTATCCGGCCAGCGTGCTCGATCTGATCGGTGGCCGCATGGGCCAGCCGCCGGGAGGATTCCCGCAACCCGTCATCGACAAATTACTCGGCGACCAACCGCTTTTGACCACTCGTCCCGGAGCATCGATGCCGGACGCCGATGTGGAAGCGGCCAGAGAAGAAGCCGCCGCGATGAGTGGTGAAGCGGCCAGCGATCGTTCTGCGGTGACGCGTCTGTTGTACCCCAAAGTCTACGAGGACTATGCGGAACACCAAAGATCCTATGGCGACGTTGCTAAGATTCCATCGCCGAACTTTTTCTACGGCCAAGAACCTGGCGAAGAAATCGCGGTCGATATCGAGAAAGGTAAACGGCTGATCGTCCGATTCCTGACCGTCGGACAACCGCACCCCGATGGCACTCGAACGGTCTTCTTCGAACTCAACGGTCAACCGCGCGAAGTCACGGTGGTCGACAAGTCGCTGGAGCCGGAAACCAAAGCAGCGATCAAAGCCGACCCGAGCGATGACAACCAAGTCGCCGCGAGTATGCCGGGAATGGTCATCACTGTCGCGGTTAGCGAGGGTGACAAGGTCAAGGAAGGGCAAAAGTTAATGGTGCTCGAAGCGATGAAGATGGAAACCACGATCAATTCACCCAAATCGGGTTCGATCCGATCGATCCAGACCCCAGCCGGCACTCAGGTCGAAGCCGGTGACTTGCTGGCGGTGATCGAATGATCGCACCACGAGAGGTGGGATCAACCGAGCGATCCACGACATTCATTCCTTCGATGGAGATTCCCGTGCTGTTCTTGGCTGGCGTTCTGGCATCCGCTGTGACCGTTTGCTGGATCGCCGGTGCCGACGCTGCGTCACCACCGGTACCCATCGAATCGGTCGATGCGACAACACGCGCCACCTGGTTGATCGATGGCATGGTGATTGATGCCCAAACCGAGCAACCGATCCAATCTTTTGTCGTCACTCCCGGATCGCTTTCGGTCGACGACCAGGGGCGCAGCAGTGTTCGCTGGCGTGCCAATCTGAATCGAGAAATGAAACAGGGGATGCTGCAATGGCCGCGGACCAGCGGTTTCTCGGTGATGCGGTTCCGCATCACTGCCGATGGCTACCTGCCCGTGGTGACACAGCAAATCCATCGCGGCGGGCCTCACACCCGCATGAAACTCAAACTGACTCGCCAGCAAACCGCCGACCAGGACTGATCAGCGATCTACTTCTTCAGCACCTGGCCGACCGGCAGCAGACCGGCAACACCCGGGATCGAGATCTCGACGTATTCCGGATCCATTTCCCAGGCACCTTCGATTTGATGCGTTTGATTGCTCACAATGATTTCGCCAGGGAATGCAGCGATGGTGCTGTCAAAGTAGAACGTGTGCACCGCCAATTGCCGCTGCGAATCGAACTGGCGAACGATTCGCGTCAGCCCCTTTTTCCCTGAATCGGGCAGTGCCAGTTTCAGCGACGTGACGGGTTGATCGGGGTCGTCAAAACGAACGACAAATCGGCGACGAATCAAACCGTCAAGACCGTCATCCGGTGTCGGGTCGATCCGCAAGTGAATGCCTGTGGTGATTGCTGTGGGCAGGTACAAGGCATCATTGATCGCGACGGACTGCTCGATACCTTCGACGCCTGCGGTCTCGGTCTGTTCGAGCGCCGGTGGAAGCAATTCAAACGTTGTCGCTTGTGATGGCGGTTGTGACCACACGCGGACCCTTGCTCGAGATGCGGTTTCGGGCCAGTCGGCAGCGATCAGATTGACCAGTGGCACCGGTTGTTCGGGTTCATAATTTGCATCCATGAACGCATACAATTCACCCACCAAATGGCCCGCCGAATCCAACGGCTGAATCTCGATCCAAACACTCTCTGGACGTCGACTGACGCGCCAATGCGGATCATCGATCGCTCGGTCATGACGTTGCCAGGAGATTCGGAACGTGACTTGATGTTGATGATCGTGGTCGGGGCGGTGGACGCGAACGATGTAGTCCGTTGGCATCCCGCCGGCTGTCACCATCTGGGCCGAGGCGGCAACGTTCTCCTGGTAGGGATAGGCATAAATCTCAGTGCCCGGCGGATTGACATACAGTTGAATCGACTCGCCGCCTTGCAAAACCACTTCTTCCGATGCTGGTGCGAGGACCGATTCCCCTGAACTGGAATCCATCAATTGCTCGCCATCAAAATGAAGCGCATAGGGCTCGGGCCGTGCCGCGACGGGTGCGATGCGGATCGGTGTCCCCAACTCCGCGCGTTGCTCCGGTCGGATGTCGCCGGCCGGCGGGCTGACCCGATACATCGCCGGTGCCAGTAATTCACGCAACGCTTGGGCCAGATCGGTCGTGCCACTGAGTGACTGGAACTTGCCACCGGTATCCAAACACAACTGCGAAAACTCTGCGACCGCATTGGGTTGTTCGCTGCGATCCATCCCCAATCCCAAAATGTGGACGGGGACTTCCTGCTGTGCCCAGGCATTGCGAATATCGTCACCGGTGGTCGCTTGAATGTTCCCAGCCGACGTGGGAATGAATTGGTAGTTGGCTCCATCGGTGATCACAATCACATGTCGATCAGCGTTGACATCATCCGATCCGAATTCATTGATCGACTGCATGACCGACAGGTACAGCGGCGACTGGCCCCAAGGTTGCAGGCTGCCGACCTCGGGAATCACCGACTGTGCGATTGCGACATCGTAGTCGCCTAGCGGCAGCAGCGACTGAACATCTTGGCTAGGTGAGAGCTGTGGATTAATCGTTCCGATAAAATCTGGACGTGCCAACGCTCGCAGTGGTTCATCAACACTCCATCCCAACCGGTTGCCAAACGCCTGCACGCCGACTCTAACATTTGGTCGCATGGCCAGACTGAACAGCATTTCCTGCAATGCTGATTTGGCAATTTGGATTTTCGAAGCGGCGGCCGGGTCATCACCACTACCAACCAACGATTCTTTCATGCTGGCCGAACAGTCCACCACGAATGCAACCGACAGTTTGTCCCAAGGGCTATTCAACGTCACTTCGCTATAGCGGTATTGGTAGGGGCGGACGTCGACTGCAACCCCGCCGAGCTGTTGGAGGTCCAGCGGAGTGCTGTATTCATGGCCGCGAAAGATCGTTTGTGCTTCCACCCGGGATTCCGACTTGGCGATCTCGGCCGGCAACGTCACTTGGTAGCTCGCATCAGATGTTGGCAATGCCACCGCATCAGATGGCTCAATTGATTCCATCCCAACACGCTGATCCCCCTCGCGAACCACGATCATAGCAGTGCCCGCCGGGGGGACAAAGCTGGCCTGGGCAGCCGATGTGATATTGAATCGCGACTCCACCGTATCGAATGGATCGAGTTGAATCGTGGGATCGCTGGATGTGGCTAACCAACCGGGCAGTCCGCTACGAATGGCATCCATTCTGGATCTCAGATCCTGGACTTCGATCGGGATCGAACGGGGCGTGTTCTGTTGCGATTGCTGATCATGGATTTCCACCACCGCATCGCAATAATCATTGGCAGACAGGTCGTAGAAAGAGCGGCGTTGACCGGCCGGCCCCCAAAAATCCGCCAGTGCCCGCTGGGCATTCCAAAGCAAGAACGATTGCAAATCCAATTGGCGAAGTTCGATGATCGGATCTGACGCCATCGCGGGAAACCAAATGGGCGACGCCGCACGCACGCGCCGCGCCGCGACACTGCAGACATCACGCTGTGCTTGCAGCGTCGGTTCGTTGCCGATTGAAGCGAGTTGTGTGCCAACGTCGTCGATAAACTGCTGCACCCGGTTGCCCGACTGCAGGGATGTTTTCTCGCTGAGTTGCAACAATCGATCCAAGGGGTGGCTTTGCCAGGATTGAATTTCCGCCGAGTATGGATTCTCGATATCATCTGTCTCGGCAATGATCGCGTCGTCACGCGGAGGATCGAAATTCTGTTGAATTCGAACCAACAGCCGATCGAGTCCACTTCGCAATTCCCGTCTGGATTCCCAATCGACCAGTGGCACCGATAACAGCGCTTCGATTTCGCCGATCGTCTGCAACTGGTTTGTTTCACTTTGATCGATCAACTCGCGTTGCCTGTCGATACGATCTGTTTCCAGCGCCGTCAGGATTGAACGAACATTGTCCGATCCAAAATCTTCGATCTGCGTGATGGCGGCGTTGGTCGCCGATAAATCCTGGGCCGATGATTCCGTGGGTAGATCGGCCAGCCGGTTCGCCAATTCTTGGGTGTTGGCAATCAATGGCAACAACTGATCGTCAACGATTGCGCGGGTGACCGTGGCATCGGCATGACGTCGGGGATGAGTGATCCACTGCGCTTGGTAGGCGGCCTGGGCCATCGCTTGATCACACAACTTCATCGATCGCCCGACCGAGTTTGCCGCATCGATCGAATCTGACAATCGCTGTTGCGTCTGTATCAACGCCTTTGCAAATCCGCTTTGATATTGAAGAAAGACTCGATCTTCGGCGTCGCGACGCGCCGTGTCGACACTCGCCAGCAATTGTTGATTCCAACGATGGACACGCAAGTCGTCGGGAATCCGATTTCCATCCCTGGGAACGGCAAAGTCTTCGATCTTTGCCTGGGTGCCCAATAATTCACCTAGCTGACCAGGGTTCTGCCAAAGACTGGGGATCTGATACCGACCCACCATGGTCAGAAACTGAGTGCTCGCCAATTCAGACTTTGAATTTTTCTGCAGTGTCGCCAGCGTCTGATTCAACACCGCCGGGGTCGGTTGATCGGCAATCTCACTCCATTGATCTCTGAGCTCGATGTTGGTCGAAACATCTTGGGTCCCAAAATACTCCGAGAGCGCGAGTGAATGAACTGCCAGCGATCGAGGCGCCGCCGGAGGGGTGCCTGAAAGGACCGAATAGGCAGCTGAAAAAGTTCGGCGTTGAAGCAATGCAGATTGTCGAGACTTGATCGCGTTGATTTCACCTTCGACGTCATCAAGCGTCCGCAGGGCAAGTGTGCGATAGCCGCGACCACTGGTCGAAAGTTGTTCTAGCCACAACAGGCTATGTTCCAAATTGCGAAACTCAATCGGCTCGCGTTGGTACAACCGCAGTTCGCGAAATTCGTCCAATGACTGCCACAGCCCATCCAATTGACCGGCCGCGATGGTTGCCGCAGGTCGCTTGAGTTTCGATTGTTGATCGACCAACTGATCAACCGTTTGTGCATTCAGGCACTTGGCGACACGAAAATCGGTTGACGGATCAGGGGCCACCAACACCGTGGTCTGTGATTCGCCGCGGCTGTGGCCGGTCCACCACAAGACTTGGTCATGCACGTATCGGTGTAGCTCGATCAGTTCGATCCAACCATTTTGGTTTCCCGAATTGGTATCGCGATCTGCGGCACCGGCGAGTCCCAATTGCAGGTAATGCCCAAACACCGATCCACCCAGGTCCGGTGAAACCATGGCGACCTGATCCCTGCCAGCGGACATCAACACCGCCAATGTCCCCGCGTTCGGGGACGCAGCGTTTCGTTTCTGCACCAATGACTCGACTCGGGTGGTCAACTGGTTTGCCAATAAACCAATGTTCCAGTTGACCTGCATCCGATGACAATCCAGGATCAACAACGTATTTTGATCGCGCCCCGTTTTCTCCAACCGGTCGAGCAGGTCATTGAAATCGACCCAGGACTCGGGATCGGTGGCCGTGCCGCCCGGTGGAATCAGGTAGGCGGTTTCGCTGTCGACATCCGCCACACCATGCAGGCTAATCCACAGGACCAGCGGTGACCGCGAGTGATGCTGTTGGTGGCCCTGGACTTCTTGCTCGATCCGATCCAACAGATCAGTGCCGGCAATGATCGGATCATCTACGCCACGCAGTGAAATCGTCTGGCCATCCATCACCGCCAAGTTTTCAAAGTCTTCGGCGGCCCAGGCATTCGGCGGTAGCGGCCAAGAATAGGGCGCCGCTGACAAAACCACGACGGGCGTGCGTTTGGGCGCCAGCAGCAGCAACCAGACCAACCACGCGAATAGCATCAGCGCAGCGAACAGCAAAGCTCCCCAGAGAACCTGGATGGCTCGGCGACGCATTTGCCCCCACAGGTTGCCACCGTTTGGGCGACTGCCTTGCCAGGCAGCATGCGAGGCCGAATCAGTGGGTTGGGGTGCGCTAGACGGTGAAGTCGACATAGGGCTCGCGTCTGCGTAGGGCGTTACTCGCGTCGAACCGAATCATTGTCGGATTCAGGCGTCTGTTCGATAAAGTCGGGCAACTCAAACGCAGTGATCGTGGTTGCGGATGTTTGCTTGGATTGGGTTTCGGTGGTCAAACCGGCGACCTTGATCGGGTTGATCGGTGCACCGGTGATCGGTTCGTTCGACGCAACGGTTTCAACCGACTTTTCGGCCGGCGGTGGCAGTGCGATTGCCGCGGTGGCATCGGCAACGGTTTCATCCACCGGAACCGCGACCTGGATTTCGACCGGTGTGGGTGCGGCATCGGTCCCGGATGGACCTTCGTCGGGTGCCGGCACGTACTCTTCGGACGTGGCACCACCACAGGCACAGATTGCCAGTCGGGCATTACGTCGAACGCGGGCAGACGATTCCAGGTAACATCCCGATTCATTCATTTCGTACGCCAGTTCATAGAGCTTCTCGAGCATCTTTGCCGAACAACAGCTATTTTCACGGCAGCATTGGCAGGAATCACCGACCGAGCTGCGCAGTCCCTTCACGGCTTCGTAGCGAATTTCTTCGCTGCAATCGTCCATCGCTGCCAGCAGCGCGTCTTCGGTATCAGGGTAACATTCTCCACAGCCGCGACTGGCTAGGTAGCGAATCGCTTTCGCTTTTTGCGGCGCCTGATCGTCCTCCGCTTTTGCTTCTGCCGCTGCTTTGACCGCTGGGCTGGCATCGGGTCCCAAATTGGCCGGATCGGTGATCGATCGTACCGGCGGTCTGGATTCAAGTCCAGGAAAACGACTGCCCAAACGATTTCGAATGCGTTGGCCGACCATTCGCACCCCGGTGAATGCAACATCGAGCCCCAAGAATTTGGGCAAGGTGATCGCGGGCGGCGCAGGCGCTGCGACAGCGACAATTGTCGTCGCACCAGCGGTTGCCGATGTCGGTGCAGCGGGCAACGGTGCGGCTGGCGGAATCGTTGCACAGCCCACACAGCACATGATCGCTGTGATCAATATCAGCATGCTGTGGTGGCGGTATTCCATTAGTTCCTGATCGCGACATTCGTAACCCATCGCCGCAATACAAACACAACCGTCGCGACGCAGTACCAACGTTATCGGACGCAACGTTCGTAACGCTTAAAAGAACTGCAGAAAGTTTGCCGGTCGTTACGGTAATTTCACGTCGACCCGCATGCTGCGTTTCGGACCTGGCGTGACCACGACCTCCTGTTCCACGCGGTGCACCCGGTTGCGAATCACACTGCGGGCTGCCAAGCGATAGCTGCCCGGAGCCACCCCGGCAATGGTGTAGTGACCGTCGGCGTCGGACTGAACCGCCACCGCATCGTCTTCACTCGCAGGAGGCGCGGCGGGGTCTTCCGGTATTGCTATCAATTTAAGTTCCGCCGAGACGGCTTTGTCCCGCAACAGAACGTCACCGATCAAATCAACCGTCTGTTGTTTGACCAAAGCGACCCCTTCAACCGCGGAAACAACTTCCACAATCACCGACAGCGGTTCACTGGCGTTGCCCACTCGGTCGACGGACCGTACCAACAACGTTCGTTGGCCCGTTTCTGCGCCGGCATTGACGGTCAACGCCCATTGCCGATTGTCCAGTGGCGTGGCAGTGAATTGCCCGCCCGATTCGGGAAACTCGCCAGACCCATCCGCATCAAACGCAGCCTCGACCGTCTTCACGCCTGCCCCTTCGTCCCAAGACCAAGCGGTAAACTCGACTGCAGAATTGACGGTCACAAATCCGACACCGGCACTGCGGTTGACCGGCCCGATGAGCGGCGGGGCGGTGTCGATCAACAACGGGATGCTAGGGATCTGAACGGTTTGATCATTAACCGTCAGCAAGCCTGCTACACCGACGTTCAAGTTTTCCAACCGCTGGGCTGGCAAATCGATCATGAAATCGGACACTTCCGAATTGAACTCGATCGTGCCATTGGGCATTGATTTAACAAAGCCGATGGTCACGCTGCGGTCGGACGTCAGCAGAACACTGCTGCTGGGATCGGGCATGCCGGTGTTTTCAGTGTCGATGCCGATCTGCAGTTGATCTTGTCCTGATTCGAACGAACCGACAGGCGTATCCATTTCAATGGCAACCGGAATCGAGTTCGCAGCCGCCAGAATGCCGTCGTCCGACGCGGTCGTCATTCGCAGATCAACCAGGTCGGTGGCTTCGGGGACATCCGCCAAGTGTTTTCCACACTGCACATCAAACACGAACGCCCGGGGATAGTCGTCCACATCAATGTAAACCCGCTCGACGTGTGGCGGTGGGCTAGGAACGGCGACAAACATGGATGCGTTCAACTGATCCGCGGACAATGTGCACTGCAGTTTGCCCCGCGCGGTTCCTGAGGCACGCCCCGCCAGGCGACAGGTGACGCGCACCTCGCCCCCGGTTGGCAGCAACGACTTGTCTCGCGCGGCCACATGAATTTGGATTTGTTTTTTGTTTGCGTCATAGCCGACGCGCGGCAATACGAAACGTCGTGGTCGTTGGACGGCAAACGAAACCTGGCGATAAGTCGTCTGGCCGGTCTCGTTGTCGGTCAGCGCGACCAACATCCCCTGCGGCATCGGTGTGGACTTGATCGGCTCGGCGGCCGCTTCCTCTGGCTTGGCTTCATCGGTCTTGGGCATGTCCGCTGCCGCCGGTGTTTTCTCCGCTTCTGCTTTGGGTTCGCCGGCGGCCGGGAACACGGGGCGTCCATCGCCCGCGGCACTGACGTCAAACTTGGCCAGCGGCTTGGCCGCGGCGATCACTTCGGCCGGATCCGCGCTGCCCAGGTCAATGGCAGTCGCCAGTGAATAACAATCGATCGAGATCTGTTTGGACCGTGCCGAGCGGTTGACCACCCCAATCTTGAATTGCTCCAAACGATTCGGGAACGGCAACAAGGTGACACCGTCGGCACCCGAAATGAATGTATTGGATCCCTGTTGGACAAACACTTCGCCGACCGGCAACGCGACCTGCATGGTTTGCCGCCCCAACAACCGTGTTACAAGCTCGCTGTGTTGGCCGCCTATCTGGTCGTCGCTGGGATGCGAGAAAACATCGACAACCAACTTGGTCGAATCCGACGCGATGCCTTGACGGGCAACTCGAAACGGTAATTCGATCGTTTGTCCCGACTGAATTTGAATGGGAAGCGAATGTCGTGTTCCGAATTCCGTCTTAGGCTGCACAAAACCCATCTTCAGCGCGGTTCCATCGGCGGCGATCAGTGGCGTCAAATCGATCAAATCACTTTCGTAGTCGACCGATAGGCTAACAATCGCATCGGCGTGCCCACGGTTAGTCAGTTGCAGTGTGATCTCGCGATCGTCGCCGTACTGCAGATCAATTTCACGAGGCCCCACAACGTCGATCTGGGATCCCGAATCGGCCACCAGGGATCGCCCACAAAGCAGTGAGCTTTTGGTGCGATAGTCGTCCGCGTCATCCGCCAGTATCGGCGCGACGCTGGCATCACGAAACGTCGCGGCCTGGTCCAAGCGCGCCGCTTGCCATTGCAAGGTCGATTCCGTCCGTGCGGGCTTTGACAATGATGCCACGTCGACGTGGGTCAATCGCCAGGCATCACGCGGGTCCGCCATTCGCAACATCCGAATTGCATGGTTTGTAACGTCGATTGCGCAAACATTCGTTTCCACCGGCGGACGACCGGCCGAGCGGTAGAACGATTGCAGTGCCGCTCCAAATTCCGCATGTGCCGACCACAATTGTTCAAATCGTTCCGTGGCATCGGCAGAACGCTGTTGACCGATGGTCATCGCGGGCACTGCGGATTGGTGGGCGTTACGAAGCGCTGCAAACGCGGTCGCGACTCGATCGGCCCCACCGCTTGCGGCCGAACCCGATTGATCATTACCGCCGCCGGACAAACGCACAAACTGCAATTCGAGTTCGGCTAGCTCATACAATGCGCCCCATTCATGCTTGGCTGGCATCTGCGACGCATGACTTTGCTCGTAAAGCGACAGATCTTGGGGAATGACCTTGGCCAAGTCGTATCCACTGGCGAGTTGCCGATCCTGGCCGTCAATTCCGGCGACCAATCCGCTGCGTGGCTGCGCGCTCAGAAGTGGAATGGTCAACAGCAAGTCGGCTTGATAGGAATCACCAGGCGCCGGCGAACGATTGAGCAGTTTTTGTGCGAGGGCATCACCACAATTCGATTCAAATCGCGTTTGCAACGTCTGTAGGTCGGATCGCATCGCTATCAGTTCATCGATCCCCGTTGTTTCGGGCTGTTCCAACCGATCGGACAATTGTGCCAGGTGTTCCAACAACGTCGCTAGGCGATCCGTCGATCCGAGATGCCCTCCGGCGACCGGTCCGGCAATGTGCATCCATTTCAGGTAGTACGGCATCCGCGCCAATAGCACATCACGCTGCCACTGTGATTGTCGAACTTCATTGAAATCGCGTTCGGCGTCTTCGTATATCTCCAACGCCTGTTGGGCAAGTTGCTCAGCACGTTCGGGCCAGTCGCTTCCGATTCGATCGATCGCCAATTGTTCGGCAAAGAATCGCAGTTGATCGGCACGTTCGACTTTGCGGCGTACCCAGCCGGGCGCGAGCAGATCGAGAGCCGCGACCTGTTCACCCAACAAACACGTTTGGGCGAGTTGTTGAATCAACCCCCACTGCAAGTCTTCGGTAGCAACCAACCCAGACAAGAAATGCAGTTCGTAGAGTTCGCTCCATTTCGAAGCCTGAAATTTTTTCAACCATGCTTCCAAGGCTTTACGATCCGGTTTATCGATCGCCGCGCGCAATTCGCCAATGTCAATCGACAATTCCAACTCACTTGACTGAGCGACCAAATCGGCCAGCGCCAAACTGTGAATGTGTTGTGTTTCGATTAACAAATCACTGGCTGCTGAACGCCCGAGCAAGGTGCCGATCTTGGTCCGATCGCTGGGCTTGGCGGACACCTTTGCCGACAAAGTGTCGGTCAGGATCGTTGCAATGGGTTTGGCATCGAATGCGATCCCGCCGCGTGCTTCCTGTTCATACCCCAGCAACTCCGATTGCAATTCACGCCAGAGTTGGGGTCGGTTTTCGATCGGGTTGAGGTCCAGATCGGTGGGCGACCATTGTTGGGCGGACTGATCACGTTGCTGCCAAGCACGGGCCAATAGTTGCTTTAGTTTGGCTGAGGCGTCTTGTTTGGTCGCTGCCCCCGATTTCCCAGGCGTTTCGGCAGCGGCGAAATCCGATTCGGCAACCTCGGTAGCTGAATCCGATGGCTTGGTCGCTTCGGCGGCGGCCTGGCCATCGGGCCCATCTGGCTGGGGACTTTCTGAATCGGACGCCGGGGCGGAGCTGCCGGGATCCGGTTCGATCGAGGCGCCGTTTGTATCGGGGGCAACGCTTGCATAGTGCCGCCGCAAGAGGCCCTGGGACTGCCCGGAGGTCAACGTTGCATCGACCGCAGCCCCTAAGCCGCCGACCGGACCAATCAGATCGGCAACGGTCAACTTGCTGCGATCATCATCCGCGTACAGCGTCAGCAGTGTGGGGTCTAATGTCATTTGCTCCCCACCACCCCAAATCAGATGAGGCGTTTGTCGCGCGGTGTTGTCGGTGCTTTGTGAGACCCAGCGGGAAATGTTGGCTGATGTAAATCCGACGAATTCACTGAGACTGATCTCGTCGTCTTGATTCAGATCCGCGGCGCCTTTGAGTGCCTCTCCGACGAACATCCCAAACACAGAACGTTTTGCTGCCCGCGAAAGGTGGGATTGCTGCAATGTGCGATGCGAACAGTAGACCCACAACGAACGATCTCCGGATTCCAGAACCGCTCTCTCCAATAGTCGCGGGAACTCATTGGCGACCATTCCCATGCGTGGGTCGTATTCGATGGTACCGGAGTTCAGCAAAATCAATTTGGTAGCGGCCGGCGACTGGCTGATTTGGCTGATCAGTTTCTCAACCGCGATTCGTCCTGAATCGGGGCGCCGCAGATCGAAGTTATCGCATAGAAGATACGCTTTGCCTTGATCGGAAACTCCGTGCGCCGACAAATACACCACCAGCGTGTCTGATTTGGTTGCTCCGGTCGCAGCCAACTGGTCACCGATTCGCCCGGCGCTGCGGGCGGCTTGCCAGACTGGGCTTTGGTCGTGAATCTGGGCGCCCCTGACCGACTCAAACGCCTTTAGGTCTTCGCCGACATACGCGATCGGTGGCAGATTGAACGTGTCATCCGGTTGCGACCCGATTAATACCAGATGTGTTTTCGGTGCAAAGAAAGGAGGAAACAGAAAATAGGCCAGCGCAGCAGCGAGCAACAGAAAGACCAAAACGAAACTGACGCGGCGCAGATCGCGAGCCGTTCGGTCGCGACCACGATTCTTTTCTCGTGCCTGCCAAGACTGTTGGTGACTGGATTGCATGGTGGTCTATGGGACTGAAACGCCAATCTTGATCGATCACGCCCGTTGCGACGACGCACGGCAGCGCTATACTCTTCTTCGACGATTCAAAGTGCCATCCACGCACCATGCTCCGACAGGTTTGCATTTGAGGAATGATCTGTTTACGACGTTGGATCAATTGTCACATCATGCCGGACGTAACGACTGCATTACTCCAACGCACGCCGCAGATCGATTCCTTCATGTCAGATGAATCCCTACCGTCGTCCAGCTACGACCAAGTTCCCTATTCTAGTTATCCGTATTCCAAGAGTCATCCGCGCAACCTGTCGGCGTTGGCATTCTTGTTTGGAATGAACCCGCCGGACGTGAGGGACTGTCGCGTCTTAGAAATCGGTTGTGCCGCCGGTGGAAATCTGATTCCCGTCGCGGAAAACTTCCCTGATGTAAGGTGTTTGGGGATTGATGCATCGGCACGCCAGATCGATGACGGCCAGAAAGTGATTGCTGATCTGGGCCTGGAAAACATTACGCTGCGGAACCAAGACATCTTGGAATTCGATCCTGATTGCGGCCCGTTCGACTACATCATTTGCCATGGCGTCTATTCATGGGTGCCGCCGGACGTTCAGCAAAAGATTCTGTCGGTGTGTCGCGATCAACTGTCGCCCGATGGTGTGGCCTACATCAGTTACAACACCTATCCCGGATGGTACCTGCGTCGCGGTGTGCGTGAAATGATGCATTATCACGCCGAAGGATTCGAAGGCACGACCGAGAAAATCGAGCAGTCGCGAGCTCTGTTGAGTTTTTTGTCGCGGGCGGTCCAATCCGACGCCGACGCCTATGAAAAACTGTTGCACGAAGAATTGAACATTCTGCAGGCCTGTGAAGACAGCTACCTCTTTCACGAACACCTGGAAGATTTCAACGAACCCTTGTTCTTCCACCAATTTGTTTCCCGCGCCGAATCCAATCAGCTGCGGTTTCTATGCGAAGCCCATTTCAGCAGTATGTTTCCGCATGAGTATTCCGAAGCTATCCGACAGACATTGTCAAAGATTGCACCGAACATCGTGCAAATGGAACAGTACCTGGACTTTCTGAGGAATCGGAAATTCCGGCAAACCCTACTTTGTCATACGAACGTTTCACTTTCTCGTGCGATCGACGCTCAACGGTTGAGCAACCTGTGGGTTGCGTCGCCGATCTCACTGCGCCAACCAACGGACAACGATGCGGACAATGCAGATGCAGATCAGGGTTGTGTGTTTGAACATCCCACGGGCCGATCCATTGGCGTGCAGAGTCCGCACCAACAAGCAATGCTGCAATTCTTGGCTGATCGGTGGCCGGCAGACACCACCGTCGACGAATTGATGCAGGTCACCTGGGACAATACGCCAGCCGATCAGCGCACCGACCGATCACAGTGCCATCTACAATTGTGTGAAACACTGTTGGAATTGTTTTCGTCTAATTTGGTCTTTCTATCGACCTGTCCCGCTGCATGCGTGTCAACGATCAGCGACAGGCCATGGGCCAGTGAGCTGACCCGCTATCAAGCTGCCAACGGAAGTCACCTGACCAGCCAGCGACATGACAATGTTCGCCTGGACGAATTCACGCTGGCAGTCGTGCGCCACTGCGATGGGCAAACGACAATCGAACAGATCGCAGATCAATTGCGTGAATCCGGGATCAAGAAAAACGCAGACACCTCGACCGATTCCATGCCAACAGCAGACGAGTTTCGCAGCGCGGTGCAAACATCACTCAACCACCTGTTGCGCGTCGCACTGCTCTCGAACGAACCCGTCCAATAACCGCCGACAAGCCCAGTCACCGTTGGAGTTCACGCTTCAGCGTGTTATTTCCGCCCCCGATTCAAGGCACTGAATGCTCTGTCCCGTTGAGTTCATTTAGGGCCCGATTCATCACACGAACGCGGTACTTGCCATCGGAATTGAATCCCGGTTGGTACTCCAGTCCCTGCTTCATTTGATCGGCGACCGGCCGAGCTTGGGCATCGATTTCGTCCAACACGATGGTCGCCTGCAACCGTTCCCATTGTTGGCCGGTTTGCATTTCGTGGATCAATACCGGAAGCGCTGGTTCTGGATCTCCGATCCGGCAGAGCGCCCGCGCCGCGGCCGTGCGGACCGCCGACGACGAATCACTCAGCAAACCCTTCATCGGCTGGAGTGCTTTCGGATCAGCTTCCATCCCGATGTTGCCGACACCGGTCGCTGCCCAATATCGAATCGCGCTGTCCGGATCATCAACTGACGCCAGCAAGTCATCCAAAGCCGCGGGCCCCGACGAGGCAAGTGCGGCGATATCAGCCAGTTGTGCGTTGTACTGGTCGGCATCCTCCTGTCGCAGAATCATGTACTCGCTGCCCAGTCGCTGCGCCCGACGAGCGATGATCGGTTCGGGAATCAAACCCAGGTCGCCGGTGTCACGGACCCACTGTTTTTGTGCCCCGCGCATCCGCACGAGCACCTGATTGAAGTCTGGATCAGCGGCCAAGTTATGGATCTCATGTGGATCGGTTTGGCAGTCATACAATTCTTCAACCGGTTTGTTGGCCGCGTAGTAGAACTCCGCCGCGGGCGCCAACTGGCCGGCATCATGCAACCGACGCAGCTCCCGCATCGTCGCACCTTTCTCCGCCGTGTTGATGTACTGGTAACAGCTTTTCAGCGGTTCATAGTTACGGATGTATTTGAATCGTTTGTCACGAACCATGCGAATGATGTCGTATCGTTCGTCCATCCGGTCGCGTGCCCCGTAGACATAATCTCGCGGCGCGGGCAGGTCATCACCCAAGAAAGGCTGGCCCTGCACATAGTCGGGAATCACGACGCCCGCCAAGTTTAAAACCGTCGGCCCAAAATCGATCGAACTGACCAATCGGTCGTCTTGCGTTCCTGGCTGACCTTGATCGCCGACACGCCAAGACGTGGGGATTCGGACGACCAACGGGATGTGAGTTCCTGAGTCATAGAGCCAGCGTTTGGCACGCGGCAATCCGACGCCATGATCCGACCAATACATGATGATCGTGTTTTCGTACAGCCCGTCCTCCTTCAGTTGATCGATCAATTCGCCGGCCCACTGATCCATCGCGGTGATCAATTCGTAATTTCGTTTCCAGTCCTCGCGCACGATTGGCGTGTCTGGATAGTAGGGCGGCAACTCCAACGCCAGGGGATCTTGACGTTGATCGTCACGGAGTCCTGACGTGACCGACTTGTATTTTTCTTCGGATGCGATTCCGGACTCATGACATCCGGTGAAGTTGAACACCGAAAAGAAAGGCTTCGATGGGTCGGGCCGATCACGCCAATGGGCTTTCCCCGACGATTGATCCCAAGTCTCTTTCGGGGTCTTGAATTGGTAGTCTTGTTTGGAATTGTTGGTGCAAAAGTAGCCAGCCTGCCGTAGGAAAACTGGAAATGGGCGGATGGATTCCGGCAGTGTTGCCGTGCACCGCATGTGCTGGGTGCCCAATGTCGTCTGATACAGTCCGGTAATGATGCCACTACGACAGGGCGCGCAGACACCGGCAGTGGTAAACGCATTGCGATACAACACGCCCTCGCGAGCGAGTTGATCGATTCGCGGAGTGATAGCGTGCGGGTCTCCGTAACAGCCCAAATGCGGGCTGATGTCTTCACAAGACAACCACAAAATATTCGGCCTTGAATCGGCCGCCGAGCAGACAACAGCGGCGCAACAAAAACTGATAGCCAGGCAACGCGAATACAGTGAAAACATGGATCAGATCTAAGGGACGTTCGAGAGAATCGAGAAAAAAGCAACGGTATCGACAGGCCAGCGTAGACAAGCACCACGCACAGGTGAGTGCAGCGATTGCGTGCATTTGAAGTGGGGATTTTTCTTGTGACAGTCGGCTTTGGTAACCCGACGCGTGAGTTTTGAAGCCAGGGTTTTCTTAAGCCCAGCGGGCGACACAATGACTGCAACGTTGCGTGAGACCATGTGCCGCCCTCCGGGCTGGTAACCCGACGCGTCGGGTTGTGATGAAAAACAAACCTTCCAAACCACATCAACGTTGATTGCTAAAAGTTGACCGGATCCCTGCCTTGAATCGTCAACAGACTTTGAAAAACGTCCACGGCGATCGATTGGGAAATTTGACGCACGGCTCCGTCGCCCATCAGGACAATAAATTGGCCTCTTTGATTGGGGATGATCTGAGCCAACGGATCGTCCAAATCAATTTCCAAGTCATCGGGCTTGGTCCATTCGACTGCGGCGTCGGGCCGGCTTTCGATGACCATGACACTGTTTGACAAACCGTCCGTGACGTCAGCAAACGTCCGCCCGCCGGTGGGGCCAAACATCAATCCTTCGCCGACGGGCACTTGAAACAAAGTTTTCCCTGGTGGCAGAACGACGGCAGGGTGCTGATAGACCGCCGGCATCTGGTCGACCAGTTTGATGTTGTGCGGGCTGTCCCAGGGTTCGTCGAGATGAAATTGCTCGTAAAGCGTTTGTTGCTCCAGAAAGGGCAACAGTTTGACACGCCAGCTGAGCAACGGTTTGCCGTCGGCATCACGGATCGCCCGATCTGGCAATGTTTGAAAGGCGGAGTAGTGGTTGTGCATCGCCAATCCAATTTGTTTCAGCGAGTTACTGGCAGACACTCTCCGCGCGGCTTGGCGCGCCGCTTGTACAGCCGGCAACAGCAATCCGACCAACACGCCCGTCGTGGCATAGGTACCGGTCGCGCCGGAGAAATCCAGCCGCACCATCTTTCCCTTTCTCACCGGTCGAATGTGGTCACTTAGGCTGGCGCTGACACGGTCGATGTAGCTATGCCAAGCATCTTGGACCGGGCCGCCACCGGGGGCCGATTTCTTGAATTCAGCGGTCGCAGTCGCTCGTCCAAAATCGATCGCATCGTTCAGGATCTGCTCTAGTTTTTCACCTGCGGCATCATCGCGTCCGAGCACCGAAACGGTGGCCGATGCCGAGAACGGCGCGTAATTCATCTGGACCAGTACCGCATCGGTCAGATCACCCACCTGAGTGACGCTTTGCAAGGGCGGCGGTAGTTTCGAAGCGGACTGTTGCAACAATCCGTTCACCAACGGGCGAATCTGGTCCAATACCGCAACGACCGTGACGCCTGAGCGACTGGTGATTTTGGACGCGAGTGCCGGCAGTTGGCCCTGCCCCGTCCCATCCGCCTCTAACACCGCTTTCAGGTAGCCGCCGCCGGCGACCATCAGGGTTCGAGCATCCGCTTGATGCAAGACGAACTGCGGTGGTCGACGACTGGCATAAACCGCCAAACCGCCTTCATCGCCAGGTTCCAGCTGCTGCAGTAGTTGAGGGTTTAGATCGCTAATTTTCACATCCTGTGAAAATTGCATGCGGACGCCGAATCGCGGGCCGGTGGGTCCAGGCATACCAACAACCGCTGTCACCTGTTCCAGATTCATTGGGTCAATGCCGACGAACTGCTGTCCGGCCGCTCGGAACACTTCGGTCGGCATCAATTCCCACTCCGACGACGCCATCAGTTCGCTGGGCGATAGGAATGCGGCCAGAATGGCGTCGTCAGGAACACTCTTGCTGGAAAGTTTTTCTGAATCTTGAGCAACGCCAGTCGACAGGGCCACCAGGAAAACGGCTGCCATGACGAGAAAACTGCGAGGATACATTGATGTCTCCTGTGACGGGTGGTAGGGGGGCTTCCATCGTAACATCGCTGCAATAATCCGTGTCCAAAATTCAGATTGACGGACGCTTGATGCCCAACATCAGATAGGCAAACAGGTCTTGGATCTGCGACTCGGTTAAATCCTTTAGCAATTGATCCGGCATCAGCGATGTTTTGACGCTTTGGAATACTTCCAATTGGTCTCGCACCAACACGACCTGGCGATCGTCGGCGGTCCGCAGAGTGACCGTCTGCGGGTCTTGGGCTGCCATCATCCCGGTCACCACACGGCCGTCGTTGGTCAACGCTTGATAAGATTGAAACCCTTCACGGATCTCCATGCTGGGGTCCACAATCGCATTCAACCAAAATGTTGGATTCCCGCGTTCATATCCGTCCAAGGGTGGACCGATCGATTTCCCTTCGCCGAATAATTTGTGACAGGTTGCACATTTGCTGACGAAATGGGCTTTGCCTCGCTCTGCGTCTCCGTCGGCTGATGCGACCAGTTCAGACAACTGTCGAATCTGTTCGATTTTCTCAGCCGTCGAGACTGTGGCGGGATCCCCAAAGGCTTGGCGGACACGCGCAGCGAGTTCCGCTGCCTGATACGTACGCAATCGTTGGATCACATCGTCGGGAACCTCGGTCGGCTTCATCCGCCACTGAATCACTTCGTCCAACAGACGATCGGCCCAAGGAGCGCGGCTGGCCAACGTGCGACAGGCCGCCGAGCGCAACCCATGTTCCCGTGATATCTTGCTGTAGAAAGCCCCAATCAATTGCCCGGCAATCCGATCGTCCGGAAAATTTGCGAGCGTCGTGATCGCCACTCGCTGAAGCACCGGTGGGCAGCTTTCTCGCCCGCTGGCCAAACGCAACAACGGATCAACAGCGGCTGCCACCTGGACTTCTCCGAGAGTCTCTGCAATCTCGATTCGCAGCCCCAAATCGGTCGCCGAATCACGCAGCAGTTTGATCGCCGCTTCACTGGCTCCCAACCGTCCGCTGCGCAGCGCCAGCACGACGCCGGCATTGCCCCGCGAATCTTGGTATCGCTGCAGCGCTTGTTCCAATTCGCTGGGCAGCGCAGGAATCGATCGACCATGAAACGCTTGGATCAAACCGACCAACAAAATTTCGCGGCTCGAATCGTCCGGAGCGAGTTGGATCAATTGTTGACAATGTTCCAAATCCGATTCTTGCCCCGACGACGCATAGCGCTGCATCAACCGACCCAGCAAATGGGATCTCGTCATCGGTTGATTCCAAACAGCGGGATCGGCCAGCCATTGCTTGGTGGCATCCCAATCATCTGCGTGCGATTCCACAGCCCACCAATACAGCAGCGGCAAATGCGGATCCGTCAAATCCGATTCGGACCGGCAGAGTTCAGCAATGATTGCCAAACCGGTTGCGGCGTCAATGCGTTTGGCGGTGCTGGCTAGTTGGCTGCGGACCTGCAGATCGGATTCATCGGTTGCCAGTGTGACCATCCGGCGACTTCCCTGATGGCGATCGCCCAACAACCGGATCGTCCAGCGGCGGATGTGTGGATCGGCGTGAGTGATCCATTTCTCAGCTCGCTCGGTCGTCAACTGATCCATCATGTGAACGGACCACAATGATTCCAATGACGCGTCTTGATCGACCTTGGCAACCAAATCTGGCACCACCGAAGTGTCGCCACGCCAGCCGAGTTCCAGCGCGGCACGCTGGCGAATCCACTTGTTGGGATCGCTGAAGTGGTCGATCAGTTGCGGACTGGATTGTTGGCTTAGATCACCGCCACGGTACACCGGGTGACTGCCACGAGGACGAATCCGATACAGACGACCGCTGTCTTTGTGCCAATCATCAATCGGGTTCACATGACTGAGCCGTGTGTCGTACCAATCGGCCAAGTAGACCGCTCCGTCGGGCCCCACATCCGCACAGACCGGTCGAAACCAACGGTCATCGGTGTCGATCAGATTCGGCAAGTCGACAGTGCGGTAGTTGGAGCCATCAGCGATCAGCTGGCTGTTCCAAACCAAATTGTGCAGTGAATTGGGAGCGACAATCGTGCCATCGAAGGCATCGGGAAACAGTCCGCCTTCGTAGATCGTGAACGACTGGGCAAACCGACGCGAATCACCTTGCAGCGGCATCCCGGTGAAGTAACCGAACGCGTACGGATTGGTCAGCGGACCATGCTTGCCCCAGTTCTTGTCGTGGTAGCTGCCTTGGGGATAAAAGTAACCTCGTTTATTGCCGCCGTTGGTGCCGGAAAACACTCGGCCTTTGGAATCGATTTCCAAACTGAATGTATTCCCGCCACCTTCGGCATAGATTTCAAAGACCTGGCTGCGGGGATTGTAGCGCCAAATGCATTGGCCTTCGAATCGAACGCCCTTGGTCACGCGTGAGCTGACCGTCCCAGCGGTGGTACTGCCGTTGGCGCCGTACAACCATCCATCGGGGCCCCAGGTCAAACTGTTGGCCACCGAATGAGTGTCCTGCATTCCAAACCCCGACAGGTGAACGACGGGATCGGAATCCGGCACATCATCGTGATCGGCGTCGGGGTAGTGCAACAAATAAGGCGGATTCAACACCCAGATCCCATCCGGACCGACTTCCACCGAGGTGGCAATGTTCAGGCCGCCGATCACATCTTTGCTGTGGTCGTAAACGCCGTCACCGTCGGTGTCCTCCAACACAGTGATCTTGTCAGCACCGGAAACCCCGTGGGGCGGCGGTTCGGGAACCTTGTCATAGACGGCGCGCAAGTATTGGTCAAAGCGAATGACTTTCAGTCCCGCTGGATACTGGTACTGGCGGTATTGGACGACCCACATCCGCCCGCGGGAATCCCAACTGAAGAACAGTGGTTGAGACACCGTGGGCTCGTGCGCAACCAGATCAACCGCGATGTCCTCGCGCGTTTGAAACCGTGCGATTGTCTGATCAGGCGGCGTCGGTTCAGAATCATCCTTTTGCGCGCCGAGCGCCGAAAACGTCCGAAAGATCTCGGCGACTTTTTCATTCCCAGCCGGCGTCTCTGGCACGGCGTCCTGGGAAAATGCATCCGGCAACAAAATCAAGACGACAGCCAAGAACACAAATCGTCGAAGCAGAGCAGACATAGGCAGGTGGGATTGATCGGCGGGCAGGGCGAATGGCGTGGCCGTTCAGTTTACACCGTTTCCCGGCACGCTTGCCCGCTCCTGTGTGATTGCATCAACAGATTCAGCCACCGTCAACAGAATGACCTCGAATTCCAGCTCTTTCCCTGCCTCCTTTCGCAGCGAGACTGATTCGGTGTGACAGAATCGCATTCCCGACGCCGCGGCTGCACTGCGGACGTAGTCCAACCCATGGACGTAGCGCCGCGAACCGGCCAGCTGATACCCGGTCGTGCCTTTTTCGACCGAAACCGCCAAGACCGCGCCGGGTGCCATCACGTTGCGTACGGCAGCAAAAAATGGCACCAGATCACCAAAGTAGACCAACACATCAATTGCCAACACGATCTCGTATGGTTCGCGATGACACGACAAGGTCGCCACAATTTCGCCCACCCACAACGCATCATAAACCCCTCGCTGCTGGGCGACCTGAATCATCTGTGGCGACAGATCGATTCCATGGATCAGCGAGGCAGTCGATCGAAACAAGGGCCCGGCCAGTCCAGTTCCGCAGCCGATATCCAACAGCCGCGCGCCTTCGATTTGGTTCCCAACCTGTGTGCGCAAGACACGCTGGACTTCGCTCGGCCCGCGGTAATCCAGTTCGCCAACCAAACGCTCGTCAAATCGGGTGGAGTAACGATCAAACACCGCGCGGATGTATGCCTGGGGTGGCGAACTCGAACACTCGCTGACCCCTGCGCCTGCCAAACAATAGTCGACCGAATCGTCCAGGTCCTGGCCGGTCAAACCCAGCTGCGACATTTCGATTTGATAGGCCAAGCGACGATAGAATTGCCAATCCGCGTGATCAGCCAACGAACGGCATTGATCCGAAAAGACGACTAGATCGCGTGAAGAAAGCATGCCGCCGGCGACCAGCTCGGATGCCGCCGTTCGTGCGGCGATGGGATGCCCCTGGCGTTTCAACTGTCGAACCGTTTCGATCGCCGAACAACGCTGGTTCGATTGCCCCGCCAAGCTTCGTTGGATCGTTTGCCAATCGCGATTTGGTGGACTAACCATCTTTGCAAACTACCAAGACATGGCTGGTGTAGCCGACTTCGCTGCGATCGTGCATCCGCACCCGCCACGGCACGTCGGTTTCTGCGACCAACCGTAATCCCGGAATGGATTGCGAATGATCACCGGTCAACAATCGCCGCACCATCGCTTCGCTTGCACCACCATCGGGACCGCGCTGCGAATGTCCCCCCAACCAACCTTCGACCGCAGTCGCGGACGTCGACCAATCGTAGGGAGACGCGATCAATGCTGAACCGCCGGGCTGCAACACATCTGCCAGCGACGACAAAAATTCCAGCGGTGATCGGTTGCAGTCCAACACGTTCATACTGGTCGCTGCACTGAACGTGCCTGAAACAAACGGCAGTGCGGTCGCATCACAAGCCCAATAATCGACTTGTTCGTGATGCTCAAACGACACCGAGAACTCGCGTTGATCGTATACCAAACCCACTCGGCGGCGCGGATAACGCACCTCGCCTTCACGCAACACCTCGCCGGCAAGCCGCAGCATTGGAAAATTCAAATCGATTCCCAGCACCGGTCGATTGAACTGCTGGGCCAACTCGAAACTGCTGCGGCCCACCGAACAGCCGATATCGACGATCGGCCCTTCCGAGGGCCAATGGGATTCGGCTAAATGCAAACCCTGCTGAAGCATGCCCAACATCGATTGATCGGCTGGATGTTTGGAACCCGATGCATCGGGTTCGGCAGGATCTAAATCGGCGTAGTGTCCCCATGCATAGCAACTCAGGTGCTGTCGAACGGCATCACAAATGGAACCCTGCCCACAACAGTCACCCAACACACTTTCAATCAGCGGGCTCAGGTCCCTGCGTTGGAACACCTGAAACGCATTGTCAAAAAGGTAGGCGCGGATGTCGGCAATGATCAACGGAATCCCATCGATGATCGGATACTCGCGCTGACAGTTTGCGTTGCTACAGTGCAACAGTCCCTCGATCAAATGGTCGCCGGACTGTTTGACGATCTCGGCGATCTGCAAACGGTGATACGATTCATTGCCCTGACGGCAAACCGGGCACACCGGTCGCAGTGATTCGAAATGTGATTGTCGCACGCGGCAATCAGCCTCCGATGATCACAGTCGGGCAACCCGGCGGCAATACCTTACCGACCGGGCTGGGAATCGGTGCCACACAACTGGAGTGTGCGGTCATGTCATTGATTCGAGCAGCCGGCATGTTGCCGATCAACACCGTTGTCGATCCTTTAGCGATCATGCCCGGTCCACCTGGTGAACAGCTTGGCAAGGTACAGGGCTTCGTAGTGTCGGTGGATCGCGCCGCCGGCTTGTTGCCGATCAACACGGAGTTTTCACCTTTGACAATCGTCAAAGGAAGCGCCGGGTGCGGCACCGGAGTTGGCGACGGTGCCGCCGGATGGATCGGTGCATGACAATGCGGCGCATCTTGTTTGACTAAGTCGCCCACTCGTGCCGCTGGAGGCATTGCATCTCTCGTTTTAAAAGGTCTGGTCAGGAGTGTCGATTTGCATTGAATACCGATCGATACCGGCACGATGCGCAAAGGCGTGAGTTTCGAAGTGACGTTCTCTTCGCAACCCGACGCGTGAGCGAGGGATTTATTTGGAGGGTGCGTTAAACAGCCTTTTCAGCACAGATGACTCAGCAAATTGCCGCTTCGATCTCTTCACTCTCCCGCGGAGCGAGAGAGTGAATTGCGAAAACGCTGGCTTCAAAACTGACGCGTCGGGTTACCAAAAACTCAGGCAGCAACCACAAAAAATCACTGTGCCCCCAGTTTAGCTCGCGACAGTGTTCGCCGCTATCACAATCGACCTGTGACACCATCATCTGTCGGAACATCATTCGGTTCGCCCCAGAATTTCAATCAGGTGAAACCCGCGAGCCGATGCGACCGGACCATACACCGACCCAACGTCTCCACCAAGAAACACCGCGTCCAATTCGGGCGGCATGTGCCCAGGCCCAAATTCACCCAAATCGCCTCCTTGGATGGCTGTCGGACACTGTGAATAGGTCGTGGCCAGTTGCTCAAACGGTTGGCCGTCTTGCCAAAATTGCATCACCTGCTGCGCTGTTTCCAAATCAGCAAGTTGAATGTGGCGGGCTCGAATTCGCAGCACGGTAGCGGATTCCTTGAAGAGGAACGAAGGGGCGTCGACTAACGTCCGGCAACACAAAAAATGTTTGGGCAGGGAGTTCCGGATAAGAGCGGTGATCCCGTAGCGGATTCGAAAGATTGGCACAAACTGGCCGCCGCAGGTAGATCACCCATGCTAGGCAATGCACCTGGATCCAGCGCTGGCAATCCCATGGCTGGAGCCCCCGGCATGGCCGCCATCGCAGGCATCGCTGCGCTGAGTGCCGCCCCCAACTGCGCGCTCACATCGGCTACCGCACTCATCTCCGCCGACATCTCAGCAGTCGCGTCAACAGCTGCCTCCATATTCGCCGACATCGCTCCGATCGTCGCTTCGATAGCCGGCGCCGTCGGCTCCATTCCGCCCGCAATGGCTTGATTGAGCAACCCCAGATCGGTCAACGACCCACTGATTTCAGCCATCTCAGCCGGCGGCATGGTCAAGGGCGGAACCTCCAAACTAGCGGTGGCTTGCAGGGCAGCCGCAAAGGCTGGAATTTCGCCGGGTTGCATTCCCAATGCGATCGCGGCGTTGATCGCACGCGCGGCCATCCCCAACTCCACCGCCGCCTCGATCGGAATCGAGGCGGCCAATTCCCCCGCCGCCTCCATCGCTGCCTCCAATGCCGCGGCCAGAGCCGCCGGCGCACCTGGTGCCGCCATGTTGATTCCCAGTGCCGCTTCGATCGCGGCATTGATCGACAGGGGAACCGACAAACCGCTTAGTGGTTCCATTGCCGGCCCCAGCGCCGCACCCATTTGGCTCAGCGCCGGCGCAGCGACGTTCAGCGATCCGGCTGCTAGCGACAATTCCATCGCTGCACTGGGAGCGGTCAGATCAATCCCCAACGCCCCAGAAACTTGGGCCATCGATTCCAACGCCAACAGGCCCTCCATCGACGGCACCGGCAAACTGGCGCTCAGCATCGCATCGAGAGCCCCACTTGCCGCCAGCGAAGCGACGGCATTGAGCGCCGCTGCCGAGTTGGCCATCATGGCAAGACCGGCGGCGCCAGCCGGCATCGGCGGTAGACTGAGCGTGACTTCGCTGGCCTCGATCGACCCCATTGTTTTAGCAATTTGAGGGACGCAAACGCATATCATTGTGGTCTGTTCGATCGAGTAGGAAAGAGCGAAATGATGTCGCCAGGTCATGTTAGCAAACTTCATCTGGTAGATGTCATCGACAACCTGCCCCCGCAATCTTTGCCGGAGAATCACGATGAACGATGAAACCCCTTACCACGTTGTGGATGATTCCGGTCGACATGCGGTGACCGACCGCGGAGGACGCACGGTCATGGTCTGCAGCGATCAACGCAGCGCCCTACACTATGTCAGCCTGCTCAGCCAAGCCTTTCGGCAGGGCTACCAATCCGGCTACCGTGATGCCAAAAATCAGTCCAAAAACTAACGACTCTCTCTCGGAGCAAACTGTTGTCCCATTCGTTTGAATCTGCATTCCAGTTTGGTCGGGCACCGGCCGGCGCCCCCCGTGATCGACAACTACCCTTGCGGATCTTGGTGATCGGCAATTTTAGTGGCCGCAGTGGCCAAACCGCCGAACCCTTTGCCGAGCGGCCACTGCTACGCATCGACATCGACAACTTTGAACAGGTGCTGGCAAAAATCAATCCACAGATCCAGATCCCACTGGGAGAGGGCGGACTCGCTGATCAAGCCGACGCGCAGGCACAGATCTCGATTTCCGAGCTCGATCACTTTCACCCCGACCATCTGTATCGTGAACTACCGGTGTTTGCCGAACTGGCGGATCTGCGCAAACGTTTGTTGGATCCAGCGACATTTGACCAGGCCGCCGCGAAACTGCGAGGTGCGTCCCAGCCGTCACCGGCCAGCGGCGAAAACGAATCGGCCGACCAGCCGCCCGCGACAACGACCGACGAGAGTGACGCAGCGACGCTCGAGCGGGTGCTCGGCCAATCCACCAGCGTCAACACCGAGCGCCCCGCGGGCGGGTCAACGTTCGACCTGCAAAGAATGATCGATCAGATCGTCGCGCCCTATGTGCTACCCAAATCGGATCCGCGGCAGGCGGAGTATCTCGAGAGCGTCGATTCAGCCGTGGCCGGACAGCTCCGTGACCTGCTGCATCACCCCACGTTTCAATCGCTGGAATCCGCTTGGCGGGGCCTGTACTACCTAGTCTCGCAAGCCACCACTGACGGACAATTGCAAGTTTACCTGTGCGACGCAACGACGGCCGACCTGCAACAGGCCGGCGAGTCGCCCAGCGAACAACTCAGTGATTCTGCTTTGTACGATCGCCTGGTCACCCGGAGAGAACAACAGCCGTGGTCGGTGATTGTCTCTCTGGAATCGTTCGGCAAGCAAACCGAAGACCTCCTGTTGCTCAGCCGGTTGGGAGCGATCGCGGCTCAATCCGGCGGACCGCTGTTGGCCGGTGCCGGTTCCAGCTGGTTGAATCGCCCCACGTGGACCGACGAATCCGAAACTGCCGCATCGGCCCCATCCGCGGACGTCGAGGACCAAAATTGGCAATCGTTGCGTTCGAGCCCCGTCGCCAGTTGGATCGGACTGGCCGGCCCCCGATTCTTGTTGCGAATGCCCTATGGTGCCGCAACCGATCCGATCGACAGTTTTTCCTTTGAAGAAATCAACGATCCCCAGGCCGATCACGAGACGCTGCTGTGGGGCGCCCCGGCATTGTTCTGCGGCACGTTGATCGCCACCTCATTCTTGGAAAACGAATGGGAGATGAATCTCAGCGACAACCTTGAACTCGATGATTTCCCGACCGTGATTTTCGACGACGAAGGCGAGAAACAACTCAAAGCCTGCAGCGAAGTTTACCTCTCAGAACGAGTCGCTGAATCATTGCTTGACCAAGGCATCATGCCTTTGATGAGTTTTAAAAACCGCAACGCGATCCGATTGCTGCGTTTTCAGTCCATCGCCGATCCACTAACCGGATTGTCCGGCCCCTGGGCATGATTGTTCCACACGGCGTCCAGTCAACAAGACAAATAGATGACACATTGCAAGCGACGCTGACCTGAGATCATTACACTTTGATGGCGTGACCTGTTAGACGACAATGCCTTGTAACCATCAAAGAGTTAAATCATGTCGAACTACGGTTGGACGGACAACAAAAAGTATAAATCCACGGGTTACGGTTTATGGGAAATCTACCCCAGCGCACCGTCCGGGTATTCGGACGTGCATGTGACAATGAATTTCCCGGAATACACTTCTTCCAATAAAGCCTGGAGCTGGCCGCATGTGACGTTGATCACAACGGGCGGGACGAAAACGCACGTTTACATCAAACGAAATGCATCCGGAAACGCAATTTACGTCAACAGTCGCGGTGGCTCCTACTCGCCGATCCCTGGTGTCAAAACCATCTGTGACAAGATCGTTGCAGACTTTCGCGAATACGGCATTCCTTGTGAATACCTTGGATCCAAAAACGACCACACACGAAAGTTCTAACGGGATCGATCACTCGAACGAGTAATCAAACTCGCCGTCGGCGACTTGGACATGCACGCGTTTGACCGGTTTTCCTTCCATCATCCGCGTCAGGAATTCACCGCTGATCCGTGGCAACACGGTGTTGGTCAAAATGGCGTCAATCATCCGACCGCCACTTTCCAATTCCGTGCAACGACTGGCGATCAGATCGATCACGGCATCGTCATAGGTGAATGGAATCTCGTGATTGGCTTGCACCCGTTTTTCGATTCTGCCGAGCTGCAAGCGGGCGATCGCGCCGACCATTTCGTCGCTTAGCGGGTAATAGGGAATCGTGACAATCCGCCCCAGCAGCGCCGGTGGAAACACCTTCAACAGGGGTGCCCGCAAGGCTTTCGCCAAGCCTTCCGGATCGGGCATCAATTCCGGATCCTTGCACATGTTAGTGGTCAGTTCGGTGCCGGCGTTGGTGGTCAATAGAATCAACGTGTTTTTGAAATCGATCACCCGACCTTCGCCGTCTTCCATCCATCCCTTGTCGAACACTTGGAAGAAAATTTCGTGCACATCATGGTGCGCTTTTTCGACTTCATCCAACAACACCACGCTGTAGGGACGCCGCCGAACCGCTTCGGTCAACACACCGCCTTCGCCATAGCCGACGTATCCGGGAGGCGCTCCTTTGAGCGTGCTAACGGTGTGAGCCTCTTGAAACTCGCTCATGTTGATGGTGATCACGTTCTGCTCGCCACCATACAGTGCTTCGGCAAGCGCCAATGCGGTTTCGGTCTTTCCGACACCTGAGGGGCCGGCCAGCATGAACACGCCGATCGGTTTATTGGGGTTGTCCAAACTTGCCCGCGAGGTCTGGATGCGGCGGGCGATCATGTCCAACGCATGGCGTTGACCAATGATGCGATCATTCAGAATATCAGCCAGTCTCAATACGGTCGCCAATTCATCTTTGACCATTCGCCCGACGGGGATTCCGGTCCAATCTTCGACCACGGAACCCACCGCTTGTTCATCGACCGTAGGCAGGATCAGGGGGCTGTCGCCTTGCAGTTCTAACAACTGCGATTGAAGCGTTTTCAATTTTTCCAGCAACTCGTTTCGCTGCGCATCGGTCACTGGCTGTTGACCACCGGCGTTGGCGTCCGCGGGGCCGGTTTCCACTTTCACCGATTCGGCATCGGCGTCGGCGGCCTTCTCGAGTTCACTGTGAGTGCCTTCCACGGTTCCCGTGACACCACGCAATTGGCTACGGACGTCTAAAATCTTGTCGACCAGTTCTTTTTCGCTGTTCCACCGTTCTTCGAGCCCTTCCAAACGAGACTTTTCCATCTCGAGAGCTTCAGTGGCACGTTTCTCGCGCTGTGCGGTTTCCACACCCACGATCGTCTCGTCGGCGATGATGCCCAGTTCCGTGTTCAACGCGTCGATCCGTTTGCGACAATCGTCGACCTCGGCGGGAACCGCATGTTGACTGATGGCAACGCGTGCGGCGGCGGTGTCCAGCAAGCTGACCGACTTGTCGGGCAATTGCCGCGCGGGGATATAACGATGTGACAACTTGACGGCAGCCTCCAACGCTTCGTCCAACACTTTGACCTTGTGGTGTTTTTCAAGTGTGGATGCCATTCCCCGCATCATCAGAATCGCACGTTCTTCGCTGGGCTCTTCGACTTGAACCACTTGAAACCGCCGTGTCAGTGCGGGGTCTTTTTCAATGTGCTTTTTGTACTCCGCCCAGGTGGTCGCCGCGACGGTTCGCAGGGTACCCCGGGCGAGGGCGGGTTTTAGCAAGTTGGCTGCGTCGCCAGTTCCGGCAGCGCCACCAGCACCCACCAACGTGTGGGCTTCATCGATGAACATGATGATCGGTTTCTCAGACGCCTGGACCTCTTCGATCACCTGTTTCAAGCGATTTTCAAACTCACCTTTCATGCTGGCACCGGCTTGCAACAATCCGACGTCCAGTGATCGCAGCGAGACATCCTTCAATGGCGGTGGAACGTCGCCCGATGCGATTTTCAGCGCGAACCCTTCGACCACAGCGGTTTTACCGACCCCGGCTTCACCAGTCAGGATAGGGTTGTTTTGACGGCGGCGCATCAGGATGTCGATGATCTGACGAATCTCTTCATCGCGACCGACGATCGGATCAATTTTCCCTTGGCGTGCATTCTCAGTCAGGTCGACGGTGAACTGTTTCAACGCTTCCTGTTTCCCCATCGCCGCCGGCGGCATCGCCCCGCTCGCTTCACCCGGCACGGCACCACCGCCGACTTGGAAACCATCGCTCGACCGCATCGATTCCTCAGGCGAAGCACTGACGATTTCATTGAACCGATCGGTCAATGTATCCAGTTTGACCTTCTCGAACTCAGCCGAAATGCCGTACAGCGCATGTGTCAGGTTCCGTGTTTTTAACATGCCGACGACCAAGTGGCCGGTGCGGACTTGGGATTCACCAAACATTAATGTGCCATAAACCCAACCGCGTTCGACCGCTTCTTCGATTTGCGATGACAGGTCTGAGATCGAAGACGAACCGCGTGGCAATTTGTCGAGTGCTTCGGTCATGTCTTTGACCAACCGCGACGGGTTCAAATTGAACTGTTTGACAATCTGATGCAGATCGGAGTTTTCCAATTGCAAGATTTGATTGAACCAGTGGACCAGTTCCACGTAAGGGTTGCCACGCATTTTGCAAAACACGGTGGCGCTTTCGATCGACTTGTATCCGACACTGTTTAATTTTCCGAACAGTGCGGTGCGGCTGATATCAGACAAGGTGAATCTCCTGTGGTTGTGTTAATGTGTATGAGCGATTAGGAATGCAGTGTCAGGTCTCTGGAATCTTCGGTGACACCGGCATTGTCCATCCAAACGGTTTGTCCCAGCTTGGCGTCACCCAAGACCCAAGACGGTGTTTCTTCTTGCTTGAGAACCAAGTTCAAATCCCATAGCAATTCTTCGCCGATGTAGTTCCGTACCAGGGCGGTCAGCCGTTGCAAACTGTCGCCGCCGGGTAACAACCGAGCAAAGTCATCCCATCCGATCGGACCGATCGTGACGCGAAACTTTTGTTGACAATCCCAGACGTGAGATCCCAACGTACAGGCAACGCCAAGGGAAGAACTGTCGGGACTGTCGCCCAAACGGAATTCTGACTCCGCCGGCAATTTCGTCCACTGACCGACAAATTCTTCGATCTGGCAGGGCACTTTGAAAAAATCCGAAAGCATTGCCCGCAAGCCTTCGGGATTCTTGGCTTGGCAACCGAATCGTCCGGCGTAATACAGCTTGGCCAAATCCGGGAACTTGTCGCGATCACGGAGCGTCGGCATACCGATTCCCAGCAGGGATCCGACATACATCGAAAACCGGTCCGTTTCCGGACGGTCAAAGTGCGTCGTCGGCTGGGCATCCGCCCAGGCACGATAAAACAACGACAGCATACGGTGATGAAAGACGTCTAGAAATGCCGCAATCGTGGTGTCGTCATAATGCCGAATTCGATCGCGAGCGTATTCAGTCAGGTGCAGCGGCAGGGCGCCGTTGGGTCCGCACAGTCCAAAGAAACGCACCAGTAGTTTGTGATAGCGAGCATTCTTGGCGGGCCCAAATCCGAAGAGTGATGCAGGCGCAAACCCCAGCGACGGCTCTTGACCGAGCCGGATCGGTTCGTCGGGTAAACGCATCGATTTCCCAAACCGCTGGGCATCGGGAAAGGTGCATTCAAGCAACCGCATCGCTTGATAAAAATCAAACTCATGCGGGGCATTCGAGAGTTCTTCCAGCGTCGCGTCTAAAGGACGTGCCGCCGTCCCATCTTTGCGGGCCATCGGGTTACCTCACCACGCTCGGTGGTTCGAAAGACCGTTTCAGTAAAGGAATTGATGGAAACGTATTTGGCCATGAATTCATTCAGCACTGCGGCCAGTAGAAATGCACCGGTGCCTTCAAATGCGCTTTCATCCAGCGTCACGGTGACCTCCAATCCACGGCCGAAACTAAGTGGCCCCGACGACGAAATAGGGCGCGTCACCGGCTTGGACTCGATCGATCGGACCGCATCGATCTGCTTGTTGGCCGAAACATTGTTGGTATCAGAATACAGCGACAACAACTCACGCATCGCTGCAGCGCTACCACCTTCGCTATTGGTCAGCGAAAGATAGTTCAGCGACAAATGACTGATCAATCGCCAAGTCGTTTGACCGTTGCGATAGCTCTTTGACGGTTCCGGTTTGGTCGGTCCGGCCAAACACCGCATCGACTGCACCGGCGCGCTTTTTTCCAAAGTAAAATCCGTGCTCCCGATTCCGACGGGCATCTGCAAAGGCAGGTCGCGATTGGTACACAGCGTGTCAATCGCCAGTTGTTTCAAATCATGCGAGTAGGGTGCTTCATTTGCATCGACCAGCGACACAAACGTCTCACTTCCGATATAGCTCGAACGAGGCCCAAATTTCTTGTGTTTGGCCGACAAAATCCGAGGCCGACGAATCACCGAAAAGAAGGCTCGCTCGCGGTTATCCGATGACAAATCATCCACCGAATAGAACGGACGAAATTCTTGTTCGTGATCGTTGCTGGCACCGTAGCCGCGCATCTGGCGGACCTGATAGACCTCGAAATCCAGCGGGCGTGTGCGATCGGGAATGACCTGATGATCCGAAAACTGATTGCTCAAATGGATTCGATCGGATCGTTTTTCGAACAGGTTAATCGCCGGACTACTAAACAACGAAAAATGGGATTCGTCGACCCGATTCGCCAATTGTGGATCGCCACGGCCAAGCAAAACCGCAATCTCCACCGACTGGCTCTTACAACGCTTTAGAAATCGTTTCAGGTTTGCCAGTTCAACAAACATGTATCGCTGGGGAAACGCAAAATACTCTTGCAACAATCGATAGCCTTGGAACGACCGTGGTCCATACGGCAGCAAGGCGTGTTGATCGTCAAACCCCAGCGGGCGGACGGCCGATTTGCCCATCAGGACGTCCCAGTTGCCGGTGCCATTTTCATCGTTGCTGCGGACTGCAATTCCAACCACATTGGAAATCAGTTGTTCGTAGATCCGCATCGGCACATCCGTCGCACCCCGGATATACAACGGCAGATTGTCCATTCCCAACTGGTTGAACTTCAATCCCGCCGTCGACTCCAATCGCAATACCATGGCGGCTTTGACCGCGGGATGATCCGGCAGGTTTAACGCGGCCACGTCGCGGGGAAAATAATTTGCTTCATTCAACTGCAGCGGCCACAACGTGACCTCGTGCGCGGTGCGGTAGGTACACCGTGTTTGCTCACCCTTGCCCAGCAAACTGTGCATCACGGTGTCACGTGGCAGCGTGAACCCGTCCACCAACGACCCCTCGGTCAGATCCGGCTGGAATTCGACAACCGCCATCGACGGCTGGGGCGCCAAATAGTGTGGGCACACCATTTCCAACAAGTGCTGGGTGAATCGAGGGAACTCCGCATCCAATTTCAGTTGGATACGCGCGGCCAACAACGCAAACCCTTCGAACAGGCGTTCCACGTAGGGATCGGCACATTCAAAAACATCAATGCCCAGACGGCTGGCGATCTTGGGATAATCCGCAGCAAACTCGGCGCCCGATTCACGGACAAACTGCAGTTCCTGGTTGTAATAGTTCAGCAATCGCGGATCCATGCCGATGTGCCTCAGACTTCATTGATGTTGAAGGTGCCCGTTTCCAAATCGAGCTCGGTGCGCAGATACAATCGCTCCGGATAGGGCCGCGCCCAAAGCTCGCCCTCGATTTCGAACATTAACGAATTCTGTGTCGCAGCATCGTTGTCCTTGATCCCTCGGACCTCCAACGTGTTGGCCAGAATGCGTGGTTCAAAGTTCAAGATCGCTTGTTTGATCTCTCGACGCACATCGACCAGTTCCAACCCTGAAACCGTTTTTCCAGTCAGATCTGGGATTCCGTAGTTCAGGACCGAACGACTGACCAACGGATACGAATCCAAATCCTCGGTGGATTCCAGGTGACAGGTGTTTAACAGCCACACCAAATCACGCAGCACCGCGGCGCGCAACTTGTGAACCGAAAACAGTCGCTGATCACGCGGTTCGATTTTTTTGTCCGCATGGTCATCGGTCAACCGATCCAGCAACGACGGAAACAAACGTTCTTGGGAACTCAGGTCAGCCATCAGTTTGCTGGTTCGTCCCCTGGTTCTGCCGATCCGTCTTGCGATGCATCATCGTCTGCCACGACATCCAACGTGATCTTTCGAATGTCCAGCAGTGCATACTCGTCGTGATCGGTCGCCAGCATGCGTTGGCCGATCCCGATCGACGCGGAATCATCGTCTTGCCCCGGCGCGGCTTTCCAATCGGTTTTCCGTGACAACTGCAGCATCGGGTCCGCAACCGAATCAGATCCTGGATAACGTGTGGGGATCATGCCCACCGATTCACCGCCATTGGCCCAAGTGAAATGCACCGGGGTCCAAACAAAGTCACGTAGATCGGCCGGTGCCTCAAAATCAATTTGGGCGATGCGATGAAACGGAATCCAGTAATATTGGCCGTTTAGCAATGCTTCCAGGACAGGCCCCATCCGCGGGTCGGCGTCAGCGATCCACTGGAAGTCGTCTTGTTTTTCGCCAGAAAACTCAATCTGTCCGGCGGTGGTCGGCGCCGACTCGAACGCTTCGTCACGCAATTGCTGGGCCTGGTCATGTTGACCGGACGCATCCATTTTCAACGCTTCGATCATCAATGCCAGCCAGCGATCGGGTTGGCCAAAGATCAATGGCGATGATTCACCGGCGAACACGCGCGAGCGCTTGGATTCACAGCGGATGGCTTCGCGATAGGCTTGCACCATTGCCAAATTGCCGGGATCAAGGTCGCCGGCAATTTCCAACTGAGTCAGGGCGCTGTCCCATTTCCCGACCACGGTCAGCATTTGAAACAGAAAGACGCGATACTTTCCGTCGGACGGATTGGACTGCACCTGACGCTTAAGTTCCGCGAACGCTTCGTCAAGCTTTCCGTCGCGAAGGTATTCTTCGGCCTGCATCTCGTAAGTCTCCAGAGTCTAGCAAAAGGAGCGTCTAGCCAAGGAGCCAACGCAAGCCGCCGCGACGGCGCACTCGATTGGCACGCCGCTCGTCGTCCCACCTGTTTCCTTTCGACAGTCACTCGTCGACGACAACAACAGGTCGACCGGTCCAACAAAGCTCGGCGATCGGTGGGAAGCCCCGATACACAATCGCCGATCTCTATCGATTCAACGTCGCACTACTTGTCGGTGTTAGCCGCGATGTCCCACGTGAACGTCTTGTCGGGACCACCACTGCCATCGTCTTTTTGCTCTTTGTAGACCACTTTGACTTTGGCAAAATTCAACGAGACATTTTCCGTCAAACGGTCTTCGCCACCCGATCCACCGGTGCTGACCGATGTCACCATGACCTTGTTCATTTCAATGACCAAGTACTCCAGTGGCTTCTTACCAGCTTTGCGAACCGTTAACTTCGCATCGGTGAAGTGATCCCCGTTGGCGCAGTAGGTCATCAGGATCGGTGAAGCGCTATCGATCCACTTCGTCACTGAAATGTCTTGAAAGTTTGCTTTGCCGGCACCACCACCACCGCCGACGTGGAATGAACCGGATTGAGACATTCCCCAGCTCCACGCCAGGACGTCGATCTCGTCTTTGTGCTTCTGGTCTTTGGATTCGCCCTTGATCTCGCCCTTCAGGGCCAAAAACATGTCTACAGCCATCTCGATGTTCCTTTACAGTTGTGCGTTTGTAATCCGATGAAAAAAGTCGCGAAGCACGTCGCTTCGCGAGATACGTTTTTATCCTTCGCGCCGGTTTTCAACCACCGCCCTTGCCCGATGGGAGTTTCGAGACCAAGCGAAGCGAGACGGAAAGACCCTCAAGTTGATAGTGAGGACGCAAGAAGAACTTCGAGGTGTAGTAACCCGGATTGCCTTCGACTTCTTCCACGACCACTTCTGCAGCCGCCAACGGCTTTTGCGCCTTCACGGTTTCGCTAGAGGTACCTGGGTTTCCATCAACATACTGCATGATCCAATCTTGCAACCACATCTGCATGTCCTTGCGCTCTTTAAAACTACCGACTTTGTCGCGAACGATACATTTCAGGTAGTGAGCAAAGCGACACGTCGCAAACAGGTACGGTAACCGAGCACCCAGATTGGCATTGGCCGTCGCATCTGGATCGTCGTACTCCGCGGGCGCGTGCAAGGATTGGGCGCCGATGAAGGCTGCGAAATCCGAGTTTTTCTTGTGGATCAACGGCATGAAACCGTTCGCCGCCAACTCGGCTTCGCGACGATCACTAATCGCCAATTCGGTCGGGCATTTCATGTCCACGCCGCCGTCATCGGTCGGGAACGTGTGACAGGGCAGTTCTTCAACGGCACCACCGGATTCGATCCCGCGAATCCGCGAGCACCAACCGTACTGTTTGAACGAACGGGTGATGTTGGTGGCCATTGCGTAGGCGGCATTGGCCCAGCAATAGTTATCGCTGTTGGACGCGGCGGTGTCCTCTTCAAAGGCAAACTCGTCGACCGGATCCGATGCCGCACCATAGGGCAGACGCGACAGGAAGCGTGGCATCGCCAACCCGATGTATTTCGAATCTTCCGATTCACGCAACGAACGCCAGGCGGCGTATTCGGGCGTTTGGAAAATCTTCGTCAAATCGCGTGGATTGGTCAGTTCTTGCCACGAATCCATCTGCATCACCGCAGGGGCAACCCCGGCGATGAAGGGTGCGTGACAGGCCGCGGAAACCTTGGCCATTTCACCCAACAGCTCGACGTCCGGCGGGCTGTGGTCGAAGTGGTAATCTCCGACCAGGCAACCATAGGGCTCGCCGCCGAACTGGCCGTACTCTTCTTCGTACATCTTCTTGAAGATCGGGCTTTGATCCCAAGCGGTGCCTTTGAACTTTTTCAGTGTCTTGTGCAACTCTTTCTTGGTGATGTTCATCACCCGGATCTTCAGCATTTCATCGGTCTCGGTATTGTTCACCAAGTGATGAAGACCGCGCCAGGCCCCTTCGAGCTTCTGGAAGTCAGCGTGATGCAGAATCAGGTTGATTTGTTCGCTGAGTTTCGAATCGATCTGAGCGATGATGGCTTCGACCGAAGCCAACACGTCATCGGAAACCAGCGAGGTCTGCGAGAGGGCCTGCTCGGCCAGCGTTTTGACAGCCGTTTCAACAGCTTCTTTGGCTTGGTCCGATTTGGGACGGAACTCTTTTTGCAACAGCGAGGAAAACTCGCTGGCTTCGAGGGTTGCGCCCTCGGGTTGTGATTCGGTGGATGCGGAATCTGAACTCATCTTGCCTTACTCCTCGGTTGCGGGTGTTGCTGCTTCGTCGCCGGCCGGATTGGGCGCGGCGGAAAGCGATTGCAGTAGTGCTGGATCTTTGAGGGCTTTGGCGAGCAAGGCTTCGGCACCGTCCTTTCCATCCATATAGGTTAACAAGTTCGACAGCTGCTCTCGGGCCTGTAGCAATTTACCCAGCGAGTCGACTTTGCGGGCGATGGCGGCGGGCGAAAAATCGTCCATGCTTTCGAACGTCAAGTCGACCGCCATGTTGCCTTCGCCGGTCAGGGTGTTAGGAACCTGGAACGCGACTCGCGGCTTCATGGATTTCAATCGATCGTCAAAGTTATCGACATCGATCTCCATCGCCTTGCGGTCGGCCACCGGCGCCAACGGGTCTTCCGGTTTGCCGGACAGGTCCGCCATCACACCCATTACGAATGGAAGTTGGACCTTTTTCTCGGCACCGTAGACCTCCACGTCATATTCGATCTGCACGCGAGGCGCTCGATTCCTCGCGATAAATTTCTGAGCACTGGACTTAGCCATTGGTTTCTCCTGCAAGAAAGTTATAGACGATCAGGTATCGCCGTTCATTAAAATCAAGTGTTTACCAGCTAGATGATTCTTCGGATTCACCCGCAGATTCTTCGGTCGATTCGGCATAGCCGCCTGAGGATTCGCTGGCGATCCCACCACCGAGAGCTTCGGCTTGTGAGACAGCATCCGGGGCGAGATCTCGCAAGATGTCCAAAAAGCTTTTGGATGCCAATCGTTGGGCACGGCGAATTAACAAGGGCAGCGGACTAGACGGTTCGTTTTCTTCATAAAATTCACAAACGTCGTCCAGCGCCTTGATCGCGTCTTTGCGTGACGTGATCTTGCCATTGACGCGATAGCCTTGGACCGCGGCAGCTGTCGCAGCTGGCGATGTTTCGCCGCCGCCGGCCGCCGCGCCACTGTCGCCCCAGGAATCATCCGCCACTTCGGCTTCCTCGGCTTCGTCCTCGCCACCGGTCGACACGCCGCGTCGCTCGAGTTGTGCCAGGACGATTTGATTCATTTCTTCCAGCACCGATCGGGGCGGTGACAGACTGACCGCTAAACCAACACCAACCTGTTCGGTGACAAACTGCTCGATCGCCGCCAGATGCTCGGCAGCTAATCGCGTGGCAGCCTCAGTGGCCTGAATGTCCTCGATGGATGCATCGGTGAATGCCGCTTCGATCGCCGCCGGGCTGGGCCCTTTCGGTTTCGCTTCGCCTCCGCCCCCTTCGTCACCCCAACTGCTTTCCGTCTCTTCAACCGGCGCCGCGGGAGCCTCATGAGCCCGGTGCGTGTCGCGCAGACTGAATTGCCCCATCGCCCGCGATGAAACCAACGGCGTCTCGCGAAGATCTCGCACAAACGTCTCTTCGTCACACAACATGATCAACGTGTTGGTGCGATAGGTCGGATCATCATCGTCGTCGTGATCGAGTTCCGGATGAACACTGTCCCAATACGTTTCGACGTATCCACGCAATAAGCCGATCGCTTGCTCGAAACCGACGATGCCGTCCTGATGCAACACTGCCCGCGCCAAATAGGTCACGACGCGCATGTCCTTGGTGCGGTCCAAGAGTGCCAGGGCACGTCGCTTGACATCCTTCCAATCCGGCGGCTCGGCCGCCACGATCGTGTCACCGTATTGCTGCTCGGACTTGCTTTGTGCCGCGCGTTCCATCTCGCCAAAATCAGCGTCATATTCCAAATCCGGTCCGCACGGTTGATCGTCGGATATTGGCTGGAGAAGTGTTTCGAGATCCGAGAGATCCATCGGTTTCACAACGTTGGTGGCGGCGTCTTGAAGGGGTTAACACTGCGACAGAGCTGAATTTGCTGCTGGCCAAACGCTGGCATCACTCAGAAACAAAGCATCGCGCGAGGCTGTCGGGCATTAACGTCTTCGAAATGTAGAACATTCGTAGAATCAGCTCATCGGTCCCTGAAAAACGAATAACCGGTTTATGTTTGAGTTGGAGTTCTGCAATGAAAGTGCCGGTGATAGCGACCAAGATACAATCGCTTCAGCATACATGTGGGCCCATTACAAACAAAATTTTGCAACGGCGCTGAACTTTTTCCAAAAACATCGCCTTCCGGCCAACCGCGGACCTGCATCTGGCTAAAGATCTCCCTCACGCGACGGATCGTTAACAAGATCCACCACCGCCGGAAGCTAAAACGTCCAACGCAGTTCCATCCGCATCAGACTTTCGTACCAGTGACTGGTCGAAACACTGGTCCCGCCACTGATTCCAAATTCAAATACCCCTGCCCCACCGCCGGTATCACGAACCATGCGGACGCCGGGATAAATGTTGAAGATATTCTCACCATCAATGTCTTGGACCTGAAGAAGCCCGACCGTTTTTTGTCCGCTTAACACCGACCAGCCGACAAACTCCAACGTCGGAATCACGGCCACTGAATCGCTATCGTAAAGAACATTGGCCAGTCCAAATCCATATCGCAGCACGGGCCCTGAGAAATCGGGGTCGCCGCCCAGTGGAAACCAAAGTTTCAGTTCATTGTGAATCATCGTCTTCTCGCTCCAGCTATAGCGAGCGACAAATCCGGGCTCCATCGAGGTGTGACCGTTTCCGCGGCCGTTTCTAGCCGATCCGGTTGGCAACTGATTCCGCAGCACTTGCGTCAATTGAAACGAGTCGCCGTCCATCATCAATGTCTTGGTCGTCAGCACCATGTCGCCCATCCCGCCGGTGTTGCCGACCACCGTGGGATCAATGAAACGAAGTGGCAACTCGGTCGTCGCGGAAAATCGCTTTCCGCCGACTTCGATCGCTACCCGAATGTCTTGGTAGTCCACCGATGATTCGATGGGGATCGTTTCGGCCGGGCCTTTCCCACCGATCTTGGACCATAAAACTTCGGCGCGGTCAGGAAATTCCCAGTCATAGGCGGCATCGAATCGAACGCGAAAGTTGTTCGACGGCTGCGACGTATCGACTTCGAACAACGCGAACGGCAATCGTTCCACTCCAATCCCCGCGTCACGGCGTGCCTGGCGTTGCCGGTAGGCTTGCACGCCGCCCAACAACCGCATCAACGGTTTCCGGCGACGGTCTCCAAAATCACGAACTCGCTCGCCCCATTGCGAAGGCACCCACGCACCGTCCGGAGCGCCGCGGCCGGCATCAACCAGGCGATCTCCCAACGCCACTCGACCGTCGCCACCACCTTGCGGCGGGTACATCTCGGACAGAATTTCGATGCTGGGCAGAATTTCCGCTTGTGGTGAATCGGCCAACTGGACCGTCGGACGCAAGATGGTCCGCCCCGATCGATCCCGCGATGGCACCGCGGGCTGGAACAGAATCCGCGGTCGGTTTTCGCCGATCGAATTGACGGGCTCGGCAGATGATGACGGCAGTGATGTGGAAGGCAATGATGTGGAAGGCAATGAAAATGAATTCGACGTCGGTTCGCTTTGGGGTTCGGCGACCAAGGCCTGTGACCGCCCGTCACGGAAGGGATCCAGTGCTAACTCGCCCGACGCCACAGTCGGCTGGGACCGCGAAGGTGACGTGTTTGCGTCAATCGGCGGCGGCACCGGGCTGATCACGATCGGCCGCTGCCCCTGGCGAGAGTCTGCGGGGATCGATTCGATCAATTCAGGCTCGACGGGTGGCATTCGCCATGGCCTGAGAGAATCTGGGGAAGCGACAGAACCTGGGGCGACGCCCGTCCCGATCGCAGCGGACGTCTCTGTTGCGGTGGAGTTCAACCCGGTGGTCTGTGCCGACGCGACTGAGACAGCGAAAACCAGCACGATCAGCGCGCAGGTCAAGCGCAATCCAGGCGACTTGTCAGAACTGACTTGCCAGCGATACGCCACTGATTCGATTTCTCGATGAAGTTCTCTGTGACAAACCGACTCGGCCCCGGCCCTTGCGATGGGCTTAGTCGAGTCAATCTTTCACAGTTCATTGTCTTGCTGCAATTTCTCTATCGGTTTATCGGTCCTCGGGCTCATTACGGTCATGATAATTGGGTAAATTCTGTCGGTTGTTGACGAACGAACGATCAGTTTCTGTTGGGAATCGAGTTTGACGACCGATGCTGAGCAGCCTGAATGCCGATGACGCATCGGTCGGCGCCCGTAAAACGCTAAATAATCCCGTGTTGCAGGAGGGGTGTTCGAACGTCACGCTAACCAGGACCCACTTGATGTACTTTAGAGGCGTTACTGTCGTATGAAGAATCCGCGCGTGCATTGGTATCAGGGCCTGTTTGTCCGGCCCCAGCATCTTCAAGCGGCAGATCGGCATTGGTCGGAATTCGCCCATACGTCTCAGCACTGGGATCATCCCTATGGATATGGGCTGCACGCGATCAGCTACAGCAAAGATGCTTTGGCCAGCGGACAATTTCGCGTCGAAGAATTGGACGGCCGATTGCGTGACGGCACGCTGATTCGGCTGGAATCGGGGCAGGAATTGGAAGTCGATTTGAAGGAGGCGTTCGAGGCCCAGTCCAACGCGGACTCGGAATCATCGCTGATGGTCTATGTCGGCGTGCCAAAACTAAATCTCGGCGGGGCAAATGTTTCCCAAGATGCCACCAACGGTTTCGTCCGCTACACGCGCAATGAAATGACCGTGATGGACGAGAACGGTCAGGACACCGGTCAACCGATCGAGTTTCGCCGCTTGAATTTGCGGTTGATCGTCGGCGGCGACACGGCCGGCTACGAAGTCCTGCCGATCGCGAGAATCAAAAGCGCCAGTGAACGCGACGTGCAACCCGTCGTCGACGACTCGTATATCCCACCGGTGCTGACCACACGTTCTTGGCCGTTCTTGCGCCGCCACTATGTGCAAGGAATCCGCGACGTGCTGAGCGGCAATATGGACACGCTTAGCGAACCGGTTCGCCAATTGAGCGTCGGTCGCCATTCGCTCGAGCCGGCCGATTCAGGTCGCGTGTCGATGCTGGATCGTTTGAACGAAGCCTACAGCACGTTGGACGTGATGGGACCCGCGTTGGGCGTGCACCCCTTCGTCGCCTATTCGGAACTCGCCCGCATTCTCGGTCGGCTGTCGATCTTCGGTTCCGAGCGGCGGGCGATCGAAGTCGAACCCTACGACCACGACAACCTGGGTTTTATTTTCGCTGACATCCGCGAAAAAATTCTCGGCATCCTGTACGCCACCCAGTTCGACGAATACTTGCGTGCCAATTTCGAAGGCCATGGGGCGACGATGATCGCCCAACTGGGACCCGAATGGTTCGACCCGGAATGGGAATGGTACCTGGGGATTGAACGTGGCGGTTCGAGTGAATCGAATCTGCGGGAGCTGCTCGAGCGATCGGCTGAATGGTATTGGGTGTTCGGCAGTGCCGACCAAGTCGAAAACCTGTTTCATATCCGCCAGAACGGTTTGCGTCGCGAGATCGTGTCGACAACCATCCCCGATTTGCCATCCCGCCAGTACTGGACGTATTACAAAATCTCGCAGGATGAATACGAATCGCCCGGCTGGTCTGAAATCCGGCGGACTCAAACGGTCGCGATGCGGGTCCGCAATCATGACGAACTGACCGGGGCCAGGCACTTGGACGTTGTCACTCCCGACGGCAATCGCGCCCGACTTCGTTTCGCACTGTTCGCCATTCGTACTTAAATCATGACACCTCGATTCGCCGACGCCGTCGACCCGATTCTGATTCACGTTTTCTCTCTGCTGGAGCGAATTGATGCGGGATCAGACGTTTCACCGGCCGAAGAAAAGCGAACGCTCGAAGGCCTGGTGCAACAGGCCGACGCCCGTTTGGTCGGCTATGCCGAAAATTGGGAGTTGGCCAAGTATGCGTTGGTCACTTGGATCGACGAAATGCTGGTCGATGGCCACATTTGGAACGGCCAACAATGGTGGCGTGACAACGTCTTGGAATGGTCACTGTTTAATTCCCGACGTTGCAACGATTTGTATTATGTTAACGCCAACACGGCGTTGAATTCTGGATCCGATGACGCGCTGCAACTGATCTATGTCTGCGTGATGCTGGGGTTTCGCGGGCTGTACCGCGACGCGCGACTCAATCGCATGCTGATCGATAAACACGGCCTGGCCAGCGACCTACCAGCCTGGGCCGGTGAATACGGCAACGCGGTCGCCCAAGCCAGGCAGCGTTGGAATGACGCCACTGCCGGTCAAGAATGTGAACGCGCGATCGTCACCGCTGTTCCGCTGTGGAATCGCGCGCGAATCGTTTGGCCCTGGTTGCTGGTCACGATCCTCGCCGGGTTGCTAATCCTTTCCTACTTTCGCGCCTGACACACGTCACGGTAACCACTCACGAACGTGGCCATGTCTAACGAAACCCCACCCACAAAAAAGCGTCGCTTCTTTCGCCGACTGCTGCCCTCATCCGTCGCCGGCAGTGCGGCCCTGTGGACCGCTCTGGCACTGGTCCTGATTCTGGCGGCGGTCTGGACGCTGCGGCTGTTCGGATCGCAAAGCGTGCGGCTGAGTCATGCGATGACAATTCCACGGATGATCATTGAATTCGCATTGGTGGTGATCATTCCGATCGTCTTGTACTGGGGAATCCGTCGCTGGAACCAAGTCATTCAAGGTGAATTTCCGGATATCGATCGCGCCTGGCAAGCCGGCATCGACGCGCTGCACGCGCAGGGCATCGAGGCAACCGATTACCCAATTTTTTTAATCCTCGGCTCATCCGGCCACCAAGTCGAACTCGGTTTGATGGAGGCGCTCGACACGCGAATGAACCTGCACGGGATTCCCGATGCCAGTGGCATCAGCCATGCCCTGCAATGGTACATGAGCTCGGATGCGATCTATTTGTTTTGCCCCGGCGCAAGTTCGCTAAGTGCACTGATGGGCCGCTGGACCACTCCGTCGATGACCAGCAACGCGCGGCGAGTGCCGCCGGGCGGTCTCACGCAAACCACCAACCAAGCGGCGCCCCAGCCCAGCAGCGGCCCCGCTGCCACAGCCCCCGCAGCGCCGGTCGGGCTGCCCAAAATTCAACGTGCCGCCCCCGCTCCCACCTCCACCGCCGGAGCCGCGTCCAATCCAGCTGCTGCACCAGCTAGCGCAGCATTGACCCGAGAATCAAACATGAAAGCGGCGCCGGCAAACCCGCCCGCCGCCACAGCTGAACCCGCCGCAGCGGATGCCTACATGGGCACCATTCAATTCCAGTCGGTTGATTCCTCACCCAAACAAGCAACGGCTTCCGCCACTCCGTTTTCGATGCCCGCGGCCACACCACAAGCACCGGCCGCTCACGTCCCCACGCCACCACAGGCACCGGCGTCGCCGTTTTCACGTGACGCGATGCGGCCTGCGCCACGTTTCGACGGCACCATCTCGTTCGATCAATTCCAGCCCCAGCAACCGGATGCGGCCGGGTTTGCCGCTGCGGTCACACCCTCGGCCGCCACCTCGGCGCAGTCGACCGCAGCACACGCTGCGGGGAACCCCTCATCGATCCCGGACCAGATCGTCCGCTCGGTCAGCAATCAAGCCAGCGAAGCGGCTCGCTCGGCGCGTTTCGACCCCACCGTCGCCGCGCAAAGTGGCTCTGCCGAAAACAGCATCGCAACCACTGGCACCGCGACCAATAGCATCAAACCCGTCGCCCCAGTTGCGATGCCGCGCGTGGCGGCCGGCAAAGTGGCTCTCCCCGCCTCGTTGGACACCTCCGATCAATTGCCGCGTCTGCGCTATGTCTGTCAATTGCTCAAACGGGTGCGCCGACCGATGTGTGGAATCAATGGCGCTGTGACATTGATCCCGTTTGAACTCTCGCGGGTCGGCCCGCTGCAACTTTCGGCCTTCGCCCAATCGGCGCGCGGCGACGTCAGCACGATTCAAGAAACCTTGGGAATCCGCGCCCCGGTCACCGCCGTCTTGGTCGGGCTGGAGCAAGACAAGGGGTTTGGTGAACTGGTACGGCGACTGCAACCGGGACTCCTTTCACGGCGATTGGGCGGCCGATTTGATCTTCGCAGCCGACCGACACCCAACGAATTGAATACCCACAGTGACCGATTGTGCGATGCGTTCGAAGACTGGGTGTACCGGTTGTTCAGCCGTGAAGACGGCTTGGCCCAACAGCGTGGCAATCGCAAACTGTATGCCCTGACCAGCAAGATTCGTCACGAGCTGAAACCGCGATTGCGGATCGTTCTCGGTCAAGCGTTTGGGTGTGAATCAAGCGATCAATCTACAGATCCTGAAAACGACGAATCCTTTTTCTTCAGCGGTTGTTACTTCGCCGCCAGTGGTGCGACGACCGGACAACCGGCGTTCGTCAAAGGCGTCCTGAAAGACAAACTGGTCGATGAACAATCGCAAGTCCAATGGACACAAGCCGCGATGCGAACCCACCGCTCGTTCCGCCTGTTCGCCATCGCCGGCTGGATCCTCACTGTACTCTTAGCATTACTGCTGTTAGTCAAATGGCTCTAATCAGCTTTGTGGGGAAAAGAGTTCTGACAACGTTTTCTCGCCCCCACTTTGTGGTGCAGCAAATGAATCGGCCTGAGGCGACGACGCGTTCGATCTGCCGGCAAGCCTGACACAGCCACTGCCGTGGTCGCCAGACCATGGAAACGAGCGAAATTTCGTTGACCACCCCACCAGACCCCCGTACTATGGGTGGTTCCCATTATTGGCAGTCCGACGACGGGATATCGCAGTAGATACCAGCACTCGGACCGCCCATACAATATTGTTCTGCCACTGAATCAATGATTGCACTCGACGTCACAACGATTCTAGGCAACAAGACAAAACCTTGGTTTCACGTTTGCCAACTGAACGTTCGTCGCGAGGACGCAGCGTCATTCTTTGACGTCGAACCAGTTGTTGCTGATGAACCCGGTCTTGGTGACGCCGACTATTGGGCAGTTCGATTTGACTGCGGGTTAGAGCTTGGGGTTGAATTCTTTCATCTGTCCGAAGGCGCTTCTGTTTACGCTGATTTGCCGTGTGCTCAACATGTACGTCGGCATCTGCGCCACTGGGACCGTGAACTGGTTGACGTCCCGCCCGACATGTTCGCCCCTGACCGTGAGGCAATGATCGAGCGGTTTGCCGACCAGAACTGTGCCTTGCTTGAGCTTGATGCCTTTCAGGTCTGGCGACAGGGAGACGATGGCAACCAAGTCAAGATCGGAATCCCAACCACCAAACGCGACGCCGATTGCTGGGTCGCGGAATTTGGATCTCACCACCACAAGCAGATATACTGGGTTTCCCGATGCGTCAACGCTTCAACGTGACGCAAGAAGGCAGAACAATGCCGTGCACACGGAGCACGGCTTGCGCGTTTTCACGAATGGAAAGTCGTCTCTCCGTGCCCGGTGACGGCTGCCGTTATCGCAACGAACTTTTCTTGAAGACACAAACCTACGAATCGATTGCAGCTCGTCTTGGAGACGCCGAATTAGCAGACGTTGTTTGCTGCGCTTTGGCGGAAATGTTTGATCACGAGGCTTTGTGCCGCGGAGACATTGACGGACCCCACGAGTTCTGCGTGGTGTACTCGGTGTACATGACAACTGGGTTAATCGGTGGCGATGGGCTCGATTCTCTTGAGGCCAATGACAGCACTTCGTTCTATTTGGCGTGCCTCGTTGCACTCGAACATTCGATTCTTGCCAATCGCCTGAAACGTTTCTTTGATGGCTCTGAAGTATCCGACGATGAGCGACGCAAACTCGAACGATTAATGCCCACGCAGGCTGATCGATTGATCTTGGCTATTGGCCGATTTATGCGATCTCGCCCAGACGTCTTCTCTAGTCTACTCTCGCGGATTCAGTCCACGCTCGTTTATCTCAGTATCTTCGATCCAGAGAGTTACCAGGAGAAAATGAATACTCCAGGACCAGACACCCAAGGATTGCGAGAACATTTTGGATGATGCCACGAGATTTGCGATAAATCGGGTAAGGACGCCGGTCTCCCGACGCCCTCCCCACACCACCGTACGTGCGGGTCCGCATACGGCGGTTCAACGAAGCGGAGCAAGTTCCGCCCACAGAGTCTTTCAGCTCAAGACGCCCTGAGCCTGTAACCACTTGTTCGTCATGCCCACACCGCTGGCGATGGTCTTGGACATCCGCCAAGGTCCCTTGCGGCTGCGTGCATGGCGGAACGCTGGACGACGTGGAACGCCCAGCCGGATCAAATTTCGCGCGACGCCACTTGTTGGTGTGGAGGATTTATCCGACGGAATCAAAAGGAGAACGCGTCATGCTTGGTCGGATAAATCCTCCACACCAACCAAGCATTCGAAACGAGGGTTGGTCTTCGATCCAGACCCGCGGTCCGTCATGAATTGCATTGTTTGGATCAATATTGATTCTCCGTGCCTTGGTGCCTCCGTGAGATCGATTGGTCCGGGGTCTCTCACAGAGGCACGAAGGCACAGAGACGAGATAGCAATCGGTCGACGGTTCAGTTGCCTGCACGTTGCGTTGCTTAGAAACTCTGGCATCATTGGATCTGTTGGCGGGATTTATCGCGGCGTTAAGATCAGCGGTGTCCGTCGTGGTATGCGGAGCTTCGGTTGCGGCGTTCCGACAGCATTGGGGCGAAGGAATGGGTGCGGGGTTGACCGATTGGCACCTGGAAACGCAGGTAGAAGGTGCAAAGGAATCATCGCCCGCCGCAGCCTCTCCCCCACTGCAGTTGTCTCTCGCGGGAATGACATCACAGCGATCCTTTGCGATAGAATCATTCTGACGCGGATCGCTTCCCCGCCAACCCGACCCACATGATGGTCGACAAAGTTCAACGCCCGATCTATCCGTGCACCTCCGGTACCCGGATAGATCGCATTTCGTTTCGTTCGCCAACTCGAGAAATAGACTCCTGCCATGACCGGAGACCATGACGAAAAACTTGCTGAGGAATGGTACGACAAGAAGTCGGCTATGATGGAGCAAATCCTTGGCGAAGAACATGACAAGGTGATGCACGCGATCATTCCGTACGCCCTCGGTGGCGGCCTCGACTTGTACTATTATCCCAACGGTATTGCCGGCACAGCAATCGCAACCAAGGAACTCTCTGAAACGCCAGGCGAAGGATCATCGAATGACGCGTTTGGAACATATGAACTCGTAATGTTTACACGCCACTCACTGTCGCTTGACGAGGTCAATAATGAATCTACGCCATTTGGCAGCACCCATCACGCGATCAACGCGATTCTCAATTGCATGGCGCCGTACAGCGAGCAGGCAACACTGAATCCACGAGAAACGTGTGAATTTCCCGAAGACATGAAAACGGTCGGGGGTAAATGCCTGATCTTCGATGCGTACGATTTTGAAGGGAATCATGCAGAATTCGGTTTGCTAGCAATCATCGAGATTTACCGTTCAGAAATGGTCTACGCGCGAGAGCACGGTGGGACGAAACTGATCGCCAAATTGAAGCAGGCTGGTTGCTATCCGTATTCCGACATGGATCGTCCCGCCGTAGCGTAAAAACTGACGAAATCGGGTAAGGACGCCGGTCTCCCGACGCCCTCCCCACACCACCGTACGTGCGGGTCCTCATACGGCAGTTCAACGAAGCGGAGCAAGTTCCGCCCACAGAGTCTTTCAGCTCAAGACGCCCTGGTCCTGCAACCAATTGTTCGTCATGCCCACACCGCTGGCGGTGGTCTTGGCCATGTGCCAAGGTCCCTTGCGGCTGCGTGCATGGCGAATCGCTTGACGACGTGGAACGCCCAGCCGGATCAAATTTCGACGACGTGTTTGCGCGCGACGCCACTTGCTGGTGTGGAGGATTTATCCGACGAAATCAAAAGGAGAACGCGTCATGCTTGGTCGGATAAATCCTCCACACCAACGAAGCATCCGAAACGAGGGTTGGTCATCAATCGCTTTGTTTGAATCAACATTGTTTCTCCGTGCCTTGGTGCCTCCGTGAGATCGATTGGTCCGGGGTCTCTCACAGAGGCACCAAGGCACAGAGGTGCGATCGCAATCGGTCAACGGTCCGGCAGCCCGCAGGTCGCGTTGCCGAGAAACTCTGGCATCATCGGATCAGTTGGCGGGATTTGGTTCAGCGTGCAGATCGGTGGTATGCGGAGCTTCAGTCGCAGAAGTTCCGACAGCATTGGGACGAGGCAATGGGTTAGAATCATTCTGACGCGGATCGCTTCCCCGCCAACCCGACCCACGTGATGGTCAACAAAGTTCAACGCCCGATCGATCCGAATACCTCGATAGATCGCATTTCGTTCCCCGGCAATGAAACATGTCCCACACACTTTGGCCAACTGAATCTACTCCACGCAGGTCGCTTGATGAGATGCTCGATCTACTGCGTGAAGAATTCAATGTTTTTGAGGCTGATCGCGACCGTGGTGACGACCTGATTTCGGACATGATCACGCATTGGCTCAAGATGAAGCGCACTCGGGAAAGTTGGAAACAACCTGGGGACACAACAAAATTGGATGACATGATCGAGCATTGGTCATCTCATCGTGGGAACGCAGCCTACGTCGTCGTTGCGGATGTCGATAATGACGAGGATCGGTGCGTATCCTTCAACCTCGTTCCAGGCGAAGAGATGTTGATCGGATATGCTAATGCACGGCATGAAGCATGCTCGGAACCACTCGCGAGGCGGGTTTCACAAACGCTCGGATACGACGGTCGTTTCGATTAGCGAACAGTCGGTAGCCAATTAGATTTTGACATCGCGTGAATGAGCGGCGGTGTTGGCATTGGTTCTCTATCAAGCCTGAAAAGGGGCTGGCTATTTGAATGAATGCGAAAAGGGGAAGGGGGTTTTTACGTAAAAACCCCTTTCCCCTTTTAACGTAGGAAGAGGTGGTAGGCGTGGTTCTGGGTTTCATCGGTGCAGTGGTACCCCAGTGCGTCGATGAATTCGCGGAAGGCTAGCATCTCTTGGTCGGCGACTTGGATGCCGACTAGGATTCGCCCATAGTCGCCGCCTTGATTGCGGTAGTGGAACAAACTGATGTTCCAGCTGGGATGCATGCTGGACAAAAACCGCATCAACGCACCCGGGCGCTCGGGGAAGGCAAATCGGTACAAGCGTTCATTTTCCGCCATCCGGCTGCGGCCACCGACCATGTGCCGTAAATGGTCCTTTGACAGATCATCGTCGACTAAATCGACTGTCACAAATCCCTGTTCAGTCAACGCCGCACTGATTGCGGCGGTCTCGTCATGGTTTCGAGTTGCCAGTCCGACCAGGACATGCGCCTGTTGTTGATCGGAGATCCGATAGCTGAACTCCGTCACACTGCGCTGGCCGATGGTCTGGCACAAACGCTTAAAACTCCCTCGCTCCTCTGGGATCGTGACGGCAAACAACGCCTCTCGCTCTTCCCCCACTTCGGCGCGTTCGGCAACAAATCGCAGTCGATCGAAGTTCATGTTCGCGCCACAGGTGATCGCCACCAGTGTCTGCCCCTGCAACTGGTGCTGGGCGATGTATTGTTTCATCCCCGCGATGCCGATCGCACCGGCCGGTTCCAAGATGCTGCGTGTGTCTTCAAAGGCATCTTTGATCGCGGCGCAAACGCTGTCGGTATCCACGATGACAAAATCGTCGACCAACTCTCGCGTGATCCGAAACGTTTCTTCACCGACTTGCTTCACCGCCGTGCCATCAGAAAAGATTCCGACATCGGCTAAATCGACGCGGTGGCCTGCTTTGACCGAACGAACCATGGCATCGGAATCCGCCATTTGAACTCCGATCACATTGATCTCCGGCCGTACGGCTTTGATGTACGCTGCGACGCCAGAAATGAGACCGCCGCCGCCGATCGCGACGAACACGCAGTGGATCGGATGCTGGTGCTGCCGCAAAATTTCCATCCCGATCGTTCCCTGGCCGGCGATCACATCCGGATCATCGAAAGGGTGCACGAACACCAGTTGGTCACGCTTTTCGAGCTCCTGCGCATGCTGAAATGCATCCGAATAGCTTTCACCGTGCAGCACGATCTCGCCCCCCAGCGCTCTGACCGCATCAATTTTCAGCTCGGGCGTGGTTTCCGGCATGACGATCACGGCACGACAGTTCAATTGCCGGGCACTCAAGGCAACGCCTTGGGCATGATTGCCCGCCGAGGCACACAGAACGCCGACGTCCAATTGTTCCCGCGTCAAGTGCGCCATCTTGTTGTACGCACCGCGGATCTTGAAACTGAACACCGGCTGCGTGTCTTCGCGTTTCAGCCAAATCTGGTTGCCCAGCCGAGCCGAAAGCTTGACGGCGTGATCCAGCGGCGATTCGACGGCGACATCGTAGACGCGCGCATTCAAGATCCGCTGCAAATAGTCCAGGTGCTGCTTTTCCATCCCATTATTCCTCGTGCGTGACGTCAGTCGATGATAACGAGGATAGACTACCGATCCGAGGGTGACGCAATGGGCGGATCACTTTCGCTGCGGCTGACGATGGTCTCGCCCGCTGCGAGCTCGCGTTCAATGATCTCGTTGATCAAATCTTCGCCGATCATAGTGGACTCCGCAGCACCGGTCTCGGTAGCGGATTGCTCGGGATCATCCGCGTCAAATTGCGAGGCGGGTCCAGATCGATGATCGGGAGAGAATTTCTCCAGGGGCGAGGTGATTTGAGACACCACGTTACCGATCGTCGTCTCGGTGGACTGAGCCGTCGTCGTTGCGAGCAAACCCTGGTCTTCGGTGAGATGAATATTGAAGTATTCCAGCAATGCACCCATCTCGAAATTTAAATTTTTTGTTGCCAGAGCGTATTGGACTCGGGCGCGATTGGCCGCCGTGGCGGCTTCAGCAAATCGTTGTTCCGCATCCAACAACGCGTTGAAGTCGAATTGTCGCACCGGCGCCTGGGCTTCGCCGTTCAAGATTTCGTATTGTTCTTCAGCCGCGTTGGTGCGACTGATCGCGACTCGCAGGACCGAATAGGCACGGTCGGTTTCTGAGATGGCATTGCTGAGTCCGTAGACGACCTGTCGCTCCAGTTCGGTCAACATGGCTCGCTCACGGGCCAGTTCCAGCTGGGCGTTTCGGACTGCGGAAAACGCTTGGCGGAACCCAACCGGATAGGACAGACTCAAGCCCATCAACCATTCGTGAGTGTCCGATCCCACCGCGGCGTTGTTCAGTGGGATGTTGCGGTCAAACAGTCCTTCACCGAGTCCTCGATAGCGATAGCGACCGACGGCATCCAAACGCGGCAACAAGAAATTCCGACTGGCAACCAATTCAAACTCGCGTTTGTCGACCAGCAACCGCTGGCTGCGCAGTTCGGTTCGACGCGCAAGTGCATTGGATACCAGATCATTCCAGTCAAAGGTGACGGGTACGTCGGTGGGCTCGCTGGCGGTACGGATCAGTCGACCGTCGTTGATCGGGACTCCCATGATCATTCGCAATCGCCGCTCGGCGACATAAACACCGCCGGTGCCCTGGAATGTTCCGCCGCCACTGCCGTTGAACGCGCGTGTGCCAAACAACAACCGACCGGCGAGCGCATTTTGAACGTCTTCCTCGAAACGGAAGTACTGCTCTTTGGCCTGTGCCAATTTGTCTTTTTCTGCCCCCGGCAATTCGCTGCGAGCTTGCAACAATCGATAGGTGTTCAAGCTGCGGTCACGCGCCTTGGTTTTGATTTGCAAATCGGCATAGGCAAAATGCAAATCCCAGTACGCATTCTCGACATCACTCAAGAAATTCCGCAGTGCGATCTCGAGCTGGGCGACGGTGATGTCGGCATTCAAGCGGGCGATGATCACACCGTTATAAACGCCGGGCGTTGCATTCGGACCGGCGATGCGATTGAACATCACGCCGCGTCCCTGAAGCAAAGGCTGGCTGATCTCGCCCTCAAAATTCCAGTCCCAGGCGCGTCCTGGCAATAGGTTGCGATCGGAGTTGTTCAGGTCGGCGTCAAAATTCTGTCGCAGCGTGAACAGCGTGCCGGTGGCCGCTCGTTTACTGAGACTGGATTCCATCCGCGTCAGGTCTTGGTGAAAAAAGTTCACCCCGCCGCCAACGAATTCATTGTTCAGCACACGATCGTTGTCTTCGTAGTAAATATTACCGTTGAGCCGGGCATCAAATTCGCTGAGCGCTGCTTCGATACCAGCGGTCGGATTGGTCGCTTGGATCGCCGGCCCATAGATCGTGGGAGTCAATCCGGGGGTTTGAATCACACGGGCGCCTAGACTGCGGAGCACCGTCGAATTGGCCAGCGCGATCTGGATCGCTTCATCAATTGTCAGCTCCCAAGACTCGGGCGGCTTCCACTGTGGCGATTCACTTCCGCGAATGGAAAACGGCGACAAAGAACCTTGTCGACCGACATCGGCGATGACTTCACTCTCCGCCGGTCCGACCACCTCGACTTCGGCCATCATGTTTGCCAAGTCAGCGGTCGGGACCGATAGCCCCGTCGCACAACCCACCAATAGGGTCAACGCGATCGCCGAAACGCTCCAGGTAGAGATGTATCTTGCCGTCATGGAGCGAACTGTGTTTCCGTAGCGGTTTCGAGTGCTTACGTGGTAGGATGCTGGTCACGTGGTTCCCAGAATGACACTTTGCTTACCATCGGCAGGCTGGCAGCTGGAATAAACGTAATTTTTGTTAGGAACGCTATTTTCGTTTCATTCGTAGTAGGTTCCCTGGCTTTCCTCCTTTGACTTCGATGGGTCGACAGAAATTGTCAAATAGTGCGATGTCACCCAGCGGCGACTGCGACGAAAGCTGGAGCGAAATCGAGCAGTTTGTTGCCGAGATTTCCGAGCTTTCCCAGTCATCCCATTCACTGGCGGAATTTGCCAGCCAATCGCTGCGCCAAACCGTGGAATTACTGGCCGCCCACTCGGCGTCGTTATGGGTCGTCGGCCAGCAATCGGAACTGCAACCGGTTTGTCACGTCGACCAACACGCCCAGCTCAACCCGGCTGAGGTTGACTGCAGCGCGCCGCACACGCGATTTCTGCAGGCGGTCATTCATTCCGGGAAACCCCAATCCAGTCCGGCGCAACAACAATCCGATCAGATCTGGATTGCCGTCCCGATTCAGCTCGATCGCGACGTCGTCGGCACGATCGAAGTCACCCAGCCGGCCGCCACCAACGACGCCACCCTGTTGGGCAATGAGCGACTGTTGGCAATGGTCGGCGAATTGACGGGCGATTTTTTACGCCGCCAACAATTGAACGATTACAAGCAAGCGACCGATCGCTGGCAACAGTACGAAATCCTGTCGCAACGTGCGCACGCCAGTTTGGATCTTCAGGACACGGCCTATCAACTGGTCAACGACGGACGTTTATTTATCGGTTGCGATCGTGCCAGTTTACTGATCCCCCGTCGTGGCCAAATGCAAACGCTGGCGATCAGTGGCGTTGACAGTTTTCAGCGACGTTCGAATCTGGTCCGAGCGATGGAATCGCTGGCTGCCGCTGTCGCACCGTCCGGCCAGTGGCTGCGCTACCGTGGCCAGACCGACGCGATGCCGCCGCAACTGGAACAACCGGTTTGCGAATTTTCCGATGAATCCCATTCCCAATCCATCGATGTCATTCCCCTGCTCTCGTCCTCGCAGACGCCACCGCAGCAAACGGGTGAATTGATCGGCATGTTGATTTTGGAACGGTTCGAGGGCAGCGAGGATGCTGGCAGCGAAGAACGAACCACACGGGTTGCCAATTTAGCGAGTTCAGCGCTGCGCAATGCCGTCGAATATGACACGTTGCCGCTATTGTCACTGGCCCGCTGGGTCCGCCGTGGCCAGCGCGCCGGTCAGATGCAGGGGCGAAAGCTATTGATCGCTACCGCCATCGCTTTACTGGCGGGGCTGGCGTTGTGGCTGATCCCGGCGACGCTGCGAATCGACGCCCAGGGTGAAATCCAACCCGCGATTCAACGACATCTGTACGCGCCGCTGGATGGCGAAGTGGTGGAAGTCAACAGCGGCCACGATGAAGAGGTGGTCGCTGACCAGGTGTTGGTGGTTCTTCGTAGCCGACAACTGGAATTGGAACTGCAGCGATTGCAGGGTGACTACCAGACCATCCAAAAAAAGTTGCTGGCAGTTGCATCGGCGCGCGTGCAAAGTGGCAATGACAACGCCAGCGACCGCTATCCCGGACAGCTGGCGGCCGAAGAACAGGAATTGAAACTACAATTGGACAGCCAGCAAACCCAGATTGATTTAGTCAAACAACAACGTGAATTTTTGAATGTCCGCAGTCCGATCACCGGACAGTTGCTGACCTGGAACCCTCAAGAACTGTTGGCCGACCGACCGGTCCAGCGCGGGCAATTGTTGGTTAGCGTGGCCGATCTAAGTGGTCCCTGGATTTTGGAACTTGACGTGCCCGATCGTCAAATCGGACATGTCATCCAAGCCCAACGTGCCCAGGAACAACCACTGGACGTGACGTTTGCGTTGGCGACCGGCCGGGCAACGACCTACCGTGGCAAGTTGCTGAAGATGGCCGGGCGGACGGAGGTGACCGACGAGGGCCAGGCCGCAACTCGGGCCGAAGTCACCGTGCCGAAAACCGCGATCAAAATGCTGCGACCTGGCGCGACCATCTACGCCAAAATTGACTGTGGACAGCATTCTCTCGGCTTCGTCTGGCTGCATGACATTTTCCAGACAATTCGTGCCTGGCTGTTTTTCTAAATCCCTTCCGAACCTGACGAATCCTCCCTGTTGAATTCGACATGAACCGAAACCTTGACGCTCTCACGTCTGACGCCGCAAAGATTCTGAATTTGCATCTGTATTCATCCTTGATCGCTGGTCTTGTTCTGGCATGTTGTTGTCAATCAACGCACGGCGAAGACATCGAAGCCGATTCCGTCTTGATTCGACTGATCGATCAAGTCGATGTGCCCGCCCGTGCGATCGGTTCGTTGATTGAAATTGATGCCGACGAGGGAGCAGTGGTCAAAAAAGGCGATTTGTTGGCCCGAATTGATGACACCGAAGCCGAACTGGAACGTCAGCGTGCCAAGTACGAACATGCCATCGCCAGCCATGAAGCCAACGATGACGTGGCGATTCGATCAGCCACGAAAGCGGGGATCTATGCGCAAGCCCACTACCAGCGTCTCTCGCGTGCCGACCAAGCCCAACCGCGCAGCGTCTCGGAATCAGAATTGGAAAAAGCCCGCTTGGACGCCGAACAGGCCGCTCTGGAATTGGAACTCGCCAAACGCAAATTGGAACAAGCCGACATTCGCAAAAACCTGACCGCCAACGATCTGGCGCTCGCCGAACGAAATGTCGACGTTCGTAAAATTTTTGCGCCGCTCAGTGGCGTCGTTGTCAATGTCTTGCACCACCCCGGCGAATGGGTCAAACCCGGCGAACAGATCTTTCGCATCGTCCGCACCGACCGGTTGCGTGCCGAGGGATTCGTTCGTGCCAGCGACGTCGTGGAAGACCTGCGCGGTAAACCGGTCACCGTCACACCCGATTTGGGCGACAAACTCAGCCAGCGGTATTCGGGCAAGATCGTCTTTGTCAGCCCCGAGATCGATCCGGTCAACGGCCAAGTTCGCGTTTGGGCCGAAGTCGAAAACCCGCAGGGTCACCTGCGTCCGGGGTTACGCGCCAAAATGACGATCGCCACCGATTGACGGGTTTTGACTGTGGTGACGCGTCAGAGACAGCAAGAATCGCACCTGAATCCATTGCAACTGCGTCGGCGGTTCGATCTGGAAATCTATCCCCAACGGCGTCGTTCGCGGCGCGTGTGGGTGATCAAAGATCCGATGTCGCTACGGTACTTTCAGTTCCGCGAAGAAGAGTTTGCGATCCTGCAATGGCTCGATGGCAACACCACACTCGAACAATTGAAGACTCGGTTTGAAAAACAATTCGCCCCCCAGCGAATGACCGTCAGCAAACTGCATGCGTTTGTCGCCGGGTTGCACCGCAATGGATTGGTGCTTTCGGATGTTCCCGGCCAAGGGGAACAGTTGCTGCTGCGTCACCGGCGTCAGCAACGATCCGATTGGACTTCCTCGCTAGCCAATCCGTTGGCGATCCGGTTGCCCGGCATCGATCCGGCGCGTTTTCTCAATTGGCTGTATCCGAAACTGTGGTGGGTGTTCACCCCGACGATGGCCGCCGCCTGCATCGCGTTGGTCTTGATCGCGTTGACCGTGATGCTGAGCAACCTACACGGCTTCGGCACACGCTTGGCGGAAGTCAACGGATTGCTCAGCCCCGGCAATTTGATTTGTCTCGCCATCGCGCTGGCATTGACCAAAGTCATCCACGAGATCGGCCACGCGATCGCCTGCAAACACTATGGCGGGCATTGTCATGAACTGGGAGTGATGTTTTTGGTATTCACCCCCTGTTTGTATTGCAATGTGACCGATGCCTGGAAGTTGCCAAACCGTTGGCACCGGGTGGCAATCAGTTCCGCGGGGATCCTTGTCGAAGTCGTGCTGGCAGCACTCTGCGCCCTGATGTGGTGGTTCAGTGCACCGGGACTTTTGAACACGGTTTGTTTGAACGTGATGCTGATCTGCTCGGTGGGCACACTGTTGCTCAATGGCAACCCGCTCTTGCGCTATGACGGATACTACGTCTTGTCCGATGCGCTCGAATTGCCCAACCTGTGGCAAGATTCCCGTGCGCGGCTACAACGTTTGCTGTACCGCTGGGTGCTGGGAATCGAACCGGGCAACTCGATGTCACTCGGCAATCACTCAGGTATGCTACTGGTCTATGCGATCGCATCGACAGCCTACCGCGTGTTGGTGTTGGCATCGATCTTGTACCTGGTCTATCGAATTTGCAAACCGCATGGATTGTTGTTCCTGGCCCAGGCTTTGGCGATCCTATTGTTGGTGGGTGTTTGTTCGGGTCCGATCAATGTGTTGTGGCGAATGATGACAGACCCTGTGTTTCGTCGAAGAATCAAACCCAAGCGGATCGTATTTTCGATGGGATTGCTGGGTGCACTGATCGCAGGCTGCTGCTGGGTCCCGCTGCCTTGTCGGATCGCGGCACCGGTGATGATTGAACCGCTCGATGCGCGACGTGTCTATGTTTCTGTACCGGGAACACTGCGTGAATCGATCGGTGTCGGCGCATCAGTTCAACCGGGTGATCCGCTGGCACGGCTGGAGAACATTGATATCCAACGTGACTTGGAGAAGGTCCACGGCCAGGTGCTCAGCCAACAACTACGGCTGCGAAACTTGGAATCGATGCGTACACAAGATGATCAGGTCGCGGCGCAATTGCCCGCAGCCAAACAGATTTTGTTGGATTTGCAACAGCGACTGCGGCAGTTGGAAAACGACGAAGCGGCGTTGGCCTTGACCGCGCCCGTCGCGGGTCAAATCCTGCCGCCCCCAAGTGTCCAGCTTGTCTCGCAAACGGATCAAGAGTTGGGCGTCTGGAGTGGTTCACCGCTGGACCGTCAGAACTTGGGTTCCCTGCTCGAGCGCAAGACACTGTATTGCATGATCGGACAACCGGACCAATTTGAAGCCGTTGTCTATATCGACCAAGCGGATATACCCTATGTGCATCAGAATCAGCGGGTGTCGCTGCTGCTGGAAACCGCCGGCGGCAGCGTGATTCAGGGAACGATTCGAGAAGTCGCGCGAATCAACATTGAAAGCGTGCCGACGGAATTGGGCGTCGACCAACAATTGGCCAACCGTGTCGATCCGTCCGGTGTCCGCCGTCCCGAACAGACCTCGTACAAAGCCTATGTGCGTTTGGACCCGACAGAGGTTCCGATGGTGATCGGTGTGCGTGGGAAAGCAAAAATTGCCGTCGATTGGCAACCACTACGCACCCGCGTGCAACGTTTTCTCGCCCGCACGTTTAAACCCGTGATCTAAGACAGGCTGGTTTGGTGGTTTTTGTAGGGGGCCCCGGCAGAGTTCCGACCGGACTGAACCCTGGCGGGATCAGCTACGATAAAGCTTGCCGACTGAACCCTGGCGGGATCAGCTACGGTAGAGATTGTTCGGGCGATCCTTAGAATTGAAACCGTGGAGCTTTGTATCCACTGGGAACACAACTGCAGGGTCGTTGTAGGATGACGCTGATCGGCAGCGTCCCTGTGCTCCAAACAAAATCAACCGCCGAGTGCAGCGGTGGACAGCACTGTAGGCAGCGGCCTGTGGTGCCCAAGCGCTCCAGATTTTGGTCTTCGAAATACAGCGGTTGGTGACAGAACGAAGCTCCGGCCCAAATATCGCATAGTTTCAAATCCGCTTGATACAGTTGAACCAATTGTGGCGTTTGTGGTGGCAATGGCATTCCGCTGGTGTCCGGCGGCAACTGATCTGCGGGCAACAGCGTGGTCGCATCCGGTGCCACGCCGCGGGGGCGAATGTCCAACCAAGGCCGCTCGGATCGTCGGGCCACCTGTTGGCGGGCCGCCGGCATCGGACTCGGCGCCGCTTGGCGGACTTCGATTGATTCCAGATTCGCAGCGGAATCCTGTTCTGGAAGCGGCGCAGCCAATTCACGACGTGGCACGGGAACAAAGGGCGCACTCGGATCGTCTAACACAGGCCCACCAGCAGCCGGCCTTGGCTGCGGCAATGCTTGGTCGTCGTCAACCATGACCACCAATTCGTGCACGACGACCGGACGATCTTCCGGGCCGTTCACAAAGTTTGCCATTTGAATCTCGGGTGCCAACTGCACGATCGCTGGCGTTTCCCAATGCTCTGGCGCGATGTAGTCTTGCGCTTGCATGGATCGAGACTCGGGGGCTGACCACAGGCAGACAGCGGCCGTGGCGGTCAACAACAATCTCGGATTGAACCGGGCATCCATGGAATCGAACCTTAGGTGTTCACTTTCCTTCAACGATTAAATCAACGTGTCATGTGTATTGCCTGCCGAGCTTCCTGCTGACGGACGTTCGAATGGAATCGAATAGATGGCATACACTCGTTGCACTGATTTATCGCTTCGACGCGGCCCCGGTTGGCTCTTCAATTTCTGCGTCTGGACTAATAAAATGGCAGGACCCCTACATCCCGATCAATTTGATCATACGACTGCGATTGTCAACGAAGACGAACGAATCGCCACGGGTGCCTGGGAAACTAATCCGTCTGTACCGAAAGTAACTCAGTGCGATGGGGCTGAATTGTGCCAGAAACGGTGGGTTCAACCGGACGCATGGTAGGGTTCTAAAGGTTGCAGCAGTCATCGGCAATGAATTGTTTTTGTCGGCATTCCGCCTGGTGCCAGTGATCAGAGTCGCAGCGGTTTCAGAACCGCCAGATTGCGACTGGCAGCTATAATCGAAACCGGGAATCGGATTCCCAATGTCGTGGCCGGACCATTGGCTGCACCCATCGAGATCGAGATCAAATCTATGAAGTTGTCCCAGTGGATCCGAGAGCTTGTCGCAAGCTGCGTGCCGCAGAGCAATCAGCGCGGCAAACGGCTGCGCCGAGACTTGGTTCCCGATCTCGCCATCACCCGTTTGGAAACACGCCGCGTCCTCAATGGAGACGGCGTCACCAGCGAATTGGTGATCGATGCCGGTGATGCCGCCGATGACGGTCAAGCCGATTCGTTTCATATTCAGGTCAACCAAGATCAAGTCGACTTTTCTGTCAACGGTGAATTGATCCGCAGCGCATCGCTTAGCGAATTGGACTCGATCACCATCCGTGGCTCTTCCGACCAAGATTCCGTTGTCGCCGATCTAGGTGACGGACTATTGGCGGATCTGAATCTGAAGATCGAAGGCGGTGAAGGAGTCGACTCGGTCCGTATCATCACGGCCGAGCACATTGAATCGTTGATTCACGCGATCAGCCAACCCGGAAGCGGGAATGTCAGCTTGCATTCGGGCAGCGCGGAATCATCGGTCGGCTACCAGGGAATCGAACAGTTTGACCAGCAACTCTCGACCGGCCGTTTTGAACTGCAAGTCGGCGGCGGTAATGACACGCTCAACATCAGCGACGCCAACGCGTCAGGATCCAGCCAGATCGAAGTCAGTCGCGACAACGACTCGGGATCTGCTGACGGGTTCTTGTTGACCTTCACCAATCCGACCGAACAGTTGCAAATCGTCACCAGCGACGGAGACGATCTCGATGGTGACGCGGATGTTGATCAAGTCACTCTCGGTGGTTTGGATGCCTCGTTCGACGCCGACTTTGTTTTTCGTGGCGATGCGACCGATCAATTTCAGATCGTCGGCCAGAATGATTTGGGAACGGGTGACCTAGACGCGACAGCAGGCAACATCGAAGTCGACGGATCGATCCGATCCCAAGGCGGATCGGTCTCGCTAGACAGCGGTCCGTCGGGTCTGACCATCGTCCGTGGCACGATCGACGTCTCAAACGATGAAAGCGGACAAAGCGGCGGCCAGGTTCAGGTGTTGGGGCGACACGTCGGACTGTTCGACCAAGCCATGATCAATGCGTCCGGTGATGCCGCCGGTGGCGCAGTCTTGATCGGTGGCGATTACCAAGGTCAGTCAGAAACACTGGTCAACTCCGAACGAACCTTCATCGGCGCCGACGCGGTCGTGCTGGCCGACGCAATCACTGCCGGTGATGGCGGCAAAGTCATCGTTTGGGCGGATGACGTCACTCGGTTCTACGGCACCATCAGCGCCACCGGCGGGCTGCTTGCCGGTGACGGCGGAATGGCAGAGGTTTCGGGACGCAGTGCATTGGTCTATCAAGGATCCACCGATCTGCGTGCCACCAAAGGAGACGTGGGAACGCTGCTGTTGGATCCCAAAAATATCACCGTCTCCAATACAGTCAACGCGACGACAACCGCTGACGTCGATGCTTTCGCAGACACGCCAAGCGCGGATGTTGAACTCAATGCAGCCGTGTTGACCCTGGCACTGAATTCCGCGGATGTTGTTCTACAGGCCAACAATGACATTACCTTCACGGTCGCAGTGAATGCGTCCCTTAACCCCAACTCGCATGGACTGATTCTTCAAGCGGGTCGTTCGATCATTCTCGAACAGAATCTAACGCTCAATGGTTCCTTCACCGCAACCGCGAACGACAGCGGGGCGATCGCAGGACAACGAGACACCGGTGCGGCAGCGTTCACGATGAACAACGGCGTTCTGATCGACACCAACGACCACAATATTTCGATCACGATGTCGACCGGCGTCGGAGGCACCGACAAAGATTCCGGTGACATCACGCTGGAAGGTTTGGACGCCGGTACCGCCGAGGTGGTGATCACCAACGATGGGATCACCGCAGGAAGCGACATCCTACGTGCCTCGGATGACTCCCTGATCACGGCGACCAGCGTTTCACTGCAGATCTCAAATTCCGCGACGAACAGCACCGGTGCGATCGGCAGCTTCGCGTCACCTATCCGTGTCTCAGCAACCACACTGACTGCCCAAGGACAATCGGGAGCGATCGCGATCGCATCCATCGGCGACTTGCTGGTCGACGACGTCGACGGAAGCGGCGACGTTTCCATCTCCGCCGACAACATCACCCTGGAAGATGGCGCCATTGACGCCGGAACAGGCAATGTGTCCATCACCACTACCGCCGGGTCAATCGTCGAACAAACTGAAAACACCGCCACCAAAATCACCACCTCAGGCGTCTTAACGCTCTCGGCGGCCACCGGAATCGGGGCCACTGGTGACGGCGCAATCGACACGGACGTCAGCACACTGGCTGCAACCACGACGACTTCGGGTGGGATTTACATCAACGAAACCGATGACTTGGCGATCGACGCCGCGGGTGTGACGGCCGCTGCCGATGGCGATGTCGCAATCACCGCGGGCGGAGCGTTAACGGTCGGGTCTGGCAACCAAGTACTGGGCGGTGGCAACGGCACCAGCCTGACGCTCGATGCCGCCAGCCTGACTCTTGGTGCTGGAACCGACGGCAGCGAAACGATCAAGAACACCGGCACTGGAACGGTGGCCCTGACCGCCGGTTCCGGCAGCATCGCATTGGATCATTTTGCGGTTGGTGGCGGCAGTGGTGACGTGTCGCTCGACGCGGGGACGCAGAGTATCACTGTCACTCAGGCTACGGGCACTGCCGAGATTCATGTCGATCAAGCGGAGATCTCGCTGACCGCCGGAACCATCGGATCGGCTACTAATTCATTGGAACTCGCCGGCGCCACCAGCCTAGTCATCGACGACACCGCAGCCGGCGCGATTGACATCACAGAACTGGCCGGGCAAACCATCGCGTCGACTTCGATCACCGTCGGCAACACCGGATTTGGCACCATCGATGTCAACTACAACAATGCCGATCTGATCGATATCAACGACAACCACGCGATCAACTCGGTTCTACACAACACGTCCAATCGCGAATTTAGCTACACCGCGAACGCCGGCAACATCACCCTCGCAGACGCTGGAATCAATGCCGGCTCCGCTGCGGTCACGATCATTGCCGATGCGGGATCGATCAGCGAAGCCACCGCCGGCACGGCCACCAATGTCACCACCTCGGGAACGCTCACCCTTTCCGCTGGCACCGGCATCGGCACCGCCTCGGGCGACGGGGCGATTGACACCAACGTCGGCACCTTGGCTGCCACCGCGACCACCTCGGGTGGAATCTACATCAATGAAACCGATGGCATCATCATCGGCAGCGGTGCAGGCGGTGTGAATGGACTGACCACTCAAGACGCTGACATCACCATCACATCGGGAAGTGGCACGTTTGAAATCGATCAAGCGATCGATGCCGGCACGGAAACCGTGACCCTGGTCGGAGAAATGTTTGACATTCAGGATCAGGTGCAAGCGGACACGATTGATATCACTGCTTCAAGCAGCTTTGACGTTGGTGCGACCAGTCAACTGTCTTCGATCACACTGCTCAGTATCACTGCCTCCACGATCAACCTGGCGGCGGGAACCGACGGGAATGAAACACTGCAAAACAGTGGCAGCGGTGAAATTGCTCTGACGCAAACCGCGGGCGATTTCACCATCGCCAATCACGCCATTGATGGCGGCAACGGAAACGTTACCATCACTGCCACCGCGGGGGCGATCCTTGATGCGTCCGACGACATTACCACAAACATCACCGGCAGCGGTGTGCTGACGCTGGTCGCCGCGACTGGAATTGGCACCACCGCCAACGGCTTGGATACCGACGTGGACACGCTGGCCGCCAGCACCACCCTCTCCGGCGGAATCTACATCAATGAAGCCAATGGACTGGTCATCGGCAACGGTTCTGGCGGCGTCAACGGCTTGAGCACTGCGACTAATGGGGACATCGAAGTCAGCTCTGGCGGCGGGACATTGCAGGTCGCGGCAGTCGTCAACGCCGGCAGCGGCACCGTCACACTCGACGCCGGTATCGGCGACATCACCGTCCCCAACGCATCTGGAACAGCCGAGATTTTATCCACTGGTACGGTTTCACTGACCGCCGCTGCGATCGGTTCGGCCAGCAATCGGCTGGAAATCGCAGGTGCTACCGCACTGGAGATCACTGACACCGGGGCCGGCGACATCTATCTCGGTGAAACCACTGGCAACACCATCCTGGCGACCAGCTTCACCGTCGGCGATGACGGCTATGGCAGCATCGACGTTGACTACAACAACGCCGATCAAATCGTCATCGGCGATGACCATGCGATCGACTCGGTCCAGCACAACGCCGCCAATCGTCAATTCAGCTACACCGCCACCGCTGGCGACATCACAATTGCCGATGCCGGAATCAACGCCGGCTCCGCTGCGGTCACGGTTGTTGCCCAAGCTGGATCGATCAGCGAATCCACGTCCGGCACCGCCACCAATGTCACCACCTCAGGCGTCTTAACGCTCTCGGCAGCCACCGGAATCGGGGCCACTGGTGACGGCGCAATTGACACCGACGTTAGCACACTGGCTGCAACCACGACGACCTCGGGTGGGATTTACATCAACGAAACCGATGACCTGGCGATCGACGCCGCGGGTGTGACGACCGCTGCCGATGGCGATGTCGCAATCACCGCGGGCGGAGCGTTGACGGTCGGAACAGGCATCCAAGTGATCGCCGGTGGCAACGGCACAAGCCTGACGATCGATGCCGCCAGCCTGGCCCTTGGCGCTGGAACCGATGGCAGCGAAACGGTCAAGAACACCGGCACTGGAACGGTGACCTTGAGCGCCGGATCCGGCAACATCGCATTGGATCATTTTGCGGTTGGTGCCGGCAGTGGTGACGTCAGCTTGGATGCGGGGACGCAGAGTATCACTGTCACTCAGGCTACGGGCACTGCCGAGATTAACGTCGATCAAGCGGAGCTCTCGCTGACCGCCGGAACCATCGGATCGGCTACCAATTCATTGGAACTCGCCGGCGCCACCAGCCTGGTCATCGACGACACCGCAGCCGGCGCGATCGACATCACAGAACTGGCCGGGCAAACCATCGCGTCGACTTCGATCACCGTCGGCAACACCGGATTTGGCACCATCGATGTCAACTACAACAATGCCGATCTGATCGACATCAACGACAACCACGCGATCAACTCGGTTCTACACAACACGTCCAATCGCGAATTTAGCTACACCGCGAACGCCGGCAACATCACCCTCGCAGACGCTGGAATCAATGCCGGCACCGCTGCGGTCACGATCATTGCCGATACGGGATCGATCAGCGAAGCCACCGCCGGCACGGCCACCAATGTCACCACCTCGGGGACACTCACCCTTTCCGCTGGCACCGGCATCGGCACCGCCTCGGGCGACGGGGCGATTGACACCAACGTCGGCACCTTGGCTGCCACCGCGACCACCTCGGGTGGAATCTACATCAATGAAAACGATGGCATCATCATCGGCAGCGGTGCAGGCGGTGTGAATGGACTGACCACTCAAGACGCTGACATCACCATCACATCGGGAATTGGCACGTTTGAAATCGATCAAGCGATCGATGCCGGCACGGAAACGGTGACGTTGAGTGGCCAGACATTTGACATCAATGCTGCCATACAAGCTGACACGATTGACATCACTGCCTCGGGCAGCTTTGACGTTGGTGCGACCAGTCAACTGTCTTCGATCACACTGCTCAGTATCACTGCCTCCACAATTAATTTGGCGGCGGGAACCGACGGGAACGAAACACTGCAAAACAGTGGCAGCGGTGAAATTGCTCTGACGCAAACCGCGGGCGATTTCACCATCGCCAACCACGCCATTGATGGCGGCAACGGAAACGTTACCATCACCGCCACCGCGGGGGCGATCCTTGATGCGTCCAGTGGCACGACCACGAACATCACCGGCAGCGGTGTGCTGACACTGGTCGCCGCGACTGGAATTGGCACCACCACCAACGGCTTGGATACCGACGTGGACACGCTGGCTGCCAGCACCACCCTCTCCGGCGGAATCTACATCAACGAAGCCGATGGACTGGTCATCGGCAACGGTTCCGGCGGCGTCAACGGCTTGAGCACGGCCACCAATGGCGACATCGCAGTCAGCTCTGGCGGCGGGACATTACAGGTCACTGCGGTGGTCAACGCCGGCAGCGGCGCGGTCACGCTCGATGGCAATCACATTGACATTGACGCTGATGTTCTGGGCGGCGAAGTCACCGTCACGGCGGCGGGGTCAGTGGATGTTGCCAGTGGTGCGCAGGTGATCGCCAGCGGCACCGCACTACAGGTCACCGCCAATGACATCACGCTCGGAGACGGCAGCAGCGGCAGCGAAACCATTCGTAACAGCGGCACCGGAACAGTCACGCTGGACGGCACCTTCGAACTCGGTGACTTCTCCGTGGGCGCCGGCTCTGGCACCGTCACACTCGACGCCGGTAGCGGCGACATCACCGTTTCCAACGCTTCGGGAACTGCCGAGATTTTATCCACTGGTACGGTTTCACTGACCGCCGCTGCGATCGGTTCGGCCAGCAATCGGCTGGAAATCGCAGGTGCTACCGCACTGGAGATCACTGACACCGGGGCCGGCGACATCTATCTCGGTGAAACCACTGGCAACACCATCCTGGCGACCAGCTTCACCGTCGGCGATGACGGCTATGGCAGCATCGACGTTGACTACAACAATGGCGATCAAATCAACATCGGCGATGACCATGCGATCGACTCGGTCCAGCACAACGCCGCCAATCGTCAATTCAGCTACACCGCCACTGCTGGCGACATCACAATTGCCGATGCCGGAATCAACGCCGGCTCCGCTGCGGTCACGGTTGTGGCCCAAGCTGGATCGATCAGCGAATCCACGTCCGGCACCACCACCAATGTCACCACCTCAGGCGTCTTAACGCTCTCGGCGGCCACCGGAATTGGGGCCACTGGTGACGGCGCAATCGATACCGACGTCGGCACACTGGCTGCAACCACGACGACTTCGGGTGGGATTTACATCAACGAAACCGATGACCTGGCGATCGACGCCGCGGGTGTGACGACCGCTACCGATGGCGATGTCGCAATCACCGCGGGCGGAGCGTTGACGGTCGGAACAGGCAACCAAGTGATCGCCGGTGGCAACGGCACCAGCCTGACGCTCGATGCCGCCAGCCTGGCCCTTGGTGCTGGAACCGACGGCAGCGAAACGATCAAGAACACCGGCACTGGAACGGTGACCTTGATCGCCGGATCCGGCAACATCGCATTGGATCATTTTGCGGTTGGTGGCGGCAGTGGTGACGTCAGCTTGGATGCGGGGACGCAGAGTATCACTGTCACCCAGGCCACGGGCACTGCCGAGATTAATGTCGATCAAGCGGAGATTTCGCTGACCGCCGGAACCATCGGATCGGCTACCAATTCATTGGAACTCGCCGGCGCCACCAGCCTGGTCATCGACGACACCGCAGCCGGCGCGATTGACATCACAGAACTGGCCGGGCAAACCATCGCGTCGACTTCGATCACCGTCGGCAACACCGGATTTGGCACCATCGATGTCAACTACAACAATGCCGATCTGATCGACATCAACGACAACCACGCGATCAACTCGGTTCTACACAACACGTCCAATCGAGAATTTAGCTACACCGCGAACGCCGGCAACATCACCCTCGCAGACGCTGGAATCAATGCCGGCACCGCTGCGGTCACGATCATTGCCGATACGGGATCGATCAGCGAAGCCACCGCCGGCACGGCCACCAATGTCACCACCTCGGGGACACTCACCCTTTCCGCCGGCACCGGCATCGGCACCGCCTCGGGCGACGGGGCGATTGACACCAACGTCGGCACCTTGGCTGCCACCGCGACCACCTCAGGTGGAATCTACATCAATGAAACCGATGGCATCATCATCGGCAGCGGTGCAGGAACGCTCACCGGGCTGACGACCAATAGCGCTGACATTGTGATTCGCTCTGGCAGCGGCACCTTGCGGGTCGATGAAGTCATCGATGCGGGCAACGGATCAATCCAACTGAGTGGCAACAACCTTGATTTGAACGCTGACCTTGCTGGGTTCAACATCGACGTCGCTGCCATTAATTCACTTGACATTGATGCCAATCTGAACGCCGGTGGAAATGGATCTGTGTTGTCGATCGAGGCCAACAGCATCAGTCTGGCTGATGGAAGCGACGGCAATGAAACCTTGCGGAACGAGGGCACGGGGTCCATTTCAGTGACTTCCATTGGTGGCAATGTTACCTTGGGTGACTTCGCGATCGGTGGTGTGGATGGACTGGTCTCGATCGATTCAGCGGGATCCATCTTGGAATCGAACACCAACGATACGATCAGCATTAGCACCACCGCACAATTGACACTCAATGCACAGGGCAGCATCGGATCCGGCGGATCGGGTGACCAACCGTTGGACGTTCGCGTCGGATCACTCAATGCACATTCGATAGTTTCCGGCGGAATCTATGTGAATGACACCGGCGGGTTAACGCTCTCAGATATCGACACGGTCGACGGCGAGATCGCGATTCGTTCGACCGGGGCGATTGTTGTGAACGACATCGACAGTTCGGATGCGGTAACGATCGTTGCCGAGAACGGAAATGTGACGCTCAATGACAATGCAGTTGTCGCCGTCACGGCCGTCACAGTGGCTGCCGACAATGGTTTGATCGAGGAATCGAATCTCAGCTCAAACATCAACATCACCGCCGGAGGCCTGTTGACCCTTTCCTCGGCAACGGGCGTCGGCTCCAGTGGCATCGCCTCGATCGATACCGATGTCGTCTCGTTGGCGGCCCAATCAACGACCTCTGGCGGAATCTACGTCAACGAATCGGATGACCTGACGATCGGAAGTGGAACCGTCAGTGGGCTGACGACCAATGACGCTGAAATCATTATCACCAGTGGTGGCGGCCTGTTTCAAGTTGACAGTGCGATCGATGCGGGCGACGCAGCGGTCCAGCTGAATGGGGCAGAGTTCCAAATCGACGCAGATATCATCGGCAGCGATATCGATCTGAACGCCTCCGGCGAATTACTGATCACGGCGGGCAGTCAGGTGATCGCTGGTGGTGACGGGACGACGCTCACAATCGACGCCACCAATCTGACTCTTTTGGCCGGCAGTGCAGGCAATGCAACGGTTCAAAACAGCGGCACCGGCACGATCGCATTGACGGCCAACACGTTTGATTTGCTGCTGTCAGACCATTCGATCAGCGGCGGCACGGGTGATGTCAGCCTGCTCGCGGTGGGATCGATTTTGGAATCCAGTGTGAACAACACGACCAACATCAGTGCTGACGGGATGCTGGTTCTGACAGCCGGTGGAGCGATCGGATCCAGCGGTGGTGCCGGGATCAATGGTACGGGACCGTTGGACATTCAAGCCACGCAGCTCAGCGCCAGTGCCAGCGGCGGTGTCTATGTCAAAGACACCGATGGTCTCGTGATCTCCACGATTCAGACAGCCGGTGGCGACATCGAAGTCCGCTCGACGGGCGGCCTTGAAGTTTCCAATGTTGATGCTGGTTTTGCTGGAAACGTTACTCTTGTCGCCACGTCCGGAGACATCGTTTTGTCGGACGCCGCCATCACGAGCACCTTCGGTGACGTCTTGATCACTGCGACGTCCGGATCGATCACCGAATCAGATCTCAACACGAACACCAATATCTCCACTGCCGGCACCTTGACCTTGTCGGCTGCAACCGGGATTGGCGGTGCTTCCGGAGCAGCGATCGATACAAACGTCCAAGCATTGGCGGCGCAAACAACTTCCTCTGGCGGAATTTTCATCGCCGAAAACGACGGGCTGTCGATTGGCACGGGCGCCAATGGAGTCGCGGGGCTGACGACCGCTGGAGACGGTGACATTGAAATCTCATCCGGCAGCGGATTCTTTCAAATCAACGCTGATGTCAGCGCGGGCGGCGGAGACATCGAACTGACGGGCGAAACATTCGACGTCAATGCGGATCTTAGCGGCGCAAACGTATTGGTGGATGCCAGCGGATCCGTCGACGTGAACACGGGCAGTCATTTGATCGGTGGCGGCAATGGCACGACCGTGTCAATCCAGGCCGCCAGCGTGACCTTGGCCGAAGGCGCTGACGGCAACGAGACCGTGAGAAACACCGGAACCGGCGCCGTCGAGATCTCCGCGACCAGTGGCAATGTGCTGTTACCAGATTTTGGCATCGGCACCGACAGCGGTTCGGTCAGCATCACCGCAAGCGCCGGCGCAATCCTAGAATCCATCGTCAACACAACCACCAATGTCTCGACCTCAGGAACGTTGACATTGTCTGCCGCGACAGGCATCGGCACCTCCGGCGTCAACGGTGCCATCGACACCGACATTGGCACCTTGGCTGCACAAACCACCGCCTCAGGCGGCATCTACATCAGCGAGTTAAACGACCTGACGATCGGTGCCGGCAGTAACGGAATCGACGGGGTATCGACCGTGGGTGGTGACATCCAAATCACCGCCGGCGGCGGGCTGGATGTTGCGACAGGTCTGCAATTGGTCGGCGGCGGAAACGGAACCATCATTTCGATCGAAGCCGCCAGCGTGTTGCTCAACGCCGGTTCGGCCGGGAGTGAAAGTATTCTCAACACCGGATCCGGCTCCATCGAATTGACCGCGACCACGGGAAATTTGGAGCTGATCGATCATGCATTGGGAACTGATACCGGATCGATCGCCGCCACGGCTCAAAACGGTGCAATCATCGATGCAGGATTACCAAACGAAACCAATGCTCGCACCGACGGCACATTGACACTGTCAGCCGCCACGGGGATCGGCAGCAGCG
>NZ_JAMYFE010000139.1 GCF_024129865.1 Stieleria tagensis | reverse complement strand
AGCGCAACTTCAAAACTGACGCGTCGGGTTACCGAAAAATCGCAACTTCAAAATGACGCGTCGGGTTGCGGTAAAATCGCAACTTCAAAAAACCGTTGCCAGGTTGCACCTGGCCTACTCGTCGCTCAACAGATCGTCGGTGATGTTTAGATTGGTACTGACGTTTTGCACGTCGTCGTGGTCGTCTAATTGCTCCAGCAGACGCATCGCTTTCTTGCCGGTATCGGCATCGACTTCGACGGTTGTCTGGGGGATCAAAGTGACTTGCTTGACTTCCGGCGTCAGTTCAGCGGTCTCAAACGCTTCGGCCAAGGTTTGGTAGTCGTCGGGCGAGCAGGTGACTTGCAGTTTTCCGTCGTCGGTCGTCTCGACGTCTTCACCACCATTTTCCAGGGCAATCTCGGTCACACGTTCTTCGTCGACGCCTTCGCCATCAAAAACGAACAGACCTTTACGATCAAAAAGGTAAGACACGCAGCCTGTCTTTCCGAGTTCGCCACCCAGCTTGGAAAAGATCAATCGCATTTCAGGAGCGGTGCGATTGCGGTTGTCGGTCAGACTTTCGCACATGATCGCGACGCCACCGGGACCGTAGCCTTCGTAAACCACTTCTTCGACACGCGCGTCGCCGGACTCACCCGTTCCCCGCTTGATGGCTCGGGCGATATTGTCTTTGGGCATGCTGACGGCTTTTGCGTCATCAATTGCTTTGCGCAATCGAAAGTTCGCATTGGGATCACCACCACCACTTTGCGCGGCCATGATGATTGCTTTGCTCAGCTTACTCCACAGCTTTCCACGGGCCGCATCCACACGACCTTTGCGGTGTTGGATATTCGCCCATTTCGAATGACCTGCCATAACCTGCTCGGATTACCTTGGTTTTCGCTTGGATAGTTTTCGGTTCGTCGACTTTTTCGTTGTTGTCGACTTGGCTGCTTCCTTGGGGGCTGCAGCGGTTTTTTTCTTCGTCGACTTTTTGCTGTCGGTGTCTGTGCTGGTGGTCGCAGCTTTCTTTTTGCTCGCGCTGGCTTTGGCGGTTTTCTTGTCCGCCGGTTTGGCCGATTCGGTTGCCGTCTTACTAGATTTCTTCACGGTCTCGGCCTGCTTGGCGGACACAGCAGCCGGCTGAGATTTGGATTTGGAGGCGCCCTTCTTAGACGGCTTGGCGACTTTGCCTTGTTTGGCGGCGATCGCTTGTTCTTCGGCTTCCGCCTCGGCAACCGCTTTTTCTTCTTTGCGTCGTTTCTTAACCCGCCGGATCGCAGCTTTCTTACTGGCTTCCCATTCGTCGTAGCGATCCGAGGATCCCTTGGCGACGGCGTCCAACATCGTGCGGACTTTTTTGTCGTTGTGGTCCAGCAGCAAATCCACACCGGCTTGGTGCAACAGTGCGGCGAACTCGGTGCCTTTGTTTTTAGGAATGGCGCGTTCGAGTCCGGGGATTTTGCCCGTGTTGGCTTCGGTTTGGTTCGCGATCTCGGTCGCCAGCATGATCACCATGCCGGCATAGTCGACGGGGATTGAATGACCGCCGAGTCCATGTTGGACGGTGTAGGACAGGACGAACGGAGTCATCGGCGGCATCGCTTCGAATTTTGCGACGGCTTTGCCGAGGTTTTCCTTTTTCAAGTGGTCCAGGTCGAACGCATAGAATTCCTCGAACACCGCCTGCAGGATTTCTTTCAATCGACGCGCCGTTTTGGCCGGTTCGGGCATTCCCGAAAGCACCTGCGTCAATTCCGTCACGGTCGTCACACGGACTTCGTTCCAGTCATAGAATTCCTGCTCGCACTTGGCCAACCCTTCATCGGCCAGATCATAGGGCGCGTCTTGCAACAAGCACGCGTACAGAAGGTGCTCCAACAGCGGACGAGAGGGTTGCGATGGCGGAAGCGAGTACTTCTTTTTCAGCTCGGTATGCAGCTTGGTGATTAGCTTGGCTCGGTTGCTTGCAGCCATCGTTATTGTGGTTCGGGGAAAGTGATTCGGCCGGATCGGCGACAGGAAAGCATGGGTTCCCTCGCAGTCTTATCCGCCTGATTGATGTTGGTAGGTCTTTGGCGAAAGAATCAGGAATTTTCTGCTGCGTTGTCCGCTGGCAGTGAATCGTCGTCGTCCACCGGCGGGGGATCGTCGGGGGTCTCCGAATCGCCCTGCTTTTCACGCCGTATCTTGCCCAGCAAGTCTCCGACAATCGCCGCGTTCTCCATTCCACGATTGAGCTCGAACTGCAACCGTGGCGTGTAGCGCGTGTCGATCCGATCGGCGATTCGAGACTGCAGGAAACCCGATGAGTTCTGCAGACCACGCAGGGAGAGTTGCTTTTGCGCCTCGTCTCCCATCACGCTGATCGACACGGTGGCTTCGCGCATGTCCGGCGTGACTTCGACACTGATCACAGTGACGTCTTTGACACGTGGATCACGGATTTCGGTCAGGATCGCCGACGCGACAACCTCACGGATTGCCTCGGCGGCTTTTAACATTCGACGACTGGTCACAGTTTGCCTAGCAAGAAGTGGAACCTAAAAACGGGACAGAGAGAGGGGGGCAGAGAGTTGCAGTCACGCTCAATCGAGCGTTCGGGCGACTTCCTCGATTCGGTATGCTTCCAAAACATCATCCTGTTTGATGTCGTTGAAGCCTTGCAAACGAATCCCGCACTCCATTCCACGAGGCACTTCTTTGACGTCTTCTTTGATCCGGCGAAGCGAATCCAGTCCGTAGTCACCGATGGTGCGACCATCGCGGTTGACGCGAATTCGGCAACCTCGCTTGATCGATCCCTGGGCGACATAACAACCGGCGATGGTACCGACACGGCTGATCGAAAAGACCTGTTTCACCAACGCGCGGCCAAGTTCGACGACGCGTTCTTCGGGTTTCAATCGGCCTTCGACCATCGCTCGGATGTCGTCGGTCAACTTGTAGATCACGTCATAGCGGCGGATTTCGACGTTGCGTTCATCGGCCAGCGAACGTGCCTGTTCATCTGGGATCACGTTGAATCCAAGGATCACGGCGTCGGAGGCACTGGCGAGTGTCACGTCGGCCAAACTGATCCCACCGACGCTGCGTTGCAGCACGCGAATTTCGACTTCAGGGTGATCAAACTTGCTGAGTTCTTTGTCGATTGCTTCGAGTGAACCTTTGGCGTCGGCACGGATGATGACGTTCAGCTTGACCATTTCGTCGGTCTTGCCCAAACGCCCGTCCTGCAACAACTCTTGGAAATTCTCGAACGACATCTTGGTGGTGATGCCCGAGAGCGATTGACGGCTGGTGGCGTCGGCGCGGTTGCCGGCGATTTCACGAGCGTCGCTGATGTCTTCCAAGACGTGGAAGCGGTCGCCTGCACCGGGAGGCGATTCCAGGCCGATCACGCTGACCGGAGTGCTGGGCCCGGCCTCAGTCATCGGTTCGTTGGTCAACGTGTTGTGCATTGCACGGACACGACCATAGGTCGGGCCACAGACGACGATGTCACCGACGTGCAAGGTACCGTTCTGGACGACTAGTTTTGCGACGACACCACGGTCGCCTTGCTGCTCGGATTCCAAGCAGACACCCAGTGCATCGCGATTTGGGTTCGCGGTGTACTCGTTCAATTCGGCGATCGTCAGCAACGTTTCCAACAGTTCGTCCATGCCGGTGCCCTGAGTGGCACTGGTGCGAACGACTTCTACATCGCCGCCCCATTCGCTAGGCGTCAATTGGTGCTCGGTCAGTTGGGTGAGCACGCGGTTTTGGTCGACGCCTTCTAGGTCGATTTTATTGAGTGCGACGACAATCGGAACTTCGGCCGCTTTGGCGTGGCTGATCGCTTCTTCGGTTTGCGGCATGATGCCGTCATCGGCGGCGACCACCAGGACGGCGATATCGGTGACATTTGCACCGCGGGCACGCATCTCGGTGAACGCCTCGTGACCGGGAGTGTCGACGAAGGTCACACTGCGGCCGTCCTTTTCGATTTCGTAGGCACGAATGTGCTGGGTGATCCCGCCGGCTTCGCCGCTGACCACATTGATACCGATCAGGTAATCCAACAAACTCGTTTTGCCGTGATCGACGTGACCCAGGAAGGTCACGATCGGAGGCCGGGTGACCAACGATTCGGGCGCGTCGGACTGTTCCTCCAGTTCGGTGATCAACTCGTCTTCGAGCGTCTCCGATTCCTTCAACTGCAGTTCCAGATCCAATTCCGTCGCGATCATCTCGGCGGTTTCGAATTCCAGTTCGGCATTGATGTTGGCCATGATTCCCATGCCCATCATCGTTTTCAACAGTTGCGACACAGACGTCCCAGCAGCTTCGGAGAAACTCCGCACGGTGCAGGGCAGTTCGATTTGAACCGGTTCCTTCCGTGGCGCCGCCGTGTTGGTGCCTTTGTGTTGCAGCGTGCGACGTTGTCCACGATTGTCCTCGCGACCGAATCCCCGTGAAAAATCGTTGGGGCGTCGGCGTTTGGTCGATCGATCGGCGCGGGCACTGGCCATCCCGGCCAATCCTTTGCGGCGTGGTTTTTCGTCTTCCTCGCCGGCACGTTTTCCTTTTTCGGTGAATCCGGTCAGACCACCCGCGCGTTTGCCGGCTGGCTTTTTCTTTTCGACCGATTCCGCAGCCAGTTTTTCCAGCGGCGCTTTCATGCCTTGCTTGTGGCCGGCAATCAGATCGGGGCTGAGCTTGATTTCTGGCTTTTGTGCCTTCTGTTGCTCTTTCGCTTTGACCGGTGCTTCGGCCGGAGCGTCGGGCAACGACGCCATGTTCACAGCGATTCGAGGTTCGCGCCGTTTCGATTTATTGTCGCCTTTCTTGGCGTCACCGGCGGGCGCACCCGAGCCACGTTTGTCCAGCGAACGCACGCGTCCACCAGTACCGCTGCCGCGAACGGCCAACGGGCCGGCCGGGCGCGAGGCGGGCGCAGCAGGTGTTGCCGGCGTGCTGGCGGCAGGTGTGGACGCCGCGGGTTTGGCGGGTTCCGGAGCCCGTTTCGGGGGCTGCTTGACCTCGGGACTTGAGGGCGCGGTCCGTGGCGGGTTCGAAGCCGCCGAGGAACCTTTGCTAGCCGGAGTGCGACCGGACAAAGCACCACCGCGGCGGGCAGTTGGTGGCAGCCGCACATCCGGGGTTTGCGCCGGAGTCGATTCTTTTACTTCTGCAGCGGGTTGCTCGACCGGCGGCAGGGGCGCCGTCGTCGGCTTCGGAGGCTCCGGCTTTGCAGCAGGTTGCTTCTCCGCGACCGCGGGCTTGGAAGGGGTAGTCAAGTTCAATGGCTTTCGATCCGGCCGAACTTCCTGGCGAACTGCCGTGGGAGTCGTTTCTTTTGCCGCGACGGGCGCAGCGACTGGCTTTCCAGCTGGTGCTGCTTGGCCACCACTTAGATGATCGCGCACACGCTGGACTTCGTCATCGGTCAGACTGGCTAGTGCCGAGCCCTTTCCGGTGATTCCAACTTTTTTAACGAGATCAACTAGATCTTTACTGTCGAGTTTGAGTTCTTTTGCGAGCGCGTAAATGCGTGCCACTGGGTCCAAATCCTGTCAAATTGGGTGGAACGCACCGTGCCTCTCATGCCTCTCGTGCTTTCCTCACGGCGGCGTTCCAAATGTATTTCTTCGGGGTCACATAAAAAGCTCCTCCATCGGCCCTGAGGCGGTCACTCGCATCGCACACAGTGAAGTCGGCGATGCAGTCAAACGTTGCGGTGAAAGGTGAGACCGCAACGAAAGGTATCAGGGGTAGGCCGGGATGGTTTTCGTCTTTCAGTTAGTTGGCTGGTCGTTGGCGGGTTTACCGCAACGAAGGGCCGTACATGCAAAAGGATAGCGAAAAAAGGTTTCTTCGCAGAGGTCCGACCAGGGGGCAAGTGCAGATTTCACTCGACTTTTTCCTGTCGGCGACTCAATTTACTCAGGTTGGGTCTGTTGAGTCTCCGTTTGAGCCGCCGATAAACGTTGGGTTTCGTCGTCGGGGGGCACTTCGCCGCCCGATGGAGCCGAGTCCTGTGTGTTTTGGTCGCTTGATTCGCTGTCGCTGGATTCCACTTCTTCGCCGCCGGCCGCCTGTTCGGCTGTCCCGTCGGCCTGGGGTTCCGCTTCGCCCGTCTGATCGCCCGGTTCCGCAACCTGTTCGCTGCTATCGGTGGTTTCGGCTTGGGGTGCCGTTGCCATCGGCGGGGCCACTCCGGCCGCTTCGGCTTCGCGATTCAGGCGTTCTCGTTCGCGTCGCACTTGTCGTTCTTCGGCCGCGGCCTGCTCGGCTTCCTCGGCTTTGGCTTCCGCGGTTTCAACGATCAGGTCCACCTGTGCTTCGCTCAAACCGCTCATCTCCATGAACGCGTCTGGTTCGATCACGGACAGGTCGTCATAGGACAGGTAGCCTTGTTCGACCAAGGCCTGCGAGATCTCCGGGGTCATGCCTTCCAGTTGGCTGTAGGCTTCCACGGCGCGCTCGATCTGGTCTTCCAGTTCCGAGCCGGTCATGATTTCGATGTCCCAGCCGCACAGCTTGCTGGCCAGGCGGACGTTTTGGCCGCGGCGACCGATCGCCAGCGACAGTTGGTCTTCTTGAACCAGCACGATCGCGCGGCCGATCATGTCACACAGGAGAACCTGCTCGACTTCGGCCGGTTGCAACGCGTTGGGGATCAACACCTCGGGGTCTTCGCTGTAGCGCACCACGTCGATGTGCTCGCCGGCCAGTTCTTCACGTACCGCTTTGATGCGGCTGCCGCGATAGCCCACACAGACTGCGATCGGGTCGACCTGGCTGTCTTCGCTACTGACAGCCACCTTGCTGCGATAGCCGGGTTCGCGGCTGATCGAATTGACCGCGATCACACCTTCGCTGAGTTCGGGGATTTCCTGTTCGAACAACCGTTGCACCAACTGTGGTCGGGTGCGGCTGAGTACCACGCGGACGCGGTTTCCCGTCGCTTTGACCTCGAACACCACTGCGCGGACACGTTCGCCGGCGTGCAGGGTTTCACCAGGAATCTGTTCGCTGCGTGGCAGGATCGCTTCGACATTGCCGAGGTTGACCGTGGCGACGCCGCCATCGGCACGGCCGATGATTCCGGCAACGGTGTCACCGATCTGTTCGCGGTATTCCGCCATCAGCGAATCACGTTCGGCTTCGCGGACCTTTTGAATGATGACTTGTTTTGCGGTCTGAGCCCCGATGCGTCCGATCTGGTCGTCGCCCAGTGCTTCACCGTCCAACGATGCCGTGATCCGCCCGTTTTCACGGTCGAGTTGAACACTGATGTCAGCGTCTTCGCCGTACTGGCGTTTGGCAGCCGTTTGCAGCGCGGCTTCGATAGCCGAAAACACCAATTCGGTGTCGATATTCTTTTCGCGATGTAGCGAGTCGACGTAACGCAGGATGTCTTGAGGATTCATAACGAGCGTCGCGGGATGCGCTGGAAGGGCGGAATCGGACGAGGATAATAGTTCAGCAAAGTACAAAAAATAACCCGGACCTTTTGGCAGGACCGGGCAATCACGTGTACCAGTGCTGTAGAACCGTCAAGTTACTGATCGCGTCTCGGAGTGTCAACCAAGACAGGGCGGTAGAACACCGGCTGGAGGGCCGATCCGACAGTGTTTGCTTCGCAGCGGCTCGCCCAGTCGCCACCCTTAGCCCGAATGGCAACACTGGCCAGCAGGATTGCAAAAACAATGATCCAGATCGGTCGGGGGTGTTCGTTCAAGGACTGGCTCTTTGGCTGTTGAGGTGTCGGCAATTTGTGCCGGAAAACCTGTGCTGGGAATCGCTGCGCGCGGTCCCCACCCACCGGGCAGGTCAGCTGATAAGCAAACCTGATGCCAGTGGCGCCCGATTGGCAGTGAGATTGGACGTTTCGGCCGAGGTGTCTTGAAGCTTGCGGGAGGCATTGGTTTTCCTAACCTGCCGCGTCAGCGAGGGATTCCGTTGCCACAAAAAATCCCTCGCTTACCGGCTTGTTGATTTAATCTTGGAAGGTAAATCAGCGTGGGAAAAGCAAACTGACGCCCGACGCGAAAGCGCAACTTCAACGGCGCTGGTGTGGAGGATTTATCCGACTCGAGCGGGGGTTTTCTGCGAAGAACAAAGCCGGTCGGATAAATCCTCCACACCAACTTGCGACCGGCTAACTAAATCAACTGCCCGTTACGCGTCGGGTTGGGATAAAAACGCAACTTCAAAACTTCCTCGCTGATCGGCCTGGATCGTCTTGAATCGCGGCATCTAGGTGTGTTTCACCAGTTCATCGCCTGTCGCGTTTCCGCCACGTCGCGACACCTGAACCGGTTGTAGGGATCGCATTGCAACTAGGCACCCTGCAGAGTGGGGCAAAAGAGTTGAAAATCCCGTGAACAAAACGACTTTGCGAAGCACCGTCCTAGTTTTCATTAAATCATTCCACCCCCACTTTGCCGCGATCCCATGCCCAATACGCCGACCGTGCTTGTTATCGAAGACGATCCCGTCTTCCGGCGGGTGTTGCGATTTTCAATTGAGCGCTGTGGGTTGGCCGTGGAGTCGGTCACCGACGGTGAGGCGGCGTTTGCCAGGCTGATGCAAGGCGGGATCGATTTCATCGTCACGGACTACCAGATGCCTGGCTGCGACGGCGTAGCCCTTCTGCGACGACTGGACGAAACCGTCGGCTACACCCGGCCGGCCGCGATCCTCTGTACCGCCAAAGGATTGGAATTGGACGGTGTCCGATTGCGGAAAGAGTTTCGGTTGGAAGAGATCATGCACAAACCGTTCAGCCCGCGTCGCTTGGGCGACGTCATCATGGGCCATTTGAAAGCGACCGGACGCATTTGCGAACGTCTAGGCGCTCGGCGCGGCGACCAAGTCGTAGCCTTTGGACGCGACAATTTCACAGTCAACAATGTCGCCCACTGTTAGCGGTGCATCTTCATCGACCCCGCTGACGTAAACCACACCGTCGATTTCCGGGGCCTGTGATTGAGTGCGGCCGATCCACACGCCGGGTTGTTCGTCGAACACCGAATCGATGATCACCGGCTCGCTGGTACCGACTCGCGACTGGTTCCACTGGAATGCAATCTGTTGTTGCACCGCCATTAATTCGCCCATCCGCCGTTGAGCGATCTTTTCCGGGACCCGATTGGGCAATCGCGCCGCCGGCGTGTCTTCTTCGACCGAATAGGTGAAGACCCCCAAGTGCTCGAAATGTTGCTCGGCGACAAAATCGACCAGCTGTTCAAAATCGTCGTCGGTTTCGCCGGGGAATCCGGTGATCATGGTGGTCCGCATCACCAGCGATTCGATCCGTTCGCGGAGTCGGCCGACGATGTCTTCTTGAAGCGAACGCGTGGTTTTCCGAGACATGCGTTTCAGCATCGCGTCGCTGGCGTGTTGCAGCGGCATGTCAATGTAGGGCAGGATTCGTTGGGCGCCGGCAAGCGTGTCGACCAAGCGATCGTCAATGTACATCGGGTAGAAGTACATCAGGCGGATCCAATCGATCGATTCGATTTTGTCCAGTTCCGTCAACAACTCTGTCAGTCGCGGTTGGCCGTACAGGTCTTTGCCGTAATAGGTCGTGTCCTGCGCCACAATCACCACTTCGCGGACGCCGCTATCGCCCAGTCGCTTGGCTTCTTCGACAACCTGCTCGATCGGTTTGCTGTAGTGCTTGCCACGCATTTTGGGGATCGCGCAGAACGTACACAGTCGGTCACAGCCCTCGCTGATTTTTAAATAGGCGAAGTGGCGCGGCGTGACGGCGGTGCGAATCCCGTCCGAAAGCGGTCGGATCGGCGCGGGGCGGAACACCTGTTGCTGTTCTTGGACGCCGCTGCGCAAGCGGGCGGCAACATCGACGATGTCGTTGCGGCCGAAAACTCCGACCATGGCATCGATGTCGGGGCGGGCTTCCAACAATTTGCCCTGCTGACGCTCGGCCAAACAACCCGTCACGACCACGCCGCGAATCTTGCCCTGGCGTTTCAGTGCCAACATTTCGTCGATCGCGCCCAACGATTCTTCACGGGCTGAATCAATGAATCCACAGGTGTTCACAACGACAAAATCCGCCGACTCGACCGAACGGACCATCCGATAGCCGTCTTGGTCTAGCCGACCCAGCATCTGTTCGGTGTCGACCAGATTCTTGGGACAGCCCAGCGAAACGACGGCATAGCTGCCGCGGGCGTTGGAATCGTCACCGTCTGCGGCCGGTGCAAGGGTGGTTTCGGGCTGGTTGACGACAGGAAGTTGCATGCGCGGGCTGCGGGGACGGAAGCGGTTGCGAAAGCCAAAAAGTAATTGACCACACATTGGAACCGAAAGAACGCAAACGAGCAAACGAGAATTTGCGACAGGCGCGAGACGGGAGCCGTTTGTCGCCGCCACTGAGCGGTTTTTTGTGGCTGGGATCAGTCAGCCCGGTCTGGGATGTCGTCCTACCAGCCTTGCAGAGACCGATCCATAAGGGGGCGGGTCTGCGCGGGCGATGCATCAGCCGTTCAATGGCAAGCACACGGTTCCGGGGTTGTCTAGTTGATTTCGGAGAGCAAACGCTGCATCTTCGATTCGACTTGGGTTGCGACGGCAGCGATCTCGTCATGAGCCTGCTTGGCGGTGTCAGCCAAAGCTTGAGCCTCGGCGACTTTCTTTTCCAGCGGTTCGCGTGTCGTGGCCAGTTGATCGGCTTCCGCTTTTTTCGCCGCCGCGGTTTGCTGGTGGGTCTCGATCGATGCGGCGGTGGCCACCCGTTGGCGTCGCAATTTGGCGATCTCGGTCAGTTCCGCAGCCAACTTTTCTTCGGCTTCGGCCACCGCCACTAGCTTCGAGGCGTCCGATTTCAATGACACACGGAGTGCCGTCACGACGTCTTGGGTGTCGCGTGCCGCTGCGGTGGTCACCGGCATCTGCTGGTCGAGTTTCGCGGTCTGGTCGGTAGCGGCTTTGGCGGCTGCTTCACTCTCGGCGGCCTGTTGACGTAGCCCGGCGATCTTTTGATCGAGCGCCGTGAGTGGCTTTGTCGCCTCGGCAACGGCCTGCAGCGTCTTGTCCCATTGGGCCTTTGCCGGCGCCAGTTTTTGCTGCACCGAAACCAAGTTGGATTTCACTTCTTCCACCCGCTTTTCCGCCGGTGCCGGGTTGGCAGCCAACGAGACCTGTTGGTCGGGCGTGTCGACGGGGGTGTTGAAGACCTGTCCCGCCCAATTGCCGTAAACCAATCGTTTGCCATCGTGTGTGATGGCGACTTCCAGCATGTCTTCGTTGCCGTTCTGCAGCACTTTGAGCTCTTTGCCGGCGGTGTCCCACAATCGCACGCGGTCGTCGCGACCGGCGGTTGCCAGTCGGCCTTGGTGGTCGAATTGGACCGATGTCACACCACCGCCGTGGGCATTGATCGATTTGATGGTCTTGCCATCGTTCATCTCCCACAATTTGACGGTTCCATCGGCACTGGCGCTGGCCAGCACGTTGGAATCATCACGCCAGGACAGCGAGTGCACGGCGTCTTTATGGCCGACCAGATCCAAATACAGGCGGCCGGTTTCGGCCTCCCAGACGCACAGGCCGCCGGAGCGATCTCCCGAGGCGACCAACACGCCGTCGGGGCTGTAGGCGACCGCATAAATCCAGTCCGTGTGCTTTTTAATATCGAACGTCAAGTCGCCGCTGGTGGCGTCGAAAATCCGCAGCATCTTTGACGGGCCGCCCAATGCGACGCGGGTCAATGTGTTGTTGGCGTCGCTGCCGAAAACCGTGTCCAGTTCGTCACCAATCGTGGCCACACGCTCCCCAGTTTTAACGTTGAAAATCGCAACCACTCCGCGAACGGAATGTTCGCCACCGCCGACAATGAGGAACGCCCCGTCGGTGCTGAAACGCAATTCTTGGGGGATGCCTTCGGGGAACGGCAGAATGCCCAGCAATTCGGCCGTCTCGCTGTGATAGAAAACGACTTGCTGTTGGCCGGCCACTGCGATCAACGGAGCCCAGGGGCTCGCGGCGATGGCGGTGATGGCGGCGGCGCGATCGGTGGCCAGGGGCGTTTGCAGCGGCAACGTTTCAGGCATTGCGGCTGGGCCATCGGGTTTGCCACCGGTTGAAGCGACAAAGGCCAGCGCGTTTTGCTTTTTCTTTTTGACCTTGGATCCAGAGTTTTCCAACACGCCGCCTTCGATCCAAGCGCGAATGACACTTAATTTCTCGGCCGGCAGTTTATCCTGATTGGGCGGCATCACCGGTGTGTCGTCATGGTTGACCAATTGCCACAGTCGACTGCTCTCGGCATCGCCATCATCAAACACGATCTCGCCGCTACCACCGCCTTCGATCAATGATCCGAACGTGTCCAGCGCCAGGCCGCCTTTCTTGTCGCCTTGGTGGTGACAGTTGAAACAGTGCTGGCGCAAGATCGGTTTGACGTGTTCTTCGTAGGTGACTTTGGTTGGCGCATCGGCTGCGGTGGCACAGACCGAAACCGCGGACAACAGACCAAGCAAAGTGAGTCGAACAGAGGTGGATCGATCAGACATGGCGGGACGTTGGAGACGCGTGATGGGCGGGTGGGGAGGTCAGAGTAAGGTTCGGGCCGCTGCAAGTCGGAGCGGCCCGTTTAAAACAGGATGGTCAATGATTGAACACAAATTCGCGGCTGTTCAGCACGGCCCAGAAAATGTCTTCCAATGCAGCGACTTTGTTTTCAGCTTCGCCGACCGTTGCGGTCAGTTGATCAAGTTCTTGCTGAGTCGGGCTGCGGGAGAGACAGCGAACGAAGATGCGATCGATCACCTGTTGCTCGTTCAGTTTGTCGGTCTCCATCCAAGTCTTAATCTTGTTGCCGCTGCTGACTTTTTGGCTGACGCTACTGCCGTTTAACAGGTGCAAGGCTTGCGACAGCGACGGATCGGTTGACGCTTCGCAGTCACAGACGGTGGCTCGTGGGGCACGACCGAACGTGGTCAGGAAGTAGTTACTGGTTTTTCCGTCAGCGATTTGCACGGCTCGGGCGCCGATCGGCAGACCCGTGAACTTGTCCGGCGCCTCGGTGACTTGGCAAATGCAATCGAGCAGGCTTTCGGCGGGCACGCGACGTACGATCGCATGTGCGTAGTTGCGATTGTCATGCTGATTGGTTTCGTTGGTGTCGCTGCTGCGCTGATAGGCCTTGCTGTTGCAGATGTCACGAACCAGGCGGCGGAAATCGAATTCGTATTCCACCAGCTTTGCACCGAGTTCATCGAACAGTTCGGGGTTGCTAGCCGGGTTGCTGACGCGAATGTCATCGACCTGGTCCACCAAGCCGACGCCCATGTAGTGTGCCCAAACCCGGTTGGCGATCGAGGTGGCAAAGAACGGATTGTCGGGGCTGGTCAGCCACTCGGCGACGACCTCGCGGCGGTCTTTGCCTTTGGTGTCCGGCACTTCGCCGCCCAAGAATTTAGGCGGCACCGGTTTCTTGGTGACCAGATGATTGACTTCGCCGCCACCGCGGTTGTAGACGATTTGTTCGCGATAGTCTTCGGCGTTCTTGCGGCCGATCTGCGAAAAGAAGGATGCAAAACCGTAGTAGTCGTCCATCGTCCAGCGGTCGAACGGGTGGTTGTGGCACTGGGTGCACTGGGTACGGATCCCCATGAACACCTGGGCGACGTTTTCGGCAGTCTTCAGCGTGTCGCGTTCGATCTCGTAAAAGTTCGTCGCCGGCGAACTGAACGTTCCCCCGGTGCTGGTCAACAGATCGCGAACCATCTGGTCGATCGGCACGTTGCGGGCGAATTTTTCGGTCAACCAATTGGCATACAGGAATGCCGATTTGTAACTGACTTGGTTGGTGCTTTTGATCATCAGCAACTGGGCAAATTTCATCGCCCAGATCTCGCTGAACTCTTTCCGATCCAACAGGCGATCGATCAAAACCGCTCGTTTGTCTTCTGCCGGGTCGGCGACGAACGCCGTGTATTCTTCCTCGGTCGGTAGCAAACCGGTGATGTCGATCGTGACCCGGCGAATGAATTCTTCATCACTGCACAAACCGCTTGGAAGAATACGCAGTTGTTGCAGTTTCTTGCCGACCAGTTGATCGATGTAGTTTCCGCTGACCGGCGGGGCGGTGTAATGCAATTCAGTCGGCAACGCCAACACTTGGCTGCCGACGGTGTGGGTGTCGAAACGAGCCATCACGAACGCTTCGCCACGTCGACCAGCGGTGACCACACCGACATCATCGATCGCTGCGGTCCCTGAATTGTTGGATGTGAATGCAGCCAATCGCGTCACATCGCGAGTGCTTCCATCGCTGTAGCTGGCAACAGCCACAAACCGCTGCGTGGTTCCGTCGCCTTCGATGACCGCCTGCTGGGGATAAATCGCGACCGAGTCAACTGTTGGCGGTTGATTGTCGGTCGGGTCGGCTTTCGCACCGGCTTGCAACCACTCCAATACAGTGGCGTAATAATCACTGTCGGGACCAAACAGTTTGCCGCCGGTGTGTGGTACCGCGCCGATGGCTTTCCGCAGAAACAGGCTTTCGGCGGGAACGGCCAGGTTGATTCGACGAACGCCGATCTCACGCGTGATTCGCTGGTAATCGCCATCGGGATCGAACCCGAACAGACTGAGTCGGAATCCGTCTTTCCCGCGTGCAGCACCGTGACAGGACCCGGTGTTGCATCCGGATCGGGTCAGCACCGGCATCACGTCGTTGGTGAAACTAATCGGCGGTTTGGTTTGCGAGGCGGTCACGGTGATCGGCACGCGGACTTCGCTACCCAAGTACTCTGCGATCAATTCGGTTTGGCCGTCCGCCAAGGGCAACAATTGAAAGTTGTCGCGTTTGACTTTGGTGGGGTCAGCGATCTTCCAAATCACACGATCGCTGGCGTCTTCGGTGATTCCGTCCTCGCGTCGCAACACGGCGACAAAGGATTGGAAATCACGCGCCGAATTGAGTTTGATTTCCGGTGGATAGACCGCAAAATCGGGCTTTCGCGGCGGATCGGAGGGCGTGCCTGCCGATTCATCAGCAGGCGTGACAGCCGATGCCGGCAGCGCGGCGACGATCAGCAACAACAGCGAGGCGATGGAGCGAAGGATCATGTGGAGTCACAGGTTTTTAGGAATTCGCCGAATCAGGTTTCGGCGACCTGGTTGCAGTTCTGTGGGACAAAACACCGGTCCACGCTAGTTCTGGTTGCGCGGACGACCAATGGCGTCTTGCTTAATTCTTTTGTCTCAGTTGCTCCAAGCGACTGAGCGGTTTCGGCTGGGCCGGTTCTTTCGGTTTCTCAACCGGTTTGGTTTCCGCCGGCTTCGGCTGGTCGACCTTGGGCGGCAACGGTTTGTCGACACGGATTTCGCCGGTCCCGGTGGTCTGTACGATAAGTTCGTCGCCAACTTTGATGCGCGACTGGCAGACCAGCGTTTTGTGTTTGCCGACCTTTGCTTTGGCGTCGATCACCAGCGGGAATGTGACCGATTCGGAGTCCTGGTTGATTTTTTGCACGGCAGCGGGACTGGTGATTCCCGCTGGGATGCCAACCAATTCGACTTCGGCTTCGCCTTCGTATTCCCGCAACACTTCCATGGGCAGAGTCAGGTTGACCTCGGTGCCCAATTCGCCCGCGGCTTTGGGGAAATCGTACTTGAAGACCGAATCCTGGACTTCCAGCATGATCGGCGCGGTCGCCGCATTGGCCTGGCCATTGGCGGTGTTGTAATAGGCGGTGAAGATCACCGGCCAAGTACCGATGGCGGCACCGCTGTTGGCGGTGATCGGGATTTCGACTTCGGTTTTTCCCTTGTCGATCGAGCGGCTGTTGTTGATGCCGATTCCGGGCGGGTTGTACAGCGTGCGAAACGAGACCTTTTCGTCAAAGCCTTCGTTGCGGACGATTTTGACAATCAAGTTCTTGCTGCCGTTGCGCACAATCGGTGTTTTGGGCTGAATCAATTCCATGGTAAACGGAACTGCATCGGTCACGGCCATCGCTGCCCGCTCGGTGTCATAGCCCCACATTGAGCGCCGGTTTTGTCCTAGCACCATGTTGTGGTGTTGCGACAGCTTGCCAGCGATCAACGGATTCTTCTCGTCGCCGTTGGCATAGATTGAAAACAGGCTGGCGTTGTGCGTGGCGTCGGCTGTGGCTGTCAAAACCACAGGCACTTCAGGGCGCCCGGGGGGCATCGGAAAGGTTTGCGCGGTGACACCCTCCGGCAGATTCTCCAGCGACAGGTTGATTTCGCCGTTGTACCGATCACGCTGCGCGGCGACAACGATCGCGGTGCGCCCACCGATCGGGACCTCGGTGACATGAGCCTCGTCGCGTCGCAGTTCTTTCAAGGTCAGCGCGACGCCCGGCTGGGGCGTGGTGACTTCGATTCGATAGGTATAGGTCGGCCCGCCGCTGCGCAGATGGTCGTAAATGCGGACGGTGTGATTGCCATCTTCCTTGGCGTCGAATTCCAAGAAGGGGTCCACGTTGCCACGGCTATCGTCACTGGACGAGAGAGTTTTGTGGCTGGGGTCGAACACGTTCAGCACGGCGTCTAGCGGCGATCGCAAGACATTTCGCGAGAAAACTTCGACGCGGTATTTGGTTCCCTTTTTGGCGACAAATGTAAAGCAATCAAAGTCTTCCGGTTTTTCGATCACACCGCAGTAAGCCGCGGGGACCGGAACCACGGGGGCTTTGGTGCGATCGTCATTGGGTTCCTGTTCCATCGCCACGGCCAATTCGTTGACACGAATCCAGTTCGGCGAGGGCGAGATACCGTTTTCATCTTCCGTTGAAACACCCCACTGGGCGTAATTCTCACTGGGCAACTGGACCTGTGCCGGACGCTCCGATCCATCCGCCAGAATCAGTTTTGCGTCCAGCATGCTGGACGGTTGTCCGCCGGCTGGCAGCACCGCAACGGGGCGTGGATACGTGCCGACGTGCAATCGGTAGGCGCCGACATCGCTGCCCAAAAATGAACTGTCACGAACCAAAATGATGTACTTGCCATCAGCCGGTGCGGTGAATGTGCAGAATCCGTCTTGTTGCAACAAAGCCGAATCATCGCTCGAGGCGACTTCGAAACGATCCGCGTCCAAAATCGCGACGAAGGGATCCAAGATGTTTTGGTTTCGCAACGAGTGCGCAATTCGAATGCCTTCGATTTCGACATTCAAGGTTTGGCCGGCTTTCAGGTCGACTTGGTAATGATCCACGTCTTCGCGTTTGACCACGCCGTCGACCGTGCTATTGAGCGCGATCAGTTGCGGTTGAGCGAAATCACTGTTGGGCTCGGCTTCGATCACAACGGGCATCGCCCCAACACCCAGCAAACGCAGGTTCGCGATGCCGCTTTTGGTGACCAAGCGAATGGGATACAGACCCGGCGGCAAATCGGCCGCGGCACGCAATTTGACTTCGGTTTCGCTGTTGCTGACCGCTTTGACTTCTAGAATTTCGATGCCGGGAAGATCACAAACGACTTCCGAAGCGTCTTTCAGGCGTGAACCTTTCAGTTTGACGACTGTTTCTTCGCCACGGACGACGCCGCGTGGTTCCATGCTGGTCACAACCGGCAGCGTCGCGGCGGCGGGGTGCGACCAACCGACGGTCAACAACGCCAGCGACAGGAGTGAGACGATTCGCGTTGGGTGCTTGATTTGTTTCATCGTCAATTCGATAACGATCGAGGAACATGCTGGAGCCAAACGCTCGATCATTCGAGCGTTGTTTGATTGTTGCTGCCGGTGGCAAGCAACTGACCGGGTCGGCGAGTTGCTCTCGGCTGGTGCATGGATGCCGATCAAACCATCAGGGGTTGGATCAGTTTTCCGCCGTCGACGATCTCGATCGGGCGGTCACCCGGCGCCATCAGTTCTTTGTCAGCAACGATGCCGAGCAAGCGGTACATCGTCGTTGCCAAGTCCGCCGGCGATACCGGACTATCCTCGGGCTCCGCAGCGGTCGAATCCGACGCACCGTAGACCATGCCACCCTTGATTCCACCACCGGCCAGCATCACGCTGAAGACCTTGGGCCAGTGGTCGCGCCCGGCATCCGGATTGATTTTGGGAGTTCGTCCGAATTCGGTGGTGACCATGACCAACGTCTCGTCCAGCATGCCGCGTTCGCTAAGATCATCCAGCAGCGCCGACAGGGCCACGTCTAGCGACGGCATCTGGCCTTTGATTCCCGTGGTGATGTTTTGGTGCATGTCCCAGCCGCCATAGGTCAGCGTGACCAATCGCGTCCCGGCCTCGACCAACCGACGCGCCATCAACATCCGCTGCCCGGCTTGATTGCGGCCGTAGCGGTCACGCAGCTTGGCGTCTTCCTTTTCAATGTCGAACGCCTCTTTGGCCGCCGGTGTGTCCAGCAAACTGTAGGCACGCTCGTAGAAGGTGTTCATTGCGGAAACGTTGTCGGCCGCAGTGGTCGAAACGAAACTGTTATTCACCGCTTCCAACGCCGACTTGCGACGGATGAATCGCTCGGCGTCGACGCCACCGGCCAGATCCAAGTCACGGACTTTGAAACCGTTTTGTGCCGGATCGGATCCGAGCGCGAATCCGCCATAGCTGCTGGGCAGGTACCCGGTGCCGGCAAACTCGTTGGGGACATTCGGGATACAGATATACGGTGGCAAATTGTTGCGAGGTCCATATTCGTGACTGACCACCGCACCAAACGACGGGTAACGCAGCGCGGGGCTGGGTTTGTACCCGGTGAACATGTTGTGGGTGCCACGTTCGTGAGCCGCTTCACCGTGGGTCATCGAACGAATGATACTGAACTTGTCGGCCCGCTTGGCAAGCTGGGGAACCGACTCGCTGAACACTTCTCCGGTGTTCGTTTTGATCGTCCGCATCTCGCCACGATATTCCATCGGGCTGTACGGTTTGGGGTCAAACGACTCCTGCTGAGCCATCCCGCCGGGCAAGTAGATGTGAATCACACTCTTGGCTTTGGCGTCGATGAAATCATACTGCTTTTGCTCGGCAGCGGCTTCGCGCATCAGCAGTTCGGGCAATGACAGGCCAATGCCTCCGAGTGCCCCGGCGGTTAGAAATCCGCGACGGCTGAATGGGTTTCCTTCGCAACGCATCGGACGACTCCGTGAATCAGTGATGGGTGGTTCAAACAACTTGCCGGCAAAAAGTCTTGACCAATCGGTATACTTTTCGCGTCGCTCGGAACAGTCCGAGCTGGCGTCAGTCGGTTTAGGGCGGGAACAAATTCAACGGCGAGAATCTTTCGACGCGAATTTGTCGGGGGTGGGGCGTCTAGTTCAGCCAAAACAAAAAGATCGCTGTGACCTTCGGGGCTCTGTCAGAACGCAAACGTTGTTGTCGGTAGGATGAACTCGGGAAATCAGTTCAACCGGAAGATTTATTTGTTCCGGACAGTGAACGTAATTCCCCTAATCAGTCCATAGAGTAACGACCCTACCCCCGCGCGTCAAATCTTGTCCGCCATTTGGGCGGTGATTCGCCAATCCAGTCGGCCGGCACTCTCCCGAAGATTGTTCAGCTTCGCGTGCCACCGATTGGGAGAGTCGCATGCACTCAATCCC
>NZ_JAMYFE010000138.1 GCF_024129865.1 Stieleria tagensis | reverse complement strand
CTGGAGGCAGGTTCGACAGTGACCCCGGGTGAACTGACCCTACGGTTTGAATCCCACCCGGTCATCGCGTAGGATCTCCCCACTTGCCTTTGTCTTTCACGACTTTCAAAGGGGATCTCGATGTATCGCTTTTCGATCGGTTTGGGACTTGTAGCAGTTTTCACCGCGCCGTCTGTCTTCACGTCAGCAGCGCTGGCACAAGACCAGTCGGCACAACCCGACGCGGCGGTCTCGCTGGACATGCGGACAATCGTCCAGGTCAAACCGCTTGGCGGCCGCGCCGACCGACTGGCATTGTCCGGCGAAGGGATCCGTGATCCTTATCAAGCCAAGACCCAAACAAGAGCCGTCACGGTGCAAAAGACTCGCACCGAACAACGGACGCGGATCGTCAACGGCCAACAGCAGACTTACACCGTGTCGGTACCGTACACCGAAGTGGTCGAACAAACTTATACGCCTTCGGCGCGCAATTCATCTGCATCCAGTTCATCACCGGGGATTCCACGGACCATCAACGCCGAATCCGTCGCAGTCTGGGAGCTTGATGGTCGCAAGTTGGACGGTGAAGAACTTCAGGCGACGTTGGCCCAGCCATTCGTCGGGTTCTATTTGAAACAACCGTTGCTCGCGGGCCAGAAAATCAATCCGGTGCAACGCTCGGTGCTACGTGATGACGTGTTGTTGATCCACTGGGATAACGCACTGCAGCAGGTTCCCGCTGAGGAAGCCCCTGCCGCAAGTTCATTACAGCGCCGCTAAGGATCGTCGCAGCATTCACCCGCCAGTGTTCAGGTCGACCGAACGCTGGCGAGCAAGCAATTTCGCTTCTTATTGCCCCAGCGTGATCACCAGCGCATCTGGTTTTTGATCACCCAGTAGTTGGTACAGCGCAGCGAGCACTTGATCGGTGGCGATCGAGACGGGTTGCTCGGTGCTGTTCTCGGGGACAGACACGGTGTACTGGCTGGCCGGTTCGGCGATGGATTCGGCAACCGTTGTTGAATCACAATCCGGTTGGTCGTTCCAATTGCAGGACGAACCGAATGAGCGCGCTTTGCGAATCGCGCCGAGTTCCGCGATCGATTCGCTGAGCGCGAGTAAGGCATCATCGGTGTTGCCGGCGGCCAATTGCTGCTGCGCCTTCGCCAGTTTGTTGCCTGCCGATTCGATTTCATGTCGGATTTCCGACGTGAATTGATCGCGCATGATGGCGGCCAAACTGTCCGCTGCAGGTGACGGATGTTGTTGGTGCAATTCGTGTCGGACGACACGAATTGTCGGCGGGGCGACGATCCCCAGTTGAGTTCGCGTCCCGCTGGTTTTCAGGATTTCGATTGTGATCCCCAACTCGGGAAAAACCACTCGATCCTGTACCCGTCGTGTTAACACAAGCATGGCTTGCTCCGTTGAAATCTCACGATGACAACGATCCTTTCGTCCGCATCGTGGAACCCTATTGAAGCACCCTTGCTTCGGTTGGCTACCAAGGTAACCCCCCGGCCGGAATTCACAAAGAGCGATTTATTTGACGACCAGGTTCACCAACCGACCGGGGACTGCGATCTTCTTGACAATGTTTTTGCCTTCCAACAGCGATTGCACTTTGGCGTCCTCGAGTGCCGCCTGAATCATTTCATCCGGTTTGGCATCGGGAGAAACCTGGATCTTCGATTTCACTTTGCCGTTGAACTGCACTGGGACTTCGATCGAGCTTTGCACGAGCGCCGCTTCGTCCCATTGGGGCCAGCTTTGGTGGGCGATCGAGCCGTCTTGGCCAAGGATCTTCCACAGTTCTTCGCACAGGTGTGGCGCGTAGGGCGACAGCAAGATCAGGAACGTCTTCATTGCTTCGATCGGTCGCTGTTGGCTGCGGGTGAAGAAGTTGGTGAACTCCATCATCCGCGCAATCGCGGTGTTAAAGCTCATCGCATCGGTGTCTTCGGTCACCTTTTTAATGGTCGCGTGCAGCATCCGATTTTGTTCGTCGTCACAGTCGCCTTGGCTGAGAGCCGATTGCAACACCAGTTCGTCTTGTTGGTCGTCGACGATCATTCGCCAGACGCGATCCAAGAAGCTCCGTACGCCACCGACGCCGGCCATCGACCAGGGTTTGGTCGCTTCTAGTGGGCCCATGAACATTTCGTACAACCGCAGCGCATCGGCGCCATATTCGTCGACGACGACATCGGGATTGACCACATTGCCACGGCTTTTTGACATCTTGTTGGCGCGGCTTTCGACCTTGATGGATGAGTCGGATTTCAAGACAAATCCTTCGCCTTGTTTCTCGACTTGGTCATCGGCAATCGATTTCAATGTGACCTTGCGTCCGTCTTTGGATTCGCGGCCTCCGCCCGCACTTTTTTTGACGTCTTTGGTCGACACCGGTTGATCGTTTTCGTCGAAGTAGCCGGTGAACTCGACTTCGCCCAAGATCATGCCTTGGTTGATCAAACGGCCGAAGGGCTCGGGCGTGGAGACGTGGCCGCGATCATACAGGACCTTGTGCCAGAAACGCGAATACAACAGGTGCAACACGGCGTGTTCGGCACCTCCGACGTACAAATCGACCGGCATCCATTGGGCTTCTTTTTCCGGATCAATCAGCGCCGAATCGTTGTGTGGATCGATGTATCGCAAGTAGTACCAGCACGATCCGGCCCACTGCGGCATGGTGTTGGTTTCGCGGCGATAACGTTTGCCATCGATCGTCACATACAACCACTCGTCACCGGCTTTGGCCAGCGGCGGTTCGGGGCGTCCGTGCGGTTTAAAATCTTCCAGTTCCGGCAATCGCACCGGCAATTCACTAGGATCGACTCCGCGCATCCGCCCGGTCGCATTGCCCGCCTGGTCGATCTCGTGCAGGATCGGAAACGGTTCGCCCCAGAATCGTTGACGGCTGAACAGCCAATCACGCAGTTTGTAGTTGACGGCGCTGTTTCCCAAACCCTCCGCATCCAGTTGCGCGGTGATTTGCTGTTTGACTTCGGCAGTGTCTTTGCCGTCCATCGGGCCGCTGTTGATCGCATTGCCGACAGCGGCGAAGCAGGCTTTGCCGGCGAGGATGTCGTCGCGGTTTTCCGCATCGGCCGGTGGTTGGACAACGGGGATGATCGGCAGTTCGTATTGCACCGCAAATTCAAAGTCACGCTCGTCGTGTGCCGGGACGGCCATGATCGCCCCGGTGCCATAGCCAGCCAGCACATAGTCGGCGACCCAGATCGGAATCGGTTTCCCGTTGACCGGATTGATGGCGTAGGAACCGGTGAACACGCCTGACTTTTCTCGGTCGCCCTCGGTGCGTTCACGATCGGATTTAAAGGATGCTTTTTCGCAGTACGCTTTGACCTCAGCTGACTGATCGGCAGCAGTCAGCTGATCCAGCATCGGGTGTTCGGGCGAGACGACCATGTAGGTCGCGCCGTACAGCGTGTCGGGGCGTGTCGTGTAGACCCGCAGCGCGTCATCAGAGGCTTTGGCGGGGAATCCCGATTTGCCGCGAGCGGATTTCCAAGCCTCGAACTTTGCTGCCTCGCCGACAAAGAAATCGACTTCCGCGCCAGTGCTGCGGCCGATCCAATCGGATTGCAATTTCTTGATTCCGGTCGGCCAATCCAGGTCATCCAGCCCGCTCAGCAAGCGTTCGGCGTAGTCGGTGATCCGCAGCATCCATTGCCGCAGCGGAATCCGTTTGACCGGGTGCGAGCCGACGTCGCTTTTTCCGTCGACGACTTCTTCATTGGCCAGCACGGTTCCCAGATTGGGACACCAATTGACCAGCGCGTCGTCCAGATAGGCCAATCGTCGTGAATTGATGTAATCGTCGACCGCCGCTTCACCGGCCGCACGGATCTGGTCCGGGATCGGCAATTCGGCGATCGGCCGGCCGCGCTGTTGTTGTGGATCGAACCAGGTATCAAACAGCACCAAGAAAATAAACTGTGTCCAGCGGAAATAGCGTTCGTCGGTCGTCGCCAGCACGCGATCCCAGTCATAGCTGAACCCCAGCATTTTCAGCTGCCGCGTGAAATTGTCGATATTTCGTTGGGTTTGCACGCGCGGGTGTTCGCCGGTCTTGATCGCGTGTTCTTCGGCCGGCAGTCCAAACGCATCAAAACCCATCGGGTGCAGCACGCTTTCGCCGCGCATTCGTGCGTAGCGAGCGACGATATCGGTCGCCGTGTAGCCCTCGGGATGCCCGACGTGCAACCCATCGCCGCTGGGATAGGGGAACATGTCCAGGACATAGCGTTTTTTGGACCCCGGGGTCTCCGGCGTTGCAAACGTCTTGTTTTCTTCCCAATAGGCTTGCCAACGCGGTTCGATGTCAGCGGGGGTGTAACGCGGCATGATGGTCAAGAGAGGGGGGTGTTGGGTGTGAAAACGAGTTGCCAGCGGTCCAGATTCTAGGGATTGATCCCCGAGGCGTAAGTACGGCCGAAGCCACGTCGCGAAAGGCGGCATAAATTGCTAGAATCTGCCCTTTGCCGCGGTGCATTCTGGCTTTGCCAGAAACCGGCGATTTCCCCAGAAACGCGGCCCGATTTTACGCTTCTCTGCCAGGTCTCCATGAGCGACGTTCCCTCCCCCGACCCGTCCGCCCCGAAGCCCGAAAACACATCCGCAGATGACAACACGTCAATGGATCCCTCTGTTGAGTTGACCGGAGATGGCAATGTGGACGGTGCGGCCGCAGTTCCGGTCGCAGCTCCGGCGGCGATTCAGTCGATCGCAAAGACGGCCAACAACGAATACGAAAGCGACGACCTGCAGCACCTATCGGATCTCGAGCACGTCCGCGAGCGGCCCGGTATGTATGTCGGTGACACCGACCGCAACGGGTTGCACCACTTGGTCAGCGAAGTCGTCGACAATTCGATCGATGAAGCGATGGCGGGGTTTGCGACCACCGTTTCGGTCACCGTCCATAGCGATGGCAGCGTGACCGTCGAAGACGACGGGCGTGGCATTCCCGTGACCAAACACGAACAGTTGTCGGCCGAAGAGGAACGCGACGTCAGCACGCTTGAAGGCGTGATGACGGTGCTGAAATTCGGCGGCAAATTTAAGAAAGGTGCCTACCAGACCTCCGGCGGTCTGCACGGCGTCGGCGTCACGGTGGTGAACTTTCTTTCACAGTGGGCCGAAGTCGAAGTCAGTCGCGACGGATTTACGTGGCACCAGCAATACGAACGCGGTGTCGCGACGGGCGACATCAAAAAAGGTCGCGTCACCAAAAAGACCGGTACCAAAACCACCTTCAAACCAGACGCCGAGATCTTCTCGACCGTCAAATTCAGTTTTGACATCTTGAATCGGCGGTTGCAGGAACTCGCTTTCCTCAACTCTGGCGTGCGGATCAAATTTTTAGATGAACGAAACGGCGAGGGCGGTGATTACAAGTACGAACGTGGGGTCGCCGAGTTCATCGAACACTTGAACCGGACCAGCGATCCGATTCACTCCGACGTGATCGAGTTTCGCGGAACCCGTGACGACATCGAATACGACGTCGCACTGCAGTACACCACCGAGTACTCCGAGAGCGTTCAGTCCTATGTCAACAACATTCACACCGAAGACGGCGGGACACACGTCAGTGGGTTCCGCAGCGCATTGACGCGGACTCTGAACAACTATGGCAAAAAGGAGAACCTGTTCAAAGGCAATCCGCCGACCGGCGATGATTTTCGCGAAGGTCTGACCGCCATCATCAGTGTGCGCGTTCCCGAGCCACGCTTCCAAAGTCAAACCAAGAACAAGCTGTCCAACTCCGAAGTCGAGAGCGTGCTCAACACGGTGATGGGCGAATCGCTGTCGAAGTACCTGGAGCAAAACCCGCGGACGGCCAAAACGATCGTCCGCAAGGCCCTCTTGGCCTCGGAAGCTCGCGAAGCCGCGCGGAAAGCCAAGGATCTGTTGCGGAAACGAAAAGACGCGCTCGGCGGTGGCGGTTTGCCGGGCAAGCTGCGCGACTGTATCAGCAAAGAGATGGAGCGCTGTGAACTGTATCTGGTCGAAGGTGATTCGGCCGGTGGGTCGGCCGAAGGCGGACGGATGCGTGACTTCCAAGCGATCCTGCCGCTGCGTGGAAAAATCATCAACGCCTATAAAAGTCGCGAAGACAAGGTGTTGGCCAACGAGGAAGTCCGGTCGATGATCCAAGCGATCGGTATCGGCATCGGCGCCGATGAAGACGTCTCGAAACGACGGTACAACAAAATCGTCATCATGACCGACGCGGACGTCGACGGCAGCCACATTCGGACTCTGTTGCTGTGTTTCTTCTATCGCCAGATGTACAACCTGGTTGCCGACGGGCACGTCTACGTCGCCCAGCCGCCGCTGTTCCGTGTCACCCACGGAAGATCACGGTATTACGTGCAAACCGACGAAGAAATGAAAAGCCAGCTGCTTGACCGCGGTTTGAACGACACCGTGTTCGAAGCCGAAGATGGGCGGCACGTCGAAGGCGAAAACATGCGCAAGCTTTGCACGTCATTGGCGGCCATGGAGGACGCGATCCTGGCGCTCGAACGACGTGGCGTTTCGCTACGAATTCACTCGCATCGGATTGATCCGGTGTCGAACCGATTGCCAGCCTGGTTGCTGACCTACGGCAACGAAGAACACTGGTTTCATGACGTCGACGAAGTCGAAACGCATCTGAACGCCAACAATTTGGTGCTCGATGACGAAGCGGCCGAGGAAGATGAATTGGCGGAAGGCGGCGAAGCCACCGATGCGACAGACGACGCCCCGGCAGCGGCACCCGAATCCACGGAACCCCCGAAGTCGATTGCGCACTTGGCTGAGCTGCATGAGATTCGCACCATCAACAGTGGATTGAAAGAGCTGTCTGAACTCGGGTTCTCGATCGACGACTTGATCCCCGCCGACCGGACCGGTTTGACAACACCTCGGTTCGAATTGGTGCGCGGTGAAGACGTGCGTCGGCCGATGGTCGATTTGCGTGACCTGTTGCCCGAAGTCCGGGCCGCCGGTGAAAAAGGTTTGCAAGTCACTCGCTTTAAAGGGCTGGGTGAAATGAACGCCGAGGAACTTCGTGAGACGACGCTCGATCCGGCCAATCGAACTTTGATCAAAGTCACGATGAAGGACGCCGGTGCGGCTGACGAAATGTTCCGGTTGCTGATGGGCGACAAGGTGGAACCGCGTCGTGAGTTCATCGAAAAGCACGCTCTGGACGTCCGAAACCTGGACGTCTAAGCGGCCGGAGACGGATCCCGGCGTGCCCCTCTCTCCGGCCCTGAGAGGCCTTCAAAACTCACGCACCGGGTTGTGACGAAAATGCCACGTCAACGGGCACGAGGTCCGGGGCAATTCCGTTGGATTATCGCTGTAATCGTCTCCGTTGGCACCGCGGAGCGATCGGGTGAATTCAATGCTCTCGTCGGGCGATAACGCCTTTTGGGGCGAGCCCGCCACCGGCTTGCGTTGGGCAGCGGTGACCAACGATTCGCGAGGCTGCTCCGCTCGTCGAACGCGCCGCGCGCGAACCGGAGGACATTGTGCTGCTATCGAGAAAACATCGGTTCCTGTTTGTTCATGTTTACAAGAACGCCGGGACCAGCGTTTCGAAGGCGCTCAGCCCGTTCACGGTTTATCGGTTCCAGCGTGAAACGGTGCGGGTCTGTAAACAGATTGGACTCGCGTATCCCTCTCGATGGGATGCGACACCCTGCGCCGGGCATGCCACGGCCAGCCAGATTCGGGTGTTTTTGGGCGAGTCATATTATCGATCGCTGTTTTCATTTGCGGTCGTCCGCAATCCCTGGGACTGGCAGGTTTCTCAGTACACCTACATCCGCAAAAACACCAAGCATCAGCAGTACGAACAATTCCAGCGGTTCAGTGGTTTTGCGGACTACATTCGTTGGCGATGTGATGGCAATACACTGGCGCAGCGCGAACTGGTTTGTAGCCCCTCCGGTGAATTGCTCGTCGACTTCCTGGGGCGATTCGAGAATCTGAACCAGGACTTTGATCAGATCTGTCAGCGGATTGGGATCACCGCCCGATTGCCCACACTGAATGTCTCCAAGCAGGCGCGGGACTTTCGCCAGTTCTACGACGACCAAACAGTTGAACTCGTCCGCCAGGCGTACCAGGACGACATTCGTTACTTCGGCTATGAATTCGAATCTGGCAAATTATCGGAGAGTCGCCTGCGATCTTCGATCGCAGCCTAATCCCTGTTCCGCCTTTTGAGGTTGCGTTTTCGCGTGGGGCATTGTTCTTGGTAACCCGAAGCGTCCGTTTTGAAGCCAGCGCTTTCACGTCAGGCACTGGTTTTTGGTAACCCGACGCGTCAGCGAGGGATCCCGTCAACCGGCTAAATCCCTCGCTGACGCGCTTTG
>NZ_JAMYFE010000137.1 GCF_024129865.1 Stieleria tagensis | reverse complement strand
CAGAAAAGCGCAACTTCAAAATGCGTCAGCGAGGGATCCCGTCAACACCCTAAATCCCTCGCTGACGCTTCGGGTTACCATCAAAGCACAACTTCACAACTCACGGGTCGCGCTTGTGATTTGCACGTTCCATTCGCCTTGACGGCGCACTGACACGCTCGTGATCGTCGTCGCTGCGGTACAACCCCTCGGCGTCGATGTAGGCTTCCACCGCACGCGTGACCCGATAGCGAATCCCCCTGCCCTGCCCCACCCTGCTGCGGATATCTCGGCTGGAGATTTCGATCACCGGCATCTGAATCACGGCTGCGGAAAATTGGTCGATCCGCTGACGATCGACCATTCCCTGTAACACTTGAAAATCGATCTCGCCCTGGCCACCCCGCTGTACCACAGACAGCGTGACTCGCGACAACAACTGTTTCGGCTGGTGCCAACGCGGCATCGATTCCAATGAGTCGCTGCCGATGATCAAGAACAATTCAGCAGCGGGATACTCGTCACCTAACTGCGTCACGGTGTCGAGCGTGTAGCTGACCCCGGATCGTTGGATTTCACGGGGGTCCACCTGATGGCCGTCGCGACCGGCAATGGCCAACCGCAACATCTCCAACCGCTGCTGGTCGCCGGCCGTTGGACCAGCGGGTTTCAAGGGCTGGGTGGCCGATGGGACCCACAACAAACGGTCCAGCTGCAATTGTTCGGTGGCCGCTTCACCAATCCACAGGTGCCCCAAATGGACCGGATCAAATGACCCGCCAAAAATTCCGATTCGCATCCGCCGCTGCTCCAATGTCAATGATTCCTCCTGCTGTCAACGCCCGCATTATAGACGCGGTGACTCGTTTTGACCGACCGTGTCAGCGACAGAGCGATGATTCCTGGGTGATCCGTGACGCATCGCAAAACCAAGCCGATCCAAAAACATCAGAAATCCTCTATGCTGACAGGCCCCCAGACACTGCCAAGTTCTGCTGACGTTCCACTCGCAACGCCGTCCACTGTGCCGCCCACTGTGCCGCCCGAAATGCCGCCTGATCCCACCGATGCGAATGAACCCGATGACCGGGGAAATCTGACCGCGCCCGGTTTCTTGGACGTCCCGTCGGACGATTCGGCGGCCACCGATGACGACAGCACTGACGCCGGCACGACCCAAGGCAAGTTGTTCGACACCGATCCGCCGCCCTGGGAATTGGCTGCCCAGGCCGACATCGCAGTCGCCAGCGTGGTGTTTCGCGATGCCCCCTATGGCCCCTACGACTACCGCATCCCCAACGAAATGCTGGAACAGTTGCAACCGGGGATGCGCGTGCATGTTCCACTCGGACGCCGCCGCCGACCCACGCTCGGCTGGTGCATCGAAACCAAATCCGGAAACACCTCTGGCAAAACCCTCAGCGATGTCGCCGAAATCTTGGACGACGAACCGCTGTGTGATCGGCCGCTGGTGCGGTTGGTAACATGGATGAGTCACTACTACCAATCACCGGCGGGTCAAGTTTTTGATGCATTGATCCCGTCGAGCGTCCGCGCCGGCGCGGGCACCCGTGAACGAACCTATCTGTCCCCTGCCCCGGGCAGCGACGACGATTCCATCGTCGACGCCCTGCCCACCAAACAACGGCAGGCGCTGCGGATGTTGATCGCCAGTCGACGTCCGATGACGTCCTCGCAGCTGATGGTCCACGCCGACTGCACCGCCGGACCGATCAACAGCTTGCGGAAAAAAGGGCTGGTGACCGAGGACACACGGCGTGAGATGACCGCCGAAACGCCGCTCCGCTGGCAAGCCAACGATGGCGAACGCACCGAAGCACACGATTTAACCGATGACCAAACCAACGCGCTTCAGCGGATCACCGCGGCGATCGATTCGGCGACCGCCAAAACACTGTTGCTGCACGGCGTGACCGGCAGCGGCAAAACCGAGGTCTACATTCGCGTCATCCAACACGTGGTTGAATTCGGCCGCTCGGCCATCGTCTTGGTCCCCGAAATCAGTTTGACGCCCCAGACGCGCGGACGCTTTGAACGACGGTTTCCATCGGTCGCCGTGTTGCACAGCCAGATGACTCCGGCCGAACGCCATTTCCAGTGGCAACGAATCCGTCGCGGCGAAGTCCAAGTCGTTGTCGGACCTCGCAGTGCCGTGTTCGCGCCGCTACCGCGACTGGGTTTGATCATTCTGGATGAAGAACACGATGGTTCCTTCAAACAGGATTCCCAACCTCGCTACCACGCCCGCAAAGTCGCCTTTGCCCGCGCCCAATCCTTGCAGATTCCATTGCTGCTCGGCAGCGCCACGCCGTCGCTGGAATCCTGGTACGCCACCGAAGCCGGACACGCCGAATTGATTTCGATGCCGCATCGAGTTGGCAATCGCCCGATGCCGGACGTCAACCTGGTCGACTTGCGGATCCCCGACGAGCGTTCACGCGGCGGAGCGATCAGCCGCCAATTGCACACCGCCGTCAACGACACACTGCGGGAAAAAGGCCAGGTCATCTTGTTGCTCAACCGCCGCGGTTTCGCGACCACCATCCAGTGCCCCTCCTGTGGGCATGTGGTTGCCTGCCCCGACTGTGAAATGCCACTGACCCACCATCGCGACGGCAGCAAAGCGGTTTGCCACTACTGTGACTACACGATCGCCACTCCGCCCTGGTGCCCCGAATGTCGGTTTGACGGAATCCGCTACGGCGGCTTGGGGACTCAAAAGTTAGAAGTCGAAGTCAAATCCAAATTCCCCGACGCGCGCGTGGCGCGGATGGATAGCGACACGATGCGGCGTCCCGGCAGCCACCAGAAAGTGCTGTCGGCATTCCGCAGTGGTGATGTCGACCTGTTGTTGGGCACCCAGATGATTGCCAAAGGACTCGATTTCCCGAACGTCCTGTTGGTCGGTGTGATCAATGCCGACGCCGCCCTGCACTTCCCCGATTTTCGCGCCGGCGAGCGGACGTTCCAGCTGGTCACCCAGGTCGCCGGGCGCACCGGTCGCGGCCAACGCGGTGGCCGCGTGATCGTGCAAACCTATTCCCCCGAACACATGGCAATCCAGGCGGCGTCACGGCACGACTACCTGCAGTTCGCCAAAGCCGAAATCCTGAACCGACGCAAATTTAATTACCCGCCACTCGGTTCGGTGGCACGCATCATCATTCGCGGTGCGGTTGAAGAGGTGACCGAAGCGACCGCCAACTTGCTGCAGCAACGATTGGAATCCGCTCGGGAACGTCTGGGCGCCGAGGTCCGCCTGTTGGGGCCGGCGCCACCGCCGATTCCAAAGCTCCGTGGCAAGTATCGGTTTCACCTGCTGCTGCAGTCACTGGACCCATTGCAGCTAGGCGCAACGATCCGAATGGCGACCAAAACGTTTAAGATTCCGGAAAAAGATGATGTTCAATATGTGATCGATATCGACCCGATGGACATGCTGTGATCCGGATCAAACGTTAGCGAGCTTTCTTGTTGCGACCGACCAGCCGCTTCATCTTTTTCACTTCGCTTTCGGCCACGACCCAACCGCGACAATTTTTGGACCCGCACTTGCAACGTGGGATCCAGTCTTGGGCTTCCCACTGGTAATCAAAACACAACTCGCTGCCGGGTTCGATATTACAGGTCGCGATCAACCCGTTGCTGGTCTCGGTGATCTGGATCAAATCACAATTCGGGCTACACGAGTGATTGATAAAAGCGCCGGGGATCGTCGGTTCGAGAAACCAATTGTCCTCGAAAGCCATCGCATAGGTGGATCCGTCGTACTGTGCCGCGGGAATCAACTGTCCCTTGATTTCAAACACCAGTTCGCCGGGTAAGAATTGGCGGGCGGCAAATACACCACACCCGAGTTTTCCGCCTTGATCAAACACATACACATCACGGTCTTCATATTGACGATAGCCGTAATCCTGATCAACGACCGACTGCAGTCGTCGACGCCGCTTCTTTGAAAGTTCCATCTTGTGCCCAATCTCAATTCTATGCCCACCAGAATCGATCTCACCAAGAGTCGAACGTCTGGAAGACGCGCATCATCTTTGGGTATTGTTACCAAAAGTCCGTCACAATGGGGAGCGGCAAAACACGGAGGAGTCCGTAGGATCCCGAATCAGATCAGCAAGGGCAACTAGTACCGCGCAGCGATTGACCGCTACAATTCAAACACTGCTGGCGCGTTGATCCAAACCGATGGAAACTAAAGACCATGCTTGACTGCGAATTCGAATTCACCCAGTCCGAAACGTTCGGACTGACCGATGTCGGCAAACAGCGGAGTGTCAACCAAGACCAATTCTTGATCGCAGAGTTGAGCAAGTCGATGCTGGTCTCTACCTCCAGCCTACCGGAGATCGGTACCGGTCGATTCTTTGGAGGCATCCAAGGCCAAGTGTTGTTGGTCGCCGATGGGATGGGCGGACATGCGGCGGGCGAAAAAGCCAGCAGCCTGGTAATGCAACACCTGATCGGTCGGCTTCTCAACAGCGTCCATTGGTTCTTTCAATCCGACACGGGATCCGAAGAGGAATTCATTGACGGACTCAAGAACCTGTTGCGTGACGCGCATGGCCGCATCTTGGCTGAATCTCGTGAAGACCATTCGACCGCGGGCATGGGCACCACGCTGACAATGGCGTACATCCATTGGCCGACCATGTATGTGGTCCACGCCGGCGACAGTCGCTGTTACCTGATCCGTGACTCGGTCGCCCGCCAACTGACCACCGACCACACGCTAGCACGACAAATGGTCGAAGCCGGTGGGATGAAACCCGAAGACGAAGCGAAGAGCCGTTGGAGCAACGTGCTGTGGAACGTGATCGGTGGCAGCAGCCAACGGGAATTGCTGGCCGAGGTCCATCGCGTCGACCTGCGAGAGAACGACTCGGTCCTGTTGTGCAGCGACGGACTGTACCGCTATCTGGACAAAGACCAGTTGGCCGCCCTGGCACAGAAAACCCCCAATGCTTCGATGCTCTGCAAACAGTTGGTCGATTTGGCGAACGATGCCGGTGGCGAAGACAACATCACCGTCGTGGTCAGCCACCCCACACCCAAACACCGTGCTCCACCGATCATCGAGCCTGTCGCTGCCGACCCTGCCTGTGTGGAAACCCTGCCTAACATCCACCCCGACCAGCAGGGGTCGTGACCAAAATCGTTGAAATCTGCGAAACCCTAATCCGCAAATTCGGTTCAAACTGGATTCACCTGATTAATTGAAACGCGCAGTCCAGTAATCATCCGGTTAAGCTGCTTCGATTCAGTTCTCTGGTTTCCGGGCGATGCAACTCCTGTCACCGCCCTCCTCTCCCCTGTCCCTTTTCGAGTTCCCCATGAAATCCAAAGTTCTTGGTCTTGCGATCGCGTTGATGTTGACGACCGTCGTGGTTGCCGATGACGCCGACGTCAAAAAGAAAAAGAAGGGTGCCCAGGCACAACGAAACCCCGCGGCAAACGTACTCAAACAACTGAAAGATGTTGATTTGACCGACGAACAAAAAACCAAGATCGACGCCTTGGCGAAAAAGTCGATGGCCGAGATGCAAACGCTGCGTAAAGAAGCCGGTCTGACGCCTGAATTGATGAAGCAGCGCACCGCCGCTCAAAAAGAATTCAAAGACAGCGACAAAAAGCCCAATGAGATCTTCGCCGCCGTCAACGAAAAACTGGGCCTGAACGAAGCCCAAGTGGCTGCGTTGAAAAAGGTCAATGAGTCGCGCACCGAATTGCTCAAAAACTCCGTCGCTCTGCTCAGCGAAGAACAGCAAGCCAAACTGCCCAAGCGCATTCTGCAGATGTCCAAAGGCAAGCCAGAAGGAAAGGGCAAAGGCAAGAAAAAGAAGGAAGCTCAGTAGCGAGCAACCAGGACGTGTTCCCCACGTTGGACAACCGCCGCCGATCCGTCAGCAAGCCGACCAGGCAATGCGACTGATCACGCGGCGGTGGTCGAACAGCCTGTATCGGTTATGCCACCGCCAGCCACTGTCGCAAAGTGTCACCGATCAGAGTGCCGATGACTGTTCACGGCGGAAGGGTTCCATCAGTGATGGTTATTTCCCCGACACCACCCCCATGAACACCCACGCCGACGGGAAATGCACTTCCTGTCGCTCCTTGCCATCTCCCCATCCGGCGGAAGGAACTGCCTTATCATGCGATGCACTAGTTTTTATGGACGATTAATGATCGCCGTCGTCCTGATGTCAGTTTCCGCGACTTCGGTCAGTGCGGGATGGAACGAATTCTGGTCGAATGTCAACGGCGGCTATGCCCGAAACAACGCGTGGCCCGACCCGTTCAACGAAATGGACGCGATGTCGGTGATCATGCCCTTCGAGGCGATGAAACAAAACGGCTGGGTTTTGCACAACACCATTGGTAGCGAACAATTTCGCGACGGTGATGGCGCCCTGCTGACGGCCGGTCAAAAAAGTGTGGCTTGGATCGCACGTCAGGCTCCGCCGACACGACGCCAAGTCTACGTCGTGCGAGCCGACTCGCCACAGGAAACCGAATCCCGCATCGCATCGGTCAGAGAGGCTCTTTCGCAATATCACGTCGCCGGTCCCGCCCCCACGGTGTCCGTCGTCGACCGCGAATCGCCGACCGCATCGGGAGCCTGGGCGACCAAAATCAATCGCGCTTGGCTGGAACACCTCGCGCCGCCCAAATTGCCGTCCAGCAGCGCTGCCGGCACCGCGAGTGCCACTCGCCCTTAGTCCTCAACCGATTGCTGCGGATTGCATGCATTTCGCTAAAACGGCACCTCTAGGCGGTTTCCTGAACGGGAAACCGCCTTTTTTCGTCGAATTCGGGAAACCGCTGTGACCAGATTGAAGTCAGCCGGATAAGCGGCCGATCCATACAATCGATGCCATCCGATTCCTGTTGGCATTTGGACCGCCTTGCCCCACTCGATGACTCGCTTGTCACGGGAGAACCTTTAGACGTGACCGTCCAACAAAAATCGTTCCGCACTCAACGACGAAACCAACTTGCGTCCGCTATTGCCGTGACGTTGATGGTCGGCACTGTCGGCGCAACGAGCGGATGTTCCAGCACGTCAGGTGCGCGTGTGGCAGCTCTGAATCCGTTCGCTAAAACACCCTCCGGCCCAGGCGCTGGCGGCGAATCAAACTGGATGAACGGCCCCAAAAATGTCGGTTCGTCAATCGCCGGCGGCGCCAAAAATGCCGCGGTCAAATCTCGCGATAAAGTCGCCGGTTGGTTTGGCAAGGGAAATGATTCCGGATCCGGCGCCCCGGTCGGTGACGCCACCGATCCGGTCAGCTTGGCCCACAAAGCCGAAGTCACACCGGAGGTCTTTGTCGCCAACGGTCGCTTGTGGGAATCGACAGGCAACTTCGAAAAAGCCATGGAAAGCTACGCCAAGGCACTCGAATCATCCCCTAACGATCCCGCTGCGCTGTCAAACATCGCGCGTTTGCACTTCCGCCAAAACAACCATGAAAAAGCTGCTGAGTACTTTGGCAAAGCGATCAAGGTCAACCCGGAAGATGCCGGGCTCTACAATGATCTGGGTTTGACACTTAGCAAACTTGGCAATCACGGCGCCGCAGCGACCACCATCGAACAAGCGCTGCGACTCTCACCCGGTTCGTCACGCTACGCCAATAACTTGGCCAGCGTTAAATTTGAATCCGGCGACCCCAACGGTGCGTTAGAAGTATTGGTCAACAACAACAAGCCAGCTGTTGCCCATTTCAACATGGCGTATCTGCACTACAAACATCGCCAGAACTCCGAAGCCACCCGCCACCTGAACCAGTCGCTGGCCTGTCAAACCGACGGTGAAACCGACCCGGCAACCAAACGTGCCATCGAACGGTCGCGTGAACTGCTGGCACAGATGGGCGCCGGACCTGCGATCCAACCCGGCACCGCGATTGCCGCCGCAGCGCCCAAGAAGGCAGAGAACTCGGCAGTGACACTGCCAAATTCAGTCGATTCGACCGCGCCGCAACAAGCCTCCGTCGCCGCGGACACCACCGTTGCGACCAAAGTTCAACAGGCGGCTTCTGGATTCGAACCCGGCACCGCGGTCCCTGGATTCCAAAACGTGATCCAACCAGCGTCCGCCGGTAAGACCAGCGTTTCGTTTGGCAACGCATCGTTCAAGACGCCGACGGCTCCAACGGCGCCTGCGACAATGGACGACGCACCTGAACTGCCTACCGGACAAGATGACGCCGACGCCAAAGCGGCCGAAAAAGCTGCCGAGCAATTCTCGCTGCCACCGAGCTTCCAATTGCCCCAGTGATCCGCGCTGCTCTGGGCGGGGTCAACCGAGAATCGAGGAATTCACCACAAAACGTAGCGTCCGCGCCCCGTCGTACATGAATTCCCCGTCCGGCCGCATGCCAACTTTTTCAAGCACGCGAATCGAGGCGTGATTCTCCGGCAGCACCAACGCGGTGATCTGCTCCAGCTGCAACGTTTTGAATCCGAATTGAAGGCTTGCGGCGCAGGCCTCGGTTGCCAAACCGAGCCCCCAGTACTGGGGCAGAAAGCGGTAACCGACATCCACCGTGTCCAGATCGGCCAGGTATTTGAGGCCGCAAAATCCGATCACGGACCGTGTTTGCTTCAGAACACATGCCCAACGCCCGTAGCCGACCGTGTCAAAGTCCGGGTAGCTGGCGATCGCTTCTCGAGCCGCGTGTAGCGACCGAACCAGCGGCTCGCCGGTGTAGCGCATCACCGCAGGATTGCTGTTGAGCGTGAAAAATGCCTCGGCGTCCTCCACTTCAAAGGCTCGCTGCGTCAAACGTTCCGTATCCGGTCCGATTCGGTATGACGGCACGTGCATCTCGTGGTTTGCGATTGGCATGGAATGAATGGCATGCCGGTCGACGATCCACGATTCATTTTCGTGTCGCAGCACGCACGAGCAGGACAGCACCGCAGCCAAAAATGCTCACGATGACCGCGATGATTAGTAGTTCCAAGAAACCAGGCATTTTCGTTTCGGGGTGTGTGTGGTTGGTCCGTCGAGATCTGTGCCTATTCGGCTGCAACATGCGGATCTTGGCAAGGGGATAGCGAATTCACAAGATTTTGTCAGAGACAGCAGCGGCACAGAAGCCACAGCAAAGGTGCAAGCGGCACGATTGTAAGGCATTGGGTTTTCCCAACCCGACGCGTGAGTTTTGAAGTTGCGCTCTTCATCACAACCCGACGCGTGAGCGAGGGATTTTGGGTGTTAACGGGATCCCTCGCAGACGCGTCGGGTTACCAAAAAACAATGCCCCATGCAAAAGTGCAACTTCAAAATGGGCGCTGCGATGCCTCAAGACTGCTTCCGTGGCTGGGATCTGCGAGCCCGGTCTGGCGGCGGAAAAAGACGTTGGATCGACGCAGCGCCCCACGACGGATGACGCTGAAATTGCTGTTTTTTTTCGCGGGGTTCCGCCGAAAAGAATTGCCTGATCGTGCGGACCGTGAGAACGTAGTGGTTAGTCAGACGCCACCGGTTGGCCGATTTTTGTCAGTCGCGCTTTCTCTCCTCTTCAGCGATCAATGAAAATGAATTGGAAACTGCCTTCGATTGTGCTCGTATTTGTGCTGCTGCATGGCACGGCGTCACCGGCGCCCGCCCAAACCATGGTCGATTTTCGCGAGGCGATTCATGCCGGCGAACCGTCGCTGATGACGGTGGTCGTCACCCCGGCCCATCCCGATCCGCCGCCAGGACCTGATGCGGATGACCCTGACGAGGCAGCTCAACCGGCCCCGCCGCCCGGTGCACCACCGAACGCCGCCAATGGGCCTCGGATTGAATTGTTCGAGCTTGATGGACAGCCAATGATGCCGATTCCAGAATTGGTGCAACAACCGGCCAGCGAGATCACCAGCGCTGCGTTTGCGGTCGATGAATCCATGCTGGTTGCGTACATCGGTGGCCCGGCCGAGACCGTCACGGTACTCAACCGCAGCGGTCAACAGACAGACGGCAAAGTGATCGCGCTGGACTATGTGACTGGTTTGGCAGTGATCTCTGTTGATGACGGGCTGTTCAGCGGGCTTGTCGTCAGCTCTGCCGAAACCGAACCGGGGATGCCTGTCGTCGCCATTTGGTTAGACGGAGATGTCTTGACCGCCGACGCCGGGATGGTTGCAACACGTGCGGTCGCGTCACAATCGGGTATCGGGTCCGCACCCAAGATTGATTTCGGATCCGGCGGACAGATGGTCGGCGCACCGGTCTTGGATGCGAGCGGTGTTTTGGTCGGTGTGATGGTCCCCGGACAGGATTCCAAACAGGTCTGCGCCGCGGCATCAAACATCTCGCGATTGATCGAATCCGCCAGCAGCAAAACGCCTCATGATCTGAAACGGGGGCTGGTCGGAATTCAGTTCCAAGGTGTCGGCGCGCTCGTGATGGAAGTCAGTCCGGATTCGGGTGCCGACAAAGCGGGGATCCAACCGGGTGACGTTGTCGATCGTGTCGGTGAGACTGAAATTCACAGTGCTGCCGACGTGGTCGCAGCGGTCGCCAGCGCCCGCGCCGGTGACACGCTACAACTGACGATCCGCCGGGGCGGGGAATCACAAACCGTTCCCGTGACTCTGGGCGAACATCCACAGCAACAACTTGTCCAAACCGCTGGCCCGGCCGACGGACTGGGCCCGGTCCCGATGGAGGAAATGCTGCGTCAGTTTCAATTCCCGACCCCCGATCGCTGGCACGGTCGCCGCCTGATGCCACGCAACAACGCTGGGCCCGATGCAGTGCCCGACTTTGCGCCCAACGACCAACCGTTGCAGCCCGCTGACAATGAACGATTGCTGCAAGAGTTGCTGCGGCAAATGGAACAGCTCAACAACAAACTGGACCGTCCCGAATAGTCACACGGTCTGGACCGTGCTACTGCTGACGCAGCGAAGCGGCGAGCAATTGTTTGTCGTTTCGCGCGTAGATGATGCCGTCGGCGATCGCCGGGTGAGACCAAACGACGCCACCGCGACGTTTCAATTGCTGGGTCGTACGATCGATCAAACTGGCCCGCGAATGAACCTGGACGCCTTGGCGCGAAAGGGTGGTCATCAACACTTCGCCTTGATCATTCAGCATGATTTCGTGATCGCCATTGCGAATGGTGTGCACCGTTGCCCACCGCGCGGTGGGGACGATTGTCAGGTCTTCCCAAATGCGATCGCCGGTTGTTAGATCCAAACAGCGATACTGGCCATAGCTGTCGGCGCCATAGATGCAGTCGCCTTTGATGATCGGCCCCGAAATCATTGCGTGCAACGCATCGGTATTCTTTTCGTCTTGGCCGACACGGTGCCACAACTTGGTTGCGGTCGGTTGTTCCAGATCGAACTGGACCAGTAAGGATCCGTCGTAAAACGATGAAACGAACAGTTGATCTTGTTGCACAGCGGGAGTGGGCACGCCGATCGGCATATTGCGTGGCTTCATTTCGATCGACCAAAACACTTTGCCAGTGCGGGGGTCCAGACCGCTGACGCTTTCGCCGGTCCAACAAACCACAACCTCTTGATTCCCCTGTCGAATCACAATCGGGGCGCTGTAACCGGCGCGCTCGTCCAACGACCGCCAACGTTCCTTTCCGGTGGCTAGATCAAACGCGACAAGACAGGCGTCGCCTGCACCGGCAGTCACTTGGATCACCAAATCGTCATAGACCAACGGTGCAGCGGTGATCCCCCAAACTGGCATCCTCGCATCGTAATCGCTGGCCAAATCACGGGTCCACAACAGTTCGCCAGACAGCGCATCCAAACAGTTCAGCCGCCCCATGCCGCCGACCGAAATCGCTTTGCCGTCGTGTACGGTGACCGACGCCCGAGGCCCCGATGCCTGGTAGCCGATCGAGTATTCCACAGGATCATGGTGCTGCCAAAGGGTTGCTCCGGTGGTGGCGTCAAAACACAGCACACGTTCCCGGACGTCGGGCGCTTCGCTCTGGCGATCGGTCAGATACACGCGCCCTTGGCTAACCGTTGGCCCACTGTAGCCCGGCCCGACGGGGACCGACCAAAGAATCGGCAACTGGCCGGCGGGCAGATTCAACGTGATCGATGGATCATCGATCGTTGCATCGCGATGGTTTCCTCGCCACTGCGGCCAATCCTCGGCCTGTGCAAAAGCCACTAGCCCCCAGGTGACTAGACCGCAGCTGATCAGACCACAGCGTAAAAACGTTGCGACTGCCGAGCGTCTTTCTTTCAGTTCGTTCATCGTATCACCAAGGGTCAATGGAATGGAGCGACCATTAAAGCACGTGCAAGATCGAATTCAACGGCGATCGGCCACAACAGCATGGGCGGTCTGACGCAAGAAAGTCGCCTGTTGATGATCGACCGCCGCAGGAACGAATGTGATTTCACGCGCATCCTTGCCGGTCAACGTTTCGTACCAAACCAAACCCGCCAGATAGCAACCCGCCGCGTTGGCATGCTTGAAATCCAGTTTCAGCGCCGGCTTATCTCCGCCCTTTTGCCAGTGCCAACCGACAACCAGTGAATTCGATTGATCCGGCAAACTCGGAAACTCGGGTTGGTCATAGTCAAATTCCGAATCCGGTACGACAACCTGGTGTCCCGCCGCTTCGCGAACTCGCTGAAACGCCGTGCCGACTGGAATGATAGTGGCCTGATATTTCTGAGCGACGTCCGCATAGGCCTTGGACAACCTTTGGTACATCTCATCTTGGCTGACCCTTTGTTGTTTCAACAAGGGTGAATCGGGGCGATAGGCCCAGGTCTGATGCACTACAAGTTTGGCCTGGGGTGCCTCGCTGCGGATCAATTCCACCAGATAGTCCAGGTGAGGTTGGAAGGTTTCCGGGTGGAAACTCAGTGCACTCATTTGCTGGACGGTGACAAAATCCCAGGGCTCAAGTTTCAAGTACTCTTGCAGGCTTACCTGAGTCCGCTTGTTGCCGTCGGCATGCGTGTAGGGTTTTCGCGTCGGATCGGCCGCCGATCGTTTTGCCAAGGTCGCATGTTTTTCCAACGTGCAACCGCCGAGATTGGCAGTGCCAATGATCAAGTCAACCGCACCATCGCGGCTGATCTGGGGCAAATACCGACAGGCGTTCTGGGCAAAACTATTGCCAATCGTCAGCACCCGGACCGTCCGCACACCGCCGACGTCATCGATTTGATCTGCCGAGTCGTCCTCAGCATGCATGGGGACCGTCCACAACACGGTTGCGACCAACAGGATCGCGGAGCGAAACGAAAAACCGATGATTCCCATGTCAAATCCCAATCTTCTCAAGAGCGGTGTAAACGAGACGCAATCTCAAACAGGTTGCCACCAAAAGATGGCAGTCTAGCCCAATCAAGCGTGCCGGCGGAACGCACAAAAAAGATTCCCAAAAGAGTGTTGTTTGAACCGCCGAAGACAAAGGGATTTGCAATGCAATGCAACTCGACAGGTGGAAAAGTGTGTACCATAAGGTGTGGCTCCGAAGTGGATCCGAAAGCCGATCACTCAACTAAGCGGAAGACAGACTCATGGCGAAAGTACTTCTGGTCGAGGACAGCCCCACTCAAGCCGTCGAAATGCGAATGTTACTCGAAGAGGGATCGCATGAAGTCCGTCATGCGGCTAACGGGCAACTGGCATTGGAATTGTTGGCCACAGAGAATCTAGATATCGTCGTCACCGATCTGGAGATGCCCGAATTAAACGGATTGCAGTTAGTCGAAACCATGCGGACCGACTACGCTCACATCCCAGCGATCCTGGTCACCGCACGGGGATCCGAGCAACTGGCTTCCGAGGCGCTACAAAAAGGCGCTGCCGGATACGTTCCCAAGAACCATCTGCAATCTCTGCTCAATGACACGATCATTGACGTGTTGGGCGTGATTCGCACCGACGCCAGTTTCGCCAAGTTGATCTCGACGCTGAAGCGAAACGTGTTCGAGTTTGAAATGCCCAATGACGCGGAATTGATCTCGCCGTTGGTGGGGCTGTTGATGCAAGTGGTCTCGGGAATGGACCTGATTGGTGGCGCCCAAATGAATCGGTTGGGTGTCGCCATCGAACACGCGTTGGTCAATGCAATGTATCGCGGCAATTTGCAACTTGGCCCGTCGGTTACACCACAGCACCACGCCTTAATCTATGAAGATGCCACGTCCGACCTGATCGAGCGTCGCAAACAGGAATCGCCCTACGCGGACCGCAAGGTTTATGTCAGCGCGACGGCCAGCAAAGACGAGATACGCATCGTGATCCGTGACGAAGGAAAGGGGTTCGACACCTCCAAAGTCCCCGATCAGGTGAACCCTGATGTGTACGATGCCGAATCGGGACAGGGCCTGGTGTTGATGAAAAGCTTTGCCGACCAACTGTGCTTCAACGATGTGGGCAACGAAGTCACGATGATCAAACGCTGCTGTTAAAACGACTCTAGCGATGGCCGACCGCCCTTCGATCAGCACCGTTTCAATTTCCCGCCATCTGTTAGCAGCAAACAACCGGCTGGACTTTGAATTTGAACAACCGCCGCCGCAGATCCTGGCTCAGATCCCGCGGTACACGATCGGCGAATTGATCGGTAGCGGCGGGATGGGCATCGTCTACAAAGCCCACGACAAAGTGTTCGATCGCCAGGTCGCATTGAAAGTGCTGCGCCGCTGCCACCAAGGTTGTGCCGAACGTCGTGATCGTTTTTTGCAAGAGGCACGCACGACTGCCCGCCTACAACACCCTGGAATTGTGGCGGTCTATGACATGGGCATCAGCGACGACGACCAGCCCTACTTTTCCATGAAACTAGTCAAAGGGCGAACGTTGGATGATTTGATCACCAGCGAGAACACCACCCCGCTTGAACGTTCGCGGTTGTTAGACACGTTCGCTCGGGTCTGCCAAACGGTTGCGTTTTCGCACTCCCACCACACCATGCACTTGGATCTAAAACCGTCCAATGTGATGGTCGGCGCCTTTGGCGAAGTTTATGTGATGGACTGGGGACTCAGCCGACGTCTGGATTCCACTGGCGGCCACCCACTGGTGAATCAACCATCGGCCATCTTGACCGCGGAGACCGAATTGCCGGCGACCGATTTTTCCAGCAGCAAAATCATCGGCACGCCTTCCTACATGGCTCCCGAACAGGCCAAAGGAAAACGCATCGGCGTGCGTGCCGACGTGTTTGGATTGGGCGCGATACTGTGCGAGATTTTGACCGGACTGCCGCCCTACGAAGGCGAAAATTTTCGTCACGTTTATCGCCGTGCCGTCCGTGGCGCCCTCGGCCGAGCCTTTCAGCGATTGGAATCATGTGATGCCGACCCGGCTTTGATTGCGATCAGTAAACGCTGTTTAGCCCGCCAAGAAAAAGACCGTCCGGCTAACGCGGGCATCATCGCCAGTGAGATCACCAGTTTTGTCGAATCGTCGATGCAGCGTGCCGAACGTGATCTCAGCCGATTCTTTGAAATCAGCCGCGACCTGTTCTGCATCGCCAGTCTGGACGGCTATTTCAAACGCGTGAACTCCAACTTTTCACGCGTGCTCGGCTACAGCGATCATGAATTGGTTTCGAAACCCTTCATCGAATTCATTCACCACGATGACATTCCCCAAACCATCCGGGCAATGCAGGCGCTGATCGAGGGCCATTCGATCGCCGAATTCTGCAACCGTTACCGGGACGCCAGCGGCGCATTCCGCTGGTTCGAATGGACGGCCAAATCGATTCCCGAAGACAACATCGTATTTGCCGTGGCGCGCGTGATCGAGCAGCCCACAGAGCCGCCGGCCGGGCAGCCGCCAGCGAGATTGCTGCACTAATCGCCGTTCGCACTGCGGCCGCAGCAGCACAAAAGCGACCGCGACAAGATGCCCCGCTTTCGACTAGACTCTGGCAGCGAGGTGCCTCCGTGGTCAGTCAATTGCAAGTGCCCCCCCAGCGCGAGCGAATCATTTCAAACTGTGATCTATATGGGCGATTTTCACTTACACGTCACCAGCACGCTGGGGTTACTCCTGGGTGTCTGCCTGGCGGCTGGGGTACTGGCCGACGTGGTCCACTTGCCAAAAGTCACCGCGTATCTGTTGGTCGGCTTGCTGGTCGGCCCGAGTGCTTTGGACTGGATTCCGACCGAACATGTCGAACTGTTCGAACCGTTGCTGAAGTTTGCCATGGCGCTGGTGTTGTTCAACCTGGGCTGTGAATTCACGTTTTCCAAAGTTCGACGTGTTGCCGCCCACTGCTTGACGATTTCTGCCGCCGAGATCATCGCCACTTTTGGATTGGTCGCGATCGGACTGTTGATCTTCGGCTGCTCCGGCAGCATGGCCCTATTGCTGGGATGCTTGGCTGTCGCCACCGCGCCAGCGACAACGATCCTGGTGTTAAAAGAGTTTCGCTCGGAAGGCCCCGTGACCGAGAGCACCGGTTTCCTGGTGGCGGTCAACAACTTTGCCTGCATCGTGATGTTCGAGTTCCTGTTTTTGGCGGTCGGGCTGGCGCATGGCAAACTGTCGGCGTCGATGAGCTCTCAACTGCTGGTTTTGTTGGTCAACATTGCCGGATCAATCGCACTGGGAATTCTGGGTGGATTGATCGTCAGCTATGGCTGCGGATTTTTGAACATGAAACGGTGGCTGGTGCTGCTGGTCGCTGCCGCAACGTTTTTGTTAGGTGTCACGGAATCATTTGACATCCCCTACATGATCACGTTCTTGGTGATGGGCGTGACGGTGGCCAACACGTCGGACTACAAACAAAAGATCGTCGACGAACTCGATCACCTGTCTGGATTGCTGGCGGTGCTGTTCTTCGTCGCCCACGGGACGGAACTTGACGCGGGCGCGTTCCTCGCGGCCGGCGGATTGGGTGCGGTGTACATCGTTTGCCGCATGGCCGGCAAATGGTTCGGCGTCTATGCAGCCGCCAAAGCCACGCGTCAGCCGCCGGAGATCAGGAATTGGGGCGGCACCTGTTTGTTCGCACAGGCCGGTGCCGCCATCGCATTGTCCACCATCGCTGTCAACCGCGATCCTGAACTGGGAAAACCGATCCAAGACATCATCTTGGGATCGGTCGTGTTGTTCGAAATCATCGGCCCACTGTTCATCCGCCAATCGTTGCTGAGAACCGGCGAAGTCCCGTTGGCACAGGCCATTCACCACACCAGCAAGACGCCGGTCGAACAATGTCGCGATCTGGTCGACCGATTCCGTGCGGCAGTCCGTGGGACGTCCGTAGCACCAGCGGCCAACAGCAAAATCAAAGTCAGCGACCTACTGCGAAAGACCAAGGGCATCCATCAGTCCGCCGACTTCGATGCGGTGATCGCCCACATCGAGCACAGCCATGACAACACCTATCCCGTCGTGGATGATCATTTGCGTGTCGTCGGCGCGATCCGTTATCCGTTGCTAAGCGACGTGTTGTTTGATCACAGCGCTTCCAAATTGGTGCGTGCCGAAGACTTGGTGACCGAGATCGATCACTGTCTGCATTCGGATGAACCGGCCGCCAGAGCATTCGAACTGTTCCAGGGAGAAACCGACGATTGCATTCCCGTCGTCACGCGTGAACGCCCACACGAACTGCTGGGGGTCGTGCGCCGCAGTGATGTCATGCACGCTCTGATCACACAACGACGGAAAACCAGGTAGCCCCCCATGGCAGATCTTCATCCACCCACCACCGCCGTTGCAACCGCGCTGACGATTGCCGGATCCGACCCCAGCGGCGGTGCCGGATTACAAATTGATTTAAAAGCGTTCCAACAAAACCAGGTCTACGGGATGGCGGTCGTCACCCTGTTGACGGTGCAAAATACGCAAGGCGTGCACGCAATCAAAATCATGCCGCCCGAATGGGTCGGATCTCAAATCGATGCGGTGCTGGACGACATCCCACCACAGGCCATCAAAACCGGGGCGCTCGGGGACGTCGACAACATCCATTGTGTCGCCGACCGCTTGGCCGACTACACCGGACAACTGGTCGTCGATCCTGTCCTGGTCAGCAAACATGGCGATCGATTGGCCGACGATTCCACCGTCGATGCATACCGAGAACGATTGTTGCCTCAATCAACCCTGATTACACCCAATCGGTTCGAAGCCGAACGGCTACTCGGTCGATCACTCGGCGCTGCCGATCGTGACGCGCTCACCCAGGCGGCCTTGGAACTCGGCCAAATGGGACCCGCATGCGTGCTGCTCAAAGCAGGACGCATCAATGGTCTTCGCTGTCACGTGTTGGTCACCGACGGCCAGGCACACTCGATCGATCTACCCAACCATGACACCCAACAAACACACGGCGCCGGATGCGCGCTCTCGGCAACCCTCACGGCGCGTTTAGCGCTCGCTGTGGACTCCGGCGTCTCATTGCGAACCGCTGTGGAATTCTCCCTGGCAGCGGTTAACCAAGCCATCGCCCATGCGCCGGGACTCGGTTCAAAATTCGGTCCGATCAACGCACGTGATCTTGGCGGCCCCCAGTGAACTTTGCAGAGCAACGTTGGTGTCGAAACCGTTCACTCGATTGATTCCAACGTGACGGCATCGGCGGGAGCCCACTGATCTTTGACGCGTTGGCGGGTGATCTGCCAAGCCTGCTTGGCGGTGCGGCGATGTTTCTCCGAACGACCTGCGAGGGGCCAGTTCGGATCGGGTCGATGCGCGGTGCGGAAGATTTGTTCGGCTTGCGCGACCCGATCGGGGTACTGGTCGGCAACATTCATTTGCTCTCCGGGATCGGACGCCAAATCATACAACTCGGTGGGCGTGTTGATTCCGTTACGAACCGCTTTCCATTCGCCGAACCGGGCTGCTTGAATGGGCTTTTCCGGATGCAGTTCCCAGTAAAAATAGTCGCGTTGTGGTGCCGGTCCGCCCTTGAAGAAACTGACCAATGACTTTCCATCGGTCTCATAACCCGCCGGTGGCGTCGCCCCACTCAATTCGACGAAGGTTGGCATCAAATCCCAGAACGCCCAGGGGGAATGATCGACTCGACCGGCCGGAACCGTGCCCGGCCACCACGCCATCGCAGCCTGGCGCAACGCGCCTTCGTACATCCCACGCTTGTAGCCTCGCAGCCCGTTGCTGGCCTGGTCGAACAGACCGCCCATCTCCGAATTGGGATTGAACGACGAACCGTTGTCACCGCTGAAAACGACCAACGTGTTTTCGGCCACATTCAACTCACGCAGCGTATCCATCAATTGCCCCATGTCTGAATCCACCCGCGTGACCTGAGCCGCGTAAGACTTTTGCGTCTGCGACCACGGCTTGTCGGCATAGATCCCCAGATCATCGATCTCATGACGACCGTGTGGCAAAGTAATCGCATAAAACATCATGAACGGCTGGTCGGCGTGTTGCCGCAACCACGCGATCATGTCGTTCTGGATCAATTCCTGTGCATAAGTCTTGCCGACGGTTTGCCCGTCGTTGCCCGGCAGCAAGAACGCTTGGTCGTCGTCATACAGATAGGTGGGAAAATAGGAGTGCGCATGACGCTGGCAGTTGTAACCGAAAAAGTGATCCACACCTTGTTTAAGCGGGCTGCCACTGGAATCAAAGTAACCCATTCCCCATTTGCCAAAGGTCGACGTCGCATAGCCAGCTGATTTCGCGACTTCTGCGATCGTGACGGTTTGATCGGGCAGCGGCAATTGGCCCTCCGGTGGCACTTCATAATTGCCACGAACCGGGCAATGACCAGTGTGCAATCCGGTGAAGAACGACGAACGACTGGGCGCGCACACGCTGGTCCCACAATAGGCCTGTAAATAGCGCGTCCCCTCGGCTGCCATCTGATCCAATCGAGGTGTCTGAATCAGTTTTTGACCATAACAGCCCAAATCGCCTTGGGCGATGTCATCGCTGAGAACAAAGATAAAGTTCGGCGGGGATTGCGTTGCCTTGGATGCCGTTGCCGATTCAGCCACCACCGGATTGGCCGACTGGGCACGGGCAATCCCACAACCGAGCAGCGTTAGAGTAAACGGTAGTGCAATCGAGCGCAACAAAACCAGAGAAGGAAACATCAGAGCGACCTTGAGTAACAAACGTGACATTAAAGCGGAAGGGATTCATCAGCGACGGCGGTGTCCGCTATCGGGGTGCAGACCACGGTACTGGAGACCGGCGAAGTGCGGATCACTGCACAAACCGGAACTGCCAGGATCGCGCCGATGGCGGGTGCAACCAAGTAAATCCAAAGTGATTGTAGTTGACCGAGGACCAGCGCTGGACCGATCGAACGGGCTGGGTTCATCGACGCGCCACTGACCGGGCCTCCCACAAGGACCTCGAATGCGATCACGCCACCGATTGCCAGACCGGCTGTGATTCCTTTTTCCTTGGCCCCCACGGTCACGTTCAAAATGACAAACATCAAAATGAAGGTCAGAATGATTTCAAAGACAAACGATTGCAGCCACGGACCGGATGGCAACGTTTCCCCCAGACTTACCTGATCGGGAAACAAGATTCGTAACAATGCACTGCCGGCGATCGCACCAACACATTGGCTCGCGATGTAGGGCAGGACCTGCTTGCCCTCGAACCGCCGCGCCACCCAAAACGCGATCGAGACCGCCGGATTGATGTGAGCTCCCGAGATGTCGCCGATCGAATAAATCATCGTGGCGACGACCATCGCAAACGTGATCGAGACACCAACCAGCGTGACCGACTGGTCATAGACAGCGTTGACGACCACCGCCCCGGTGCCGACGAACACTAAAATAAACGTGCCGATCGCTTCGGCAAGATACTTGTTCATTCTGATACTCTCTTGAATGTCCTTCCGATCTCAAAACCGGGGGAATCATAACAAGCAGAGCGAGGGATGTGCATGCGGCATCCCGAAAGCGACGCGAGGTCGCGTGTGGCCGGTTGCAGCGGATTGCAGGTTGCATGCAATTTGCTGCAGTTGATTCAATCGATCACTCGGTCAGAGATCACCCGTTTGATTGCACAGGCATTGCTGTTGGGGGCATCTCTGTTTTGGGGGGATCGGTGCCAGCGTTTCCGCCGGGCTCACTGGCGGGACCGCCTGGCTGCACCCCAGAGCGAACCGTGGCGCTCGGCGCCTCGTCGAGTTCTTCTTCGAACCCTTCGATCACATAGGTTTCTTCCACGCCATGAACGGTACGAACCACAATTTCTTGGTGACCAGTATAGCTCATTATCATCTGTCTACTCGTAGAGTTTAGGAATGGCCTAGTCTGAATTCAGTTTATCATTCAACAGGCTTCCGTGCCTATTGAAGTTTTAGCCATGGACAGGCGGATCACCAGCCAAATCCGATTCCACGGTACCCGTAGGAACTACCGATACCGATCGACATCCCGCTGGAACGGAACCCCGGATACCCCATCCGCGAGGAACCGAGTCCGCCATAACCGTAACCACCATATCCATAGCCGCCGTAGCTGCCGTATCCGGCACTCACTCGAGGTGCCCGATAGGCACCGCTGTACGCCGAGGCGCGATAGGCACTGCCATACACCGACGGCGCACCATAAACACTGCTATACGCCACCGGGGCGCGATAGACACTGCTGTACGCCGGCGCGCGATAGGAGGTACTAACGGGCACACGGTAGACCGTTGCGCTGGTGCAGCGATTGCGGTGGTGCCGCCATCCCAGTGCACTGGCCTGACCAGTGAATACACAGCCGCTGGCAAGAATCACAAGAGGAAAGATCAACTGACGGATCATGGTTCGATTCCAATATGAAAGGGAGGGAAAAAGCTGTCGTCGCAATGGTGTCATTGAATGCCGATCAATACCGGCGGGTCGGCCATCGATCAATGCGCTGGCCATACTCTGCACTCGCTGTGCCAATCACCGCGGTTACGCTCCATTCGTTACAATCGGCAGCCCGCTGTGTTGGCCCGCCAAGCCCGACCGCCAAGCCCGATCGCCTCTCCAACCTGACACGCACGCCCCCCCATGCCACGCCACTTGATCACCTTCTTCTGCTTGATTCTGACCTGTATTCAATTGGACATCGTCCAGGCACAAGTTGAGACGCAGAAAGTCGCCAGCGACTATCAAACCGAATCGGACATTCTGTACCGCAGCGGCGACGACCTGACCGACTACATGCGGGAGCGTTGTCGATTGGATTTGTATTTCCCACAGGGACGCGACGAATTCGCAACCGTGGTCTGGTTCCACGGGGGCGGGCTCAAGTCAGGTGGTAAATCGATCCCCAGGGCGCTGCGAAACCAAGGCATTGCGGTCGTCGCTGTGAATTATCGACTGCACCCCAAAGTCAGTTCCCCGGCGTATCTCGAAGACGCCGCAGCGGCAGTCGCCTGGACTTTCAAAAACATTGAAAAATATGGCGGGTCCCGGCAGCGAATTTTTGTCAGCGGACATTCTGCCGGTGGCTATTTGACCAGCATGCTCGGGTTGGATAAACGCTGGCTCGCCGCGCACCAAATCGACGCCAACGATTTAGCCGGATTGATCCCCTACAGCGGCCACACGATCACCCACTTTACCGTTCGCGCCGAACGCGGCATTGATGGCAAACAACCAATCGTCGATGACATGGCGCCGCTGTTCCACGTCCGCAAAGACGCCCCACCACTGCTGTTGATTACCGGTGATCGCAACCAGGAAATGCTGGGACGCTATGAGGAGAATGCCTACCTTTGGAGAATGATGCAAGTTGTCGAGCACCCCGACACCCAGCTCGATGAACTGGACGGGTTCAATCATTCCCAGATGGCTGATCCGGCACACCTGCTGTTGCTACGGTTCATCAAGCAGCACAGTCAAGCGACCGGCAACGGAAATTGATTCAATCAGCCCCTAAGCAGTCGAGACGGCTGAACCGTCGCTCGATCCGTTCGCGTTGCCGTTCCCGTCGGCGAACTGTGCCCAAACATTCTGCTGATTCAACGTCGCGTCCCCGGTGATGGTAGCAAAAGCAACATCGGCGGCGTCACGCCCGACGCCGATCCGCACCAACCCCGTCGTCTCGGCCAGTTTGGTGGGATCGAACAAGTACCAACGACCGTCCAAAAATGCTTCCATGAAGCCGTGGAAATCCGGCGGCTGAAGCCCAACGGCGTAGCCGCACACATAGCGTGCGGGAATACCGATGCCACGGCACAACGAAACCGCAAGGTGTGCGTAGTCACGACAGACGCCGGTTCGTTGCAATAATACGTCGGTCGCCGTGGTCGACGTATTGGTGCTGCCCGGCGTGTAATCCAAATGCGAGTTCACCCAATCACAAATCGCTTGAACGCGTGTGTAGCCACGATTGAGTTGCCCAAATTCTTCGAACGCGAACCGCGCCAGCAAATCGCTTTCGCAATACCGACTGGGATTCATATAGGGCAACACGTCCGCCGGCATCTGCGATACATCCGATTCACACACACTTTGCGGCGGTTCTTGATCGGGCGTCATTTCCACCGTGGCTTGATAGCTGACGCTTAATTCACAAGGCTGGACGACCACGCGGCAAAGCCGGTTGCCCTCGGGCCCCACATTACACGTTTCCACCGCAATCTGGGGATCAAACGTCAACGATTCACTGACGATCGATTGGTGCTGCGTCTGGCTGGCTTCGACAAGAAACAGAAACAACGTCTCTTGGCGGACGGTGTAGTTCAGTTGGCTACCAATTTGAATTTGTGTCATTCGGCTGGCTTGCGTTGTTTGATGGGAAGGAACCATTGGGCAGCAATTCCTGTGCCCATTGCATCGGCATCGACGCCAGCGATTCGGACAGCACGTTGGACCACCATTGTGTGGCCGGTTTCAAATCAGACTCGCTATAGCGACGAGAGATCGGCTGGCGAGTTCCGGCGGGAATCACCATCAAATCGATCGGAAAATCGACATCGGTCACGCTGGCGTGAGTCGCATCAAAGGCCAACAGAGCCAGCGAGATCGCCGACTGCAACGGCGTTTCGTAGGTCAATAAACGGTCCAAGATCGGTTTGCCGTAATACGTTCGACCGATCATAAAGTAGGGTGAATCCACCGCCGCTTCGACCCAATTGCCTTCGGGATAGATGTAGAACAATTGCGGTTTCTGATCACCCACCAGACATCCGCCGATGATTGCATGCAGGTTGAACGAATGACCTGTCGAGGACAACGACGGCCCGTCCTCCTGTTTGACACGCCGCAATTGCTGGCCGAACAAATTCGCAAATTGATACAGCCGATCTTGAACGGGTTGCGTTTCTCGCAAGACTTCTTCGACGTAGACCAATGTCTTGTCACGAACCGATCGCAATCCACTGGTCATCGTGAACAGTGATCCGCCGGAGTGTTGAAACGCCGCGAGCTTTTGCTTGTTCACCTGCTCGCTACCACGAACAATCCGGGTGTCCGCCAGCGCGACGATTCCCTCACGAACTTGAATGCCGATACAAAACGTCAACGAAATCTCCTAATCTTAAACGGCGCCGCTGGCCAAATCGTGTCGGTTGACGCTGCACTCTCAGTATCATTGATCCGGCACCACTCGAACAGGCCTACCCGTGACCGTTTGGCGTCCGGCAACAGGGCCAATCCCAGAAAACCCAAATCTGCACCACTGCGCCCCATTGGTGCTAGTCTATTGACCGGTCAAATCCGTCCCTGATTCTGACTTTCCATCGTCCTTCGCTACATTTCCCCGCACAGCTCCCACTGCTCAGCCATGCTTAAACCAATCGTAATCGCAGCGTTGGTCGTTCTCAGCAACGTGGCATCTTCGCAACCGCCAGCACCGAACATCGTCCTCTTTTTTGTCGATGATTTTGGCCAGCATGACCTGACCTGTTACGGCAGTGCCCTGTATGAAACCCCACAGATGGACGAACTGGCAGCCCAAGGGATGCGTTTCACCCACGCCTATGCCGCCTACCCCCGATGCGTGCCCTCGCGGCAAGGACTGCTGTCGGGGAAATACCCCAGCCGGATCGAGAACGAATCCATCCGCTCGGGCAATCACGAGCACCACCTTCCGCTCAGCGAAGTCACCTTCGGCGAAGCGCTTCAAGAACACGGCTACCGCACCTGTTACATCGGCAAATGGCATTTGGGCAAAGACGGTGGCGGCCCCGGTGACCAAGGCTTTGAAACTGTCATTCACTCGGGTTCCGCCGGCGCAACCCATAGCTATTTCTACCCGTTTCCAACCGAGAAAGGTTTGACGGTGGTCAACCCGGTCGATGGCAAACCCGGTGACTACCTGACCGACCGACTGACTGACAAAGCCGTCGAGTACATCCAAGAGAATCACGACGCGCCGTTTCTGCTGGTGATGGCTCACTATGCCGTCCACACTCCGCTCGAAGCCCCCGAGGACACGACGCAGAAGTACCGCAAGAAACTGCGCCAATCCGGTCTCGCCGTCGGTGGCAAACGAGACGACCCCGACCTGGTGATCGATCGTCAGGGCACTGTAAAAACGGTGCAAAACAATCCCACCTACGCTGCCATGGTCGAGCGCACCGACGACAGCCTTGGACGCATCGTAAACGCAATTCGAACGGCGGGCATCGAAAACAACACTGCAATCATCCTGACGTCAGATCACGGTGGATTGTCAACACGAGGCGTGGACAATCACCGCGCCCTTGCGACTTCGAACATGCCGTTGCGGCAAGGAAAAGGATCGATTTTCGAAGGCGGCACGCGAGTTCCGTTGATCGTCAAATGGCCGGGAAAGGTTCGTCCCGGGACGACTTCGGAGGTGCAAGTCAACGGGACCGACCACTATCCCACCTTGCTGGACATCGCCGGCGCTACACCACGCCCCGAGCAACACGTTGATGGTCGCAGTTACCTGCGCGCCCTGCAGGGTGAATCCTATCAGCGTGAACCCATGTTCTGGTACAAGTGGCAGGCGCGTCCAGACAGCACCGGCGACACGCGGGCGCTGTCGATCATCGACGGCCGATACAAGTTGATCCAGTGGATTGACGAAGATCTGGTCGAGTTATTCGACTTGGACGAAGACGTCGGCGAGCAAGTCAATCTGGCCGACAAACAACCCCAGCGGGTCCAATCGATGCTCGCCGCACTGCTGCAAACCGAACAACAGATCGGCAACTTGCGCAGCAAAGGCAAGAAAGAACTGGAGCGGCGACTACAGAAAACCAAACGCGATCGCTGACCGCAGATCGCTGGCGTTGGCCAGGCGATTTGTTAAGTCAAACAAGCTGAGATGGAATACCAATGCTGAGTCCATTCAGATCAATCAGCGGCGGGCCGGCTGGACGCCCAATGCATCACCGCAGGATTGATCTCACGGCTGGTGTTCAATAGCGACTCGGCTGCCACCGCATCCCCATTGGCCTGTTTGATCATGCCGGCGTGGTAATAGATCGCCGCGTCGCGCGTGCCCAGCTGCAATGCGTGCTCGATCATCTGTTGGGCTTGCACGTAGTCCTGATTGCGATAGAGCGCCCAAGCCATCGAGTCGTAGGAATAGACGTCGGGTCGACGCTCCAAATCAGCTCTCGCCATCTCCACCGCCTGCGCCGGACGCAATGCATGATCGGCCAGCAGATTGGCGTACTCTCGGTGATGGGCCGCGGCTGCAATTTTTGCTTCCTCGGCCATCGCCAAGTCTGCTTTGTCAAGCCACTGCCCAGCCTGCTCTGGTTGGTCATTGACGAAGAACAAGTCGGCCAATAACGCGAGCGCTGGCGGTGCAGGGTCACGAGCGATCGTCCGCTGCAGTCGCTCAATGGCGCCGTCAACGTCGCCCAATGCAGCCAATGATTTGGCAAGCCCCATTTCTGCATTCGTATCGTCGGGAGATAGCTGCAATGCGGTTTGAAACGAATCCCGGGCCGCCGCAAACTGCCCTTGAGACCACTGCAGATCACCCAGTCGCCAAACGTACCAACCACGTCGCTGTGGGCTCAGGTCCGATTGCTCGGCTGCTGCCACTGCTTCCTGCAGATGATCGATGGCCGCCTGCGTTTGGCCATGCAGTTGTTCGGAATGTGCCAGTCGGACCAACACCACCGGCCCGCTGACCCGCTGTGCCAACTGGGCATAAAGTTCGTCGGCCTGGTCCATTTTCCCAACATTCAAATACACATCCCCCAGCGCAGCCAGGACCGCGGTATCGGTTGGCGATTGCGAATGCAACGGTTCAAGCAACTGCATGGCTTCGTCAAAGCGATGGCGAGCGGCCAGGGCGTCGGCCAAATAGAACTTGGTCGCAAAGTGATCTGGGTTGATCCGATAGGCTTCGCGCAATACCTGTTCGGCCTGAGCATAGGCCGACAAATTGTCTTCCTCGCGAGCCTGCCGCAGCAACAGTCGCCCCAGCACAGTTCGATTCTGGTAATCCTTGTCCGACTCAATGCGCTGACGAAACAGTGCGATCGATTGAGCGGTGGGGATCAAATCTCCATACGCCGCGCCGCTTGCCACACGGGTTGCAGAACGGGACTGCGTAGACGCATCCGGTTCACCTGCGGTGGCCGCAAGTGAAACACAGGCGCCCATCCAAAGAACAAAGCTGCGTTGCAAACGTCCGCTCCCGGCAAATCTAAAAACTCTCATCACATATCCAGTTTTAGAGGGTGCAAACGCGGATCAGTTGGGGCTTGCCAAGTAAGGAAACCCAACCGGAAAGTCTACATCGTTGGCGTCAACGCCGTCGGTCGTCACCCCGCCATTGGTCAACAGATTCAGTTCGGCATCGATGACGTCGTCGACCAATTGCCGCCCATTCAAAAAACCTGCGGAACTGGACGTATCGACGGTCAACACATCGGGCAACAAAATCGCGGTCAAGGCCTGGGCGGTAGCGGTATCACCACCATTGAGTGTGGCGATGGTGTTAGCGACCTGAGCGCCAAAGTTGGCTGGATCATTTGCCGGCGCGGAAATGTTGAACAAGTCTTTGGATCCCGAAGAAATCAACACGGTATTGATCGCCGGTCGCCCCATCCGATCAAAGGGAACGCCTCCGTCGGTCGTGCGGACCCAAAACCCGACATTGTCCGGCCCCAACTCAGTGCGAGGAATCTCCAGCACGATCGCGGATACATTCAACCCGGCAAAGAAATCGTCGCCGGTGAACTGGAACCCGTTTTGAAATCCCTGCAGATCAAAGAAAAATGGATCTTCAAACAGGGCCGCATGGATCTTTGCACCGCCGCTGGTGGTCACGGTTTGTCCGGTTTGTCCCGATGCGTAGACGCTTCCATTGCGACGCACCAAATAACTTTGGCGTCCGCGTCGGGTGCGATTGAAAGTGAACACATAGCTTAGGTCCGCGACCGCGTCGCCGTTTTGGTCGATATTGAATTCATAGTTGCCGTTGGCACTGAAGTCGGTCGGACTGAAAACGCCGGCAGCCGGATTGACCGTCGCGATCAAGACCACGTTGTCGGCGTTCTGTGGTGATTGGAACGCATAGATGTCGTTGATGTCCAACCGCCCATCATTTTGGACGGACGGGGAATCCAAATGGTCCGCCGCTGACAGACTTGAAATCGCCACGAACATGGCGGCGAATCCTAGAACGAATGGTCGTATGAAACTCATGAAAATGCCTACGGTAAGGTCACAAAAAAAGAAGCAGAAAGATAGAAATCGAGGGCTCGTCTAAACGTTTTGATTGATCGCGTTGACGGCCAATTGTTCAAGTAGCAGTTCGTCAATTTCGTCGCGTCGATCGTGAATCGATTGCCAGAAAGCATCCTCGGGACGATCCAAAATGTCGCTGGAGGAATTGCCCGCTGTCCCATTGGCTTCCAAGGTTGCCAGGTAGTTGATCACGTTCAGTGCGTCGAGCGGCGAAACTCGACGGTCACCGTTGACGTCCAACTTGAACCCAACACTTGCCGCAGCGGTCGATTCGGACTCGGCGGCACTCTCGGCCTCGCCCTGGGCAGAGTCTCCGCCGCGACCCAAGAAGTTGAGTACCGCCAACGCATCAATCGGAGTCGCTGAGCCATCGCCGTTGACGTCAGCCGCCAACGCTCGGTTTTGCATCGGCATATTCCCGCTGACGGCCAACTCTGATTCGAAGGCACCGCTGTCGGTAGCGCCGCCCTGCGGCCGCGATGTCATGCGCTGGTCTGAGGGCACACCATCGGGATCACCGTTGCCCAGCGCCGGGCTGTCGGCTAGCAATGCATGTGTCATCGTTGGGCCACCGTTGTCAGCCAATTCAACCAATCCGGGATCAACGTCCAAGAAATCAGTCGCGTCGGTTGCGGCCAACATCGCTCCGGATGTGTCGCCGATCACGTTGAACCCTTCACTGATCAACTGACCACGGACATCCGGCCCGTCAGCAGCCGTGTTGGAACCGATGATCGAAGACGACAGCGTGGCAATTCCGTCTGCCAAATCGATGCCGCCACCTGCATCGGCTGCATTGTTGGCGATCGTGACACTGGTCAACATCACCTCGCCGCCCTCGCTGCGAATTCCGCCTCCCATGCCAATCGCGGAGTTGCCCGACACGGTCGAATTGACCAGCCGCACATCGCCGTCGTCACCGTCATTGAAGATTCCCCCGCCATCGACCGCCAAGTTCTCGACGATCAACGAGTTTTGGATCGCCAACAACCCTTCGGAACTGTTCCACAGGCCACCGCCCTCGGAGTTGGCAATATTGCCTCGGACGGTTGTCGCGGTCAGGATCGCAATGCTCATCCCGGTTTGGTGCAGTGCACCTCCATTGATTCCGGCCGAATTGCCGAGCAGCGACGAGAGTCCGATGATCAAATTGCCTTCGTTCTCAATTCCGCCTCCGGCTCGCCCGGCGTCGTTTCCGCTGACAACGGTTTGATTCAAGGTCGCGTTGGCAAACACTTTGTTCAATAACCCGCCACCATTGCCCAATCCGGTTACGGCATCGTTACCCGAGAGGTCACTTGCATTCAATGTCAGTGTGCCCAGGTTGTAGATGCCCCCACCGCCCTGCCCTGGCTGGTCGCCCATCGCCACGTTTTCGGTGATCGATGCACCTGTCAGCGTCAATGATCCGACGCCATTCCAAATCGCACCGCCGTCGCGTGCCGCAACGTTGCCTTGGAAAATGCTGTCACGAATGAATCCGCCGCTGGCATCGCCGAGATGAATCGCACCGCCATTACCCGGTGCCGCGAATCCGTCCGGCCCCGCCAGATTCGAATCGAAGGTCACCTGCAACAAATCCAAGAATGCATCGTCGCCGGCTTGCTCTATCCCCCCACCGGCTCGATTGGCGCGGTTGGCGGTGAAAACCAATTCCTCCAGACGCAGGTGCCCACCGGCATTCAGAATCCCACCGCCCGATCCGCTGGTTCCATCAGCCCAGTTGCCACTGATCGTCGCGCTGGTGATGACCAAGTCACCGCCGTTGTTAAAGATTCCGCCGCCGCCATCATCTGCGGCAGGCCCACTGGCGCTGTTGCCCAAGATCGAAGTGCCGCTGATCGTCATCGTTCCGGCGCCATTCCACAAACCACCGCCTTCGCGTGCAGCAAGGTTGTTTTCAACCACCCCGCCGTTGATCATCACGTTCGCAGCACCCGACACGTGCAATCCGCCACCGTTGCCGGGTGCAGAAAACAGGGCGCCGCCACCGTTGCCGTCGTCCAACACGCCGGCGTTGTTGCCTGACAAAGTAACGTTGGTTAGCGTCAGGTTTGTTCCACTGGCAACCGCATCACCAGTGACCGAAGCGTCTTCGATACCGCCACCGGCGCGGCTTGCCACGTTGGCTGTGATGGTGGTGTCCGAAATCGTCACCACGCCACCGGCCACGTTCAACACGCCGCCGCCAGAACCACTGGCACCGTCGGCATAGTTGCTAACGATGTCAGCGTTGATCACATCCAACACGCCGCCGTTGTTAAATATTCCGCCGCCACCGTTGTCGGACTGATCACCGAGCGCCGTGTTGGCTTCGATCAGAGTACCGTCGACGGTCATCGTACTGCCGGCTTGATTCCACAATCCACCGCCTTCGCTGGCGGCCACGTTGCCGAACACCGTTCCGCCGATCAAGTTGACTTGCGCGATACCGGTGACATGCAAGCCACCGCCATTGCCAGGCGCGGCAACGCCACCGGTTGCTGTACCATCAACATCGTTATTGATCAGATGGCTGTCGGTCAATGTCACCACCCCATCGACGACTTCAATCGCACCGCCAGCACGATTGGCGCCGTTGAATTCGAAGGAGGAAGCCGTGATGTCGACGCTGCCGCCAAGTGACAGCAGCCCACCACCGCTGCCGCTTGATCCATCAGCGACGTTGGCACTGATCGTCGAACCGGTGATGACCAAGTCACCGCCGTTATTAAAGATCCCGCCGCCGCCATCATCTGCGGCAGGCCCACTGGCGCTGTTGCCCAAGATCGAAGTGCCGCTGATCGTCATCGTCCCGGCGCCATTCCACAAACCACCGCCTTCGCGTGCTGCAAGGTTGTTTTCAACCACCCCGCCGTTGATCATCACGTTCGCGGCACCCGACACGTGCAATCCGCCACCGTTGCCGGGTGCAGAAAATAGGGCGCCGCCACCGTTGCCGTCGTCCAACACGCCGGCATTGTTGCCTGACAAAGTAACGTTGGTTAGCGTCAGGTTTGTTCCACTGGCAACCGCATCACCAGTGACCGAAGCGTCTTCGATACCGCCACCGGCGCGGCTTGCCACGTTGGATGTGATGGTGGTGTCCGAAATCGTCACCACGCCACCGGCCACGTTCAACACGCCGCCGCCAGAACCACTGGCACCGTCGGCATAGTTGCTAACGATGTCAGCGTTGATCACATCCAACACGCCGCCGTTGTTAAATATTCCGCCGCCACCGTTGTCGGACTGATCACCGAGCGCCGTGTTGGCTTCGATCAGAGTACCGTCGAC
>NZ_JAMYFE010000136.1 GCF_024129865.1 Stieleria tagensis | reverse complement strand
GCGTGAGCGAGGGATCCCGCTAACACCCTAAATCCCTCGCTCACGCTTCGGGTTACCATAAAAGCGCAACGTCAAAACTCACGCGTTGGGTTGCTAAACCAACGGCCCGTGACGCATCGGGTTGGGAAAAACCAATGGCTCTCGCAAAGACGCAGTTCAAAAAAATGGTGCGCTAGGAGCGACGAATGATAAAGGCAGATCGAAACAATAACTTGCGAATTCAGTCCATTTGTTTAATGGTGCTGGTGGTCGTTGCGGTCACCTATTCCATCTATTGGCTACGCCCAGTGTTGGTGCCATTGGTGGTTGCCTTATTCGTGGTCAGCGGAGTGAACCCGATCCTAAAAACGTTGGAGAAACGATTGGGTGTCAGCCGAATTGTTGCCGCCGGGCTGACATTTTTGTCCGGCGTGGTGGCATTGGTCATCTTTGGATTGTCGATTTGGATCTCGCTGGTGGATCTGTCGAAAAACCAGAACGCCTATCGTCAACGGGTCAAAGATATCGTCAACCGGTTCGAAGACCAGACGGAATCGTTTTTGCCGTTCGCCCATCCAATTCACAGTCCGCTTCAAGAAGTGACACCGGCGGGTGCAGACGATGCCAGCGAATTTGTGGATCGTTTTCTTCGCGATGGCATCTCAATCGTTTCACTGGCTCTGTTGAACCTGGTCTCGACCAGTTTGGTGGTCCTGATCTACGTCTTTTTCTTGCTGGTGGGCAACCCGAACTCGAGCGGCACCAGCGCGACCGTTCGCGAAATCGACACACAGATCCGCTCTTACCTGGGCCTGAAGACAGTGATTTCGATTTTCACGGGATTGGCGTTTGGCACCGCGCTGTGGCTGTTTGGTGTGCCGATGGCGTTTACGTTCGGCGTGCTGGCGTTTCTGCTGAACTTTGTCCCCAACGTCGGCCCGATCGTTGCCAGTTTATTGCCGGTGCCATTGATCGTGCTCGATCCCGTCGGCAGCATGGCCTGGATGATCGCCGCAATCTCAGTCACCTGCACGATTCAAGCGATCAGCGGCAACGTCGTCGAACCGAAAATCATGGGTGATTCCTCGGATTTGCATCCGGTGACCATTCTGTTGGCACTGATGTTCTGGGGGATGATGTGGGGCGTGATTGGAATGTTCCTTGCCACGCCAATGACAGCCGCAATGAAGATCATGCTGGAACGAATCGATTCCACCAAACCGATCGCCAGCCTGATGGCTGGCCGCCTACAGCAACCAGACGAAAAACTGGCGACCACGTAGCATCATCCAGGCAGTTCCCAACCGGGGCGATAGTCGCCGTGAATCACTTCGTCCGCTTTGGCCACCCCGGTCGCTTTCATGTTCACGTCATCCCAGTGAATGACTTCCCCACAGCGCAGCGATAGCACACCCAACAGCGTGATCTCCGTTAACTTGGCACCGTAGCCGAATTCACTACTGGCCTGCGGTCCTCCTTTGATCGCCTGAATCCAATCGGAATGGTGCCCCTGGGAACGCTCCATGGACTGCGCGACCTCATTGGCCGTCTGAGCCAATTCGTCGGGATAGACACTCGGCGCGCCCCCAGCACCTCCGCAAACCATGACGCCTTTGTCGCCGACGAACATCACACCGCGATTGGGCAGATCGTTGCCAGCGGGCATCGCATCCGGGCGAGCCGGCCGGATACCACCGCTATACCAGTGAATTCGCGTGGGGCCCGCGTAGGCTGTTTTTTCAAAATCAAAATAGCCCAGTTCCCCGAACGGAATCATGGCAGGATCCGTCTGCCCAGCCGCGTACATTTCCACCCGTGTCGGTTTGCCTAATTCCAAACCCCAAACCGAGGAATCCAAATCGTGGCAGCCGAAGTCACCCATTGCCCCCAAGCCGAATTGCCAGAAGTCACGCCAGGCGACCGGCGCATAAGCGTGATTGAATTCAACCGGTTGCCGTGGGCCACACCACAAATCCCAGTCCAATCCTTTGGGCACGGGCTGCTTGATTGTCGGTGGATGCACCAGCGACGGATTCCATCGCGTTGCGGAAACCCAAGCGTGGACTTCTGTGATTTCTCCCAAGATACCGGAACGCAAGTATTCAATCGTCCGTCGCATCCCATCGCGCGAATGGCCTTGGTTTCCCAGTTGCGTTGCGACGCCGGTTTCCTTGGCAACCTTTGCCACCAAGCGTGCCTCGGCGATGTTGTGCGTCAACGGTTTTTCACAGTAGACCGCTTTGCCTGATCGCATCGCGTGCAGCGAGATCAACGCATGCAAATGGTCGGGCGCCGCGCACAACACGGCGTCAAATTCAGACGGCGCCGACTGCAACATCTCGCGAAAATCAACAAACGGTTGGCAACGATATCCCGGCTGTTTCGCTTGATAGTGAGCTTCAAACTCTTTACACGCAGGTCCGCGCCCGGCAACACCACGATAATAGAAATCTTTCAGATCCCAGAATTCCGCCGGGTCCGCCACGGCGGTGATCTGGACATCCTTCAACTTCATCAATTCTCGAGCGTTTTGCAAACCCCGTCCGCCGGCGCCGATCAATGCAACGTTGACACGATCGCTGGGAGCAACTTGGCCTGGCCCACCAAGAACATGACGTGGAACGATGGTTGCGGCCACCGAGAGCGAAGCCGCAGACGCCGATGCGGCTTTCAAGAACCGACGCCGTGAGGATGTCGACTGTGACGGGGCAGGGCCGGGCGATTGATTCATCAGGTCACCGGTAAATAGCAGGAGGGCAATGGAATTGAAACCGTGGAGCGGTTACCAAATCATAACGGGAAAGACCCAGCCGCTGTGAGAATCATTGGTATGCTAGTGATGCGTCAGGCATAAAACGGAACATGACTCGTTTGATCGGAAACGGGAACGCCGAGCCGGTTCAAGTCTTTCAACGGAGATTCAAGAGTGTACGATCGATTGCTGTCTTTACTTGCGACATTGGTTATCCTGAATGCGACAGCCGGGTTGGCTGACGAACCCTCCAAACCACTCCGTATCATTTGCTTTGGTGCCCATCCAGATGACGCGGAATACAAGAGTGGCGGAACCGCCGCGCTGTGGGCCAAGCAAGGTCACCAAGTCAAATTGGTCTCGGTAACCAACGGAGATATCGGCCACTGGCAAATGTCCGGCGGCGCGCTGGCCAAGCGGCGGACCGCGGAATCCGCCTTGGTCGCCGAGCGATTAGGAGTCACGTCGCAGGTGTTGGACATCCACGATGGGGAACTGATGCCGACACTGGAGAACCGGCGAACGATCACTCGATTGATTCGCGATTGGAACGCTGACATTGTGATCGCGCACCGCCCCTGGGACTATCATCCCGACCACCGCTACGTCGGCGTGTTAGTGCAAGATGCGGCCTACATGGTCGCCGTGCCATTTTTTTGCCCCGACACACCGCCGTTGGATAAAAACCCGGTGTTCCTCTATTCCAGCGATCGGTTTCTAAAACCCTATCGTTTCACAGCCGACATTGCGGTCGACATCGATAGCGTGTTCGAACAAAAGGTCGACGCGCTGATGGCCCTTGAATCACAGACCTTTGAAGGCGGCGCACTTGGTAGCGCCCAGAAAATGGCTCAAGCGCCTCCGGCTAGCCAACCCGAATTGCGACGCAAATGGTTGCACGAAAAATGGGTGCGACGCCAAAGCAGCGAAGCCGACACGGGACGCGACGTACTGGCTCGATGGTACGGCGACGAACACGCAGCCAAGGTCCGCTATGCCGAACTGTTCGAGATTTGTGAGTATGGTCGACAGCCGACCGAAAATGAAATCCGCAGCCTGTTTCCATTTCCGACGGCTGAAATACAGTCCCGTGAAACGGAGACGACAACGCAAAAAAGTCAATGAAGTCGATCGACAGATGACCTAAAACGGAAGTGTCCGCCGGAAACGCCGAGAGAATTGAGCGTGGTCGAGTGAGTCGACATCGCCATCCCCGTCATGGTCCAGTGACGGATCGTAGTTCGGGTCCATACTCGGCTTCAGAAAGCTCAATCCGAATCGCCCATAATCCTGTCCGTCGACGTCGCGATCCCCGTCACTGTCACCGAACAAGCGGAAGAATGCATCGGAGGATTCGTGCCCAAATTCGCTGTCAAAGGCCATTGTCACGCCGGAATCGATCGATTCGATTTGGCTGGCGATGATCTGCATTTGGAAATGTCCGTCGACCAACGAATTCTCCAGCCCGGAGCGGGAGATCACGTCTGGATCATCTCCAAAGGTGATCGTCGCGATCGTCTTGCCCCCCTGCAGTTCGCTGGACACCAACAGGTTGCCGAGTGAACGACCGGAACCCCGACGGCTGATGATAAATGCAGACGATGACGCATCGACGGGGCGGTCAAACTGGACGCTGATTTGTGTGACGGACGATCGCGAGGCTGAGCCGTCATTGATCAGGATCGATTCCACCACGGGGCGGCTCGGCACGTTCCCCGGGGTCGGTGATTCGCCACGCCAGCTGTCTGCATAGGTCCCGAGCGTGCTGGCCGCGATTCGCTGCAGTGATGCGCCGCCGCCATCTGCGGCGCTGGGCCAGGGAGCCAAATCGTCATAAAACACTTCATCGACTGAAATGTGCGGGACGAACATCGGGTCGTCGGTCGGTGGCTCATCCGGCGATTGCAGTTTGACGACACCGTGACTGTTGCTGAGGGAACCGGAAAACGGGCCCACCAACAACACACTCGAATCAATTCCAAAGTGAGTTCGGAACGCATTGGTCCGATTGGTATTGCTGACATCCGTGGGATCAAACGAAACCACGACCAACGTTCCGCCAGCGGCGATTTCGGTGTCTGCGGCAAAATCAAAATCACTTTCACCACGGATCCGCCAATCGGCTAGCGAACGATTCGCTGCCGAAACGTTTTGCAGTTCGATGAATTCCAAATCATCGTCAACCAGTGTTGAATCGATCGCGAGTGCCGCAGCCGATGGATCGGTAGGGTGGTAGTGAATTTCCGACAGGATGACATCAGCGGTTTGGAAGGTGCCATTGAGGGTGCCGAGTGAACGATTGGCCAAGGGGACCAGCCGCCCGCCGGATCCTTCCAATCGACCGATGGACGTTCCGTTGTATGATGCGCCAAATCGAACATGATCAGCCAGGGCTGTGGCATCGGTCCCGTCACCCACAAACAACAACACCGTTTCCCCTTGACTGGCACTTAGCGCAAACGGAATCAAGCTATTTGAATTAGCAGCAGCTGGATTGAAATCGGATTCATCGAACACGATGTAGCCGCCGGCGGTCAGTTGAGTGTCCGCAGGGATCCGATACTTTCTGGGTACCAGCGGATCATCACTTAGAAACCAACCGCCGATGTTCAGATCGGACGCCGTCGGATTGTACAATTCGACGGCATCGGACAATGGCGCATCGGTGTGCGCCAAAATCTCATTGATCACCACACCGATCGGTTGCTGTTCGATCTCGCCAGGGCTGCCGCCCATTTCGACGCTGCCGATGTAGTGGTAGGGTTTCCCGGTTTGGTCGACCGGCGTGTTGGCGGGATCCCGCAGCACCAACGACCCGCCGCCACCGTCTGCCCAGGCCGGCCAGGGGTCGGCATTGTTGTAGTTGACGTCGACGATTTCCAATCCATTGACATCGACGATTCGCAACCGTTCACCGGAATTAGAAAGTTTGCCGTTGTAGACGCCAACGATTCGAGTCGGATCGACATCCGGATAGGCTGCCATGAAAGCCGTCGGATTGCCGACCAGTAGGGCAGATTGGCCAGGCAGCAGTTTGGTATTGGGGGCGATGATCAACGGATCGCTGGGTCCGTCGGTGACCGTAACGCCGTCCAAGTCAATCGTCACCGCTTCGCCGCCCGATGAGATGTTCCGTAATTCAATGTATTCCGCGTCCCCATCGGCGACGGGATCATAGTTGATCTCTGTGACTCGCAAATTCGCCGCTGACGCCGGCGCGTTGGGAACCAGGAACAGAGCCTGGTTGACCGCAGACCACTGGCCACTGTCGGACCGTGTTCGTGAGAGAATCTGAAGCGAATCATCCAGTTGAATCGCACCGGAAGTCTGTGTGGTGGCGATCAATTCAGCGTCAAAACTGAGATCCGAACTGCCCGGGCTGTTCTGATGGATTTCGACCGCGATCGTGTTCGTCCCTGCGACTAGCAATTCGGTCAGTACATCAAACTCATGCCACAGTTGACCGTCGTCCGCTGCGGCGGCAAGCGCGTAGGTAGAATAGGAGACCGGGTTGGCGGTCAGGTTGTCACGCGCGATCTCGATTCCATTGAGATAGACGACGGCTCCATCATCGCGCCGCAATCGCAACGTCAATTGCGTTGCATCGGTTTCAGCGACGTTAAATTGTTTGCGAAAGTAAGTTGTCGGATGCTTGTTCGACGGGTCATTGCCGTAAGAAACCACGGTCGCTTCGTCATTGTCGCCAAACCCCAGTTCCGCTGCCCCACTACTCCAGCCGGAATCATCGAACGACGGTTGTCGCCATGACACACCCAAATCAATCCCCAGATCGTTGAATCGGTACTCGGAACCAGCGGCGATCAACGTGGTTGAAGCCAATGTGGGATCGTAGACGATCGCACTGCCGGCAACCGCGCCACCCTCGGCGCGTGGATCAGTCCCATCGGTCGTGTAATAGGTCGTTCCTTCGTCGGCGATCAATCGCAGCAAACTGCCCGGGGCAACCGGTCCGCCAGATTGAATCGTTCCATCGACCTGGTAGCGAGGTGCCGCCACCGAAGGCATCAAACCAAGCGTCACATACTGATCCATCACAAATTGTGTTCGACCAGGAAACCATTCCGTGACGACTCGATTGACTTCCGGGGTCCAGGTTTGATCTCGGCTGTACAGCAACGGGGTCGCGCCGCGGGGATGCACGTCACGGCGATAGTCACCCCAACGCGCGGATTCAGCAACAATGGCATTTTGCAACTGATCCGCGCGGGCATTCCAACGCTGTGTGACCGCCGCCGGTGTAAATGCGCCGTCGCCGGTAAAGTGTTTTTGGATGCGGTCACCGAACCGGACAACAAACTCGGGAATCTCCAACAGATCATCCAGCAATCCCGTCGCGTCGGTGATCGTTGCCGGTGGTTTATCGGTTAATCCTTCGAGCACCCGTTCACTGTCCCATGCATACATCCGCCACAGACCGCCTTCGCTGCCGCCACCGGCAGCGCGCCAGTTGCCGTCTAATTTCAAATCGGCATTGCCGCCGTACGCTTGGATCAGCGACCAGTCGATAAAATTATCGACGTCCAAGACTTGTTGAACTGCATTCCAATTGCCTGCCGCAGCGACGGATTTGACGTTGTTCCAGGAATCGATCGTTCCATCGACCGGGGCGCCTCCGTTAAGCGCATCCAGGTCATCAGCATCGCCGCCGTTGTGCTCCGCATAGTGCGAGGAATCGGCTCTTTCGTGCAGGTTGTACACGCCCCAATACAGCCCGTTCAGATACAGGTGCACGTAGTTCCCGCGACCGGCGTCGTCTTGACCGGCGGCGATCAATGAATCACGAATGAATTGATCACGGATCAGTGTTCCCCGACTGCGCTGTCCCTGGTCCCAATGAATCCAAGAATTGTTGTACAGGGCACGCAGTTGCAGACTGTTGAAAACATTGACGGGCGATCCCTCGAACAGGTCGTACTCCAGCTTGGAGTCACCGTACTGTGACCGAAATCGCAGACTCATCGAATGCTTCGGCGAGTTCGCGGGGTTGCGACTTGCGCCACCGGCAATTTTCAAGCCGGCGTCGATTTGGAAGCCGGACGCCCCATCGGGCAAAATGTATTCTGCCGAAGTCGCAATCTCTAACGCATCATCGTTTGGATTGGCATAGATCCCGAGCGTCCCAAATAGATCGTCGACGTCCGCTGCAATTGAAAGGGCAGGCAATTCACGAAGACCTGCGAGCAGGTCTTGCGAGTAGGAAGGATCACTCGTGATCTCGGGATCCATTTCGTAATCCGCTGCCGGTGCACTGCCCCACACATTCGGAAAACCGACCGGGGCGCTCGGCTGGGTGACGACATCGGACAGAAACAGATAGGTCTGGGTATCAACATTGGTCGGTTGATAACCGGTCTTGAACGCCGCGGCGCGCAGCGTGGTCGTGGTCGTGATGGGCACCGTTGCCAACGGGGTCGCATTGGCGGCGCTGGAAACTTGAATTCCATTGGTCAGCGTCGGTTGGCTACCGTCGGTGGTGTACGCGATCGTTGCGCCAAGCGTGGACGATGCAATGTCAACCGAAAACGCCGTGTCGAAATAGCCTCGGTCGACGCTGAACACCGTGTCTTGCACAAAGCCTTCGATCGGATCTTCGTTGGCTGCTCCCGGCGTCGGGGTCAAGAAATAGCGATTCGGATCGCCGCTGGAAATCGAGGCGTCGACGCCAAACGAGATGTCCGCTGATTGCGGCGGATAATCCGCTTGTGCGGAACCGAACTCGGCAACCAGACTCAGATCAGGACGCGTCAGGCCAAGGTATTCCCCGGACGCAGACAGCTTGAAATTGGTATGCAAATTTCCCGCCGGATCAGCGATCCCGTCACCCGAGGCGAACACGACCAGGTAATCACCGGCCGCGAGCGTCTGACTGGGAAACGCCCACTGTGCCAAATCAGTCGGGTCGTCGGTCAAATGCCATCCCGCCAACTCCTGCGGCGCGTCACCCGCATTGTGAATCTCGATCCAATCACTCGCGATGCCGTTGCCGTCCAAGATGCCACTGCTGTTGGACGCCAGGAATTCCGAGATCAAAATTTGAGCGGCCAATAGCTCTCGCCGCTCCAACGCTTCGCAGGTCAAAACGGTGTTGCGTGGGACGGTGTTGCGTGGGAACGAGGAACCGGCGGGACGCAGGCGTCGAAGGAAGGTCATCAATGCAGACTTAATCCGGTGAAAAGACATTCAGAAAAGAGCTGGCGCGCAGCAATGGAGAACCCGCATGTTACTCGATCTCAACAGCGGATTCAGCCGCAAAGGCCGACTTATCAGTGGCGACCCTGGTGACAACTGCACCCCACCGATTCGCTGTTGGTTGTCAAAACGCTGGGTAGTCCGCCCCGCTCCCAATAGAACGGTGTTCGCGGCGCATTGTCACCGTGACGATTCATGCGATCGGCTTGGTACAGATTGCCGTTGGCGATCACGGTTTCAATTTTCTCGCTGTCACGAATGGTTTGGGTCGGGTCCGCACCACGTCGCAACACAATCATGTCCGCCAATTTCCCGGTTTCGATCGATCCCAAATCGTCTTCCATGCCCAAGTATTTGGCGCCATTGAGCGTGCCACACTCAAGTGCCTGCATCGGGGTCATGCCGCCCTGCACAAAGCTCCACATCTCCCAATGCGTGCAGATTCCGTTCAGTTGGCCATGGCCGCCGGTTTGCACCAATCCGCCCTGGTCAACGACCTGTTTGGCAATTTCCGCAACCTTGATGTGGTTGTAATCTTCCAGTGGTGATTTCTCTCTCCGACGTGATCGGGGATTCAGAATATGGGGTGGAATGAAGGCCTGCAGTCGTGTGTGCAACCACAGGTCATCGATCTCGTACCAGTACTGCTCGCCGGATAGCCCGCCATAGGCAACATTCAAAGTCGGCGTGTAACCGACGCGTGTGTCACGCCAAAGATCCATCACGTCATCATAGGCGGTCTGCACCGGCAACGTGTGCTCGATACCGGTGTGCCCGTCAACGATCATGGTCATGTTGTGCATGAAGGTTGACCCGCCCTCGGGAACGACCAACATGTTCAATTTTCGTGCCGCGACCAAAACCTGTTGGCGTTGATCACGTCGCGGTTGGTTGTAACTTTTGACAGAAAACGCACCGACAGCTTTCATCCGCTTCAAGTGAAATTCGGCATCTGAAAGTGAATCGATTTCGGCTCGCGATGCCCCCGTGGCGCCGTACAGAATCTTGCCTGTTGAAAACGTGCGAGGCCCCTGGATCAATCCAGCCTTGGTCAATTCGCTAGCCGCAAAAATGCTATGCGTATCGTTGCTGGGGTCGTGAATGGTTGTCACACCAAACGCCAATCGGGCATAGTCGATCCAGCTATGTTGTGGCGTGATGCCGCTGGTGGCCTGCGCACCGTGGGCGTGCACGTCGATCAAGCCCGGCAAGATCACCTGCCCTGACACGTCGGTTTGCATCGCGTCATCTGGAATCTGAACTTCCTCGCGCGTTCCCACCGCAACGATCCTGTTTTGGTCGATCACGATGACTCCGTTTTCGATCACCCCCTGTGGCCCCATCGTGACGATCCGCCCACCGACCAGGGCACGCCGTCCGGCCGGTTTCGCGTGCGGATGTGAAAAACCGATCGATTGATGTTTGACGTTCGCTTCGTGCTGCGACTCGCCGCCATCCGACTCGCCGCCAGCCGACTCATTGTCGATCGCCAACTTGTCGATCGCGTCGGAAACATCACAACTGGACAGCTCCGCGCCGAGCGACCAATGCAAACGGTTGCCATCGCCCGAGAAATGCACAAAGTCGCCTGCTTGCTGGCTGACCTTTGCAATCGGCAATCCCTTGCCGCCTGGTCCGACCTGAATCGTGCCGGCCGCATGAACAAACGGGGTCACATAGACGTGGAAACGTTCGACGATCGCCAGTAGGGAACCATCCGGCGAGACACAGAAATCCGTTGCCCAATCACTGGTGTAGTGATCGCGTTGTTCATTCCCACTTAAATCGACTGAAAACAGTGTGACGTGATCAGAATCGTTGTCGGGTTTTCGCCGCGTCAAATAAATCCGTTTTCCCGATGCAGAAAATTGCGGGTTTTCGCCTTGAGTGGCGATCCGCCGGGGATCGCCGTCGCGAACGTCGGTGATGTAAACACCGGGATCACGTGACCACAGCGGCGAGCGCAGGTGTCCTCCACCGCCACGACGAAAAACGATGTGTTTGCGGTCAGGTGAAAAAGAGGGATCCATATAGTGGCCAGGCGTCGGTGTCACGATCCAGTTTTCACCCGCCTCTGGATCGGTCGATGCAACGCGAATCGTTCCCAACTCCTGATCATTCCAGGTGGTGTAGACGATGTACCGGCCGTCACTTGAATAGCTCGGCGCGAACTCAAAATGATCTTCTTGAGACGTCAGACGAACCGGTTCGCCGCTGGGCAAGTCACGTACATAGATCGAGCCCAGCGCTTGATAAGCGACTTGGTCGCCGCTGGGTGACACACAAACGTCTCTCAACATTTTGACGTCAAAGCGGTCTTGACCGACCGGCACCTTGTGACGCACTGCCGGTTGGACCCGGCGTTGATCGCGCACGCGAAAAGGGATGATTTCGGCATGGCCATCGGCGATCTGAATCCGCCGAATTTTGCCTTTGGCCCAAATCACGATCGACTGGCCATCGGGCATCCAGTCGAAACCGCTGTAGACGCCATGGATCGCCCACGACTCTTGCATGTCGCGTTCCAGATCGTCATAGATCAACCGGATCGCGCCCGATTCCAGATCGTACAGATGTAGCCCCGTCTTCGCCCCGACGCGACGGACGAATGCCAGTGTCTTGCCATCGGGCGACGGCGTGGGACGACAGGCACCACCGGGTCCGGAGATCAATGTTTCCGTTTTGTCTTCGATCAAGTCGAGACGCTTGATCGCATAGATTCCTTGATGAGAATTCTTGTTGTACTCGAATGTGTCACCGCGAGTGACATCTTGGCTGTAATACAGATAGCGACCGTCGATCGAAAAGACCGGTTCGTTGACGTCTTTTTGTTCGTTCGGACGTTTTGTCAATTGCACACCGGCGGTCGCGCCGTTTGCGATCGCGCTGCGATGATACATCCACATTTCACCAGCCCCCAACGAGCGCCGACTGGTGAAGTGTTTTCGTGCAACAATGTATTGCCCATCGGGAGACCAGGTTGGGTTGCACAGCAGACGATAGGTCTCGCTGGTGACCTGGGTCGGCGATGATCCATCGCGATTGATCACCCAGATATTATCGCCCCCCTTTTTGCTCTTCCCCGTTCGGTCACTTGTCATCGCAATCCGCTGTCCATCAGGGCTGAACCGCGGTTGCATCTCCCAGGCCACCGAGTTGGTCAAGTTCTGGGGACTCTTGCCATCGGTTTGATCGCTGCCGTCGGCACCCTTGATCGGCATCAAATATAGATCGCCCAGCAAGTCAAACACGATGTGTTGGCCATCGGGGCTGACGTCCAAGTTCATCCAGGTACCCGAATCGCAATCGATCGGTTGCTGGCGACTTTTCCCCACTGGCGAATCGACATCCCAAGCGTCCGAGGGGGTTTCTTTGGCCGGAGATTTCTCAGCCGCGGTGTCCTGACCCAGGGATTCCGGCAGGGTCGCCAGAGAAATCCCGAAAGTGAGCAGAAACAGTAACAGCCCGTGGGCGGTGGTCGTGGTGGGAATCGGCATAGCGTCGTTTAGAGGGTATGAAGTCGATGTCCCGCCTAGTTTAGCATCGAGGCGATTTTTTCAGACCGCTTTTCTGGGCTGAAATTCGCCGGCAGCCTACAACGATTGCAAAAACCGAGGCACTTCGACTGAAGCCTTGCCACGCAGGGCGGTGTCGAAATGACTACTCTGCGGTGTGTCGTCCAGATTGATTTCCACACATCGACAATGCGGACCGGTCGACTGAACGATCCCAGCAGCGGGGTAGACCAACGCCGACGTGCCGATCGCAATGAACAAATCACAGCGCTGGGCAAAGTCAGCGATCTGGTCGAGCCCAATCGGCGTCTCGCCAAACCAGACCACATGAGGACGCAACGTACCGACCAAATCCGGCTCTGTCGGGTGCACGGTGTCAACGGTCAAATCATCGCGCCACTCGATCACGTCACCGGTCAATGTGCAGCGGGCCTTCAGGAGTTCACCGTGCATCGGCAACACCTGTCGGCTGCCGGCTCGCTGGTGCAAATCATCGATGTTCTGCGTCACCAATAAAAACTCATCGTCATGGTCTCGTTCGAACTCTGCCAGCGCCTGGTGAGCCAAGTTGGGAACAACGGACTCATTTTGCAGAAATCGTCGCCGCTTGTTGTAGAACTCGTGAACCAGTTTCGGATTGCGTTGGAACGCTTGCGGGGTTGCCACGTCCTCGACACGGTGGCCTTCCCACAATCCATCGTCACCGCGAAACGTCGGGATACCCGACTCGGCAGAGATTCCGGCACCGGTCAAAACAAAAACTTTCATCGAACAGAGACTCTTAAGGATCAAACGATTGTGATTTGGCTGGTGCTGATGCGGCAAGCATTGATTCTTGGTAACCCGACGCGTCAGCGAGGGATCCTGTTAACTCCCTAAATCCCTCGCTGACGCTTCGGGTTACCATAAAAGCGCTGGTTTCAAAATGCCTCGCCGCAAACACGGGATGGATCGTTGTCGGTATAAACAGTGGCTTTGTCATCGCCAGTAGTTTAACCATCAGACCAGCACCGGGAGCCAATTCGATGGGCCAATCGAAATCCTTCACATTGCAGATGTTCTTCATCGGCGGCATTCTATCGTCGACGCTGGTCGGACCGGCACCGGGATCAGCACTCGCACAGGTCGTGGGGCAAACGTCTCGCCCGCCAGCCAGCCAAGTCGCGACCGTGGACTTTGGCATTTATCAAGACTGCCCGGTGCTGACGAATTCGACGACCCGAGTCGTTTTTTGCCCGCAGGTCGGAGGTCGAATCTTGGAATATTCGATCAACGGGATAAACGCATTGTTCGTTTCGCAGTACGAACTCACCGGCGATGCTTCAGGGATCGGTGGCAAGTCCCCGTCGGCCGGCCGATTCGATATTGGGCCTGAAAGGATCGCCCCCAATCGCAATGAATTTTTCACGGGGCCATGGACCGTCACGGCACACGGTGCGAGGTCGTTGCAAATGACCAGCCAGATCGGTCAAGCGACCGGCGTGCAGTTGACTCGTGATTTTGAACTGGACAATGAATCATCACGTTTGGTTTTCAAACAAACAATCAAGAATGTGTCCGACACAACCCGCCAGTACTGTCACTGGAGTCGCACGTTCGGCAATGGTGCCGGAATCGTTTTGATCCCTTTGCAAGGTTTCCCACGCTTTCGCAATCGCTATGTGCGACTGGATCCGGCTGGACTGCAGATGGAACCGAAAGACGAAACGATTCGCATTCGCGACGGCTTCCTGGAATTATTGGGGCCGCCCAAGTCGCCTAAATTGGGCATGGACAGCTACGCCGGCTGGCTGGCTCATCAACAATCCAGCGGGCTGCTGTTCATCAAACAATTCCCCACCTACCCCGATCGCAACTACTGCGAAGGCGCCGCATTCACGATCTCCACTTGGACTCCGGCCAGCGCTCACACGGTCGAACTGGAACCGATCGGACCGTCTGAAATCTTGGCACCTGGCCAATCAGCCTCGTTCACCGAGATTTGGTCGCTGCATGAAAACCCATTCCCGGGTCCCGGCGAGACATTTGACCTGCAGCGACTGCAATCGATTTACGATTCATTGCCGGCAACGACCTGGGAAGCCCCGCAACCCGATGCCTAAGCGGATCATCTTCGTAGCTGACATCTTCGTAGCTGATCCCGCCAGGGTTCAGTCGCCCCACAGCCCCCCCCACGCCCCACCCGATTCCCACGCCCCACCCGATTCCCACGTCCCACCCGATTCCCGCGTCCCACCCGATTCCCGCACCAATCGGATCACTCGCCGTGCACGGTTTGGATGTTGCGTTTTCCAGCTTTCAATTCCGCCAGGCGACGTTTGAGAAAGGCGTGGGAAATTTCGCGCGCTTTGGCTTGATCCGCCGCGTCGTAGTCCCAAAACTCTTGTAGAACCGCTTCGCATTCGGGGTAGTGCGACCCATCGTCGCCGACTCGCGTTCGGGTTTCGGCCAAACGCTTTTTCAGATCCGCCACCAGTTCGGCATGTTGCGGATCGTCATACAGATTGCGCGTCTCATGCGGATCGTGCTGCAAGTCATACAGTTCCCAACCGGCCGGCGTTTGGTAGCCACCGTCGTAATTGCAGCCGTAGTAGTAGATCAACTTATGCGTCTTGGTTCGGATCCCGACGTGGCCCGGATTGTCGTGGTGAGCCATGTGCATCCAGTAACGATAGTAGGCCTCTTGCTTCCAATCGTCGGGTTCCTTGCCCGATTCCAGCAGCGATCGAAACGAACGCCCTTGAACGGTCTCGGGAATTTCTGCGCCGGCGAAATCCAGCATCATCGCACCATAGTCAACATTCTCGATAATGGTGTCCAAGCGCTGACCTGCGGGGACGGTTGCTGGATAGCGAACCAGGAACGGCATTCGCTGGGATTCTTCGTACATCCAACGCTTGTCTTGATAATCATGCTCGCCCAACATGAATCCCTGGTCACCGGTGTAGACGATCAACGTATTGTCCAGTTGACCTGAATCCTCCAAGTATTTGAACAAGCGTCCCAAGTTGTCATCGATGCCTTTGACACAGCGAAGATACTTTTTCAGATAGGCGTTATAGGCAAAACGAGTGTTCTGTTGGTCGCTGTAGTCGGCGGGGTCATAACCGGTGGGAAATTCATTCGGATACATCGACGGCAAATCCATCAAGTAGGATCGCCGCGGATTTCGCGATCCGATCGACGTGCCAATGTGCGGGATCAGTTCATCATCCGCGCCCCGCGTCGCCATCGAACCAAACAACGCGTCGCGATGCCACAGCGTGTCGGGTTCGGGAATTGCGACGTCCGCCAGATACGATTCATAGCGTGACGCGTTGTCAAAGTAATCGTGCGGTGCCTTGTAGTGATGCATCAGAAAAAACGGTTTGTCGGGATCGCGTCCCTGCTTGAGCCACTCGAGCGTCAGATCCGTGATCGCGTCGGTCGAATGTTTGCCAGGGAACTCGATCGTGTTTTTTCCCCAGGGTTTGTCGCCGCGGACACGAAACTCCGGCGAGTGATACTTGCCTTGCCCAGGCAACACACAGTAGTAATCAAAATCGGCGGGTTCTGATTTCAAGTGCCATTTGCCGATCATCGCGGTTTGGTAGCCGGCGGCCCCCATTTGAATGGCCAGCATCTGCTTCCCCGGTTCGACTTTGCCACCCAAATCGAACGCACCATTGATGTGGTCGTACTGGCCGGTCAGCACACAGGCACGCGAAGGCGAGCAGATCGAGTTGGTACAGAATGCGTTTTCAAACAACGCGCCCTCATTGGCCAAGCGATCGATATTGGGTGTCGGCGCGATTTGTGCCAGTCGTCCGCCGTAAGCCGAGATCGCATGCGCGGCATGGTCGTCGGACATGATGTACAAGATATTCGGTCGCTGACCAGCGGACTGGGCGGCTGCGAAGGACCCGCAACTGGCCAACAAGAATCCGGTGACAATCTGGCTGAGTGCGTGGATGAAGCGTGATTTCATTGACAGTGCGAGCGGGTGCGGTGCGAGAAACGCGACACGATGGTGTCGGCTGGTGAGTTCGGTTTCCAATGGCACTGATTGTAATGCCGCGATTGAAATAGAAACGCCCGTCCGCAGGAAACAATCAAAACGTTTTTGCCGATGATCACCAACTGATGCCCGAATTCCACCATTTCGAGAAACGACCGAACTTTCCAGACGTCATGTTCGCAACCCGACGGGTCAGTTTTGAAGCTGCTATCTCATCAGCCGTCGTAGGCGAATTGCAAACGTGGATCGTCCAACGCCAATCGCTTCATTTTTTTGTACAGCGTGGTGCGGTTGATCTCCAAGGCGTCAGCGGTCGCGGCGCGATTCCAATTGTGCTGTCGCAGCGAATGCAAAATGATTTCGCGCTCCGGGACCTCCAGGGCTTCACGCAGACTCTTGCCCTGAAAACTAGTCGGTGTCATCGTCAAGGGATGCATCATCATCGCGCTGTCACCATCACCCATCGACGCGGCCATCGGATCGGCAGCGCGGCCGAGTAATTCCGGTGGCAAGTCTTCCACGGTCAAGTGATCCCCGCGGGCCAGCAAGACGGCGCGTTCGACCACGTTTTGCAGCTGCCGAACATTGCCGGGCCAACGGTAGGATTGCAACACGGCCATCGCTTGTTGATCAAACCCGTCCATCTCGCGACCGCAGGTCTCGGCGGCTTCGCGTAAGAAATGGTTGACCAACAACGGGATGTCACCGACTCGCTCGCGCAGTGATGGCAAGACGATGTTGACGACATTGATTCGGTAATACAAATCCTGGCGAAACCTGCCCTCATTCACTGATTTGGACAGATCGTCGTTGGTCGCCAAGATCACACGCGTGTCGACAGAATGCGTTCGTGTGCCGCCGAGTTGTTCGAATTGGAATTCTTGCAGCACACGCAACAGTTTGACCTGCATCGCCGTGCTGGCCGTGCCGATCTCGTCCAAGAACAACGTGCCTTTGTCGGCCAACTGGAACTTACCAATCCGGTCCACACTGGCACCGGTGAAGGCGCCTTTGACGTGACCAAATAACTCGCTCTCGAGCAGGTTGTCCGGTAGCGCCCCACAAGCGACTTCGACAAACGGATTGCCGCGGCGTTGGCTGCGTTCATGAATCGCCCGAGCGATCATGCTCTTTCCAGTGCCATTCTCGCCGGTGATCAAGATCGACGCACGAGCATCGGCAATGCTGTCGATCACGTCAAATATCTTCAGCATCCGATAGTCGTGGCTGAGGATATTTTCGAGCCCGCTGCGACGGTCCAAGCGTTGACGAAGTTGCTGGTTCTCCAACGCAATGTCGCGCTGCGAAACGGCTCGATCGATCGCCAAACTCAGTTCATCATCGATCAGTGGCTTGGTCAATAAATCGAACGCGCCCGCCTTGATCGCCTCCACCGCCGTGTCCGGCGTCGCATAGCCGGTCATCACCAGCACCGTGCTCTCGGGGTGCCGCAGGCGGGTGTGACTGATCAATTCGAACCCGTCTTCGCCCTGCAGTCGCAAATCCGTGATCACCAGGTCAAAACGCGTCTGATCCTGGCTGGCCTTTGCCCCCTCGATACAATCTGCGACCTGTACCGTGTGACCGATTTCTCGCAACCACTCGGCCATCGATTGGACCAAGTGCCAATCGTCGTCGACAAGCAAAATGGAGGCAGAATCTTTCATTTTCGGGACATGTTGTGGTTCGAGGGGATCCGCCGGCAGCACGCTCGTCGTAGCGTGGTACTTAGGCATCATTTCCTAGGTCACCATTAGGCCCAAGGCAAAATCGAATCCATCAACCACCCGTCAGAGGAAAGGCAAACCCCAAAGAACCCCCTATTTATGGGGGCCAGGGTGGGGAAAATAGGAAAAGGTTTCCATAGTATGTGGCTCAAAGGCGGAAATCCGCCAAAACTCTGAGGGTTTACCCCGGTTCCATGTGGAGGGGGGTTCAAAGGAAATCTGCGCAGAAATTTAGGAACGCAATGTCGTTGAAAACGTTGGTGGTGGATGACCATGAAGCAGCTCGCCTGGGATTGACGGAGCTTCTTGATGGGAACGTAGTCAGCGTTACCGAAACCGTTGCGGACGGTGAAAGCGCGCTTCGACAGTTGGCCGAGCAACCCTTTGATGTGGTGCTGGTCGACGTGCAAATGAAAAAAATGGACGGATTGGCGCTGCTGGCGTCGATCCGTGAGTCGCACCCGGACCTGCCGGTGGTCTTCATCAGTGCCTATGACTATCCGATCTACATGGCCCGTGCGGTCGCCAATGGCGCCCAGGATTATGTGCTCAAAAGTGATCCGGCGGCGACGATTGAACAAACGCTCAGCTATGCCTGTTCCAACGGAGCAGCCTTGCCCAACGGTTTGCTAGACCGATTGCGCCGCAAAATGACCGAGACCATTCGTGCAGCGGATTTGCCACCCGAATTGCCGGTCACCCCGCGTGAAGCCCAGGTGTTACGGCATGTGGCGTTTGGACTCAGCAATCGCGAGATCGCTGCGTCATTGGGAATCAGCGTCGAAACCGTCAAAGAGCACGTGCAAAACATCTTGCGCAAAACCGGCGCGTCAGACCGCACCGATGTCGCCGTCCGCGCCGTCCGCTTAGGCCTAGTCGATTAAACGCCCCCCCTCGACGTCGATCTGAAACGAGACTCGCCCGATCGTTGACTCACGTTGGTGTGGAGGATTTATCCGACCGGATTCGATTCAGGCGACGTGCTGCTCGGTCGGATAAATCCTCCACACCAGCGCTGGCGACATCCGGCCGCCAGCGGAGGATCAAGTGGGAATGGTTTCGACAAGCTTGCAAACCACAATCGATCGATCACTCCGCCGCGACAGGGTCTGGCCAAAGCGAGGGTTCTCCTGCAAAACTCATTTCGAGCATTTGCCGAGAACCGAGCTCATGCGTCCGCCCCCCAGCCCACAGACACCTGCCGCCCCCGCCGCATCAGACTCCAACCCCCACTTGCTTGAGGTCTGTCCCCGGTCATTCCTGTCCCCGGTCATTCCTCTTGCGGTAAACAAATAATGGAAGAACTCGATTTAGATTGGGGAATCGTAACACCTGAGGCGTACGACGACGTGAAGAAGGAGGCACTTCACGTTCTTAACGTACACTTCATTGGCGAAGTGAATCGAAACCGCGTGGTTAAGTTCGCGTGTGCGAGGGTCTTGCACTTTCACAAGCACTTACCAAAGGGCAGTTCTCAGAAAGTCAGGTTCGACTTGCGAGGGCAGTTGGTGAGCAACAAGAATCTCGAACTGGCGCGGCAAACGATTGTCGAAGAAGCTGCGAAGCATGGAATTCAGGTCTCCGTCGAATTTTTAACGAACTAGACATGGCGTACCATTTTTCAGCTGAGAAAACGGGTGAACAGGATTTGCAAACCCTGCAGGAACGTCTGTCTAAATTCAACTTGATCGAGTTCTTTCCGGTCGAGGTTTCCGACGAGTCTTTGACATTGGGAGTCTCGATCCCATTCAAGGTGATGGACGATCCGCGATTTGAGAACGAAGTTGAAAAGGCAATGAGTTACTTGGTGTCTGAGCAAGGATTCCAAGTGACCGATCTGTTCACCGGAAACGGAATTGCTTCCAGCGACATATCAAAGTTAGCGAGTCAGATTTCAGCTTAACACCGCCGCGTCGAACAAAAGTGAGTTCCAGTATGATAACGACGTT
>NZ_JAMYFE010000135.1 GCF_024129865.1 Stieleria tagensis | reverse complement strand
CAAAGAGCGTGAGCGAGGGATCCCGCTAACACCCTCAATCCCTCGATCACGCGTCGGGTCTGGCTTCAAAGCCCACGCGTCGCGCTTGTGAGAAAGTTGTTAGACCAGCGTTTCACCGCTGGACCGTCCTAATCGACGAGTCGACTCTGGAACTGCGCAACTCTCTGTCGACGACACCAACCTTCCCATTCGATTTCTTGGGGGCATCTTTTCAGGGGGTGGTTGACCTGGCCATTCGGAGGCCGTAGCTTTTGTACGACGCGTTCTGCGTGAGGCTCGCTTAACGGAACGTCGGCCTTGTTGCCAATGTCCCTCGTCCTATGACTGGGCGAATCAGCCAGCCTTTTGAATTCAAGTGTAAGAAACATTTCGATTTCATGGCGGGGCTACGATGGCACCTTTCTCGTCCGGCGCTGGTTACTTTTCTCGGCCAACCAAGTCTCGTGCGGCAAAACGTCGACGTGGCCAAAAACGTCGTCTTTCGTTGATGCAACAATTGGAAGACCGCCGCCTGTTGGCGGTGCTTTCGGATCCGACACATGTTTTGCCGACGGTCGAAAATCCGGTTGCCATCGGCGTCGGGACCTTCGGTGGCGATGCCGCGCCTGATGCGATTCTGCTCGGCTCCGGCGGTGATTTGACCGTGGCTCACCGCAGCCCCGATGACAACCGCTGGGAAACGATTCAAACAATCGACACCTTGCTCGGCCCGCAACAAACCATGGTCGCCCAGCGGTTGAACGCAGACCCGCAAACCGATTTGGTGCTGCAGTCTGCTGAAGCGATCAGTGTCTTGCACAATGATTTGCAAGGTGGATTCAGCGTCGTGCAAACCTTGTCGGCGCCAGATTCGAGCGAATTTTCAGTGGGCGGATTCACATCGACCGGGCAAAACACAATGCTGGTTGATTTCATCGACACGGATCTTTCCCGCGATTTGGTCGTCGTTGCATCGGCCAGCGACGCTGTGCTGGTCTATCCCGGGCTTGCCGGGGGAACGTTTGCGTCGCCGCAGACCTATTTCACCGGCGTCGCTTCGCCCACAACAGCGATCGCCGCCGATGTCATTGGTGATGGGTTACCCGATCTTGTGGTCGGGCATGCGGATGGATCGATTGTGTTCTTCGAAGGTGTCATCGGTAGCGGTTCACTGCTTCGCCGCGACGATTTGACGACGGTCGAAAATGCATCGATCGTCGGCTTCGGCAAGGCCGACTTCGACAGCGACGGCAACACAGACCTGGCGGTGACAACGGCTACGGAGTCGTTTCTGCTGTTCAGTTCCGATGATCCCCGCGATGCCTCGGTGATCGTCAACGGAGACTTTTCAGCGGGGCTGAGCGGTTGGCAGACGGAGGTCGTCGGTACTGCAGCGGACGCGGCGCCGGGACGAATCAATGCACTCGGCGGCGCGGCGCAGTTCACCGAAAATGAATCCTTCCTGACCTCGCTGCAACAAACGATTGTTATCCCTGAGGGCGCAACATCGCTCTCATTTGACTTCGTCGCATTGGCTCTGGATCCCGTTGCCGGGGGTGTGCCGGATGCATTTGAAGTCTCGCTGCTTGATGCTGATCAAAAGTCTGTTGTGCCGACGCACATTGCACATTCAACCGCTTTTTTTAACCATTCCTCTGGCAGCGCCGCATCGGTCGCCGACGGGGTCACCGTCAGTGGATCAACCGTGACGCTGGATGTCACCGGATTGATCGCCGGCCAGAATGCGAAATTGGTGTTTGATCTGATTGGGAATCCTCCCGGCAACCGTTCGATCGCAACGATCGACAACGTCGCGATCTCGCCCGATCTCATTTTTTCAGATGAACTTAATCGGATCACGTTGCCCGGAAATCTGAGTGCGGCCGTCGACATGGCCATCGGCGATGTCGACGGAAATGGTGCACCGGACATTGTCTTGGTGGATGCTGGAACCGACGCTCTGACAATTTATAACGCAGACGGACACCGCAATTTTGTTTCTCAGTCCATTTCATTGTCAGGGTTTGGATCGGCAGTCTCTGCGATTGCGACGGCTCCGCTTACAACTGGTGATTCGGTCGACGACATCATTGTCACGCTAGCCGATTCCAATCTGGCACTGTCACCGATCCGCACCGGTGTGACCGATCCGATCGTCAGCTTGGCCGCCCTGGAGAACTTGGTTACCGATGAAGGCCGCTCGGTCACGGTCAGCACGACCTTTGAAGACCCTGGCCAAGTCGGAAACTATTCCGCCACGATCGACTGGGGAGATGGCGTTTCCAATGAGATGACGATTACTGCCGAAGCCGATGGATTCAGCGGGTTGATTGCGGCGGATCACATCTATGCGGACAACAACCGCTACGACATCACCGTCACAATGATCGACGGCAATGGCACCTCGGTCAGCACGCGCTCGGTCGCGACGGTTGCCAATACGCCACCGGTTCTTTCTGAGCTTGCCCAGATCACGGCGGTCACCAATCGTCTGACTCGATTCGACGGTCTCGCGCTGGTCACTGATGCCGGATTTACAACGGGATCCACCGAAGAAACGTTGACCGCCACGATCGACTGGGGCGACGGAAGCCCTGTCACAACGATTGATGATCTGGACGAATCGATCGCCGGACCGGAGGGGCCAACGACGGCCACAATTGGTGCGTCGCATCTGTACGCAAGCCAAGGTGTCTTCGACGTCACTGTGACCGTGGCGGATGATGACGGCGGTGTGGTTGACGGCACGCTGCAAATCACTGTCGAAGATGAAGAAGCAGTCCGTGGTGCTTGTTTGCCGGTGATTGACTTTGAAAATGGAATCACAGGCGCGCCGCTGGCCACCGGTGAAATCATTGACGATCAATGGGCGCTATGGGGCGTTCACATCACAACCCATGATCCGATCCGTCATCCGGCGATGATCTTCGATTCCGCATTGCCCACCGGTGGTGATTCGGATCTTGGTTCACCCCATATCGACTTTGGCGGCAGCGGTGTCGGCAGCGGCGGCCGGGCAGGCAAAGCCGGTGAAAACTCGCAGTCGCATGGTCGTGTTTTGATCATCAGCGAAGACTCCGACTCCTCCGATCCAGACGACAATGCTTCCGGCGGCAGGTTGATCTTTCGTTTTGACCATCCGGTGCAGCTCGATGAAATCTCGTTGCTGGACATCGATGCGCGTGAAAACACGGTTGTTCGACTGTTTGATGCGGCTGGCGACCTGATCGATTCCGTCCCCGCGATCAGCGGCGGTGACAACGCTTTTGAAACAATGACACTCGACGCCGCCAACGTCAGCCGTATGGAAGTTGATTTCGCTGGCAGCGGCGCGGTGACCGATCTGGTTTTTTGCCGCGATTTGCCCCGCGTTCAGATTCTGGGTGATTCGAACGTGGCCGAAGGAAACATCTACACCGCCACCTTGTCGTCTCCCCATACGGATCCAACTTCGTGGACATTGGGGCTGCACTCCCCTGCCGGCATGCTCGCCACACAAACGCTCGACGGCGACTCGCTGGAGTTTGCCAGCGTGCTGCCCGATGGCGATCTGGAGTATCGAATCAGCGGATGGGCAACCGACGGTGTCAATGTGTATCCAGCCGAGGATTTGCTTGTCACCGCAATCAACGTCGACCCCGTGCTGAGCATCGCTGGCGAAGCGACTGTCGAATCTCAGACAACCTATTCGCTTGATCTTGTTAGTGTTGATCCTGGCGCAGACACGATCACCCATTGGCAAATCGACTGGGGCGACGGATTGGTCGAGACGGTCTCCGGTGATTCGGATCACGCCACTCATCGTTATTCCGCTATCGGTCAACACACGATCCAGGCGACGGCCTTTGACGAAGACAACTCGGCGGGCTATCTGTCGAACCTGCTGGATGTGAGTGTGACCCAAAGCAGCAGCGCCTGGCTGCCCAATGTGGACTTCAATGTCGACGGATTCGGGATTCCGATGCCCGCCGGAACAATCCTTTCCGACCAATTCGCCTCGATCGGTTTCACCGTCTCCAGCGCCGATGCGTCCCGGCCCGCGATGATTTTCGATTCGTCCGCACCCACCGGTGGCGATTCCGATCTGGGATCACCCGCCAGACGATACGGCGGACCGGGCGTTGGCAGCGGTGGGGCAAGTAATTCCGTCAGTCACGAAAACGTATTGATCATTAGCGAAGACGGGGATACATCGGATCCGGATGACAACGCCCGCGGTGGAACGTTGGTGTTTGATTTTGAACAGCCGGTCATGATCGACGAACTGGGGATGTTGGACGTGCAATCGGGCGACAATCACGTTGATCTGTTCGATCACTCCGGAACGTTGATCGCTTCCACCTCCATCGCCAACTCCGGCAACAACGGATACTCCCGAGTCGTCCTCGATGCGGTCGGGGTTTCACGCATGGAGGTTCATCTAGCCGGCAGCGGTGCGATCACGGACATCGAATTTTGTCGCGATGCAGGCTTCATCGCACCGGTGTCGACGCGTTTTTTCGTGACCGATGCTTCCGATCGAGTGGAACGTTACGACACCGTTGGGAGTTCGCTTTCTGGATTTGATGTTACGCGATCGATCAATGCGCGTGGCGTCACCACCAATCAAGATGGCAATCCGATCTGGGTGATCAGTGAAGAAGGCTCGCGTGAGCGCGTCTATGTGTACGACAGTGATGGCGAAACGTTGTTGGGTGATTGGACCGCCCGCGGGCTGAGTGCACCGGAGGGCATCGCAACCGATGGTACAGACATTTGGATCGTTGACGACGGGACCAACACCGTCAAACGATACGCCGGTGCCGCCGGTCGTCTATCGGGGGCGCAGTCGGCGAAATCGGGGTTCCGGTTGGCGTATGGCAACCGACATCCTCGCGGCATCACCACTGATGGTCAGACGTTATGGGTGGTGGATGGCGTCAGCCACAAAGTATTTGCCTACGAAATGGATGGTGCTTTTCTCAATTGGTGGAACATCGATCCGGACAACACGTCGCCGACAGGGATCACCATTAATCCCGCTGGGGGCGATGGTGTTTGGATTGTCGACGACGCGTCAGACAGCGTGTACCACTATGCCAACGCAACGTTACCCTACCAAGGCGATCAACGGGCCAGCGGCCTGTTTCCGCTGGCCGCTGGAAACACTTCACCGACCGGGATTGCGGACCCCGCGACGATCATCCATGTCGGTGACGCTGTCTCGGGGACACTCACTGAAGCAGGTCAAGTTGATGAGTATGAATTCACCAAGAGCTTCAGGCCGGTGTTCTTGCAAGTCGACGATGTCAGCGGCGGTCAAATTCGCTTGAACTATGACTCAAGCTCGGGTGATCCGGCCACCGCGCTATTTGGCCCAGGTCAGGTCACAGAGCTCACTTACTTTGGACCGGGAACATTCAGCTTCTCGGTGTCCGTCGGCAGTGGCACGCCCACCTACGACGTCTCGCTGCTTGAACCTCCACCGCCGTCGTTCGCTTCGATCAACCAAGGAGACACCGTCACCGATTCCATTGATGCTGCATACGCAACGGATCTTTGGAGCTTTATCGGCGCCGCAGGGCAAGCCATTTCGATCGATGTGGCGGTGGACATTCCCGGTCTTGTTCTGGAAATCGTTGACACCAGTGCCAGCGGCGGTTTGAACCATTCGCCGCTCTTCTCCGGACCGTTCTCCGACACCGGTTCGATCGCCCTGCCATCCACTGGCGGCTACGAGGTCTCGATCTTTTCTCCCACCGCCTGGACGGGTGCCTACGAGTTCACTGTCAACGCCGCGCCGCTGCCGTCGATCACGCTCGGTACGGCGGTCACCGGACAAATCCAAGCCAGTGGCGCGGTCGACGCCTACACGCTTTCGGGTATCGCCGGGCAATCACTGAACTTTGATGTCGTCACCGCCGGCCCGTTCACGTTCAGCCTGTTCGGTCCATCGGGTCAAACGATCTTTTCGGATCTGATGGCCGATTATTCGGGTGTCCCCATCGACCAGAACGAAGTCACATTGCCCACGACCGGCGACTACACGGTGACGGTCGACAGCGACGACGGAGAGGGTTTTTCAACCGGCCCCTACGAATTCATCGTCACCGATCAACTCATCGCGTCAACCACGATCAACCTGGGTGATCGTGTGAGGTCGGACCTAGCCTCTGAAAATGAAATAGATCGGTACGTGTTTACCATCGCGCCCGATCAAGCGATCGAATTGGACTTCACCGAAATCACGGGAGGTCCACTGGAGACAATGATTACCGACACATCGGGGGTGATCGTCAACCATGCCGTTTCCGCTCTCGCCGACGATCACGATTTCGGACCGCAGATCACGGTGCCCGGGACGTACACGTTGCAATTGAGCGGTTCGGGATCAAGCACGGCGTACGATTTCACCCTGCTAGAGGCGATCTATACAACAACGCAGTTGGTTGATGGGGACACGGTCGCCGGCGAAATTGCGAGTGCGGCGGAGTTGGATGTTTATTCGTTCGTTGCCGGAGTGGGCGATCGAATCAACGTCGATTTCTCATCTGTCTCTGCCGAACTGACAAGCGAATTGGTCGCACCGGATGGTTCGGTGATTCGTCGGGAAACGAGTGATCGGCCGTTTGAACATCGGGTTTTTGATTTGGAGACGACCCAGTCGGGGACCTATACGTTCCAGATCTCCGCTGGCGGCGGCCAGACTCCGTCTTACAGTTTCCAGTACACCCGTGCCGCTCTGCAACCACCTGTCACGATTGAATTGGGGCAATCGATCGAGGAAACGTTTGATGTTCATCGCTCGGTGAATCAGTACACCTTCGAAGCGAATTCTGGCGATGCGTTTTTCGTCAACTACAACGATTTGACCGGCGGCACGATCGCAACCCGCGTGCTTGATCCAGATGGGCAAGAACTCTTCTCTCGAGTTTCCAGCACGACTGATTCCCACGACTCGGGACGCATCCTCGCGCCGAAAGACGGGACCTATACGATTCGAGTTGGCGCCGTTGACGAGGATTTGGCCAGTTACCAGTTCCGTCTTGATGTTGCTCCGGAAACCAAGCAATCGATTGAACTCGGCGCGTTGTATTTTGGCGAAATCATTTCCCCTGGTTCCATCAATACCTATGACTTTACGGCTGAATCAGGCGACTCGCTGTATCTGGATCTTGTTTCGCTCTCGGACCAAGTCGGGATTCGAGAGGATTTCAACGATCTGCAAGCGACTCTCATTGGCCCCAGCGGCGAGGTGGTTCAGGAGACTGACTTCAGGGCGGAGGTTCGACCGACTGGGGTTGCTACCAACCTGACCGAGTCCGGACTGTATCGATTAGTCATCGCAGGCAGTGGTGATGACCTGCTGCAATACGAGTTTCAACTCAACGATGTGACTCCGGCGCCAGCTGTCGCGATCGAACTAGGACAGCTGGTCAGTGATTCGATTGATGTCGCTGGCGAAACGCTATCTTACTTGTTTCCCGCAGTCGTCGGCGCAGAGCTGACGTTGGATGTTTTGCTGAATGAAATCTACCTCGCCGTTCCCTCATTTGAGTTTTCGATTATCGGCCCGTCTGGCAACGTGGAAGTGGAACGGGTTGAGGAGCACACCACGTTTACAGTCATGGAGACAGGGCAATATCAAATCCGTGTCGACAATCGTGAAACATCTCCCTCGGATCTCAACGGCGACTTTAGTTTTCGCCTGCTTTCTGATCCGGCGACCGCCATCCCATCGCCAGCCGACCTGATCGTCAGTGCCGTGACGGTCGATCCGATCTCGGTGGGAAATCCAGCAGCAGTCCAGGTGAACTGGACGGTGACTAATATTGGTACAGCCACTGCACAAAGCTGGAATGCGAATCCATGGTTCGATCGCGTCATCGTTTCCAACGACAATGATTCGCCTGATGTTCGCCAGCGAGTGTTTGCCGAGGTGCCGCACAGCGCTCCGTTGGCGGCGGGCGAGTCCTACACCGCAACGGCGACCATTGCATTGCCGCCGGACATCGAAGGCGCCTTTTGGGCGTTTGTCGAAACCAATGCAACCAATCGAGTCTACGAAGGCCAGAACTCCAACAACAACACCCGGCGCGCCGATTCGTTGACCGCGATTTTTCCGGCTCAGCGAGTTGATTCAGCTGGGCCAGCTATCGAAGTTTCCCCGCCAGACGGCAGCGTCTATCCGACCGGCACGGAACTCACGCTCAGCGGCAAGGCTGGTCGTAGCAATCAGTCGATCAACGCTGTCTTTGTCGTCGATGTTTCGCGAAGCACACGTGATGTCACGGGATTGGATGTCAACGGAGACGGGGTCGGCGATGCGGGGGACGATTTGAATGGCGACAGTAGCATCGGTGACATCTTGGATGCAGAAATCGGTGCCGCCATCCGGTTGACCGAACACCTGCAATTGCGATCGGACGATATCCGAGTCTCAACAGTGTTGTTCGCCGGTTCAAGTACGATCATGGACGCCGGTCCAGAACGATTCAACCAGTTTTTCGCCGACCCCGCAGCCGACACAACCTACTTTGGCGAATTAGCGAACTTTCAGACCGCACTGCGGAATTTGACCGACGACGAAACACGTGTCTTCCGCCCCGATACTGTGACAAACGGGACTTCGTTCACGCCTCCGATTTTAAACGTCAACGAACTACTCGCCGCGGCTCAGCCAGCCGACCGAACACTCGTTTATTTCCTGACCGACGGGCAGGCGTTTGACCCGGATCCGATCCCGCTCGCTGGAGTCGCCGATCAAGGCATCGAGTTCTATGCGTTTCAGTTGGGTGGTGAATCGGTGACCGCAGAGTTGGACGACTTGGCAAATTCGATTGATGCCGATCCGTCGTCGTCCGGACGAGCGATTGCGGTCAGCAGCATCGATCAACTGAGCAACCATTTGCTTTCTACCATCGATGTTCAGTCGGTCACGGTCAACGGGATTCCTGTCACAGCGATCGATCCGGCCGGGAATTTTTTCACGCCGGTTTCACTGGCCGCGGGCGCCAATCCGTTCACCGTTGTGGCAACAACGACGGTCGGCACTTCCAGCGAAACGAACCTCACGCTGTTTGGTGAAGATGCCGCACCGGTGCTGGAGCTTGATTCACTGGAACCGGCGGTACCTGGACTGCAAGCCCGTTACAGTGGCACCACGTTCAATCGCACGTCCAACCAGCTGCACACGACATTGGCGGTTGACAATCAATCGATGGAGTCGGTGTCGGCGCCATTGGTTGCGACATTCACCGATCTAGACCCCGCGTCAATCAAGGTTCTGGACGCCGATGGCGATACCACTGCCGGTGCGCCGTACGTTGTCCTCGATAGTGAAATGGATCCGTTACTCCTGGCGGGAGCGGTTGGTGGCGCGACGGCATTGACGTTTTCCAACCCGAACCGTTCGCGGTTCTCCATGCAGGTACAGTTCGAGACCACGGGCAATTCCGCACCCGTTTTCACCGGTGTTCCCGTGTTGGCCGCTGAAGTTGGGCAGCTGTATTCCTACAACGTCGGACACTTTGATCACGAAGCGGATGTGATCACGACGCGGTTGATTGAAGGCCCACCGGAAATGTCGCTTTCCGAAAACCAGTTGACTTGGATGCCGGCCGCGGTCGATGTGGGACATCATCGTGTTGTCGTCGAAATCAGCGACAGTCGCGGCGGAAACGCGACTCAGGAATTCACATTGCTCGTACCATCGGGTCTGCCAAACCATCCACCGCTGATCCTGAGTACGCCACAGCGCGTCGCGACGATCAACCAGCCGTTTGTCTACGACATTCTGGCGGTCGATCCCGAACGGTCCTCGGTCACGCTGTCGATTGAGTCGCCATCTCCGGCGGGCGCCAGCGTTTCGGGAACACGGTTGACTTGGACGCCAGAATCAAGCCAGATCGGTCAGCACTCGATCACGATCCTGGCCACTGATACGGACGGTTTGATCGCGCGGCAATCATTTGATCTTGAAGTGCGGGCGGTGAACTCGGCTCCGACATTCACCACCACTCCCGTGACGGAAGTGTTGGCCGGTGAACCGTATTTTTATCCGGCGGTTGCAGTGGACTCCGACGACCAAGTGGCGTATTCGGTCGATGGGCCGACGGGCATCACGGTCGATGCACGGACTGGGCGAGTCGATTGGCCAAGAGCGTTCGTGGTGTCAGGTAGCTATCCGATCACCCTAACGGCAACTGACGAGCGAGGTCTGGCGTCCGAGCAAGACTACACATTGACGGTGTCCAGCGACAATCAACCACCGCTGGTGGACATCGCTTCCACAACCAATCTGCTGAATCTGGGCGAAACCGCGCGGATCACTGTTTTCGCTCGGGACAACGTTGAACTGGCCGGCGTCAGCCTTTCGATCGATGGCATCGACGTGCCGATCGATTCCGAATCGGGCTTCGACTATGTCGCCGAGAATCCCGGGATTAAAGAGGTTGTGTTCACGGCCATCGATGCGGCCGGAAACGTTGCCACGATCGAGTTGGACCCGTTCCTGCGTGTGATCGATCCCAGCGACACCACCGCGCCGATCATCGAAATCACTAGTCCACTGCCGGGCGATGTGGTGACCTATCTGACTGACATCGTCGGCACGGTGACCGACGACAACCTGGAATACTACGAAGTCCAGGTGGCGCTTTCGGGCACTAACGAATACAGACCCGTTTCGCGCAACACGTTCCGGCCCGATCCGGGTGGCATTGGCGTCGTTAGTGACGTACTGGGTGTCTTTGATCCAACCCTGCTGGCAAACGACTTCTATGACATCCGAATCGTTGCTCAAGACACCAACGGCAACATTTCAAAACGAACCACGTCTCTATCCGTCGAAGGCGCCGCCAAACTCGGCAATTTTAGAATCGAGCTGACCGATGCCACGATTCCTGTCGCGGGGATTCCAATTCAAATCAATCGCATCTATGACACACTCGATGCGCCCTACGACGGTGACTTTGGTTACGGATGGCGACTTGACGTCGCTAGTCCACGAATCCGGGAATCGGTTCCCGTCAGTGAATCGGAAGCGGCGGGCGCAGGAATCTTTGGCGCCAATCCGTTCAAGATCGGCACGCGCGTCTACATGAATTTGCCGGATGGACGACGAGTCGGATTCACGTTCGACCCGATCCCCGAACCGCAATTGTTGGAAACACTTTGGCGACCACGGTTTGTGCCGGATCCAGGTGTCTTTCACCGGTTGGAAGTGGACAAGGTTTCTCTCCAACAAAATGCGGACGGAACATTCGGGCTGTATTTGCTCGGATTCCCTTACAACCCAGACACCTACACGTTGGTCACCAACGACCAACTGCGATACACCTACAACCAGTTTGCTGAGATCGAACTGCAGTCGATCGAAGACCGAAACAACGTTGTGTTGACTTTCGACCAGTCCGGGATCCACTCCTCGGCCGGTCCCGGAATCACCTGGGATCGAAATGAGTTCGGCCGTATCACCCAGATCATCGACACCGCAGGAAACCCGCTGACCTACACCTATTCGCCCTCCGGCGAATTAGTCGGCGTCACCAATCAGGTCGGGGACACCCTGTCGATGACTTACCTGAGTGACCCTGCCCATTACCTCGAGACGATAACCGACCCGCGAGGCATCACGGTTGCCACGAACCAGTTCGATGAAGAGGGCAGGCTGACGGGTGAGACTGATGGGCGAGGAAACACAGCGCCACGACAATACGATGTCGCTGGGAATCTCGAAATCCTGGGTGATCGCCTCGGAAATGAGACGGTGTTGATTTTCGACGACCGCGGAAACACATTGCAGATGACCGACCCGCTCGGCAACCGCACTTTGATGGAGTACGACGCCCACGACAATTTGATTTCGTACACCGATCGCGAAGGATATGAAACAACGGTTACCTATGACGATCGCGGAAACGTTTTGTCGGTCACTGACGCAATGGGTGGCGTCAAGACAATTCAGTACGACGATCGAAACGGGATCACACAGGTCACCGATCCGCTCGGTCGGGTCACGCAGTTTACATTTGACGCCAATGGAAACCTGGCGTCCACGATCAATGCGGGCGGCGACGTCACGTCGGTCACCCGTGATACGCTGGGGCGACAACTCAGCTTTACCGACCAATTCGGGTTGGTCACTCAATTTGAATACGACACCGCGACACTTGTCGCCAACCGTGTGATCTGGCCGGACGGCACGTCGCGGCAGTATGACGTTAACGCGATGGGAATGATCACACAGACGACCGACGAGCGGGGCAATGTCAATCGGTTTGTGTCTGACGAGGCGGGGCGACGGACCGAGATGATCGATGCCGAGGGTGGTTCGATTCGCATCGGATACACCGACGGTTTATTGACCAGCATGACCAATCAAGCCGATTTCGTAACGGGCTATCGTTACGATGCTAACGGTCAAGTCATCGCGCACATCGATGCCAGCGGCAACACGATGCAGTACATCCGTGATGCTGAAGGGCGCGTCGTGGAAACGCTCGATCCAGAGGGCCGCCGAGTCTTTACGACCTACGATGCCATCGGCAACGTCACCGAGCAGACGATCAACCCGACGTACAATTACAAGTACAACCCTCGCGGTCAGGTCGTTCAAGAAATCAGTGCGACCGGAGCCGTGACGCAATACACCTACGACGCGCTGGGACGTGTCGAAACTGTCACGTCACCCGAAGGTCGAGCGCAGACCTATGTCTACGATGCCGTCGGAAACGTGGTCGAGTTGATTGACGGATTGGGAACAACAACCTTCGAATACGACTTCTTCGATCAGGTGACGGAAATCGTTGACCCGCTCGGTATTTCCCAACGCTGGACTTATGACCAAGTCGGTAACGTGACTAGCTTTACCGACGGGCAAGACAACACATGGGCGTTCGGAATCAATCCTGCCAAACGCAGCGCCGTTCCGACATCCAGTCTTGTTCCCATGGTTCAATTCTCCGGTGGACGAAATGATCAACTGGTCGATGTGACCGATCCGCTTGGCAATACAACGACATTTGACTACGACGCGGCCGGTAATCTAATCAGCGAAGTCGATGCCCTGGGGCGAGTGTACCGGTTTGAATATGACACGCGCAACCAGCTGACAAAGGTCATCGATCCGACCGACCATTTTACTTCCTTCGACTATGACGCCGTCGGCAACCAAATTCGATTCACCGACAAACATGGAAATGCAACGGAATATGCCTATGACCCGACGGGCAACTTAAGTCAGGTCACGGACGCTCTCGGTCAAGTCTCGTCCTATTCCTTTGACGGCAACGGCAATTTGACCGCGTTGGTCGATCAAGCCGGCAGCGCAACCACCTACACCTACGACAATCTCGATCGGTTGACCCAGGTTGAAAATGCGCTCGGTCATTCGATCCTGTACGAGTACGACGCCGACTCGAACTTGCTCCGCTACACCGATCAGCAGGGCAATCAATGGAAATTCGCCTATGATCTCGATCGGCTGATGACACAGGCCGAGATGCCCGACGGGGGCACCTATCGTTACACCTATGACGAGGTGGGCCTGCGGACCGAAGAGGCTGATCCGCTTGGACGAATCCGTCAGTACGAATACGACGCGGCATCGCGTTTGACAAAAGAAATCGACCCAGACGGATTCGAGATTCTCTACACCTATGACGACCGCCATCTGCTGACCTCGTTCACCGATGGCGCCGGCAACGTTCGCCGGTACGACTACGACAAAATCGGTCGACTGGTCCGCGATACCGATGCCTTAGACGCGTCGACGATCTACCAATACGACGCTGTCGACAATCTGACTGCGGTGCTCGATCGCCTTGGCCGACGGATTGAATACAGCTACGATAGTTTGGACCGGATGACCGAGGAACGCTGGGTCGGAAGTCCTGACAATCGCTCGATTGGATTCAGCTACGATGCGACCGGGAATCTGTTGACCGCTGGTGATGTCAATAGCCACTACCAGTATCAATATGATGCGCTCAACCGAGTCATTTCGGATGACAATCTCGGTACACCAAACGTGCCTCGGAATCACTTGACGTATGGTTTTGATTCACGCGGCAACCTGGAAACGATCCGCGATCAGTCAGGCACCCAAGTTCAGTTGGTGTTTGACTCGATCAATCGACCAGTCGAAATCAGCTGGGACGGCGGAGGCGTTTCGCCCGTGTTGGTCGAGATGGACTACAACGTTCGCGACGGGCTATCGCAGATTCGACGGTACACCAATGCCGGTACACCAATCCTGGTAGGGCTTTCGAACTACACCTTCGACACCAGCGGACGCATGACGCGCGTCGAACACCTTTGGGCGTCCGGCGATGAAATCAGCGCCGTCGACTACGGCTACAACTTGGCCAGCGAATTGATCTCGACGACCGACCGAGGTGTCTTTCGCCAATACGATCGCGATGGCCGTGGCCAAGTCACTGCGGTCGCTGATGCAAGCGGCATCCTGGAAGAATATGTCTTCGATGGAGCCGGCAATCGCACCTCCGACGATGACCAGGTTTCAACGGGAAATCGCCTCGAATCAGACGGGGATTATGACTACCAATACGATGCAGTGGGCAATCTGATCGGCAAGACCCGAATCACTGACGGTCAAGTGACCGAGTACACCTACGATTATCGAAACCGTTTGACTTCGGTGGTGGTGACGGCCGACGACGGCGTCGTTGAAACGCAAACCCATTTCGTTTACGACGTCTTCGATCGCAAGATCATCCGCGAAGTCGACGGCGTCGTCCAAACGACCGTCTACGATGGTTCCCGAGTCTGGGCGGACCATCAAGCCGACGGCACCGTGATTGCAAAGTATCTGTACGGCACCGAAGCCATTGATCATCTGATCGCCAGAGACAGACCCGGCGAAGGCACGGCGTGGTATTTGCAAGACCGGCTCTTTTCCGTTCGTGATGTGGTGGATTCGGCGGGCAACGTGCTCGATTCGATCGACTACGACAGTTTTGGGAATATCAGTTCGGAATCTGATCCGGCTGCAGGTGACCGATTCAAATTCACCGGACGCGAGTGGGAAGCGTCGATCGGTCTCTATGACTATCGCGCCCGTCACTACGATCCGACGACCGGGCGGTTCTCCAGCGAAGACAGTTGGGGAATTTCAGCCGGCGACACAAACTTTTATCGCTACGTTGGTAACAGCCCCACCGACTTCATCGACCCCAGTGGACACATCGCGGCATCGACGTACGCATCGGTCGTCAGCAGCGTCATCTTCAGCATCATTGACGTTGATTTCAGCTGCTTCACCGAGTCGACGACGGTCTTCAGCGTCGGCGCCGGAGTGCCCTTCACTGATATCTACCAAGAGTTTTACAGTCGCGGAATCGAGGGCGGTGGCATTCCCACGCCCGCTGCCGTGGACGTTCAGATCATGAGCTGCGCTCTGTTGGGAGTCGCCGCTTGGTCCAACGGAGTCTTCGCCGAGTTTTCAACCGTCCTCTCGCTACTCAGCCAATCGCAATCGGATCCACCACGCGGCTGTACGAACTACCACGACGTCCAGTCGTTGAACTTCATCACGGATTACTCCGTCACCGTCCGTGCATCGTGCGGCGGTGATGGCCCTCCCTATTATGTCGTCAACAACGACAATCGATTCCAGATCAACACCGGATTCGGCGGTTCTCCCCATTCCAACTGCTTCATCGCCGGGACGCATGTGTTGGTTGTCGATGACAATCTGTCTTCCAGCAAACTGTTTTCCAACGATTTGTCAGACAGCCATCTCGCTGTCTCGGATTGGACGCCGTTGATCGTCGGGCTGGTCGGATTGGCCACCACACTCGGCATTGCAAAATCGAGTCAGAAGCTTCGCAGCTTGACCGCGGCTCAAACGGCGACGGATGAATTTTGGAGTCAGTTCGAGCCGGAGTCACCTGAGATGGCGGAGCCTCTGGACGATGAACTGATCGAAGACACGTTGCGCAGGCGACCGATACAAACGGTTCAGCTGGCTGCTGAAATCAACGATGTCCAACGACTTCGGTCATCGGTTCACTCCCCGGCAGTCACATTGGATTCAGACGCAGATCTTCGTCGCAACACCACGACGTTTGGCCAGCTCGCTCGATGGGGACTCGCGGTGATCTTGATGATCGCTTGCACGCTGCCGTTGCTGAGTGTGCAACCGTCGATTCGGCTCGGGCCTGATTCGATCGCCGACATGACGTTCGAAACCTCGGTGGCGTCCAAGCCGATTGAATCGATCGTTCCGGGCGACACGGTGCTGGCATGGGACGAAGCATTCCAGCGGGAGATGCCGCGCACCGTCCTGCGAGTGTTCCGCAATTCCGCCGATCACATTCATCGAATCACCATCACCAGCAGTGATGGAAGGCGGCAAACGATCGGCACGACCTGCACGCACCCGTTCTGGGTGATTGGTAGCGGCTGGACCGATGCCAGCACGCTGCAGGTAGGGGATCAACTGCAAGAACCTGGCGGCCGTGTCAGTCAAGTCAGCGGTCATGAAACCGAGTTTTCCGAAGACGGAATTGCGACCTACAATTTCGAAGTCGAAGGCAGCCACACCTACTTCGCCGCCGCCAGCAGCCAAGCCGACGCCGTCCTCGTCCACAACACCAGCAAACGCCCCCGCAGAGTCGGCCGCCTCAAGCAACGAATCAGCTCCGGATTAAAAAGAACCCTCGGAAGACGAGCCAAAACCCCGCAGTGTGGTGTACCGAAGAAGTTAACGGCCAAGGAAGTCAAGAATGCTCGGCAACGGGGGGTGTATGCCGCGAAGGCTGCAGAACGCAAACTAATTCAAGATGGACACCCGGGTACTGCCAATCAAGGCGGTTTTACCTGGCCGGAACGAAAACAAATCGCTGAGACTGGCCAATATCCCAGCGATGTTCGCTGGCATCACATCAACGATGTCAAACGAAATCCAACGCTTGCTGACGTTCCAAACAACGTGGTACCATCTCGCGGTGGGGCTGCGGGGCATGTTAATAATTTTCATCAAAATGGCGGTACCCAGGGTGGTTCATCTGGGCAGATGCTCGATCGAGAAGGACTCAGTCAACAGCACTTAAATGGCGGAGGATGATAGATGGACATTTTGAGGTGGATCCGGCAGAAACTGCCTGGCGTTATTGAGGAACTCGAAGATCGATTGGAAATTACGCACGAAAGCGGAGAGCAATCAACGCTGTGGAAGAGAACGGGAAACAGTGGTTTTGACAGCTTGCAAGTACTAGGCACGATTTATACAGACTTTGATGGGCTAGATGTTTTTTCAAGTACGTTTAAATTTGCCTCCGCCGAGATGGCAAAATCTAAGAACGGTGTGGACATGACTTTTTCATTGGCACTATTAAAGCAAGAGGTTTCTCAGCTTGGCTGCGACTTTCCAAGTGCTTCAATTCCTTTTATGTACCAAGCTGGCATTGGCTATGGTGCCGTTGATGTTCAAACAGGGGTAATCTACGAATGTGATGTGGATAGTGGTGAACGTTCTGATGAATATAATTCCCTCGAAGAATTGATGGATGAATGGCTAGCAGCGATAAGTTGAGAGCAGGATTTTGTTAGAACGGTGACAGCATGGCAGGCTCTGTCACGGCGAAGTGATCGATCCTGGTGAAGTTCCGATCGTTTATGTCACCAATCGCACCGTCCGCCACCGTTTCTTGTTCGCCGGCAAACTCCTCAGATGGGAATGCCTCTCGCTCGCCTCTAGGCTCTGTCCCCAGCCTGTTTCCACTCGGCGCTGGCGAACACAAATTCGATCATTCAAACGAGCTGGGCAGGCGGCAGCGTTTTTTAGAACAGTTTTAGATGCGAAGTTCAGGAAGTTACAGAACGATCATGAACGTGCACTGAAAACTTGAACTGCATCGCACCTATTCGAGCTGAACGAAGCGAACCTCTAGCCGAACATGTGTGTCTCGTGCCCACTAGAATATGTTTTTTTGGAGAATTTTGATGGGCGTTTCGCGAGGCGACTTTGTGAAATATCCGCGGACGCCACATTTGTTTGGCTCTCGCGGGACGAGCGATGACAAGCATCTTGGGGAACGTGCATCAGTCTCGTTTCTGGCGGATGACTCGTTGATTGTCGAGGAGAAAATTGACGGGACGAACGTCGGGATTCACTTTGCCGGCGGTGAGTTGATGCTGCAATGTCGAGGGCATCTGATTAGCGAAGGCATGCATTCGCAGTACGATCTGTTCAAGCAGTGGACGAGGGTAAAGCGGAACGTGTTGGAGGAACGGCTCGGTGAGCGGTTCATCCTATACGGCGAGTGGATGTACGCGAAGCATTCGATCCACTACCGCGAGCTGCCGCATTACTTCTTCGAGTTCGATATTTATGACAAGGATGCCGAGTCGTTTCTGACGCTGGAGCGGCGGATCGAGTTGCTCGGTGGGACCGAGATCGAAACGGTTCCGATCGTGCATCGCGGGGCGATGAAGCGGTCCGATTTGGAGGAGTTAATTCAGGCGTCTGCGTTCGGTGCCGAGTTCGACAATCCGCTGACCGGACGGCAAGATGATTTGGCAGAGGGCCTGTATCTACGCACCGAGAACGGGACGCATGTGACTGGGCGGGCCAAGTTTGTACGGCCGGAGTTTGTTGAGAAGATCAAGCAAAGCACGCACTGGCAACAGAAAGTGATGGTGCCGAATGAGTTGGTCGACGGGGTGGATTTTTGGAAATGAATTGGTGCGAATTATCACGAGCGAGCCATGACGCGATCTTCGCGTGGGCGGAAGCGGAGCCTTGGGCGCGAGCGATGGCGGCTTGCGAACAGGACTCGCAGTGGCACGCCGAGGGCGATGTTTGGACTCATACCAAAATGGTTTGCGATCAGCTGACGCAGCTTGAAGATTGGGATTCGCTTGACGATGGTGACCGGCGTGCGTTATTGCTGACCGCGTTGTTTCACGATGCGGCCAAGCCACATACAACGGTCTTGGATCCAGAGACCGGTCACGTGCGTTCGCCCAATCACGCTGTGAAGGGTGAGCATTTGGTTCGCGGAGTGCTGCGCGAATTGGAATGCCCGCTCGGCGAACGTGAACGGGTTTGTTCGCTAGTTCGCTACCATGGTCGGCCGGCGTTTGTGGTCGAACGAGAGGATACGTCCCGGGAAGTGGTTCGTTTGTCTTGGTTGAGTGAGAACCGATTGCTGTATTTGTTCGCGATGGCTGACACTCGCGGTCGGGATACCGATTCGATGAGCCGTCCCGAAGACAATTTGCATTACTACAAGCTGATTGCCGAGGAGAATAGTTGCTTCGACGCTCGCTATCCCTTCGCGACCGACCACGCCCGACTCGAATACTTCCGTCAAGCCGAACCCAACCTGCACTACGTCCCGCACGAGGAGTTTTCTTGCACAGTCACGATGATGTGCGGTCTACCTGGAAGCGGCAAAGACACGTGGCTGGCCATGCATCGACCGGACCTGCCCGTCGTTTCGCTCGACGACATCCGAACGGAAATGAAAGTCGATCCGAATGACGACCAGGGCCGAGTGATCCAAACCGCCACCGAGCGATGCCGGCAACACCTTCGTGCGGGAACGTCGTTTGCATTTAACGCCACGAACATCCTGCGTCAAACCCGATCACGTTGGACGGGATTGTTCGCCGACTACAAAGCACAAACCGAACTGATCTACGTCGAACCGCCTATGCGAGTGCTGCTGGAACAGAACCGCGACCGGGCCAAATCCGTCCCCGAAAGCGTAGTTCACAAACTGGCTGCGAAGGTGGAACCGCCGACGTGGTTGGAAGGTCATCGTATAATGGCCGTCAGCGACAGTGGTCAACCGCCCATTTCAGAATGATCGCATCAAATGAATGTCACAGGGTTGGAATGCGTCGAAGCGTCAATTGATCAGGAAGGCTACCTGATGAAATTGATCGCCAACGAAACGGCGGCCCATTTCTTTCCGTACACGACGGAGCATCGCGACATCCGAATTTCAGGACTGAATTACGAAGACGATTCGGCTGGTAACGCACTGGCGGCGATGATCAAACCTAGAGTGATCGAGTTTCGGCATCACCGAGCATTTTCGGACCAGCGTGTGCGAGAGATCGCTGTTCGCATCATCGCTCATCCGGTCGGCGAGTTCGCTTCGTCGTTTTCGATCCGTTACCAGGGAAGGACCCTGGTCCCGAGCTCAACTTGATGGACCAAGCATCGTCAGGATGTCGTCGATAGAATGACCGGGGACAGGCCTCGAACAAGTGGCGGGTGACGTGCGTTGCGAGGGGAGCGTCTCATCCTCGCCCCTGGGCTCTGTCCCCAGCCAGCTTCCTCGTCACGTTTTTTTCGCACAGGCAGCCGACCGCAAACGCACTCGCCGAGCCCGCCGCCGCCTGCTGAGCAAGTCAACCAGCGGTCGCTAAGTGGTTCTGGTGTACGGCTACAGATCAACTGGTACCGGATGGGGCGCAAATCACTGGTACTGTTTGGGCGCAAGATGACAGCTGTCGATACCTTGGGTCTGTTGCTGGTCGTCGTGGTGCACGCAGCTGATCTGCAAGACTACGAAGGAGCACACTTCGTGCTTCACCGAATCAAGGACAGATTCCGACGGTTGAAGGTGGTCTTCGCCGACAGCGCGTATGGCAAGTGCGGTTTACCGGATTGGGTTCAATCGACGTGTCGCGTACTGCTTCAAACTGTGTTGCGTCCCGTGAATGTAAAAGGCTTTGTCGTGTTGCCAAAACGCTGGATCGCCGAACGAACGTTTGCGTGGATGAACCGCCATCGGAGACTTTCAAAAGACTACGAGCGTCTGGCAGAAACGTCCGAAACGGCAATTTACATCGCTATGATTGACTCGCCGCCTCGCACGCAAGAAAACGGCTTTTTAATACACGTTCTCAAATCGAACGCGTCTTCTTTTCAGCTCTGTCCAGTTCGAAGTCGCGTTCTCGCCAGGATTTACCGTCATTATTCGGCCATACCTTGACGCAGTGAAAGCCTTTCAGGTTATTGTTCGAGATAGTCTCGAAAACTTGTTGTGTCACATAGATGCTACTTAAGTCATCCGGGATACGGAAAAACGAATATCCACTATAGTCAATATCGTTGAACTCATACTTCTCAATCGTTGCAGGTATGCCGCAGTCCATGGGCTGCTCCGATTTGCCTAGCCACTGCAGAACTGAACGACCTCGGTTCAATACATCCGCTTTAGTCAATACGTTGAATGCAAAGAAACCTTTTCCATCGCCGGATAATGGGAGTATCTCGCCGCTGGCTTGTAGCATTCCGTGAAGTACATCGGTCGCTCGACTGCTGAAGGCAGGTACCATGCAAGCAACGCAGGGGAAATCATTTAGTGAACTGACGCTTCCTATCACCTCTGGACAGTCCCATGTATCGCCTAGCTTTGGTACTATCCAATCACGCTTTAGTCTTGGAACTTCCTGGGGGGCGAACCGGTCTTGGATCTCTTTGTCACGGAACACGAAGCCTTCGTATTCCGTGATTTCCATAATTTTAAAAAGCTTATAAATCATCTATTTTAGGTATGATGGGTGCAGGAATGTTTTCTTTCGTCCCTTCAAAGCGGCGGCGACTGCATCTGGTCCTTTCGCACCCGCATCGTTTATCCGCTTGGCGATCTCTAAAGGAGCTTTATCAGGGTGAGTACCAAGGTGCCCAACCTTTGCCCAAAAACCGTTTGTCTTACCATTTTAGTCAATGCCAGCTTTATCTAATGTTTTATGGGCCCTGCCAATCGCATCAATGGCTTTCTGCGGCTTTCGACTTCCCCATCCAGGATTCGAGACAATATGCGCGGCCTGATATCCTTGCTTGGTAATCCTTGATTTTTTTGCAAGGTCTCCATTTGCCAGCGCCTTGCCCAACGCGCAACTTTCGGTCCCGTTGTGCACCAGCACACCAAGCTCGCCTATTTCGTAGACGTGCTCGGTGTGAACTTCCAGATTGTAGACACTTCCGCGGTACGCGAAAGTTTCGACAGAGTCGATCGCAATCTTTCCACAACGGGTTTGCAAACATTCGCCGCGAACTAGGTCCGTCAGGACGATGACCGGGGACAGAGCTCATTGGCGAGCAGTTGTCGTTCCCCACTCGGAGAATGATGGTCCGGCAGACTTGATTCCCGCGACGTTTTCACCTGATTTCGCCCGAGATGGTCTGGCTGGAGACACCGACCGGATTCGACAGAGCGGCAGGACTAGCGGGAGGAGTGACAGAAAAATAGCCGACAGAAAAATTTCAGTGCTGGGAAGACAGACTTCGCAATTTTTCTGTCAATAAAACTCCGCACTGTCTACGCACTGTACGTGAGGAAGCTTCCATCGGAGACAGGCCCGTTCATGGGCTCTGTCCCCTGGCCGGGGATGTTAGGACTTCTGCATCGAACTGAAAGTCATCGACGGTGATATGCCCCCAGCCGCCTGTCGATTGATCGACGACTTTGAGAAACATTTTTTGGCCAACATAGGGAGTGAGATCCCACTCCGCTTTTTGCATGACTTGGTCGTTGATGCCGCGAGCGAACTGAACCTCATTGCCATCGGCCGTGCACAGCGCGACGTAGGTGGAATTTCCACGTCCACCACCGATCCGGAACGACATGGTTCCGCCGGTTGGAACAAACAATGGTGACACGATCACACCGGTCTGGCCGTCCATCCCCTTCTCTGCGTCCGCTGACGATTCGAGGGTGGTCAGGTAATAGGTTCCTTGTTTGTTGTACTCTCGCCCATTCCTAAAAAACTCGGACCGACTTCCGATGGGATGTTGAAACTCACCTGCGACGACTTTCCAGGGTTCCAGCTCGCCGGATTCAAAGTCGAACGAAGCGCTGCGGTCACTAGGGGTTGCCGTCGTTTTCTGCGCAGGATTGCTCGACGAACCCGGACGGTTGCTACCGGGGCGAGTGTTGGGTTGCCCTTTAGTAGGGCTAGGTTTGGGGCTGTAACCCGCCAGCAACTCACTCAGCTCTTTGACAACTTCGGTGTATTCGTCAAAGACATTTTGAGTCTGGTTCACATCGGCTTTCAAGTTGTAGAGCTGCGCGCGCGGTGCATCGGCTTTGATTTTACCGTTTTTAATGTCGCTGTTAACGGATCCCACAAAACTGGCCGCTGCCGGTCCGGCGAATGTGTGATCGCCCGGTTTTCGGCCCCCAAACCCGCCGCTTCCCCGGCCCGGGATATAGATCCAGTTTCCTTGGCGGACCGACAGATGCGTGCCCTTGTGTGGAGCAAGGATTAAGTGATCGCGCAAGGGGGCGTCCGGCTGGCCGACAAAGGCAGGAAGCACGTTGACGCTGTCTGTCTGCTGAGTCTTGTCCAGTTTCTGTCCGGTCAACGCCGCAAACGTCGCTAGCATATCGACATTGCCAATCAACTGGTTCGACGTCGTTCCGGCCTTCACCTTGCCCGGCCAGCGGACGATCAACGGCACGCGATGGCCACCTTCCCAGACGCCAAACTTGAACCCCAGAAGATCACCGTTCTGTCGATGGCCGGCCTTGAATGCGGCTTGGCCGCCGTCGTTGAACATCCCACCGTTATCGCTGGTGAAAATCACCAGCGTGTTATCCGTTAAACCGTTGACCTCCAGGCAGGAAAGAACCTCGCCGACGATCCAATCGAGTTCATGGATAAAGTCGCCGTAGAGTCCGCATTGGCTGGTCCCCTGGAAACGTTTGGCTGGAGTAAACGGGTGATGGATATTGGTTGTCGCAAGATACAGAAAGAAGGGTTTGTCCTTGCGCTGCTGTATCCACTGGACAGACTTCTTCGCCATCGTGGTTCCGACTTGGTAGTCGTTGAACAGTTCATGAGCCTTCGCTGCGCCACCGAACGCATTGGCACTGCGGTTGGCAGCCTCGGGCGGAATGGGCGTGATCGGCGTGGCATTTTTCGCGTTCCGGCCAAGATAAACCAGCGGATCGTTAGGATCGCTGCCGACAACACGATCGTTTTCTACATACACATAAGGCGGCGCGCTGTTGACAACCGGCATCCCAAAGTAGTAGTCGAAACCGAGATCCTGCGGTCCGGGACGTAGCGGTTCCTGCCACTTGTTTGTTCCCGTGCCGAATCCCAGGTGCCATTTTCCAATGACAGCCGTGTCGTAGCCGCTACTTTTAAAAACATCGGCAATCGTGGTTTTCTCCGTGTCGACAATCAGCGGAGAGGTGATCGGAGCCGGTCCCCAAACGCCTCGTCCGCCATTGGCTCGCAGCGGATATTGTCCGGTCAGCAATGCATAACGTGACGGCGTACAAACGGCCGACACTGAATGGGCATCCGTAAATCGACGTCCGTCGGCGGCAAGCCTGTCAATGTTCGGTGTCTGCACTTTGGTGGCCCCGTAGCACCCAAGGTCGCCGTAGCCGAGGTCGTCGGCAAAAATCAAAACGACATTAGGCGGTTGCTCGGCGGCAAACGTTGCAATCGTCGACAGGAAGACCAGGCCCAGAACGTGAATGACTGTAGACGGTCGCATGTGAGTGCTTCGAACGCGAGTTGAGTTTTTCAAGAAAACGGATGTTATCGAGACGGGTCAAACTGAAAGACCGGCTTGACCTCTGGAGGCAACGGGCCCGCGTCCTTGTCGCGGTACTTCGAGAAACAATCGGGATCGGGTTCCGCCGGAAGCGTCGCAGTCCAGGCGTGAAGCTTTGCCAACAGCGTTTCGGCGATCTCCGGATGTGATGACAACCGATTGTTCTTTTCCAAAGGATCTTGATTGACATCGTAAAGCTCCAACGCGTCGAAAGTCGCGCTGGTCAATAGCCGCCACTGCCCGTCTAGGACCGAGTACACGGCCCCCTTGCGGCTTGAAATCCCTTTCCAAAACAACGGTTTCTCACGCACCGGTGCTTTTGCCCCCTGCAACGTCGCCAGTTGGCTCTTGCCGTCGGGCTGGTACCCTGCAGGCAGGCTTGCACCGGCGATCTCACAGAACGTTGGCAGCAGGTCGACGGCAGAAATCCAGGAAACGTCATCGATAGCACCGGCTTTGATTTTTCCCGGCCAGCGGGCGATAAACGGCACACCAATCCCGCCCTGCAGGATTGACGCCTTGCGGCCATTGCGACCACCGGTTGTCCCGACGCTGCAACCAATTCCGAACCCCTCGCCAGTCGCTGAATCGTACATGGTCGTTAACTTGCCGCCTCGTCCACTACCGGCGGGACCATTGTCAGAACTAAAAACCACCAGCGTGTTGTCGGCCAGTTTCAATCGGTCCAGCGCGGCAAGCAACTCACCGATCCGATCGTCGGCGTGAGAAAGCACAGACGCATAGACATTGTCGGTGTCGTCCAACTCTGGAAATCGCCGACGATACTCCGGCAGAGTGTGAAACGGGGTGTGCGGTTCGTGCATCCAAAGATTGATGAAGAACGGTTTGTTTGCAGCGGCGTTCTTTTCGATGAATGCAATCGCTCGGTCGGCATCCGCGTGCACTGGCATTTGAATGCCGGCACAATTGAAGGCGCCGTATTCATCGTATCCATAGTCACTTGGCAGCGGCGAATCAGGAATCATGTTGTTCGCAAGATGCCATTTTCCGAAGTGTGCCGTCGCGTAGCCCGCCGATTGCAACATCTTTGGAAGCGTTGGTGTTGTTGGGTCAAGCCAGTCCGGCATGTTGCGTTTGGCGTTGCTTTGCACCCAGGCAAAATGGCCGTCGATTCGGTAGCGTACTGGAAAGTGACCGGTCATCACCGCCGTACGGCTTGGGGAACAGACTCCGCTGGCGACGGTGAAGCGATGGAAGTCGGTGCCTTCTTTTGCAAGTCGGTCGATATTTGGTGTCTTCAGGTACGGATGCCCATGACAACCAAGGTCGCCCCAGCCCCAGTCGTCTGTGAAAATAAACAGAATGTTCGGCTGAGCCACTTCATCGGTCTGTTCGCGCGCCAAAGAGGTACAAGTTGTCAGTAGGACGAAGCCAAGGAATGGAATCAGTGAGGTTGGTTTCATGTTTTTCTAAACGCGGTTTCAAAGGTAGGCGGTGGGGAAAGGCCTTTTGGGAGTCTTACTCTGTCAGATCGGAATGGTGGCGAAATTCGCGACCCTCTTCCGATCACGGTCAGCGATGGTTCACAAAGAACTGCACCGTACGTTCGATAATCTGGTCCCGCGATGGTTCGATGTCGGCATCGACTCGTCGCCAGTTGTGGCCGGCATTCTTGACGATCGTGATCTCCACCGGCGCCTTCATCGCGTCGGCTTTCTGTTTCATGTAATACGCGTGCTTCACCGGGATGGTCGTGTCCTTGTCGCCCTGGATCATCAACAACGGTGCACTCGTTGGTTTCAGGTAGTTGATCGGGCTCACTTCGCGATATCGGGCCAACTTCTCTTTCGGCCCCGATTCTGATCCCATGATCCGAGGCTCAAAGCGGTCTCGGAAATCGGCGCTGTCATCGTGGTTGAATAACGCCATCTTTTCAAAGTCACACGGTCCGTACCAGGAAACGCCAGCAATCATGTGGTAAGAAACGTTGGCGAGGGCTGGATCTCCCGGCAATTGTTCGGGCGATGCAAGCAGCAGCATCTGGGCAATGTGACCGCCTGCTGAATCTCCCATCACAAAAATCCGCATCGGGTCAATCCCCAACGCTTCACTGTTTTTGGCGAGATAGCGGATCGCATCCTTGCAATCGATGACGCAGTCTCGCATTGCAACCTGGCTGTCTTTTTTGGCCAAACGGTACGATACGGGTGCGACCGCGAAACCTTCTTTGATTAACCGCTGGAACACTTCCGCAAAGGATCCACTTGCCGCTTTGTAACGGTTGCCTGCGGCCCAGCCCCCACCGTGTGTGAAGACAATGACTGGGCACGGACCGAAACGGTTTCCGGTTGGATAATACAAATCCAGCTTTAGATCTCGCCCGTCCACAGATTTGTAAACGACGTCAAGTTTCCGTTCGCCGCCGGTTTCCAGGTATTTGGCTGGTTCAGGTCGGCGCGTTCTCTTGGTTTCGTTGCGCGCTTCCTGAGCCGTTACTGAGCACGTTGGCAGAAAGACGAAGAGGGCGGCGATGATCAGTTTTTGCGTCATTTTAGGTTCAACGTTTGTGCGAGTGGACTTCCCCAGTCGTCCTGCCGATTTTGGTCGTTGTAGGTTCGCGGATTCGGGTGAAGTCCAAGACGGTTGTTCCGGTCGATTCACTTTGTTTCCCGTGGCGCTCCCAGCCATTTGGCCAGTTCCGCTGTAAGCGAGGCGACCAAATCTGGGTGATCGGCCATCACATTTTGTGTCTCGTTCGGATCAGCGTGTATGTCAAATAGTTCCACGGGCGTTCCGTTGAGAGCGAGCAGTTTCCACTTTCCTCGCATGGCGACTTCGGTCGCGTACGGTTTGGGTTTTGGAGAGTGGCGTTGCAGATTCTTGTACAGGTCGAGCTGCCAAAACACCGTTCCCCGCGCCTGGGCACTCGGCGGAGCATCACCTTTCAAATGCGGCAACAGGCTCAGTCCATCGAGCGGCAAGTCGCTGGGCAATTCGACTTCCGCCGCCTCGCAGAAGGTAGGCAGTAGATCGTTTGAGTGTCCAAATGCCTCGGATGTTTGACCAGCCGGAATTGCAGCGGGCCAACGCACGACCATCGGTACACGAATTCCACCATCGTGCAGATCGGTCTTGCCACCTTTTAAATCGTGGATGAATCCTTCATAGGCCGCACCATTGTCACTTGTAAAAAGGACGAGTGTGTTGTCTGCGATCTTCAGTTCGTCGAGCTTCTTGAGGATCGCTCCGACTTTGCCATCCATGTGCTGCACCATCGACCGGAAGCGATGCTGATCGTCGCTGAGATCGACTGCGGCGGTGTCGGACCAATGCGGCTCTGGAGCAGGCTCATAAGGCTTGTGAGGAACGAGCCACCACAGATTGAGAAAGAAAGGTTGTTCTTGGGCTGAAAAGGTTTCGATCATCTCGACTGCAAAGTCACCATTTGCATCCGTGAAGTGCTTGGGATAGTACGGGTCATCGTCGCCGACCCGTTGGTCGTTTCGAAGGAGGACCGTTCCGCCCTGCCGGAAGAGCGTTCGCTCTTTGCCCATCCGGCCGCGAAGTGGCTGTTGCTCGATCTGCGTTTGATAAAAATGGAATCCGTGTTGGCCGGGGCCGGGCTGATTCGTCAGCCGCGTTCCTTTGTCGTCGACATGCAATCCGCCCAGATGCCATTTACCCACATGCGCTGTGTTGTATCCCGCGTCCCTCAACAGTTCGGCAACGGTTGTCGCCGACTCCGGCAGCCATTGATTTCGATCATTGAAATGTTTCGTGATACCGAATCGCAGGGGATACCGACCGGTCAGCACGGAAGCTCGCGTCGGGGAGCAGACAGCCGAACCAGCGTAGAACCGAGTCCATTTCATCCCCTCATTGGCAAGGCGATCAAGATGCGGTGTCTTGACTGCGGGGCTTCCAAAGCAGGAGAGGTCGCCGTAGCCGAGATCGTCTGCGAGCAGCAGAATGATGTTCGGTCGATCGTCCGCACAGGCATCGCTAGTGTCTCCAGCTAAGTAAAAGCTGATGCTGACAAGGGACAGGAAATAGCAGAAGTGACGATTCATGGGCGGGGCGTCAGAAGCATAAGGGAGGATGTGGAGGGCTGGCGAGTTTGGCTACATCATAATGTCATGGATGACGTGGCCGTGAACGTCAGTCAATCGCATGTCACGTCCACTGAAACGGAATGTCGAACGCGTGTGATCGACGCCCATCAGATGCAGCATGGTGGCATGCAGGTCGTGTATCTCCACTCGGTTTTCAACCGCCTTGTATCCCCACTCGTCGGTGGCGCCGTAGATCATGGCGGGTTTCACACCGCCGCCGGCCAGCCAAACGGTGAATCCAAACTGATTGTGGTCGCGTCCATTCTTACCTTGAGCGAACGGAGTGCGGCCGAATTCGCCCGCCCAGACGACAAGCGTTTCATCGAGCATCCCCCGCTGCTTCAGATCCTTTAACAAGGCCGCAATGGGTTGATCAACGGCGCGGGCGTTGTTCTCGTGTCCCTTTTTCAAGTTGGAATGCTGGTCCCAGCGGTCACCGCCAATTTTCGGACAGGTCAGTTCAATAAATCGGACTCCCTGCTCCACCATGCGGCGTGCGATCAGGCACTGGGCGGCGTAGATGCGCGTCGGCTGGTACTTGGATTCCATGCCGTACATCTTCTGGACATGTGCCGGTTCCGCGGTCAGTGACATGACTTCGGGAACGGCCATCTGCATCGCGTAAGCAAGCTCGTAGTTCTGGATCGCGGATTCCAGACTGTCGTGCTTTCCGAATTGCGTGGCGGCGAGGCCGTCAAGTTGGCCGATCAAATCAAGTTTGTCACGTTGCTCCTGTGCAGTCGCTTCGGCCGGTGTGATATTTGCCACGCCAGAGCCAGACGGTTTGAAAACAGAACCCTGGTAAGTGGCGGGCAGAAATCCGCTGCCGAAACAATCGAGTCCGCCGGGCGGAACCAATCCACCGTTAAGCACAACGAAACCCGGCAGGTTTTGGCATTCACTGCCAAGGCCATAATTCACCCAGGCACCCATGCTGGGGCGTCCCTGTAACCCGCTGCCGGTATGCAGGAAGTAGTTGGCAAAGGTGTGTTCGGGAAAGCCGGATGTCATCGAACGAACAACCGCCAATTCGTCAACACATTCCGCCACATGCGGAAACAGGTCGCTAACCGGGATGCCGGACTCGCCATACGGTTTGAACTTCCACGGACTGGCCAGAACGGTGCCGTTGTTATTGAACTGAGTCGGTTCGACGTTGAAGAGTTGACCGGGATCCTTGCCGTTGTGTTTATCCAACATCGGCTTTGGATCGAACGTGTCTACCTGTGACGGTCCTCCATCCATATAGAGGAAGATGACGTTCTTTGCACGAACTTTGTGATGTGGCCCATGGCCAGCTTGCCCAGGACCCGATTGCAAACTCTCGTTGCGAGCAAACGCGGGATCCGATTGCAGACCGGCCAATGCGATTGCACCAAAGCCGGCAGCACATTTCGAGAGCATCTCGCGTCGCGATGTAGGCCGTGGTTGATGGCGCTGGCAGGGATAAATGTAATGTTCGTTCATCGTAGAAAAATGAACTCCTTGGTATTCACTAAAGCGTGGGCGAAACTTGCCCAAAGTTCAGGAGCATTCGCCGTGATCTTTCGCTTTGAAGCTTGGGTTCTCAGGTAGGCAGCCGCGGTCTCGCTTTCCTGCTTTGTAGGTGATCGTCCAAATCCGCAGCGGTACATCCACTCGATTCGCGTCGTCATCGCTTTGTCGTCGCTGTCGGCAACACTTTGCAAAGCTCGCTCGCCCCACTGGCGTGACAGTTCGACCACGAGTGGATCGTTTAAAAGAGTCAGGGCCTGCGCAGGAACGTTGGAAACATTGCGCCGCCCCATCGAGCTGAACGGCACAGGGGTGTCGAATGTCAGCATGAACGGTGAAAGAAAGTTGCGACGCACTGCGATGTAAATGGAACGCCGGCCATTGCCATCGAGCGGTCCACTGTTGCTCGGCCGGCCTCGACCATCCATGAACGACGTCAGGTGAATGGGTACCGGTGGTCCAAAGGCCGTTCGATCGAGCCGTCCTGACAATGCCAACAATGAATCGCGAATCGCTTCACCCTGTAAACGCCGCGGTGGTTGGTGATGCCATAGCAAATTCTTCGGATCCGCTTGGATTGCATCGGGATCCGGATGGCTCGACAGCTGATAAGTCCGCGACAGGACGATGTGCCGGATCATCTGTTTGATGCTGCGCCCTTCCGCAAGAAAGCGAGTGGCCAAATGGTCGAGCAGTTCCGGATGCGTCGGTCGCTGGCCCAAAAACCCCAGATCATCGACCGTGGGGACAATCCCGCGGCCCATCAGATGATGCCAAATTCGATTGACGATGACACGCGAGGTCAGCGGATTGGCCGGATCATTGATGTGGGCGGCAAGTTCCAGTCGCCCGCTGCCTTTGCCAATGGACATCGGCGAGTCACCGGAGATCGCCGTCAGGAAGTGTCGCGGTTCCGTCTCGCCGGGTTTTGACGAATTGCCGCGAATCAGAATGTGATCGTCCTCGCCTGTGCCATCCATCATCGCCGGAGCGACTCGCGAGCGGCGAACGATCTGCGACGCAAGCTGTTTTCGTTCTTGCTGCCATGCTCGAATGATGTGCTGAGCCGCACTGTTGGCAACACGAGGCGTTAAGGAGGGACCGACTGATCGATCCGCCGTCTGATTGTCAACGATTTGAAACGGCACCCCTTTCCCTGGAGATGGCCGAATTTTGCTGGCGTTGCCGGTGAGCGTCCAGCTGGGATGCCTTTGTAGTTTGCTGTCAGCCGATACAGGTTCGTTCGCCTGAACACCCTCACCACCTTTCAAAACCGCTTCGGCGGCATTGGCGTAGTCTTCGTACTGTTTGTCCGACACAGCCAGACGCCGGTCGAGATCCGCGAGACCTTCGGGGTCAAGTCCTTGCGTCACAAGCCGAACGGACAGTTGTTCGTTGACCGCGGGTATGAACTCAAGATGTAGCCGATGACCGACGTAGCGGTGCAAATCCAGTTTGACCCATCGCTGTCCGGCTTTGACCGGAACAATGGTTTCTTTGTGAAGCGGGCCAGCGACAAGTCGATGTGAATCGACACAGGCAACAATGGTGCCGACTCCGCTGACAAGACACTGCACCCTGCCGTCAGTCAGTTCGAAGGTTGGCGATCTCAGCGTGCGTCCGCTTTTGGGAAGTTTTGCAATGGTGCTTCGATTCTGGATGGCTCCTTCGGTAATCGATTCCAGTCCGGACCAGATCGGATCGCTGACGGCAGCACCAAACGTGGCAATCTTCACCGAACCCGATTCCGGTGACAGATAGGCCAGTCCCTGGCGTCTGGGCGACTGCCCAAAGAGATAGCCATCCTGCAGAAACTGGCGCTGCGCAAGGTTCGCGTAGTTAACAACGATGGCTTTGTCATTCAGAGAGCTCGTTTGCGAGGGCAGTCGGACACCATGGCTGTTCAGCAAATCTTGGATCCGTCGCTGATACTTTTCATCAACGCGTGCAAGCCGCCGAGCAACACGCCGATTTTGTTCCATCGACTCAAAGCGAACCTGTCGGTAGTCGCTGCTTTGCAGAAAACCAGACAGTGAGTAGTAATCGGCTGTCGAAATGGCATCGAACTTGTGATCGTGACAGCGAGCACACGCGACGGTTACGCCCAGAAAGGTCTTCGACATCACATCGAGCATATTGTCGAAACGATCCGCTTCGTCTTTTCGAATATCAACCGGCGAATGCACCCATTCGCCCAGATACCAGAATCCGGTACCAAGAATCGATTCATTGAACTTGTTCGTTGGATGCAATCGCGGCTGGGGCAGCAAGTCACCTGCAATGTGCTCGCGGACGAACTGGTCGTATGGCACATCGGCGTTGAGCGCGCGAATCACATAGTCGCGATATTGAAACGCGTTTGGAGTGTCGTTGTCGAATTCGTGCCCACGCGACTCGGCATAACGTGTGAGGTCCAGCCAGTGACGCCCCCAATGTTCTCCGAAATGCGGCGAGTCAAGCAGTCGGTCGACCACGTGCTCGACAGCTAGCGAATCAGGGTCACTCACAAACGCTTCAACCTCGTCGGGTGTCGGCGGCAATCCGATCAGGTCAAAGGAAAGTCGGCGGAGAATAGCCGTCCGATCAGCGTCACGGGAAGGTTTCAGTCCAGCTGCTTCCAGGCGAGCAAGGGTGTAGTGATCCAGCTCGTTGTGGGGCCAAGTGCGATCTTTTACGACAGGCGTTTCGGTATCGGCAATTGGCTGCCACGCCCAGAATTCGGACTTTCGCGTTTCAAGATCAAACTGGTGTTGATCGTTATCCGCAGTCGGCGGTGCTTCCTCGGGCCACGGTGCTCCCATTGCAATCCAGCGTTCAAGGACCGCGATCTCGTGATCGCCCAGCTTGCCTTTGGGGGGCATTTCATACGATTCGTATCGCACGGCTTCGATCAGCAGGCTGCCGTCGACATCACCTGGAACAACAGCCGTACCGGAATCGCCTCCGCGCAGGTGTGCCTCGCGACTATCGAGCAACAGATTCCCTTCGACACGCTTGGCTTGGGCGCTGTGACACTGGTAGCATTGCTTCGCCAACAGCGGTCGAACTTCACGCTCAAAAAAATCAAGCTGATCTGCTGACGGCGTTTGCTCTCCGGCTTGAATCACAGCACTTGTGACACACAGCCCGGTGTATAGCAGCGCGAAAAACAGAAAGAAACAAATTTTAGTCATCACGATTACGGCTGAATAAACTGCGACAGATGACGGACCGGGGCATCGATTCGTCATTATGATCTCAATTTTCGTTCACGCCGGCGGCCCGTCGAGGAAAGAGTGCGGCACCGCATTAATCATTTGCGACAATTCCCGCGGGGTGGGAACGTCTCTCGCCTGCCTGATGGGCTCTGTCCCCTGTCCGTGGTGGGTTCTGTCCGTGGATTCTGATTAGGGGCGGCTGCGCCCTTGATCGATCAGCTGTTGCAGTTGCTTTTTGAGCCGCGCGGCGACTTCGGGGTTCTCGTCGATGACGTTCGTCTTTTCGGCGGGGTCATCGTCTAGGTTGAACAATTGGAACGGTGGGACCGGGGTGTTGGCGAGCTCCGTTTCAACGACCACATTTCGAGCCGACTTTTTACCGTATCGCTGTAGCTTCCACTGCCCGGCACGCAGGCCAAACGTTCCGCTGCTGCCGTTATCTTGCTGCACCAAGTGGTCGCGGCCACTGGCATTGTCTTCGCCCAACAGAGCCCCCAGGACATTGAAACTGTCCAGGCAGGCGTCCTCGGGAAGTGGTTGCTCGGCAAGTGCAGAGATGCTTGCTGCGAGATCGATCGTGCAAACAAGTTCGTCGCTGACGCCCGGTTTGATGCGGCCTGTCCAACGGGTGATCAATGGCGTTCGCGTTCCGCCTTCGTAGACGCTGTATTTCCCGCCCGAATATGGACCGGCGGCGCGATGGTTGCCGATTTTTTCGATCGCTCCGTCTTTGTAGCCGTCGTCCAGAACGGGGCCGTTGTCACTGCAAAAGACCACCAGTGTGTTTTCCGCCAGCTTCAGCCGATCGAGAGTCTTCATCAATTCGCCGACGCACCAGTCGAGTTCAATGATCGCGTCGCCGCGAAAGCCGAGTGACGTCTTTCCCTGAAACCGTTCGTGGGGCATTCGGGGAACGTGAATGTCGTGTGATGCGAAGAACAGAAAGAACGGTTCGCTCTGGTGCTGTTCGATGAATTCGACAGATTTTTCCACCCACTTGTCGGCAAGGTCTTCGTCGCGGAACCGCGCGGAATGACCGCCCGTGTAGAAGCCGATGCGGCTGATGCCGTTATGGATCGTCGAGTTGTGGCCGTGGGACCAATCCATTTTCAGCGAGTCGCGATCGGTGATTCCAGTCGGATGGTCGCGACTCGGTTTTTTTGTGCCTACCCACAACGGATCCGCAGGGTCCAGATTTGGGACGCGGTGATTTTCCACATAGACCTGGGGCACACGGTCATTGGTGGTCGGCAACAGAAAACAGGTGTCGAAACCAATTTCGAGCGGTCCGGGTTTTAGGTCGCCATTCCAATCAGGCCCATCTTCCCCGCCGAGTCCGAGGTGCCATTTACCGATGACAGCGGTGGCGTAGCCCGCACGCTGCAGAAGTGATGCGATGGTTTCGGTGCCGGGCTTGATGATGGCTGGTGCATTGGGCGGTGCAATGCCTGTGCGTTCTCCGCGAAACGCGTAGGTTCCCGTCAGCATGGAATAACGTGTCGGGGTACAGGTGGAAGCCGAGCAGTAACCACTGGTGAATCGAATTCCCTGTTCGGCAAGCCGGTCAATGTTTGGCGTCGAGAGCGACGTTGCACCGTAACAGGAAAGATCGCCGTAGCCGAGATCATCCGCCATCACGACGATCACGTTGGGCGTTTCTGCAAAGATTCGTTCACTGATGAACAGTGATGCCAAGAGCGCTAGGTATTGAAGTGGGAGTGTGAGCTGCTTGATCATGGTGGTCATTGAAATTTCTGGAAAGACTGGTCGTGAGAGGTGTTTGCAAACCCGCCCGAACCGCCCACGCGAGACAATGTGACGATTGCTGTGGAAGATAGTTTACGCTCTCGGAGCGAAAGGCGACACATCTTGGTCCCAACCAGTGCCGGCACCATCGCGTACAATCGTGCATTCAGTTGCGAATTGGCAACGATCCCGCTGGTGTGGAGGATTTATCCGCCCGGGTTGGGCGCAGATCGGTTGATGAAACCCACGCGAGAATCATAAGGTGAAAGATGGTTCGTCCCCGAAAGCGCAGGCCTGGTAGACGCGTTGGCAATCTTGAACGTGGTTTGAAACATCATCAGGCCGGACGTCTGCCACAGGCTCTGCAAGCCTATCGGGATGAATTGGAAGTTCGACCCTGCACGACGGCGGCCCAATTAGCCGGCCGCGTTTTGTTTGAATTGGAACGAGCGGACGAGGCGATCGAGATGCTGCGGCTGGCCGTGCGTTTGGATCCCGACAACGGGGATGCCTGGAATGATTTGGGAAATATTCTGTCGAGTCTCGGCCAGGACGACGACGCCATAGCGGCCTATCGGCATTCGGTGCGTTGTAGCAAAAATGTGTCGCTGGCGACGAATAATCTGGCCAACACATTGATGCATCAGCAGCGATTCGGACAAGCGATCGAAGTGTTGGAGGCGGCGCTGGCAAGTGATCGGTGTGCGGCGATGTACCAATCACTCGGCAAAGCCTATCGTGCAGCGGGGCGGTTGGACGACGCCAGAGAGGCACTTCGCCAAGCAACTGGAATCGATCCGAATGATCCGGATAGCCATCGAGAGCTGGTGGCAGTTCTGAGAGAACAGGGACGTCAGGACGAGTTATGCGAGACGCTGCAGAATTGGCGGAAGTGCGATCCCGAAAATCCTGTTCCGACACATTTGATTCAGGCATTGCAGGCTGCGTCTGGCCGCGCGTCAGACGGATACATCCGCAAGGTGTTTGACGAGTATGCCGAGTCGTTTGAGGAGAGTCTGGGAAAGCTCAGCTATTGTGTCCCCGAACACTTGGATCGGATGCTGGGGCAACACACACTCGAGAATGCGACGGTGTTGGATGCCGGATGTGGCACGGGGCTGTGTGCGCCCTACTTGCGTCCACGGGCAAGCCGACTGGTCGGTGTGGATCTGTCGGAAAAAATGATCGACAAAGCCCAACAGCGAAATCTGTATGACGAACTGTCTGTCGCCGAGTTGACGGAGTTCATGTTGGGGCACCCGGCAGAATATGATCTGATTCAGGCGGCCGACACGTTGATTTACTTTGGTGAGTTGCAGCAAGTGTTTGCGGCAATGGTCGTTGCACTGCGGCCTGGGGGCAGCGTGTTGTTTAGCTTGGAAGCCGGACAGAGCGAGACCTATGCGATGGGGTTAACGGGACGCTTTTCCCATGGCAAACAGTACGTGATGGATCAGCTTGAATTGGCCGGTCTGCGGTTGCATCAAATACAGACCCTTGCGATTCGGGTGCAAGCCGCGGTTCCTGTCGAAGGCTGGTGTATCTGGGCGATTCAATCGGATCCGTGAAGGGGCTAGCGAGGTTATGGGTTTGTCTTGCCAGCCTGCTGTTGTCGTTTGTACTTCAACTTGTATTTCTCAGCGAGCGTTTGGTGACGATTTCCCAAATCCACTTCACGGCCGCCAATGTACGCGGCTGTCACGTTGGATTCCGTTAGCAGGACATCTCCATCGACGACGATCAACGTGGCGTCTTTGCCAACGGTGATCGAGCCGACGCGGTCATCGACGCCCAGGATCTCGGCGGGCGAAAGCGTGATGGATCGGATGGCTTGTTCGCGTGACAATCCATGGGCGGCCGCGACAGCGGCGTGGTACGGCAGATTTCTTGCTTGGGAAGGGCCGGCGGGAGACCCCGATCCGGGACCGCCGATTGCGAACGCAATGCCGGCGGCGTGTAACCGAGCCGGCAAAGTGTAGGGATGGTCGTAGGGATCGTCGCGGCGCAGTGGCAGTCGGTAGGTGGAATGAACGATCACCGGGACGTCGTATTTTTTTAGCATCTCGGCGCACTGCGGCGCGTCGTAGCCTCCGTAAATAACGATGCGGATTCCGCGGGAGGCGGCGAAGGCGACCGCGGATTCGATTTCACGTCGTCGATCGGCTTGCACGATCAGCGGCATCTGCCCCGCTACGACGGGTACCAAGGCGGCGAGTCGCAAGTCGGTCTGATCGTCGGCAGAGGTGGAGGTGCGCGTGGCAGCGTAGCGTTTGGCTTGGTCCAGGCGGTCGGCCAATTCGCTCAGTTTTCGATCTCGCTCGGTGGCACGTTTCTGGTCGTCGCCCTCACGGGAATCGTATGATCGCCAGGAAACCATGATTCCAGCAGTGCCGGTGAGCAACATGTCATCTGCCGTCCAGCCATCCAGTTGGATGACGGAGGTCTGTCCACGAATCTTGCCGCCATCGGGCGCAATCGCAGCCAGCAAGACACCGCCGGCGCGGGCAACGGGGATCAGTTCACTGTCCGGGTTCACCGCGACCCAGGGCTGCAGGTTTCCATTTTCATCACCGATCTCATGGGTATCCACCGAGCCGCGAACACTGTTGACCTCGACCAGTCCGATACTGGAGATCGATTCGATTAGTCCCGGGTAGACGTGTTTGCCGGTCGCGTCGATGGTGACACAGTTTTCCGGCAAGGTCAGGTTCTTACCACAGGCTTGGATGACACCGTCAGTGAACAACACAGCACCCTGATTGATGGGCGCTGCATCAACCCGGTGGATGGTGCCGCCGACGATGGCGATGGGTCGCGTTTGCGGGGCCCCGGGGATCTGGTCATGGGCCGGCGCGTTGGTCGATCCCGACAGACAGATCGCGACTGCAAGGCCACATTGTCGCCAAATGTTTGCAGGACTCATCGGTTGTTCTCCGCGTGCTCGTGCTGGTGTTCCGCTGCATGTTCATCGCCGTGTTCATCATCGCTATGTTCGTGCTGATGACAAAATTCGTCGTACCGCAGCCAACGGTCTTCTTCGGCATTGCTATCGTCATTCTGTCTGCCGTCTTTGGCCGCTGGGTCATCCAGGATTTTTTGCACCAGGATCGCTCGCCAACGCTGGTCGCGTTCACGCAGTTCCTGGTCACGTTCGATCGAAAACAACAGTCGTCCATCGACCCAGGTCTGCTGGCAACGCGACAGGGTTGACAGTGGCGGCCCGTTCCACAACACCAGGTCCGCATCCTTTCCAGGCTCGATCGAACCGACGCGATCATCGATCCGCAATTGTTTGGCCGGGTTCAAGGTCACAAACTTCAACGCTTCTTCGGCGGCGACTCCACCGTACTTCGTCGCCTTGGCGGCTTCGGTGTTCAGGTGTCTGGCCAGTTCGGCGTCGTCACTATTGAATGACACCACAATGCCGACATCATGCATGATCGCGCCGTTGTGCGGGATCGCATCATAGACCTCAAACTTGTAAGCCCACCAATCCGAGAACGAGGACGCCATGGCTCCGTGAGCCAGCATTCGATCGGCCACTTTGTAGCCTTCTAGAATGTGCTGTAATGTTCCGATGGTGATCTCAAATTCGTCCAGCACATCAAGCAATGCAACAATTTCGTCTTGGCGGTAGCTGTGACAATGAATCCAGCGCTGGCCGTTCAAGATCTCTGCGATCGCTTCGAGTTCTAAATCGCGGCGAGGCGGCAGTCCACGGCGCTGACCGGACAACCAACGCGACCGTTGCTGGTGATAGGCCTGTGCGGCCAAGAAGCGATCGCGAAACAATTCCTGTACACCCATTCGGCTGGACGGATAGCGATCGGATCGAGTCCGGTGGTTGCTGCGCTTGACGTTTTCGCCGAGCGCAAACTTGATGCCTGAGGGTGCGGCATCCAACTTCATCGCATCCATTGCGTCACCCCACCGCAGCTTGATCACTTGGTTTTGGCCACCGATCGGGTTTGCCGATCCATGCAAGATGTTGGCACAGGTCAGGCCACCGGCGAGCTGGCGATAGATGTTGATGTCACTGGGGTCGATGAAGTCACCGATTCGCACTTCGGCGGTGACCGCCTGTCCGGATTCGTTCACGCCGCCATCAGTCGCCATGTGGGAATGGCAATCAATCAATCCAGGGCTGATGTGTTTGCCGGAGGCGTCAACGATGGTGCAGTTGGCTGGAGCGTCGATCGCCGCTTGCACCGATTTGATTTTTCCGTCGACGACCAAGATGTCGGTGTCCTTGATGACGCCGGACGGACCACAGGTCCAAACGGTTGCGCCGCGGAACAGGACCGCGGGTGGTGCTGTGACGGGCTGGACCGTTCCGAACCCGCCGAGTGGAGAGTTGATTTGAATTTCCGCCGGACCGCTTTGCGTTGAATCGGCCTGCGTGTCAGCCTTGGTTGTTTCCTGTGTGTCAGCGTCTACCGCTGCATCGGGTTCCACTGGATCTTCTTTGCTGCGTTGCCACTGCAACTGGATCGTCGAACCATCCGCCTTGGTCAGTGTGGAGAAGATGGTCGGCGAACTGTCGGCGGCGGTGGCCAACGTGATCATCGTGATTCGCGAGGCCCCAGTCGGCAGACGCTCGTCCAGGGTGCTTAGATCGGTCCAGGCGGTTAAGCGGTCAGACGCTCTGGCAAGATCCTTGAGCGGTGTGGTTTTGGGTTGCTGTTTCGAGGAGTCCTCATCGGATGGTTGTTCGGAGTTGTCTTGCGCGTCTTTGGGCGCCGATGAAAGCTTGCCGGTCCACTTGGATTTCTTAACGCTCAAGGCCAGATGCAGCGGAATCAGGCCCTGGTCGGTTGAGATTTCGGTCTGCCAGTTTCCAGCCAAAGATTCGGTTTGCGAGCTGGTAGGCGGCTCGATTTCGAATCGTTTCCCGGCGACCCAGGTTTCTAAGACTTTGGTTTTTTCGTCAAACAGAGGTCCATCGGTGATGACCAAATTTGCCAGTGCCCCGGGGCGAACACGACCGGCCACATCTTCCACGCCCAGCCAATCGGCCGGCGTGGTCGTCACCGCGGCCAGCGCAGCGTCCTCGGACAGGCCGCGTGAGACCGCCTTTCGCATCTGTTTCAGGAATTGTGTCGGATCATCCAATCCGTCCGCTGTGATGCAGAATCGTGCGCCGGCCGATTCCAGGCGGGCTGGGTTCTCTGGTGCAAAATGCCAGTGCATCAGGTCTCGCAGTGGAACGTCGGCCGCGGCGGCTTCCGAGGCTACCGCGGGAGCCGACGGAAAATCGACGGGAATCAACAGCATGCGACCGGTGTTGGCGATCGCTGTTAGGTCTCGGTATTCACGACCAGACCCTCGGATCGCGAAGTCCAGTGAGAATTCACGCGCGACCGACTCGGCTCGCACTGCCATTCGTTCGTTGGGTGCGTCGATCACGAACCGCCCCGTTGTCAGATCGGTTGCCAAGCGTGCCAGGTCGTCGTTGCGAATCGGACGCTCGATCTCTGGGCGGGCCGCATAGGTTTTCCAGGCGGTTTCGTACCACAGTGCGTCGGCGAGTGTTTGCCGGACCAGGGCGACAGCGCCCATCGGGGAATTCGGATAGTCGTGACGTCGTCCACTGCGGGGCACTGTCAGTTGCAGATGCTGGGCGATGTTGTCTTTCACCAGCGAGACGCTGTTGTTGCCGCTGAGCATCACTAGGCAACTGCTGCCTTTGACGATGGCACCTTGGGGCGCCAGCAAGCGCATCGTAAATCCTTGCGACCGCAACTTTGCCAGGTCATCGAGCGACTTGATCGACGAAGCCGCTGCACGTCGCGGCACCACGTTTCCGTTCCAATGGTCGGCAACGCCACTGGGCGGATCAGGGACATCGATTTCAGCAAAGGCGTCGATCAGTCCGGCATAGATCGTTTTGCCGCTTAGGTCGATCAGCTTTGCCCCGACCGGTGGTTCTAGATCGGCGCCGACCTTGGTGATTGAAGTCGCCTGGATCAGGACCGATGCGGATTCCAAGATTTCGCCCGGCCGAGTGACAACGCGAGCGTTTTGTAGCAAGAACGTCTGGTCGGGCCGCTCGGCCAGTCCCACGGTGGGACGTGTGTCAGCGGCGTCCTGAGCGGTAGCAAAGCTGCTTGCCAGCACGCACATCAAGCTGAGAATGAGGCTGGCGCGTGGTTCTCTCATGATCTGTCCTGGGACGGCGAACGGCGTGGTGTGCTGCCCAGGATAGTCTAATGCGATCGATCAGGAAGAAACGGTTGCCTCGATTTTTGAGCCCCATGCGGGCTGTGCTTCATCGGCTGATGTTGAAGTGACGGAACCAGCCCAACAGGAACGAGTGAACGGCGTAACACATCAGTCCAAACCCTGCCGTGCCGAGTAAGAATTTTCCGTAAGATTGCGAGGCGATCGCCGCCAACGCATCGCTCATGCCGGCGATCTCGCCGTCGGCCGTGCCACGGACCGCCGACATCAAGATGAAGCCACCGATAATCGCGAACGCAATTCCACGAGTGCTCAGTCCCATGCGGCCGGCGTGCAGCGCTACCGATCGCATCGTCGTACTCATTTTCGCGAGGTTGTACTGTCCCATAAATTTTGCCTTGTACGCCTTGTAGACGAAGTAGCAACCCACTCCGATCGTGATGGCACCGGCGATTCCCAAGACAACGCGACCCCAACTGGAATCGAGCAGCGAGCCGGTTGAGCCGCCGGAAGATCCTCCGCTGGTTCCGAATCCCAGCGATTGAGAGGCGGCAAACCAACCGAGTGCCAGATAGCCGAGCCCGCTGATCGCATATCCCACCCGTTTCAGAATTCCTTTGGCGTCGTCGCCGTTTCCCTCGGTGTCTTTGACCGCTTGGACCCATCGCCAAGCGGTGTATCCCACCAAACCGATCGCCAACAATCCCAACAGAATCCGCCCGAAGGGTTGTTGTCCGATTTCTTCGATGGCTTCTCGCGAGCCGGAGATTTGCCCGCCGGCTCCGATCGCTAGTTTGAAAGCAAGCAGACCGATGATGAAGTACACCAGGCCTTTCGCGATGTATCCGGCGCGGCCGAGCGGTTCAATCCAAGACGGCATTTCCGGCAGGTCGCTCATCTCGAATCCCCGCCACGAAGTGAACTCTCCATTGGAAGACGTCGTGGATTGAGTGGTCGACATGGCAAGTCCCGTCGGGATGGAGGAAATCTGGTCGCAGTATTGGAAGTGGTTCAAACTGGAGCAAAATCTATGCCGGTGACTCATCAATATTCCCCATCACTCTGCAGAAGGCCGCGTCGGCGGGAGGGATCACTGTCAATTTCCCCAGTAGGCCAGGTGCAACCTGGCGCTTCTTCGTCCCCCCCTCGATGCATCCTGCTCCGCCAGGTTTCACCTGGCCTACTGGATGATCACCGCAGCCTAAACAACGCCGTCAGAGAAAATCGTCCTGATCCGCCGCTAGGTCGCTCAGGATGGTTTCGCAAAGATGGCGGCCCGCTCGCGAGCCTGTTGATGTCCCCAAGTTTTGTTTGATCACCCGCCAAATCGCTCGCTGACGCGTCGGGTTACCGTAAAAACGCAACTTCAAAACTGACGTGTCGGGTTGCCAGTTGTGGGGACTCAATCGCACGCGTGATGCCGGTGATGAAAGTGCGGTCGTCCTGGCAGGAAGGCTTTCGCTGGTGGCAGATAATCGTCCGCGCTGCTTGCAGACCGGCAACAACAACTCCGTAATCTGTCGTCGCGGCCCGCGACGAGTGCATCAAGACGAAGCTTCCAGTGTGCCCGCAACATTTGGTTTTGAACGGGGGGGCGCTGGCAGTTTGGCATTTTGCGGTGGCGCGTTCTTAAGCCCAGCGGGCGGCACACGTACTGCCGGCGGCGTCAGTCGCCGGGCTAGCGTGCTGGTATAACCTGGTTGGAGGTTTGCTTTGGCGATTCGCCGTGCGGCTTGTTTCTCGTTCAACGTTTAGAGAAGGCGATCGTCAGTGGAGAACGATGTTGGCACGGTCATACAACTGAAGGAGTTGGTTGTTTCAAGGCCGATTGAGATCATCAAGGTGGCGCGGCCGGGGTTTTGGCCGACGCATTTATGGTTTTATGTGTTGCCGTTTGCCACTCGCGATGTGTTCGGGTTACCGGCATTCTGGCTGGGCGCGGTTTACGTTTGTTTTCCGCTAGGTTTGTTGCTGTACGGCTGGAACGATCTGGGCGATGCGGCAAGCGATCAAATCAACGAGCGAAAAGACAGTTGGATCTTTGGTGCCCGGCCGACCGCGCCGCTTCGCAGGCGGTTGCCGGCTTGGATTGCGGCGGTCCAGCTCCCGTTTGTGATCGCCATGGTCTGGATCGCGGGGCCCAAAATGTTGCTGTGGTTCGCGGCGGTGTTGCTGGTCAACTACAGCTACAACACGTTGCGGTTCAAAGCTCTACCGGTGTTGGATCTGCTGAATCAGGTCGGTTACCTATTGATTTTTGTGCTGGCCAGTTGGTTGTGTGACGTGCCGCAAATGAGTCTGCCGGCGATGGTGTTCAGCGCCTTGTTTGCGATGCAGAGTCATCTGTTTGGTCAGTTGATGGACTTGGATGCCGATGCCGCGGCGGGGCGCCGATCGACGGCGGTGATGTTGGGCGTGACGCGATCGAAATGGCTGTTGGTAATGATCATGTTGGTCGAGGTGATCCTCGCGGCGAGCTATTTTCAGTCTCCGTTGGTGGCTTGGTTTATGTCGGCTGGTGCAGCTTTTTTCACTGTGGATGCGATGTTCGGTCCGCGTCGCTATCCGGTCTGGTTCACCAAAGCGTTCTTTGTGATTTGGAATCTGCTGGTGTTAGTGACCATGCATTGGGTGTGGCGCGACGGATTGTTTATGCTGCGGTGACCATCCAGTAGGCCAGGTGAAACCTGGCGGTGCAGGATGCATCGAGGGAGTTGGAGACGCCAGGTTGCACCTGGCCTACTATGAAAAAAGCGGAGGCCGCTGGTGGCGGTCTCCGCTTTGAGATGATTCACAAGTTGGGGGCTGGGATCAGCCGCCGGTCGGGAACAAGGGGCCTTCGCCGCTGCCCAGGCCACCCTTCAGGTCGCCGTCGGTCGCGGGCATGCCACCGGCTTCGGCCGCTTCGGCTTCCGCTGCGGCACGTTCTTGTTCTTCGCCCCAGTCGACTCGTTTGAGCGACAGGCCGATCTTGCGTTCGTCGGTATCGACACGAAGCACTTTGACTTCGATTTCGTCGCCGACCTTGACCACTTCTTCGGGGTTCTCGACTTTGTGCTCGGCCAGTTCGCTGATGTGCAGCAAACCTTCCAAGCCGTCTTCCAGGCCGATGAAGACACCGAAGTTGGTGATCTTGGTGACGTTGCCTTTGACCAGTTGGCCGGGCAGGTACTTGTCTGGAATGTCGCCGTCCCAGGGGTCGTTATCGAGCTGTTTCAGTCCCAATGCGATGCGGCGACGTTGTTCGTCGACGCTCAGCACGCGGCAATTCAATTCTTGACCTTTCTCCAGCAACTCGCTGGGGTGACCGATCTTGCGAGTCCACGACATGTCGCTGACGTGCAGCAGGCCGTCGATGCCCTCTTCGAGTTCGATGAACGCACCGTAGTTGGTCAGGTTGCGGACCTTGCCGGTGACGTCGGTGCCTTCGGGGTAACGTTCCAGAACGTCGTCCCAAGGGTTCTTTTGGGTTTGTTTCATACCCAGCGACAGTTGTTGGCCTTCCGGATCGACACCCAAGATCTTGACTTCGATCTTGTCGCCGATGTTGACCAATTCGCTGGGGTGATTGACCCGTTTGGTCCAGCTCATCTCGCTGATGTGCACCAGGCCTTCGATGCCTGGTTCCAGTTTGACGAACGCACCGTAGCTCATCACGTTGACGACTTCGCCATCGTGGTTTGAATCGACCGGGTACTTCTCTTCGATGTTTTCCCAGGGGTTGCGATCCTTTTGCTTCAAACCAAGCGCGATCTTTTGTTTTTCGCGGTCGATGTGCAGCACTTTGACTTCGATTTCTTGATCGATCGAAACCATTTCGGTGGGGTGCGAAATTCGCTCCCAAGCCATGTCGGTGATGTGCAGCAAACCGTCGATACCGCCCAGGTCGACGAAGGCACCGAAGTCGGCGATGTTTTTGACGATCCCCTTGCGGATCTGGCCGACTTCCAATTCCTGCATCAAGTACGCGCGGTCTTCTTCGCGTTGGTTTTCGATCAGCGAGCGACGGCTGATGACGATATTGCGGCGGGTGTCGTCGATCTTCAGCACTTCGGCTTGGATCACGCGGCCGATGAAATCGCCGATATCGCCGGGGCGTCGGATATCGACTTGGCTGCCCGGCAGGAACACGTTGACACCGATGTCGACCAGCAAACCGCCTTTGATCTTGCGAATGACGGTACCGGTAACGACCTGGCCTTCGCCGATCGTTTCGATGATCTTTTCCCACTCGATGATCTTTTCGGCTTTGCTTTTGCTAAGCGCGATCATTCCATAGGGGTCATCGGCGGCACCATAATTGTCTTCCATTTCCTCGATCAGGACTTGGACGACATCGCCGACTTTGGGCTTGGATTCTTCCGGGCCCCATTCGTTCAGATTGACCGTGCCTTCGCTTTTAAAGCCGACGTCGATCAGAGCCCATTCGTCGTTGATTTCGACGATTCGGCCATCCACGATGCGGCCTTGGCTGTAGTCTTGCTGCTCGGCATGTTGCAGGAAATCGAGCAGCCAATCCTCCGTCTCCTCCTCTGGCGCCATCACGGCCAGATCGTTGAGCATGTCGTCGTCTTCGAGGGAGCGGATCAGATTGCGGTTGACCATTAATTTTTCCGGTTCAGGAATCAGGCGGCGAGTGTTTTTAGAATCAACAGATTGTCTGGCGGATCCGAATGCAGCGGGCCGGCGATCGGGCCACGGGATTCAGGAGGCAGACATGACATCCGCGGCAAAGAGGGTTCTGCCGTCAAACGTCCCGCTCAAGGGTGCGGTCTATCGGTTTGCTCGCGACAGATTCTTGGGTTAAAGGAAGGAAGCAGCTATCCACTGCGAGCGCCATGCCTATGAAATCGAAGGTCATGACGACCGGCGGCGACGCGATGGAGTGAATGATCCAACGAATGGTCGCACGCGCGGGGCGCAGGGGTCGGGCAACTTGCCCGACAAAATCTAAGCCGCGAAGATTACCAGAGCCCGAGCGAGCTCACAACAGCATTTCCAGGCAGTTTTCCAATCGAATAAGCCCAGGGACAGCTTAGCCCGGATGTTTCATCCGCTGATCCATCAGCCGCCGAGCGCTAGCTCACGGTTCCTCGCTACAAAAATTTGATCGCCGCAGGAACCGGACGCTACCGCGCGGCTGCGGCTGATGAGCGCGGATTGGTTCCTGGCAGGTTCTTGTCGCACTTTGCCAGTGTCGTCGCTCCTTCGATCTTGGAATTGCTCAGGCTTCGGCGATGTTGACGAAGACTTTGAGTGCGTCTTTGTCTTCGACCAGCAGGCGCATCATTTCTTGGTAGTTGTCCATGCCGTCGACTGGGTGCGTCAGAATTTTATCCAGCACGCCGGGGTACATCATGTCGCCCAGGGCCAGGTCGCGGATGCCACTTTCGAAGTGGGTGCGGTTGGCGTTGACGCTGCCGAGCAGCAGTTTGTTGCCCAATACCCAGTTCAGGTTGACGTTATCCGAGGGGATTTCAATGTTCTTGTCACCGCCGGTGATGCTGGTCCAGACCACCACACCGTTGTGACCGACGTGCTGCATGGCTTGGAACGCCAGCGTGCTGCTGCCGGTCGCGTCGACGATCAGATCTGGTTTGCCGGTTGTTTCGACCAGCTGTTCCAGCGAGGTTTCGCGAGTGCTGATGTAGTTGGCTTCCATGCCTTCGACGATTTCGCTTTTCAGATTCGGCGCGGCACCGCGGGCCAGCGTGTAGACCTTCAGACCACGCAATTTCAGGATCAGTGTGGTCAGCAGCCCGATTTGGCCGGATCCCAGCACGAACGCCAGTTCCGGTCGCCAGACCTTCATCCGCTGCTGGGCTTCGAAGGCTTGCTGAACGGCCTTGGCCGCGCAGCTCATCGGTTCCTGCAGCACGTGCAGGTGCTTCAGACCCTCGGGGACGCGGACGATGTATTCCTCTTCATCCACGAATTTTTCGGTCATGAAACCGTGGCGCAGGTTGATGCCGCGCTCGTAATAGGTTTCCTCGCTGGTCATGTCGTTGGTGCCGATCATGTCGTAGATCGACCCGCCGGGGCGGCGGACGGTGGCGGTGACGTAATCGCCCGGTTTGACGCGGTGCACGTTCGGGCCGACGGCTTCGACGATGCCAAAGGATTCGTGGCCAATGACTAGGTAGTCGTCACCCTTAGGGGCGTTGCCGTAGAGCGCTTCGTTGATTTCCCGGTCGGTCGCATCGACTCCGACTTTCAGTGTTTTCACCAAAACGCCTTTGCCGTGGGGGATTTGATCCAGGGACGGTTCGGGGATATCGGTCAAGTGAACGCTATTGGGGGTGCCCGGGGTAACCGCGACAGCTTTCATCGTTTCTGGCTCTAGGGAGAGATTTTTGGATCGGTGGGACGGCTTCTATGCCGCGTCGGCAACGTTCGATAGTAACAATCGAGCGATCGAATGATGAGGGGGCTTGTGGGCAGAAGCGGGCGAGGATTGTCGGCCAATTGTCCAACCGGCGGCCCGAGGCAGGCTGTTTTTAATGGCTGGCCTGAATCCCGGAACGGGGCTGAAATCCCCGTTAAGGGCACGCTAGGATGATTCATTGGGTATTTTTCACAGCGCAGGTTGTCAAAAATAGGTTGGGCTGCAACAGTGGTCAGTAGTCATTGACCGTCCACTTTCACCCCAGCCATGTCATGCAGCCGAATTCAGCCGGCACCATCAACGGCCACAGCCAGTCCGATAGCGGTCCAGTACGCTCGGTCGATCGCGAGCTGTTGTTGGCGATGCGCGATGGTCAATTGGTGGGCGTGGGCGAACTGACCGAGACACTCAGTGTGACCGCCACGGCGGTCCGCCAGCGGGTCGAGCGGTTGCTGCAGCGGGGATTGATCGAGCGTGAGAAGGTGGTTTCAGGTCGCGGTCGTCCGACGTACCGTTATCGAATCACTGATCGTGGGCGACGGATCAACGGCGCGGACTCGACCGAATTGGCCGAGGCGATGTGGCACGAGTTGTTGGCGATCGAAGATCTGGATCTGCGAGATCAGTTGCTTCGCAGCGTCGCGACACGGCTTGGTCGACAATATGCCGCCCAGTTAGACGGATCGGCGCCGCTGGAAGAACGGATGCGAGTGTTGTCACAGTTGTTGTCGGCACGCCGTGTCTGCAGCGACGTGATTTCCGCCGGCGAGTTGCCGGTGTTGGACATCAGTGCCTGTCCCTACCCGACGCTGGCCGACAATACGGACGACCATTCGATGTGTCGCCTAGAGGAACAGGTGTTGTCCGAGGCGCTGGGCAATCCGGTCCACCTGAGTCAATGTCGATTGGATGGCGATTCCTGCTGCCAGTTTTCGCCGACGCCTCAACAAAACAATTCATAGAACCCATTTTCCGCTAAGCAAACTTCCTGAATCAGCTATGACACACGTTCTGAAAATCGAAAATTTGCACGTTTCCGTCGGCGACAAACCGATCTTGCGAGGCGTCAACCTGACGATCAATCACGGCGAGACCCACGCCTTGATGGGCCCCAACGGTAGCGGCAAAAGCACGCTCGGTTTGGCGGTCATGGGGCACCCCGGTTACGAGATCACCGAAGGCACGATCACGCTGGACGGCGAAGACGTGCTGGCGATGGCGCCCGACGAGCGGGCGCGAGCGGGAATTTTCATGGCGTTCCAGCGCCCGATGGCCATTCCCGGTGTCAAGATGGCGGACTTCCTACGTCACGCGACCACCAACGTCCGTCGCCCGGATCGCAAAGAAGGCGAGGAACTGATCCCGATGCGTGAGTTCCGCAAAGAGCTAAAGGAAAAGATGGAGCACCTGCGGATGGACAGCGAGTTCGCCCGCCGCTACGTCAACGACGGCTTTTCCGGTGGCGAAATGAAACGCGCTGAAATTCTGCAGTTGGCGATGTTGCAACCAAAGTTCGCGATCCTGGACGAAACCGATTCCGGGTTGGATGCCGACGCGGTGCGATTGGCCAGCGAGTCGATCGCTGACATCGGTCACCAAAAAATGGGGCTGCTGATCATCACCCACCACGACAAATTGCTGGAACACAACCCGCCGGAATTCACGCACGTGATGTTGGGCGGCCGATTGGTCGAAACCGGTGGACCGGAATTGGCCGAAGAATTGCATCGTCACGGCTACGATCGGATTCGCAAAGCGTACCCCGACGCCGCTGCGGCCAATGAAGAAATGCTGGGCGAAGAAACGGAAGAAGCTTTGGCGTAACCCGCTGCCGCGAATCCTACAACGAATCACATCAAACCTCCCCATCGGAGATACGTCATATGTCAACCGACGCACCCGCCAAACCAGAACTTGGCGAAATCAACAAGTACAATTTCCGCACCGAAACGACGGGTGTCTTCAAAGCCGAAAAAGGCTTGAGTCGGGACACGGTGAACCAGATTTCGGATATCAAGAATGAGCCGGATTGGATGCGCGAGTTCCGGCTGCGTTCGCTGGAAATTTTCGAATCCAAACCGACGCCCACCTGGGGTGGTGCGATCGATCTGGATTTCCAGGACATCTATTACTACCTCAAACCGACGAGCGGCCAGGGGCGGACTTGGGAAGATGTCCCCCAGGAGATCAAAGACACGTTTGACAAATTGGGGATCCCCGAAGCCGAGAAGAAATTCTTGGCCGGCGTGAAAGCCCAGTTCGAAAGCGAAGTCGTCTACGGATCGCTGGAAGAGGATTTGGCTAAAAAAGGTGTCATCTTTACCGACACCGACACGGCCGTCCGCGAACACCCTGAACTGTTACGCGAGTACTTTGGCAAAATCATTCCGCCAGAGGATAACAAGTTCGCCGCGCTCAACAGCGCCGTCTGGTCCGGTGGGTCGTTCATCTACATCCCCAAAGGCGTCTCGATCGATTTCCCCTTGCAGGCTTACTTCCGCATCAACGCGGAAAGTATGGGCCAGTTCGAACGGACGTTGATTTTGGTCGACGAAGGTGCCAACGTGCATTACGTCGAAGGCTGCACGGCGCCGATGTATAGCACCGAAAGCTTGCACAGTGCGGTGGTCGAAGTCGTCGTTAAACGCAATGCGCGTTGCCGATACACGACGATCCAAAACTGGGCCAACAACATCTACAACTTGGTCACCAAGCGTGCTTACGCCTACGGTGATGCAACGATGGAGTGGGTCGACGGCAACTTGGGTAGCAAGTTGACGATGAAGTACCCGGCGGTTCACATGATGGAACCGGGTGCCCGTGGCGAGATTTTGTCGATCGCGTTTTCCAGCGCCGGACAACACCAAGACGCTGGTGCCAAACTGGTTCACGAAGCGCCCCACACCACCGGGCAAATTGTCAGTAAGAGCATCAGCAAGAACGGCGGACGCAGCAGTTACCGCGGTTTGGTTTCGGTCATGCCCGGGGCGCACCACAGCAAGAACAGTGTCGTTTGCGACGCCTTGATCTTGGACTCGGAAAGCCGCAGCGACACGTACCCGTACATCGAAGTCGCGGAACAAGACGTCCAGATCGGACACGAAGCCAGTGTGTCGCGGATCGGCGAAGAGCAAATGTTCTACCTGCTCTCACGCGGGCTGACTGAACAGGAAGCGAGCACGATGATCGTGAACGGTTTCATCGAACCGTTGGTCAAAGAATTGCCAATGGAATACGCGATCGAAATGAACCGCTTGATCCAATTGCAAATGGAAGGCAGCGTCGGCTAGGGGATTCAGATCGATCCATGGGATGGGCGTTCCGCCTGTCAATACGTATCAAAATTCAAACACTTTATTTTCATGTCACAAACCACCTCTCTCGCATGGGACCCGGCCGGGTTTGATGCGTTGTTGGCCAGCCAGTCGGAGCCGGATTGGCTAACGACGCTGCGCCGCGAAGCGTTCGACCACGCCCAGGCCATGCAGTGGCCCGAGCGCCGTCACGAAGAATGGATCCGCACCGACATCCGGATGTTCCAATTGGGCAAGTACGGGTTGCCGGTCTTGCCGACCGCAGAACCGACGCCGTCGGTCCAGGATGCCCCGCACCAATTGGTCGACGGCGTCAAACTGGGCGGTCGCATCGAGACGATCGATAGCTGTATCACTCAATCCAGTTTGGATGATGATTTGGCGGCCAAGGGCGTCGTGTTCGGCAGTCTGTCGGAAATCGCACAGTCGCATCCCGAACTGGTGCGCCCCTACCTGTTCACCGCGTTTGATCCGGACCACGACAAGTTTGCCGCGCTGCACGCCGCGTTCATGACCGGCGGCCAGTTTCTGTACGTTCCCCGTGGCGTGGTCATCGATCGGCCCTTGCACATCGGATCGATCCTGACCGATGGCGGGACGGACACCACACACACCTTGATCGTGTTGGAAGACGGTGCCGAAGCCACGGTGCTGCACGAATCCAACAGCACCGATCCCAAGGCCGGTGGCTTGCATCTGGGTTCGATCGAATTGATCCAGAAAGCTGGATCGCACCTGCGGTATGTGAACCTGCAGGAATTCGGTCACAAGGCCTATCACTTTGCACAGCAGAAAGCGATCATCGGTCGCGATTGCACGTTGCAGTGGACGTTGGCGGCGATGGGATCGCACCTGTCAAAGGTTAACCAGTCGGTCGACCTGGTCGGCGCCGGTGCCAACAGCCAAGTCAACGGCGTGATGTTCACCGAAGGCCGCCAGCATCTGGCGTACCACACGCAGCAGTATCACCGTGCCGAAAGTTGCCGTAGTGACTTTTTGTACAAGGCTGCCCAGCAGGATCAAAGCCGCACCGTTTGGCGTGGTATGATCAAAGTCGATCCGGAGGCTCAAAAGACGGACGGCTATCAACGAAACGACAACTTGATTCTGTCGCATTCCGCCCGCGCCGACTCGATTCCCGGTTTGGAGATCGAAGCCGACGACGTGCGCTGCACCCACGGTAGCACCACCGCACAGGTTGACGAGGAACAAATCTTCTATGCCCGCTGCCGCGGTTTTACTCGCAAGGAAGCAACCCGTATGATTGTGACGGGGTTCTTCCAACAAATCTTTGACAGAATCACCATCGAAAGCGTTCGCGAGGCTCTCGGGGCCGCGATCGCACGTCAAGTTCGCGAATACGAATAACCTGGGACACGCATACGAAATGGCTGTTGCTGAAGACAAAATCCGTGAATCGCTGAAACAGGTCATCGATCCCGAGTTGTACGTGAACATCGTCGACTTGGGTTTGATCTACTTGATCACGGTCGGTGACGAAAAAGAAGACGGGCGTCACGACGTCCAGATCGAAATGACGATGACCAGCCCGATGTGTCCGGCGGGTCCACAATTGGTTGCCGGCACCAAGGCGGCGGCCGAAGAAGTCGAAGAGGTGGAATCGTGCGAGGTCAAGGTTGTGATGGAACCGGCCTGGACGCCGGACCGAATGACCGATGAAGCTCGCGATCATCTGGGAATTTTTTAATTCGTTGCCCGAGCCTCGAAGAACAGGACCGTGACTTGAAGATTTTCGTCGGAGAATACATTTGCGGTGGCGGATTCGCTGAATTGTCGACGGACCAGATTCCTGCTGGGCTGCGACAAGAAGGCGAATCGATGCTTCGCGCGCTCGTCGAAGATCTGTCGGAATTTGCCGAAACCACGGTCATCGTCGAAGATCGCTTCGGCATTAAGTTCGATCGCAGTGAAGTGGTCTCGTTTGATAGCGACGGTCACCTATGGGCCCAGTGGGTTGCCGCAGCTAAGGGCTGTGATGCTGCGCTTGTGATCGCTCCGGAAAGTGATGGTGTGTTGGCCAAAGGCGTCGCGTTGCTGCGATCCAGCGGGATTGAAGTGGTCGCCTGCAGCGGCGATTTCCTGCGGGTTGCCAGTGATAAATTGTTGACGGCCCAACTGTTGCACGCCGCCGGTGTTGCCCATCCGACCTATTTGGCCAACGAAGATGATCGGATGTCCGAGCAGCTTCAGGGCCATGGTCGCTATGTGGTCAAACCACGCGATGGCTGTGGCACACAAGCGATTCAGACCTTTAGTGATTTGGACCAGGCACGACAATCGATGTGTGACAACTCGTTGTTGCAAGCCTGGGTGTCTGGCAAGAACGTCTCGATCGCGTTGCTCTCCTCCGGTGCCTACCAAACCTTCTTGCCCGCCGTTTCACAAGAAATTCGGCCCAGCGGATGCCGCTACATCGGTGGCTGTGGGCCGTTGGACGACGATTCCCAACGACGCGCCACCGCATTGGCCTCGCGTGCCATCGCGGCGATGCCGCCGACCGCCCGGGGGTTTGTCGGCTTGGATTTGATCCTGGGGGATCAATCCAGCGACGACTATGTGATTGAGATCAATCCGCGACTGACGACCTCGTATGTCGGGCTGCGAGAAATGATTCACGGTAACCTGGCCGCCCGACTGTTCGATCTGGAAACCGGTCCGGTCAGTTGCAAAGCCACGGTGGATTCGGTTCGTTGGAAACCCGACGGCACGGTCACGATTGATTCGCCCGCGGTGGCCTGAAGTTGACTGCGGGGGCGAATTCCATCGTCGCGATGGATATCGGTGGCGCGAATCTAAAGCTGGCTGATCTCAGTGGGCATGCTACCGCGAGCGAGTTTCCGCTTTGGAGGCATCCCGACGAGTTGGCCGATCGGTTGATTGCCGAGTTATCGGCTTTTCCAGCGGCCGAACGAGTCGCAGTGACGATGACCGGCGAGCTAGCCGATTGTTTTCTGGATCGCGCCGTGGGGGTTCGACAGATCGTCGACCAGGTGAGCCAAGCCACCGCTGCTCTAGAATTGCCGGCGCCTGTTTTCTATGGAGTCGATGGCCGGTTCCACGATGTGATTGCGGCGAAACAGCAAACCGACGTTGTCGCCGCGTCGAACTGGCATGCGTTGGCAACCTATGTTGCACGTTCGATCGCGGCGGATGGATTGTTGGTTGACATTGGTTCGACCACAACCGATTTGATCCCTTTGCGTGACGGTTGCGTCGCGACCACCAGTCGGACGGACTATGACCGCTTGTGCGAACAGTCGCTGGTGTATTTGGGTGGCGGCCGGACTCCGGTGTGCTCAATCGTCGACAGCCTGCTGTACGAGGGACGCTCGGTGCCGGTGATGCGTGAAGTGTTTGCGACGATGGATGATGTGCGACTGTTGCTGCAGTATCAAATCGAAGCCCCGGACGATTTGGCGTCGGCCGATGGGAAACCACGCGATCGTTTTCATGCTGCCAATCGACTCGCACGCATGATCGGACTCGATCACCGCACCGCATCGTTGGCGGCCATGGTGGATTCGGCTGGGCAGGTTCATCGACGCGCCCAGCAGTTGATTGCCGGGGCGATGTCCGGGTTGGAACAGCGGGGAACTGGACAGCTAGGGACGGTGGTGATCAGCGGACATGCCGATGACCTGTTGCCCGCGCAAGATTCCGACACCACCATCATCTCACTACCGACGCTGTTGGGAACAACCTTGTCACGTTGTTGTCCGGCCTATGCCGTGGCGCAATTGTGGTCTGATGAAAGTGACTATGCTGTACGCAGTCCCATCGTCAGTTCCTGATTCAATTCCACATGCGACGCGTTCTAAAAATCGGTGGCAGCTTGTTGCTGCAAGAATCATTGATCGAGACACTGCAATCATGGCTTCAATCACAGCCGCCTGCCCAAACCATCGCGATCGTTGGTGGTGGCGAATTGATTGATGCGATTCGCCGATTGGACGCCAGACATCCTGCGGATCCAAGCTGGGTGCATTGGCAATGTGTGGGATTGCTGCGGACCACGTTTGAATGGACGTCGGCCCAGTTGAGTCAGTGGTCGACGTGCAGTACCCGCCAACAGTTCCAGCGATTGAAATCCCAGGCCAGCAATTCTGCGGTGGTCGGCAGCCAGTCGCAATCAAGTGTCACGCTGGTCGCCGTTGATTCGTTTTATCAATCTGGCGACGATCCACCGCTTCCGGAGGATTGGACGACGACAACCGATGCGATCGCCGGATGGTTGGCGATCATGCTTGCCGCCGACGAATTGGTGTTACTGAAGTCCTGTGCGATCGAGGATGGTCTGTCGATCACGGAGTTGGCTGAGCGTGGGGTAGTTGACGCAGCATTGCCGGGACTTGCCGACCAATTGCCGCCGCTGCGGTTGATTGATTTCGCAACCGAGATGAATCGATGACGGCGATTCTGGGGATATCGGCGTTCTATCACGATTCCGCTGCGGTGTTGTTGATCGATGGGCAGATCGTCGCCGCGGCGCAGGAGGAACGCTTCACACGCGAAAAACACGACGCATCCTTTCCCAAACACGCGGTCGAGTATTGCTTGGCCAAAGCCGGGATCACGCCCAGCGATTTAGATTATGTCGGTTTCTATGAAAAACCGTTGCTCAAGTTTGATCGACTGCTTGAGACCTATTTGTCGTTTGCTCCCCGCGGCTTTCGTTCGTTTTGGAACGCGATGCCGAACTGGCTATCACAGAAGTTGCATCTGCGACGTGAAATCCGTAGCGGTCTCGGCAAGCGATACCGTCGTCGCATCGTTTTTTGCCATCACCACCAGTCGCATGCCGCCAGCGCATTTTATGCTTCGCCGTTTGAACAAGCCGCGATCCTGACGATTGATGGTGTCGGTGAATGGTCGACCAGCACGCTCGGTTTCGGTGAAGACCAACGCATCAAATTGAGTGAACAAATACGGTTTCCGCATTCCCTGGGTTTGTTGTATTCCGCGTTCACGTATTACTGTGGCTTCCGCGTCAATTCCGGTGAATACAAGTTGATGGGGCTGGCGCCCTATGGCCAACCCAAGTATGTGGATTTGATCCGCGATCGATTGGTCACGATTTACGACGACGGATCGTTCCGTTTGAACCTTGACTACTTTGGGTATTGCCAAACCTTGCGGATGACGACCAGCAAGTTTCATCGCTTGTTTGGTCGTGGGTCACGCCAGTCGGACAGCGAAATCGAATCACTCGATCAAGACCTGGCGGCATCGATTCAAGTCGTTGCCGAAGAGATTGTGATGCGCATGGCGAACTACCTGCACCAAAAAACCGGAACCAGCAATCTGTGCCTGGCCGGTGGCGTGGCGCTGAACTGTGTCGCCAATGGCCGGCTGTTGCGTGAAGGGCCTTTTGAGAACATTTGGATTCAGCCCGCCGCTGGCGATGCCGGCGGAGCCTTGGGGGTTGCCCAATTGATCTGGCACCAATTGTTGGACAAACCACGCCATGCGGTGGCAACCGATTCACAGCAAGGAAGCCTGCTGGGACCGGAGTTCACTGGCGAACAAGTGCGAGCCGTGCTTGACCGGAACGATGCGGTTTATCAGCTGATTTCGGATCCGGCGGAACTCGATCGAAGGACGGCCACTTTGCTGGCCCAGGGACAGGTCGTGGGCAGGTTCGCCGGACGTGCTGAATTCGGTCCGCGGGCGCTTGGCAATCGAAGCATCTTGGGAGATCCCCGCCGTAGCGACATGCAATCGACGATGAATTTAAAGATCAAGTTTCGTGAATCGTTTCGGCCGTTCGCGCCTGCGGTTTTGGCAGACCATGTCAGCGACTATTTTGATTTGTCCGCGGGGCATGTCAGCCCGTACATGTTGTTGGTTTGCCAGACCAAGAGTGATTCGTTGCCTGCGATCACGCACGTCGACGGCTCGGCCCGGGTCCAAACCGTTGGCAGAGAACCGAACCCCCAATTCCACGCATTGCTTGCCGAGTTTCACCGCCAAACCGGGTGCCCGGTTTTGATCAACACCAGTTTTAACGTCCGTGGTGAGCCGATCGTCGGTTCACCGCAGGATGCGTACCGGTGTTTTATGAACACCGAAATGGATGCAGTGGTGATCGAGAATTGTTTGTTAGTGAAAAAAGATCAATGAACGCAGTTACCGACTCACAGCAGCGTTACTTTGGCGTTGCCATCGCGACGGCCTTGTTGATGCTCAGCTGGATCATGTGGCGTGCCGTCGGTTCGCCGTGGTTGACCGGCGGGTTGGTGATTGTCGCTTGCATCGTCGCATTGGTGTATTATTTACTGCCGGGCTCTCAGCCGACTTTGATTTCGGTTTTTCAAGCGATCACCTTTCCGATCCGGTGGACCGCCACGGTGTTGGTCCTGGCAGTGGTTTACTTTGTTGTGCTGACACCGATCTCGGTTTGGTTTCGTTTCTCCGGCAAATCGATTCGCCACAACGATCAGGATGCGAAGACGAATTGGCAGTCCATCGATCTGCCTTCAGACCCCACTTCCTACTTCCGGACCTTTTGACAATGGCGACGCCCGACGAACCTTCTAACGACGCAGACGACGATTCGGTCGATGGCCCGACGGAGTCGTTTGAATCGATCGCCGAGGGAACCGATCCCGGGATTTTGCAAGAATTCATCTGGTTCGTACGCTACAACAAAAAGTGGTGGCTGACGCCGATCCTAGTCGTGTTGTTGCTGCTGGTGGTGTTGGCCTTCATCACCAATTCACCGGCCGCCCCGTTCATCTACACGCTCTTTTGATTGCACGTTTGCATCCAGGGAATCGCCGACGATCGTTTTCCATCGCTCGGAGATCTTTTTGAACTGAGACGCTTTTTGTTCGGCCATCTGCAGTTCAGCTTTCTTTTGATCTAACTTGGAACGCGATTGGGAGCGACTGCTGGGAGTGACCGCTCCGGTTAGAAACAGCTCCTCCGTTAGATTGTAGTCCTGCTGGGCCTGCTGGACGAGCAACTGCTGCGCCTGGAGCTCGGTGTCCAATCGCTTGAGTACATCAGCGATGTAGTCTCTTTCCAGCTCCAACCGGAATCGCGCTGTCGCCACTTTTTTCTCGAGATCAGGGATGACCCGATTGTATTGGGGCTTCTGAATTTCGCTGACTCCCTTCTCGAGTTGTCGCCGGTAGTCCTCGATGGTTTTCTGTTTGAAACGAATCTCCTCGGCCAGTTCACGAGCCTTGTTCAGCCGACCGTAGGTGTCTTCAAAAGACCCCGCGTTTGCTGAACCCGCAAACACGGGCAAATTCATTGTGACCGCCGCAGCCTCAGGCTCTCTCGCCGCGATGGAAACGTCGGTCGCACCGATGGCACTGAATTTGGCTTCTTCTTTGGGGATCAATGTCAGCGTGGGACGCGCCCGTTCGGGGCGCAGTATGTCGGCTTCAATGTACGCTTGGGAAATTTTCCGTTCGGCTTCTCGTACCGTCAGGCCAGCAATTTCAATCAGGTCGATCAGCGGCATCGAGATTGCACCGTCGGAGCCGACCGCAAACGGATAGCCCGTGACCAAGCGTCCCGATTTCAGCAGGTTGACCTGGGGTGGAGTCGGTGGCTGGTTGGGACGATTGTAGGGCACGACGCCTTCCAGGTAGATCGCAACGGTGTCGCCCATGCCGATCACATCAAACGCGTGTTCGTTCTTTTCGGTCGCGGCTTTCCAATCAGCCGGTTGCCCGGACAGCAAGTCCTCGACTTTTCTCGCAATGATGCGGTCACGGATCGTCTGGCGAGCATCGAGCGCCGCTTCAGCCTTTTGAAGCTGTTCTCGCATCTGTTCCAGTTGCTTTCGCTGCGATGTTTGCCTGACGTCGAAGCTCTTTGTGACCAGTGACCGGATCTCGGACTGTTGATCGGCTTTCTGTTCCGAGTCGGCTGAGTCATCGCGATATTGTTCCGCGATGGTTTCAGCCTGACGCAGAAATTCGGTGTAGTTTTCGTCGGCCAATGCGTTGAGTGATCCTGACGCGCCGATCATGGCGAGCATCGCAAATAGTTTTCTCATTGATTGTTTCCAGCTGAATCGGTTGGTGGAAGTAGTTCGTCGAATTCGGCCAACTGTCGACCGACGTCATCAAGGATTGCGCCAACACCGTCCTCCCAAGTCTCCGGGGGCCGAAGCGACGTTGTCACTTCGGCAGCGGATCGAGGCGCGACGGGCGGCGAGTCTGTTTGATCGACCGTCCACATCATGGCAGCGGCCAGAATCGGAAGACTGATCCCCGCTGAAACGATCAGGCCGATCATCATTGGTTTTGGAAATCGATTCTTCCTCGGACGCAAATCATCCGGCAAGCTTTGATGTGGATCACGCAGATGGTTCAGACATTGCCGTGACTTTGTCGCCACGGTGGTTGCGCTATCCAGACGCTGATCTCGGTCCTTTTCCATCAATCGTTGGATGAACTGGCATAGCCAATCCGGGACTTCTGGGTTGAACTCGCGAATCGGCCGCGGCTGTTCCTCAACGATACGGCGCAGAACTCCGTAGCAACTGTCCGATGAGAAAGGGGGGCGTCCCGTGCACATGGCGTACAGCACGCTTCCCAAGCTGAACAGGTCGGTCCGATGATCAATTGAGTTGCCGCGTGCCTGTTCGGGAGACATGTATTCGGGCGTTCCAGCCAACGTGCCCGATCGGGTCAAGCCGACATCATCAACGGCGCGGGCCAGTCCAAAGTCGGTCAGTTTCAATCGTTCCACGCCGTCACCCAACAGAATGTTGCTGGGTTTGACATCGCGATGGATCAGTCCCTTGTCGTGGGCTGCTGCCAGGCCGTCGGCAACTTGGCAAGCGATATGCAACATCGCTTCGGTGGACAGGGGCCAGGAGCGTTCGATCCGTTTGGAAAGTGATTCGCCGCGCACGTATGGCATGACCAGATACGGCAGGCCGTCGACTTCGCTGACACCGTGAATTTCGATAACATTTTCATGAACGATCGAAGCCGCCGCACGGGCTTCCCGCGCGAATCGTTGCCGGGCGATCGCGGATGCCGCCAACGTGGGACGCAATAATTTGATGGCGACAAAACGGTTCAACGCTCCATCCAACGCTTTGAGAACCACTGCGGTGGCGCCCGCCCCCACGATTCCCACCACTTCATAGCTGCCCAACCGACCGATTTTGCTGGGATCATCGGTCGGCGCAAGAATTTTTTGGATCTGTTGGTTTTCGACAAACCAAAGCTCATCCGGCGAGGCTGTGGACAGGCCCGGATTGGTTGTTCTGCTGGACGCCATTTCAGGATCCGACAGGCAGCTCGGTAGTGCTTGCCACCAGCCCTGCTCGGCAGCCATCGATTCGATCCGGCTTTGGCACGTTTGGCAATCGCCCAGGTGAGCCTCGATCGCATCGGCCTGATCGACTGGCAATTGTTCTCGCAGGTGCAGCTGCAGACGCTCCGCGTCGGGATGTAGATCAGGCGTCATCACCGCTGTTCTCCTTTGACGCTTCCGCGTCGTCGGCGATCGGATCTTGGTCAAACAGACAGACTTCTTCGCGCAACCGTTTCATGATGCGAGAACGGCTGGTGTAGACCGCGCCGGTGGTTCGACCGAGTTCTCGAGCGACTGTTTCAACGGGTTGCTGCTCCACAGAAGTTCGCCAAAACGCAAGCCAGGAGGACTCCGCAAACTCGCCACGAATCCTTCGAGCCGCCCAGCGAAACACTTCGCTCTGGCATTCGCTACGAATGGCTTGATCGAACGAAGAATGATCCGCCGGGTCGACCAACTGAGCCAGTTGGTCGTGAATTTCCGTTAACCCACTGCCCTGTTCACGCGGTCGGCGCCGATGATGGTCGACAACTGCCGAGCGGATGACCTGCCCCAACCAAGTGCGGAATTTGGCTTGATTGAGATCAGGATCAAATCCACCGATGCCTTTGCTGACGCGAATCAAAACTTCCTGGCCCAGGTCCGCCGCGTCGGCCTCCTGCATTCCGAACCGAATCGCAACGTTCCGAATGACGCCGCGATAGACTTCTTCGAAATGTCGCCAGGCTTCACGATCCGAGTGGTCGCGAAGCCGAATCAGGATGCTCGGTCTTGTTTCTGGAACCGCCAAATTTGACTCGTTTTCTGAAAGGCAAGTTAAACCAGCAGATTACACGCAATCGCCCCGTCGAATCTGTCAGCAAACGCAAAAGTTTTTGCGTGGGGTGTCGTTTTTTGGTAACTCGAAGCGTGAGCGAGGGATCCCATCAACCGGCTAAATCCCTCGCTGACGCGTCGGGTTGCGATAGAAGGGCAACTTCAAAACGCGTGAGTGAGGGATCTCGTCAATCCCCTAAATCCCTCGCTGACCGGGCTGTTGATTGAGTGAGCCGGTCGCAAGTTGGTGTGGAGGATTTATCCGACCAGCTTTATTCTTCGCAGAAAACCCTCACCCAAGTCGGATAAATCCTCCACACCAGCGCCGTTGAAGCCAGCGCTTTCGCGTCGGGCATTGGTTTTTGGTAACCCGAAGCGTGAGTTTTGAAGTTG